>NZ_QKMJ01000008.1:0-211870 GCF_003208415.1 Pantoea sp. AG1095 | reverse complement strand
ATCAGTACAGAATCGGTGGAGCGGTAGTTCAGTTGGTTAGAATACCTGCCTGTCACGCAGGGGGTCGCGGGTTCGAGCCCCGTCCGTTCCGCCACTTAATTGATAAGCCCTGACTGAAAAGTCAGGGCTTTTTCATATCTGCAATTTTTTCATTATTGTTGATAAAAAATCAAAATTCTTCTGCTTATAAACGGATTTTTCAGCAACAATAAACCTGCCAAAATAATTCCCATCGAAACATAACGCTATACGATGAGGAAATCATGACAATCCCCGCCTTTGGTTTAGGTACTTTCCGCCTGCAAGATGACGTTGTAATCCATTCAGTTAAAACTGCGTTGGAACTTGGCTATCGCACAATTGATACTGCGCAAATCTATGAAAATGAAGCGGCTGTGGGCCAGGCGATCGCTGAGAATGGCGCAGCACGTGGCGACTTGTTTATTACCACTAAAATTTGGATCGACAATCTTTCGGCTGAAAAGTTGATTCCCAGCTTGAAAGAGAGCCTGGCAAAGCTGCGCACCGGTTATGTCGATCTCACCTTAATCCACTGGCCTTCTCCCGGATCGGCGGTATCGGTGAAAGAGAGCATGTTGGCATTGATGGCAGCAAAAGAAGCAGGGCTGACGCGTCAAATTGGTATCTCAAACTTCCCAATTGCTTTGATGAAAGAGGCGATTGACGCGGTTGGCGTGGAAAATATAGCGACTAACCAGATTGAGCTGCATCCCTTTTTGCAGAATCGGCAGGTGGTTGATTTTGCTAAAAAGAATGGTCTTCATATCACTTCTTACATGACGTTAGCTTATGGAGAAGCGCTGAAGGATGAGGTAATTAATACCATTGCACAGAAGCGCAAAGCTACTCCGGCACAGGTTGTTTTGGCATGGGCGATGAAGTTAGGTTACGCGGTGATCCCGTCATCAACTAAACGTGAAAACCTGGCGAGCAACATGACAGCGGTTGATCTGCTGCTAGACGATCAAGATATGGCAAATATTGCCGCGCTGGATCGTCATCAGCGCTTAGTGAGTCCAGAAGGTCTGGCGCCAGACTGGGATTAATCACTGCATCCCTTTTCAGCCCTGCACTCGCCAGGGCTGAGCTTTAACCCATTCACTCAGAAAATCGATAAACGCCCTGACGCGTTGGCTAACTCCTAAGTCACTGTAATAGACTGCATTAAAAGGCATCTCAACTGGAATACGCTGTTCAGCAAGCAGTTCAATAAAAGTACCATCAGCTATCTCTTTATCTACCATAAAATCTGATAAACACGCGATACCTTGGTCGCCTAGCACTAGCTGTTTGAGCGTTTCGCCGCTGTTAGATGACATTCCTGGCGTGATGTCATAAAGATCGCCACCTTCATCTGCGATAGGCCAGCGATTTAAGCGTGGTGTTTCAACGAAGCCAAGGCATTCATGCTGAGCCAAATCAGCTGTTGATTCAGGGACACCATGTTTCGCCAGATAAGCCGGCGTCGCTACTAATTTGCGATAGCTTATAAAGAGCAAACGAGCGCGCAGTGTAGAATCCGTCAAATTGCCAGCGCGAATCGCCACATCGACTTTACGTTCGATGAGGTTAATAAAGCTCTCTGAGGAGATGAGCGATAGTGTGACATTGGGATAGCGCTCACGAAAGGGTTTAATCATCGGTAGCAACAGATGCAGAATCACGGGTGTAGCAGCATCAATACGCAGTACGCCCTGAGGCGCTAGCTGACGCTCAATCAACTCGCTCTCGGCGGTTGACATCTCCTGCATCAACTTTTGCACGCGGCGAAAGTAATGCTCGCCTTCATGAGTGAGCGCTAGCTGACGCGTAGTACGCGTTAAGAGCGCGACACCCAGCTTATTCTCCAGTTTTTTAACCGTACGACTCACCGCTGAATTGGCCATGTGCAACTGCTCTGCAGCGCGACTGAAGCTGCCGCTCTCCACTACAGCGATAAACACCTTAAGCTCATCTGACGATGCCTTCATTATCCCTCCAAAAGCAAAAGTCTGTTCGAACTTTGCATCTTTTTGTCATTAAAGCATGCGGCAACACTAATGCCCATCAAAACCTTAATGGGAGTTAATCATGCCAATTGCACTTTGGGCGCTGACGATCAGTGCCTGTGCGATCGGAACGACAGAATTTGTTATCGTCGTTCTGAGCCCAACCATCGCTGAACAACTCCGTATTACGCTGCCTGCCGCAGTGAGCGTGATTCTGCATTGTTGAACATTATGGATTGGCGCAAACCCCGTGGATCGGTACGGTGTATGTACCTGGCACGCTGCTGCTAGTGCGATTGAGTGGCCAACCCGATAAAACTCAGACTGCGATAGCGATGGAATAACATGCACAAAAGCCTGCCAACTGGCAGGCTTTTACATTGGTAAGCTGTGAGGCGAATTCCGACAATCAAGAACACCAATTGAAACCCCGCGCTAAAATCCCTATAACAGTCAGGTGAAGTGCGAGTCGTAAACCAGTTGGGCGGGAAAGTGCGGAAAAAAACTTATTCAATGCGTTATGTAGCAGGTCAGCCAGCAGAACGGATTTTTCCGCCGGGGGCAATGCTGCATCTTGGGCAGGCATTACCGCCTGGCGCACCTTTGCCAGCTGATCCCACACTGCGAGTTTTAGTCTGGAATATCTTTAAGCAACAGCGTGCAGACTGGATGTCTGTGCTCCAAGGTTTTGGCAAAGATGCCCACCTTGTTCTGCTGCAGGAGGCGCAGGCCACGCCTGAACTGGTCAAATTCGCCACCAGTAACTATCTCGCGGCCGATCAGGTGCCAGCCTTTGTCTTACCGCAACATCCTTCCGGCGTCATGACGTTGGCGTCTGCGCACCCTGTGTACTGTTGCCCACTACGGGAACGTGAGCCGCTGCTGCGTTTGGCCAAATCTGCGCTGGTCACGGCGTATCCATTACCCACGGGCGAAATGCTGATGGTGGTGAATATCCACGCGGTCAATTTCAGTCTCGGTGTCGATGTCTACAGCAAACAGTTGGGGCCGATTGGCGAACAGATTCAACATCATCGCGGACCGGTGATCATGGCGGGGGATTTCAACGCCTGGAGCCGCCAGCGCATGAATGCGCTGTATCGCTTTGCGCGGGAGATGTCTTTGCGTGAGGTGAACTTCACCGATGACCATCGCCGAAAAGCCTTTGGGCGCCCACTGGATTTCGTCTTCTACCGCGATATGAAGGTCAGTGAAGCTTCTGTGCTGGTGACGCGCGCATCAGATCACAATCCGCTGCTGGTTGAGTTCAACTCTCTCTACGGTATTGAGCGTTAAGCTAATACGCTCGAACTCCCGCCCCGCAACAGTTAATGTTCAGCTGAAACAATACAGGGAAGGGCGAGTCAGAGCCTGAACAGGCGATATGCAGAATTTAGCAGAAGCAGAAAATGAAAAAGGCTGACAAAAGTCAGCCTTTTCGGGGCATTAGGTATCAGGTGTTGCGCTATTATTCACAAACAGCGTGAGCTTGTCGCCCGGCTGAATGTCTTTAGCGTCACTGTTCCAGCGCATAACGTCTTTGGTGTTCACACCGTGGCGTTTAGCAATACTGGCAAAAGAATCACCCTTACGTACACGGTAGGTGATGCTGTTGCCGTTATCAGCCAATTGCGTGCTCGCTTTGCCGCTCACGGTCAGAGTCTGACCGGTACGAACTGAAGCGCTGCGCAGATTGTTCTGCTGTTTCAGTGCACTGACGCTTACGCCAAGCTTGTTGGCAATGCCAGACAAGGTGTCGCCTCTGCGTACCGTATAGCTGTTTCCTGCCGCACTGACTTTCGCCATCTCGGTAGGCTGCACGGAAGCGATATCACCGGAAGCCAGTGAATCGCGCAACTTAGCAACGTTGGACTTAGGCACCATAATGTAGTGCGGTCCATTTGGCGCGGTGGCGCCGTTTTTATAACCGGCATTAAATGTCTTCAACTTGCTGAGAGACATACCGGCCATATCGGCGGCCTGCGTCAGTTCAATCTGCTGTCCCACCTCTACGCGAGCTAAAGCACGGCTCTCGTTCGGGGTCGGCAGTTTGATACCGTAACGCTTGTTGTTCTTGAGAATCTCACTCAAGGCCAACATTTTAGGTACGTAAACCGTGGTCTCGCGGGGCAGCGATAAACTCCAGAAGTCAGTCGGCTTACCGCGCGCCTTATTCTGTTTCATCGCCTTCAGCACACGTCCTTCACCGCTGTTATAGGCGGCGATGGTCAGTAACCAGTCGCCGTCAAACATACCGTTCAGACGCTGCATCATATCCAGCGCTACTTTGGTCGAGGCCACCACATCGCGGCGTCCGTCGTACCATTGGTTCTGTTTCAAACCATAGTTTTTGCCCGTTTGTGCAACAATCTGCCAGATGCCGGCGGCATTCGCAGAAGATGTTGCGTGTGGGTCAAAAGCGCTCTCCACTATGGGTAGCAGTACCAGTTCCATCGGCATTTTACGTTTCTGTATCTGCTCGACAATCCAGTACATGTACGGCTCTGCCCGTAATGTTACATCGTGGAGATAGCTCTTATTTTTTAAAAATTTTGTTTTTTGTTCGCGGATCCGGCTGTTTTCCGGAATCCCCATCTTCAACTCGTCACTAATGTGATTCCAGAGATCAGTATCTTCTGCGAGGCTTGTTCCATCATCCTGCCATCGCGGCGACAACAATCGATCTCCGTACTTTCCATTTTCACCTTGACCAGCTGAAGACAGACTCTGGGCATGCTGTACGGGGATATTGGCGTCATTCCTTGATGCCTGACATCCTACCAGCAAGACCGAGGCGAGTAAGATCGCTTTAGCCTTCATGTGTGTGTCAATAGTTCGCTTAAAAGACGAGCAACTATACGTGACGGTCCACCACAACACAACCTCAAATATCAAAAGCGGTCTTTCTTCTCGCGTAGATCGGCGAAAGTTTGCCATAACGCTGATGATGAGACATTAGTGCCTAAAGCCTGTTGTAAATCAGCCTCTTGCGTACGTAAAAATAAATTTATTTCCCGCTCTAAGGCCAGTTTTGTTGGTAAAGTGATGCGGTTTTCTGCGCGTAAGTCCTTAATTTGCTGATACCTTGCCAAAATTTTAGGGTCGTGGGGCAGAATAGCCGCAGCAAACTTCATATTGGATAAAGTGTACTCATGCGCGCAGCAAACGAGAGTATCTTTAGGGAGCTGATTAAGTTTTTGAAATGATTCGAACATTTGCTCTGCAGTGCCTTCAAATAAACGCCCGCAGCCGCCAGAAAACATCGTGTCACCACAGAAAAGATAAGGGGAGCTGAAATATGAGATATGTCCTAAAGTGTGACCGGGTGTTGCGATGACACGGAAATTCAGCCCAAGCAGGGTAAATTCATCATCTTCGGCCACAATACGCTTCGCCCCTTTATCTGCCGTTTCCTCTGGACCGAAAACGGCCACATCGGGATAGTGCTGCAACAGCTCATCCACACCGCCGACGTGATCGTGATGATGGTGCGTCAGCAAAATCGCCACCGGTTGCCAATGATTGGCGCTGATTTTATCCAGCACCGGCTGTGCTTCGCCGGGATCGACTATCAAACACCTGTTGTCATCGTCCGTTAGTGTCCAGATGTAGTTATCCTGCAATGCGGGAATGCTGGTAAGATTCATAAACACCTCTCAGGTCGTAGAAAAAGGAAAATGGTAGAGCATGAAGCCGGCTAAAACACGCCAAATCCTGATTGCACCGCGCTCCTGGCGCGATATGCCAATGGGAGACTATTTTCGCGACGCGCTCACTCAGCAACTGCAGCCTTATCTCGGCAAGCTGTATGGCTTTCATATGCTTAAAATTGGCAGCCTCAGCGCAGAAATCAACACCAGCCAGTGTGCCATATCGCATCAGGTGAATGTGGGCATTGAGGGCGATGAATTACAGGTTATCGCCAATAACACGCAATTACCCTTTGAATCTAAATCCGTTGATGCCTGTTTACTTGCGCACACGTTGGCGTGGAGTCAGGATCCGCACCGCGTACTGCGTGAAGTGGATCGGGTATTGATCGATGATGGATGGATGATCATCAGTGGCTTCAACCCTTTCAGTTTATTAGGGATTAGCAAAGGCATTCCGGGTCTGCACTCGCGCGCGCCGTGGAGTGGACGGATGTTCAGCCAGGTACGATTGCTCGACTGGCTGGGCCTGCTGAATTATGAGGTGGTTTACCGCACCCGTTTTCAGGTGGTGCCGTGGCATCGGCAGGGCGGCAGGGTGATCAGCGCGCATTTACCGGCGCTCGGTTGTTTGAACATTGTGGTGGCACGTAAACGTACGTTCCCGCTAACGCCCACCAAAATGAAGAAGAATCTGAGTCAAAGCCAGCTACGGCAAACGGTTAATGTCACGCGCCAGTTTCGTGAAGTGAAGGATCAGGATTCAACCTGATAACCGATATCATCCTGAGTGGGCTTTCCCGCCGCGCTGCGTGCCAGTTCGTCGCAGCGTTCGTTCTCCGGATGCCCCGCGTGGCCTTTTACCCATTCCCACTTAATTTCATGGTTGCTGAGCGCCACATCGAGACGTTTCCACAGATCGACATTTTTCACCGGTTTTTTATCGGCGGTTTTCCAGCCGCGCTTCTTCCAGTTGTGGATCCAGCTGGTGATACCCTGACGAACATATTGGCTGTCGGTGCTGATCACCACCTCACACGGCTGTTTCAACGCTTCGAGCGCCACGATAGCCGCCATCATTTCCATGCGATTGTTAGTGGTGAGGCGATAACCTGTACTGAACTCTTTTTCATGCGCGCCATAACGTAAAATGGCGCCATAACCGCCGGGACCGGGATTGCCCAGGCAAGATCCATCGGTGAATATTTCTACCTGTTTGCGCATCTCTGGTAGACTTCCTTCTGACAAAACGCCAAGTCTGACATAAAACGAGTCCTATGAGCACTGCAAATAACCGCCAGATCGTCCTCGATACTGAAACCACCGGCATGAACATGATCGGTGTACATTATGAAGGACATCGCATCATTGAAATTGGTGCGGTTGAGGTGATCAACCGTCGCCTGACCGGCAACAACTTCCATATGTATCTGAAGCCCGATCGGCTGGTGGATCCGGAAGCGTTCGGCGTTCACGGTATCGCCGATGAATTCCTCGCTGATAAGCCGATGTTTGCGGATATCGCCGACGAATTCCTCGATTACATCCGTGGCGCAGAGCTGGTGATCCATAACGCATCGTTCGATATTGGCTTTATGGATTATGAATTCGGCATGCTGAAGCGGGATATCGGCAAAACCGAAACCTTCTGCCAGATCACCGATAGCCTGGCGATGGCGCGTAAGATGTATCCCGGCAAGCGCAACAGCCTCGATGCATTGTGCAACCGTTATGAGATAGACAACAGCAAGCGTACGCTGCACGGCGCACTGCTCGATGCCGAGATTCTGGCCGAAGTATTCCTGATGATGACCGGCGGTCAAACCTCGCTGGCATTTTCTCTGGACGGTGAGCAGAACAATCAGGGCGGCGCGGAGAACATTCAGCGCATTGTGCGTCCGAGTTCAGGTCTGCGCGTGGTCAGCGCCAGCGATGAAGAGATTGCTGCGCACGAAGGTCGTCTGGATTTGGTGCAGAAGAAGGGTGGTAGCTGCTTGTGGCGCGTGTAAAACGGCTGATTTTGCGTGCAAAATCGACGTTAAGCTGAAAAAAACGTCAAACGAAACATTCCCACAGAAAAAGCGTTGACGGGTGTGAAAGCTGCTATTAATATGCGCCTCGTTCTCGACGGGGAACAAAGCGCGGAGCGGTAGTTCAGTTGGTTAGAATACCTGCCTGTCACGCAGGGGGTCGCGGGTTCGAGCCCCGTCCGTTCCGCCAATCTATTTAAAGAAGCCGATGCAGAAATGCATCGGCTTTTTGCTTTTTCCAAATGGTATCGCTTTCCCTCATCCCCCGCCTTCTCTCGCAAGCGGGCGAAGGATGGGATGAGGGCCAGCGCGCACGCAACTTAATCCTTCTGTACCGCCACCGTCGCGCGATACGCCGCCACCGACTCTTCGCGGTCAGCGCGCGCCAGCCAGCGATAGCAGCCCGCACCCAACGCCACGCCGATAAACCAGCTAAAGTTCGCCACCGCATGCAGTGAAGGAATAAAGCTGATCACCAGACAAATGCCCACCGAAGGCAGCAGCGCGGCAATTGCTTTCGGGTTGAAGCCGCCGCGATACCAGTAACGGCCTTTCGGCGTGTCATCAAACAGGTCATCCACGTAGACTTTGCTGCGTTTAATCAGATAGAAATCGGCCACCAGGATGCCAAACAGCGGCCCAATAAACGAGCCCAGCACATCCAGCGTGTAGTGAATCAGTTCTGGCGACTGGAACAGGTTCCACGGCGTCAGTAACACCGAACCAACTGCGGCAATCATGCCACCGGTGCGGAAGCTGATTTTCTGCGGTGAGCAGTTCGAGAAGTCGAATGCTGGCGAAACGAAGTTCGCCACGATATTAATGCCGATGGTAGCGATAATCATGGTCAGCAGGCCAATCGCCACCGCCACGTCGTTACCCACCATGCTGACAGTTTCAATCGGATCGGTGATCATTCTGCCGAACAGCGATTGCGTACCGGAGACAATCACCACGGTGACAATCGAGAACAGCAGGAAGTTGAACGGTAAGCCCCAGCGGTTGCCGCGACGAATTTCGCCCATGCTTTTGCCGTAACGCGAGAAGTCACCAAAATTCAGCAGCGGACCGGAGAAGTAGGAGACTACCAGCGCGGTGGCGGTAATCATCTGCCAGGTTTGCTCGCCGGTGCTCAACTGCTTGCTGGCCAGCGTGAAGGAAATGCCGTCGAAACCGGTTTTGTATACAATCCAGCCCGCCAGCGCCACCATCACCACGTACACCGCCGGACCGGCGACATCAATAAAGCGTTTAATCGCGCTCATACCGTGCCAGAACACCATCGCCTGCAGTAACCACATCACACCGAAACAACACCAGCCCAGCTGAGATAAGCCGAGCCAGCTGCTTTGTGTCATGCTGCTAAGGGTTGGAAAGAACTTCAGCAGCACCAGCATCAGCGCGTTAGCCGCCAGATAAGTCTGGATGCCGTACCATGCAAAAGCGATCAGCCCGCGAATAATCGCCGGGATGTTAGCGCCAAACACACCAAACGCCTGACGCGAAATCACCGCGTACGGTACACCCGCCATCTGGCTCGGTTTGGCCACCAGATTGGCGCATAGCTGCACAATGCAGATGCCCACTAACAAGCACAGCAGCACCTGCCAGCTCGCCAGCCCGAGGGTAAAGAAGCTGGCGGCCACCACGTAGCCGCCCATGCTGTGCACGTCCGACATCCAGAACGAAAAGATGTTGTACCACGACCAGTTCTGGTCGCGCGTCGGCGCCAGATCGTCATTACACAGACGTGGACTGTATTGTGCGTTGGCTTCAGAGGCCACCCGCGAGGTCACTTCAGAATGATTTGGCATGAAACCTGCTCCTCTCAACATCATGGAAAAATAATCACAGCGTGAAACGGTATTGCAGGATCCAGGCCAGAAATGATTTCTTGTATACAAAAAATTAATTTCACGTATACGATGTGCAGCACACAGTCACTTACCGGAGCAGGTAATGAAGAGTGAAACAGGCCAGAAAACGGCTGCCGATCTGAACGATCGCGATGAACCTATCTATCAGGCGCTGCTTACCGCCATCGTTGAGCATCAACTGCCGCCGGGCAGTAAATTGCCGGAAGAAGCCTTATCGGATGTCTTCGGCGTGAGCCGCACCGGCATTCGTAAGGTGCTGCAACGCCTCGCCGCGGTGCAAATGATCACTTTGTCGCCCAGGCGTGGTGCACAGGTGGCGACGCCGGGCGTGGATGAAGCCCGCGACATCTTTGCCACCCGCAGTTTATTAGAGTGCGCCAATCTACCGGCTGTGCTGAGCCACGTGCAGGCACCGCACTTAGCGGCACTCGGCGTGCTGATTGAAGAAGAGCAGCTGGCACATGATCAGCATTATGGTGCCGCGGCGATTCGTCTCTCCGCCGCGTTCCATATTCAGCTGCAGGCGATCTCCGGTAACGCAGTGCTCACCGATATGGTGACGCGCCTGACGCAGCGTTCGTCGCTGGTGATTGCCGCTTACGGTGCACCGTGGCAGCGCGGCTGCCGATGCGATCATCACGATCGGCTGGTGGATCTGCTGCGGCAAAAAGATCTGCCGGGGTTAACGGCGGCGCTGCAGCATCACTTCGAACATATTGTTGCCAGCCTGCACTTTGAGCGCAGCGGCGAAACCTTGCCTGATTTCACCCGGTTATTTGCCGGTAACAAAGGAGCGGCATCATGAGCCTGATTCAGGTCATCAATCCCAACACCAGCTTAGCGATGACGGAAACCATGGGTACTGCCGCGCGCGCCGTCGCCGCGCCGGGCACCGAGATTCTGGCGGTGTGCCCGACTCACGGCGTCGAGTCGATTGAAGGTCATTTTGATGAAGCCATCGCGGCGATTGGTGTGCTGGAGCAGGTGAAACGCGGCAAAGAGCAGGGCGTGAGTGGCCATATCATTGCCTGCTTCGGCGATCCGGGATTGCTGGCGGCGCGTGAACTGGCGAGCGGCCCGGTAATTGGCATTGCGGAAGCGGCCATGCACACCGCCACGCTGGTGGCGACGCGCTTTTCGATTGTCACCACCTTGCCGCGCACGCTGGTGATTGCGCGCCATCTGCTGCAGCAATATGGCTTCACTCATCATTGTGCTGCGCTGCACGCCATCGATCTGCCGGTGCTGGCGCTGGAAGACGGCAGCGGCGTGGCGCAGGAAAAAGTTCGTCAGCGCTGCATGCAGGCCAAACGCGAAGATGGCAGCGGCGCGATTGTGTTGGGCTGTGGCGGTATGGCTACGCTGGCGCAGGATCTCACCAAAGAGCTGGGTATGCCGGTAATCGACGGGGTCAGCGCTGCGGTAAAAATGGTGGAGTCGCTGGTGGCGCTAGGCTTTGGTACCAGCAAGCACGGCGATCTCGATTATCCACTCGAAAAACCGCTCAGCGGAGCCTTTCAGCACCTAAACTAACCACTGGTTGAGCGACAGGAACTTACAGAATGAATGATGTATCTGGCAAGAAAGAGTACAGCTTCAACAAAAACTATCCGCGCGATCTGATTGGCTACGCTGGCAACCCGCCGCATGCGCAGTGGCCGGGCAAAGCGCGCGTCGCGGTGCAGTTTGTCCTTAATTACGAAGAGGGCGCCGAGAACAACGTGTTGCATGGCGACGCCGGTTCCGAGCAGTTTCTTTCCGATATCATCGGCGCGGCCAGCTACGCCGATCGCCATATGTCGATGGATTCGCTGTATGAATACGGATCGCGCGCCGGTTTCTGGCGCATCCACAATGAGTTTCAAAAGCGCGGTTTGCCGCTGACGGTGTTTGGCGTGGCGATGGCGCTGGCGCGTCATCCGGACATCGTTGAGGCGATCAAAGCGGCGGATTACGACGTGGTGAGCCACGGCTGGCGCTGGATTCACTACCAGGCGATGGATGCCAAGACCGAGCGCCAGCACATGCAGCAGGCGGTGGACGTGTTAACCGACCTGTTTGGCAAAGCGCCAACCGGCTGGTACACCGGCCGCGACAGCCCAAACACCCGACGCTTGGTGGTCGAGCAGGGCGGCTTTAGCTATGACAGCGACTATTACGGCGACGATTTACCGTTCTGGACGCAGGTCACCTGTCAGGACGGCACGGTTAAACCGCATCTGGTCATCCCTTACACGCTGGAGTGCAACGATATGCGCTTCGCCTCGCCGCAGGGCTTCAACACGGCGGAGCAGTTCTTTACCTATTTGCGCGACACCTTTGATGTGCTGTACGAAGAGGGAGAAACGGCACCGAAGATGATGTCGATTGGCATGCACTGTCGTTTACTGGGACGTCCGGGGAAATTCCGTGGCTTGCAGCGCTTCCTCGATCATATTCAGCAGCATGAAGATGTGTGGGTGTGTACGCGGCAGCAAATCGCCGATCACTGGATCGCGACGCATCCGGCACCGAGCGCTTAGCCCTTCATCCCAACCTTCTCCCGCCAGCGGGAGAAGGCGCCGATCCCGCCCCGGTTCAACAAATCACTCCACCTAATCATCCCTCGCCCGCATGCGGTAGCCCAATCATTCCCTCGCCCGCGTGCGGGAGAGGGTTAGGGTGAGGGAAAAACCACCCAACTCAACTCATCAAACTCACCTGCGCCGCGACAATCCGCCAGCCGCACGGTAATCGCACCCACGTCTGCTGCTGGCGTCCGATCTTCTCTACGCCTTCACGCGTAAACTCCGTACTGCACACCGCATAGTCATCGCCAAAAGTGGTGATCACCGTATTACGTAACTCGCGTTCCAACCCCTTTGACGGCCGCGCCGCGCGAAAAGCGCGGATCTCATCAATGCCATACAAATTCTCACCCGCGCCCAAACGCACGGTGCGTTTGTCGTGCCAGAACAGCTCATCCAACACCTCCACATCATTGCTGATCAGCGCTTGCTCATAGCGGTAAAAGGCGGCGGTGACTTCGGCGAGAATTGCCGGGCGATCGATATGTTCAGGTGTCATTTTCAGGCGTCCATTAAGGTGGTTTGTGGCAGCGTCAGCCCTTGCTGTTGCAGCGCCCAGGCGGCGCGCAGTGCCAGATGTTCTTTAAACGGCGCAGCGATCAGCTGCAAGCCTATCGGCAAGCCGCTGGCGGTTTGCAGCGGCACGGTACAGACCGGTAAGCCGAGGAACGAAATCGGCTGGGTTAGCATGCCCATGCTGGCGCGCGTCGGCAAATGCTGGCCGTTGATATGAATGGTTTCCTGGCCGATGGTGGTGGCGGTGCAGGGCGTGGCGGGCGCAATCAGCACGTCAAACTGCTCAAACAGCGGCAGCACCTGCTGCTGGAAGTGGCGGCGGAAACGCTGGGCCTGCACGTACCACGCCGAAGGCAGCATCGCACCGGCCAGCAGGCGCTCACGCGAGTTGGGCTCGAACTGCTCCGGCTGCGTGCGCAGCATCGGCAGGTAGTGATTGCCGCCTTCTGCGGCGGTCATGATAAAGGCCGCCGAGCGTGCGATCTCCGCATTCGGCAAGGTCACTTCGTCGATTGCCTGCAGCGCTTTAGCTGCCACCGCCACGGCGGCACGCGCTTCATCGCTGCACCAGGTTGAGAAGAACCCGCCGAGTACCGCGCTGCGCACGCCTTCTGCGCCCTTGCTGAGCCCTGCGCTAGCTGGCGAGGCGGGCTGCGCGGCCTGGAAGGCATCGCTGGCATCGGCACCTTGCAAGGTGTCGTACACCAGGCTCAAATCTTCAACCGAACGGGCAAACGGGCCGATGTGATCGAGGCTGGCGACAAACGGATGGCTGCCGCTGCGCGACAGGCGGCCGAAGGTCGGCTTCAGGCCAAAGATGCCGCACAGTGAAGCGGGCACGCGGATCGAGCCGTTAGTGTCGGTACCGAGCGAGAAGTGCACCAAACCCGCCGCCACCGCTGCCGCTGAACCGCCGGACGATCCGCCCGCCACGCGGGTTAAATCACGCGGATTGCGCGTCGCGCCGTAATGGGTGTTTTCCGTGGTAAAACCATAAGCATAGGCATCCATATTCAGCATGCCGGAGAGCAGCGCGCCAGACTGACGCAGTTTGCTCACCGCCCACGCATCCTCGCGCGCCGCCGCGCGTGCGCTGAACAGGCTGGCACCGGCTAAGGTGCTGTGTCCGGCGACATCAAACAGGTTTTTCACCGCGTAAGGAATACCGGCTAGCGGCGGCAAGGTTTCACCGCGCTGGCGCAGCTGATCGATCTGATCGGCTTCGCGCAGCATGCGCTGACCGGTGACTTCGGTCCAGGCGTTGATCGCCTTATGCTGTTCAATCGCCGCCAGCGTGTTTTGCGCGATATCGCGGGCGCTGATCTCGCCCTGACTCAGCGCCTGCTGCAGGGCATTAATCGATAATGACGAAAGTTTCATGGATGAAACACTCCCGCCACTTCCAGGCGATCGTCGAGCGGCAGCGCCATCAGCGGCTCGGCCATGGCGGCGATGCGGTTGAACTGCGTCAGCAGCTCGGAGCGGCGCGCATCATCCAGCTCCAGCGCCAGAATCTGCTCCATTTGGGCGATATAGGTGGCCCAGTCCGGTTGTGAACTCATCAATAATCTCCGTTAGAAACCGGCGGCGCTGCCGTTGCTGCGCGGATCGAACGCGCCTTCCAGCATGCCGTTGTTGTGTCTGACGATCGCGCCCGCATGGCCGACCACTTCACTGAAATCGGGTAGCAGTTCAACCTCATGGCCGAGCGCACGCAACTGCTGCACTGTTTCCGGCGCGATGCGCGCTTCGAGCTTGAGCGAATCGGATGATTGTCCCCACGTACGACCCAGCAGCCAGCGCGGCGCGCTCACCGCCTGCTGTAGCGGATGTCCCTGAATCACGTGACGGGTGAAAATCGCCGCCTGGGTTTGCGGTTGGCCGTCGCCGCCCATCGAACCGTATATCATGGTGCGGCCATCTTTGAGACGCGCGGCAGCGGGATTGAGGGTGTGGAACGGCTGTTTGCCCGGCTGCAGCGCCAGCAGATGATCGGGTTGCAGGCTGAAGGCGGCACCCCGGTTTTGCCAGGTGATGCCGGTGCCGGGCAGCACCACGCCACTGCCGAATTCGTGATAGACGCTCTGGATAAACGAAACCGCTAATCCGCTGCTGTCCATCACGCCCATCCACACGGTATCGCCCGGCCCGCGCCCGGTGCCCCACGCAGCGGCTTGTTGATCGTCCACCTGCGCCGCCAGCGTGCTGAGGTGTTCCTCATCCAGCAGACGCTGCACATCAATGTCGATGTGGCGCGGATCGGTGATGTGCTGGTCGCGCAGCGCAAAGGCTTTTTTAGTGGCTTCAACGATGCGGTGCACGGTTTGCGCTTCATTGGCGTCAGCCATATTCAACCGATCGGTAATGCCGAGGATCGCCAGCGACACCAAACCCTGTGTTGGCGGCGTCATGTTCCAGATATCGCCTTCACTGTGTGCCAGGTGCAGCGGCGTGCAGCGCCGGGCTTGGTGCGTTTGCAAATCTTCGAGCGTGATTGGCATTCCCAGAGCGGTCATTTCGCGCGCCAGATGGTGCGCCAGTTCACCGCGATAGAAACTTTCCAGACCGTGATCGCACAGCATGCTCAGCGTATTCGCCAGCGCCGGCTGGGTGAAGCGACTGCCAGCAAGCGGCACGCTGCCGTCCGGTAAAAAGGTGGCGGCAAAACCAGGTTGATGCTGCAACTCGTGCTGTTTGGCGGCGGTGGCGGCGGCTTGCGAGGCGGTGACCGGAATGCCGTCGGCGGCATAGCGAATCGCATCGCGCAGCAGGCGGGTTAACGGCAGCGGCGTCGCGCCAAGTTCCTGCGCCAGCGTTAACGCTTCCTGCCAGCCGCTGACGGTACCCGCCACGGTTAAGGCGGCTTTGGGGCCGCGATGCGGAATCTGCGTTTCGCCATGGTAGAAATCAAGATGTGCCAGCGAACCGGCTGCGCCGCTGGCGTCAATGGCGATGGGATCGCCGTTTGGCGGCACCACCAGCCAGAAGCCGTCGCCGCCCAAACCGTTCATGTGCGGGTAAACCACGGCGATGGTGGCTGCGGCCGCCACCATCGCTTCCAGCGCATTGCCGCCTTCGCGCAGTACGGCTAAGGCGCTTTCGCTGGCGAGATGGTGCGGCGTAACGGCCATGCCTAACGGCGCCATGTTGCTCTGTATCATAAAGAACTCTTTTTCTGGGTACGTGGTTAATGGGAAGCAAGAGCTGTTCCAGTTTTGAACGGACATCAATCTGGATCGATTTATGCTAGCTTGTGATGAAACGAAAGTTACAGGACCGATGATGAAACAACTTGATGAACGCCTTCGTAGTCACTATCCGCAACTGTCGCCGCAGGAGCAGCGCATTGCCGACTTCGTGTTTGACCATTTTGATGACCTGATCAGCTACAACAGCGCCGAGCTGGCGCGGCTGAGCGGTGTGTCGAAGGCCACGGTCAGCCGTTTATTCAAGCGTCTCGGTTACGAGAAATATAAGGACATGCGCGACGAGCTGCGCATCCTGCGCCAGAGCGGCATGCCGCTCACCGACAACCGCGATGCGGTGCAGGGTAACACCTTGCTGTCACGCCACTATAAGCAGGAGATGGCCAACCTGACGCAGTGGGTCAACAGCATCGATCCGCAGCAGTTTGGCGAGGTGATTAGCGCGCTGGGCGCGGCAAAACGGGTATTTATCATCGGCATGCGTAACGCCTATCCGGTGGCGCTGCACCTGCGTCAGCAGCTGATGCAGGCGCGTCCGCAGGTGCATGTGCTGCCGCAGCCGGGCCAGACGTTGGGTGAAGAGCTGGTGGATATCACGCCCGACGATATCGTGGTGGTGATGGCGTTTCGCCGCCGTCCACGCATCATTCGCCCGCTGATGCAGCAGCTGCAGCAGAGCAACATTCCCGTGCTGGCGCTGTGTGAGCCGCAGGCGCAGGGCATTATCACGCTGGCGCGCTGGCAGCTTTGCGCGCCGCTCGACAGCGTTTCCGCTTTCGATAGCTACGCCTCCGCCATGAGCCTGATTAACCTGTTGGCAAATGCGTTACTGCACGAAATGTTGTCGCAGGGCCGTCAGCGCATCCATCAAATTGCCGATCTTTATCAGCATCTTGACGAGCTGGAACACCGTTAACGGGCGCCATTGTGGTGCATTGCACTGTTTTTGATCGTTAATTCCAACGGGCGCGATGCCCGTTTTTGCTGCCTTCAACGCGGTAAATCCCCGTTTTTTCCCCTTTCTTCTCCCGGCACTGCGGTTGGCACATTAGTTGCAGAATGATTCATCAAGAATCTTTTGTTTCACGTAAACTCACCGGGGTGCATAATGAAAAAAGTATTATTAGCGGTAGCGGGCGCGGCATTGCTGATGGCGCAGATCGGGAGTGCGATGGCCGATCAGCTGCAGGATATCCAAAAGCGCGGCGTGATCCGCGTAGCGGTTCCGCAGGACTTCCCGCCGTTCGGTTCTGTAGGTACAGATCTGCAACCGCAGGGCTACGATATCGACATGGCGAAGTATCTCGCCAAACAGATGAAACTGAAGTTGCAGCTGGTGCCCGTTTCCAGTGCCAACCGCGTGCCGTATCTGCAGACCGATAAAGTCGATCTGGTGATCTCCAGTATGGGTAAAAACGCCGAGCGTGAAAAAGTGATCGATTTCACCCGCGCTTACGCGCCGTTCTTCCTCGGCGTATTTGGTCCGAAAGGCGAAACGCTGAAAGATGCGGCAGCGCTGAGCGGCAAATCGATCGGCGTCACGCGCGGTGCAGTGGAAGATATGGTGTTAAGCGATATCGCCCCGAAAGAGGCGCAGGTGAAGCGTTATGAAGATAACAACACCACGCTGTCGGCCTACCTTTCCGGACAAGTGCAGTACGTTGCGACGGGCAACCTGGTAGTGGCGGCGATTGCGCGCCAGAACGCCGAAAAAGCGCCGGTTGCCCAGTTTATGCTGAAAGATTCACCGTGCTACATCGGCCTGAAAAAAGATGAGCCAGCGCTGAAAGAGAAAGTGAATGCGCTGATTGAGCAGGGAATCAAAGACGGCACACTGAACAAGCTGTCGGAAGAGTGGCTGAAAGCGCCGCTGCCAGCGAACCTCGGCGCATAAAGTATGGCGCAACTTAACTTCGCCGATCTCTGGCCGCACTGGCCAGAGTTGCTGGCCGGACTGTGGGTCACGATTCAGATCACCGTGCTCGCCACCGTGGGCGGTGTCAGCCTCGGTATTCTCGGCGCGGCGCTGCGCAGCGGCAAACCGAGCTGGGCGAGCCGCATCTGGGGCCTGTACGTCGAGCTGATTCGTAATACGCCGTTTGTGGTGCAGCTGTTTTTCATCGTCTTTGGGTTGCCCAATCTGGGTCTGAAACTGACGGCGGGCGAAGCCGCGCTGCTGGCGATGTTGATTAACCTTGGCGCGTACAGCACCGAAATTATTCGCGCCGGCATTCAGGTGACGCCGCGCGGGCAGTGGGAAGCGGGGCGCGTGCTGGGATTGACCCGCACGCAAACCTTTATCCGCGTGGTGCTGCCGCCGTCGCTGCAGCGTATTTATCCGGCGCTGGTCAGCCAATGCATCATTGTGATGCTCGGCTCGTCGGTGGTGTCGCAGGTGTCGTACGAAGAGTTGACCTTCGCCGCCAACCTGATTCAGTCGCGCACCTTTTTGAGTTTTGAAGTCTATTTCGTGACCACGCTGATCTATCTGGCGTTGTCGATTGCCATGCGCCAACTGCTGCTGGCGCTGGGACGTAAATGGTTGGGAGCGCAGCCGGCATGATGACGCAATTTACCGACTGGGACATCCTGCGCAACCTGCTGCTGGCAGCGCGCTGGACAATTTTACTTTCGCTGGTGGCGTTTTTTGGCGGCACGCTGGTGACCTTGCCGCTGCTGTTTATGCGCCTGCTGAAACGTAAATGGCCGATGCGCCTGGTGCGCGCCTACACCGAGCTGTTTCAGGGCACGCCGCTGCTGATGCAGCTGTTCCTCGCCTTCTTCGGCGTCGGCTTGTTCGGCATCGATGTCGCGCCCTGGACCGCCGCCTCGCTGGCCTTAACGCTCTACACCAGCGCATTTCTGGTGGATATCTGGTATGGCAGCATTCGCGCCCTGCCAAAAGGGCAGTGGGAAGCGTCGCGCTGTCTCGGCCTGACCTTTGGTCAAACGCTGTTTCGCGTGGTGGCGCCGCAGGCGATTCGTATCGCCATCGCGCCTACGGTTGGGTTTGCCGTGCAGGTGATTAAAGGCACCGCGCTGGCCTCGATTATCGGTTTCGTCGAGCTGACCAAAGCCGGCACCATTTTGAATAACGTGACGTATGAGCCGTTCAAGGTGTTTGGCCTGGTAGCGCTCGGTTACTTCCTGATGTGTTATCCGCTGTCGCGTTACAGCCAGTACCTGGAGAAAAAATTCAATGCCGCTCATCACCATTAATCAGGTACAGAAGTACTACGGCGATAACCACGTCTTGAAAGGTGTCGATCTCGATGTCGATCACGGCGAAGTGATCTCGATTATCGGCCGCAGCGGATCGGGTAAAAGTACCCTGCTGCGCTGCATGAACGGGCTGGAAGGTTATCAGGAAGGCAGCATCAAACTCGGCGGTATGACAATTACCGACCGCGAATCGCAGGCGCGTGAAATCAGCCGTTCGGTCGGCATGGTGTTCCAGAACTTCAATCTGTTCCCGCACATGACGGCGCTGGAAAACGTGATGCTGGCGCCGCGCCGCGTGCTGAAGAAAAGTGAAGCCGAATGCCGTGCGCTGGCAACGCAGATGCTGGAGAAAGTCGGCCTCGGTGAGCGCATCAATTACTATCCGGCCAATTTGTCGGGCGGTCAGCAGCAGCGCGTGGCGATTGCCCGTGCGCTGGCGATGCAGCCCAAAGTTTTACTCTGTGATGAGATCACCTCCGCGCTCGATCCCGAGCTGGTGGGCGAAGTGCTGAAAGTGCTGGAGCAGCTGGCCGCCGAAGGCATGACGTTGATTCTTGTCACCCATGAAATGAACTTCGCCCGCGACGTGGGCGATCGCGTGGTCTTTATGCATCAGGGGCGCGTCTGGGAGCAGGGCGACAGCAAAACGCTGTTCGCCAATCCGCAAACCGCGGAGCTGAAGCAGTTTATCTCTACCGTGCGCCTCTAAGCTTTCTTTAAGGAATACAACATGGATATCAGCCAATTTTCGCAAATCAATCCGCCACAGCGTCTGTTGATGGGACCGGGCCCGATCAATGCCGATCCGCGCGTGCTGCGCGCCATGTCGAGCCAGTTGATCGGCCAGTACGATCCGGCGATGACGCACTGCATGAACGAAGTGATGGCGCTATACCGTGGCGTATTCCGCACTGAAAACCGCTGGACGATGCTGATCGACGGCACGTCACGCGCCGGTATCGAAGCGATTCTGCTGTCGGCGATCCGTCCGGGCGACAAAGTGCTGGTGCCGGTGTTTGGCCGTTTCGGTCATCTGCTGTGTGAAATTGCCCGCCGCTGCCGCGCGGAAGTGCACACCATTGAAGTGCCGTGGGGTGAAGTGTTTACGCCGGATCAGATCGAAGACGCGATCAAAAAAGTGCAGCCGCGCCTGCTGCTGACGGTGCAGGGCGATACGTCCACCACCATGCTGCAGCCGCTGGAAGCGCTGGGCGCGATTTGCAAGAAATATGGCGTGCTGTTCTACACCGATGCCACCGCGTCGCTCGGCGGTAACGCGCTGGAAACCGATGCGTGGGGCCTGGATGCGGTCTCCGCCGGGATGCAGAAGTGCCTTGGCGGTCCATCCGGTACGTCGCCAATCACGCTGAGCCCGCAGATGGAAGCGGTGATCCGCAAGCGCAAGTGCGTGGAAGAGGGCATCCGCACCGCCGATCATCAGGATGGCGACGACGAGATGATCTACTCCAACTATTTCGATCTCGGCATGATCATGGATTACTGGGGCCCGGAGCGCCTTAATCACCACACCGAAGCCACCACCGCGCTGTTTGGCGCGCGTGAATGTGCGCGTCTGATAATGGAAGAGGGATTAGATAACGGCATCGCGCGCCACAAGCTGCACGGCGATGCGCTGCTGAAAGGCATTCAGGGCATGGGCCTCGAAACCTTTGGCGATTTAAAAAACAAAATGAATAACGTGCTCGGCGTGGTGATTCCGCAGGGCGTGAATGGCGATCAGGTACGCAAGCTGGTGCTGGAAGATTTCGGTATCGAAATCGGCACTTCGTTTGGTCCGCTGCATGGCAAAGTGTGGCGCATCGGCACCATGGGCTACAACGCGCGTAAAGATTGCGTGATGCAAACCCTGAGCGCGCTGGAAGCGGTGCTGAATCATGTTGGCTTCCGCACCACGCAAGGCGCGGGGATGCAGGCGGCGTGGGATCTTTACGGGAGCCGCGCATGAATAAAAGCCTGATGACCGCCAGCGAGGCGCAGATCGCCGCCGCTCGCGTCATGGCGCGCTGTGATGCGCTGGCTGAGATCAGCGAAAGCGAAGGTGGCCTGACGCGCGTTTATCTGTCGCCGGAACAGCTGCGTGCCAACGCGCGCGTCGGCGAATGGATGCAGGCCGCGGGCATGACGACGTGGCAGGACGCGGTGGGCAACATTTGCGGTCGCTACGAAGCGGCGCAGGCGGGCGCGCAGGCGCTGCTGCTCGGTTCACATCTGGATACGGTGCGCAATGCCGGTCGCTACGACGGTATGCTCGGCGTGTTAAGCGCCATTGAAACCGTGCAGTGGCTGCACGATCGGCAGCAGCGTTTGCCGCTGGCGATTGAGATTGTCGGCTTCGGCGACGAAGAGGGCACGCGCTTCGGCATTACGCTGCTCGGCAGCCGTGGCATTACCGGCAGCTGGCCGGAAAGCTGGGTGACGCACCCGGATGGCAACGGCATCACCGTGGCGGAAGCGATGCAGGATGTCGGTTTCGATGCGGCGAAAATTCACGACGCGGCGCGTCAGGTCAATGACATCGCCGCCTATCTGGAACTGCATATCGAGCAAGGTCCGTGTCTTGAGCAGGAAGATTTGGCGCTTGGCGTGGTCACGGCGATCAACGGCGCGCGTCGTCTGAACTGCAGTTTTATCGGTGAAGCGGGTCACGCGGGCACCGTGCCGATGACGCATCGCAAAGATGCGCTGGCCGCTGCCGCTGAATGGATGGTGTTTATTGAGCACACCACGCAAGAGCACGATCCGCAGCTGGTGGCGACCGTCGGCACGCTGAGCTGCTTGCCGGGCGCGGTCAACGTCATCCCCGGTGAAGTGCAGCTGTCGCTCGACGTGCGCGGTCCGCAGGATGAGCCACTGGAGCGTTTACTCTCCACGCTGCTCACCCAGGCGCAGGCGATTGCGCTGCGTCGCGGCTTAACCTTCAGCGCCAACGAGTATTACCACATTGTCGCTACCGCCTGTGATGCGCGGTTGCAGCAGGCGCTGAGCCACGCGGTAGAAACCGTGCAAGGGCGCAGCCTGTCGCTGCCGAGCGGCGCGGGGCATGATGCAATTGCTATCGCCGAGCGCTGGCCGGTGGGCATGCTGTTTGTGCGCAACCATCGCGGCATCAGCCATCATCCGGCGGAATCGGTACAAACCGCTGATGTGGCGCTGGGCGTGCAGGCTTATCTGCAAGCGGTTTGCGATATTGCGCGCGCTAAGGAATAAAGATGGATTTGGTCAACTTTAATCAGCTTTCACCTCAAGCTGCGCAGGCGGCGATTGCGCACTGCGTGGCGATTCCCGCCTGGCAGCAGGCGCTGGTGGCGGCGCGACCTTTTGCCGACGTTGCGGCTTTACAGGCCGAAGCCGATCGTTTGGCGCAGTTGTGGCAAGCCGCTGATCTTGAGCAGGCGCTGAGTGCCCATCCACGCATTGGCGACAACGTGGCGGGCGCGGACAAAGAGGCCACGCTGTCGCGCAGTGAGCAGTCGGCGATGCAGCAGGCGGACGGCGCGCTGCAATTGTCGATGCTGGCGGGCAATCAAACCTATGAGCAGCGCTTTGGCCGGGTGTTTCTGATTCGTGCCAAAGGGCGCAGCGGCGAAGAGATGCTGGCGGAATTGCAGCGTCGGCTTAACAATGATGCAGCGAGTGAACAGCGTGAAGCGCTGGCGCAGCTGCGTGAAATTACCCTGTTGCGGCTAAAGGAGAGCATCACATGAGCACCATTACGACGCATATTCTCGATACCGCGCTGGGCAAACCGGCGATTGGCGTGGCGGTTTCGCTCGAGCAAAATAGCCCGGAAGGCTGGCTGCCGCTGGTGGAAGGCAACACCGACAGCGACGGACGCATTAAAGATCTGACGCCCGAACCGCTGGCGCCAGGTCATTACCGTTTGACGGCGGAAATTGGCGACTACTTTGCTGCCGAAGGGCGCGATGCGCTCTACGTGAGTGCGCAGATTGATTTCGTGATTGGCGCCACAGGCAGCCATTATCATTTGCCGTTTCTCATCTCGCCGTGGTCGTGGTCGACTTATCGCGGCAGCTGATAATGTGCGCCACTTCACGCGCTGCGCTTGA
Organism: Pantoea sp. AG1095; assembly: GCF_003208415.1. NCBI lineage: Bacteria > Pseudomonadati > Pseudomonadota > Gammaproteobacteria > Enterobacterales > Erwiniaceae > Pantoea > Pantoea sp. AG1095. The sequence goes on along the minus strand of NZ_QKMJ01000008.1, from coordinate 188,705 downwards.
AAGCCAGTAACTATCAAAACCTTCGGTTCATCCAAATATATTCCTGGCGAAAGTGCGGCTAATCTTAGTCGCATATTAGAAAGCAATATGAAGCCAATGGAGCCGATAAACATGAGCACGCACGACAATAACGATAATGCAGCAGCCGCAGGCAAGTGCCCCTTTCATCACGGGGCGTCTGAAGAGAAGAGTGTTCTGGCGCGCGGCGCCGGTGGCGGGACATCCAACCGCGACTGGTGGCCTAATATGTTACGCGTCGATCTGTTAAACCAGCACTCCAACCGTTCCAACCCGCTTAGTGACACCTTCAACTACCGCGACGAATTCAGCAAACTGGATTACTCCGCGTTAAAAGCCGATATCCGCGCACTTCTCACCGATTCGCAATCCTGGTGGCCAGCCGACTGGGGCAGCTATATTGGGCTGTTCATTCGCATGGCGTGGCACAGCGCGGGTACTTATCGCACCATTGATGGTCGTGGCGGTTCAGGTCGCGGTCAGCAGCGTTTTGCGCCGCTGAACTCATGGCCGGATAACGTCAGCCTCGATAAAGCGCGTCGCCTGTTGTGGCCGGTAAAACAGAAATATGGTCAAAAAATTTCCTGGGCCGATCTCTATATCCTGGCGGGTAACGTCTCGCTGGAAAACGCCGGCTTCCGCACCTTCGGCTTTGGTGCCGGTCGCGAAGACGTGTGGGAACCGGATATGGATGTGGATTGGGGCCACGAAACCGAATGGCTGGCGCATCGCCATCCAGAAGCGCTGGCCAATGCACCGCTGGGCGCTACCGAAATGGGCCTGATCTACGTCAACCCGGAAGGCCCGGAAGCCAGCGGCGATCCAAAATCAGCGGCGCCGGCGATTCGTGCTACCTTCGGCAACATGGGCATGAACGATGAAGAGATCGTGGCGCTGATTGCTGGCGGTCATACTTTGGGTAAAACCCACGGCGCGGCAGAAGCCAGCCACGTGGGCGTTGACCCTGAAGAGTCACCGATTGAAGCGCAGGGCCTTGGCTGGACCAGCAGCTATGGCAGCGGCGTGGGTAAAGATGCCATCACTTCAGGTCTGGAAGTGGTATGGACGCAAACTCCCACGCAGTGGAGCAACTACTTCTTCGAGAACCTGTTCAAATACGAATGGGTGCAGACGCGCAGCCCAGCGGGCGCCATCCAGTTCGAAGCGGTTGATGCCGAAGCGATTATCCCGGATCCGTTTGATCCAGAGAAAAAACGTAAACCAACTATGCTGGTGACCGATCTGACGCTGCGTTTCGATGAAGAGTTCGGCAAGATTTCGCGCCGCTTCCTCAACGATCCGCAGGCATTTAACGAAGCCTTTGCCCGCGCCTGGTTCAAACTGACGCACCGCGATATGGGACCAAAAGCGCGTTACATCGGTCCGGAAGTGCCGAAGGAAGATCTGCTGTGGCAGGATCCGTTACCGCAGGCGATTCATCAGCCAACGCCGGCTGATATCAGCGAGATTAAAGCGCGCATTGCGGCTTCAGGTCTGAGCGTCAGCCAGCTGGTTTCAGTGGCCTGGGCTTCAGCCTCCACCTTCCGTGGCGGTGACAAACGTGGCGGTGCCAACGGTGCGCGTCTGGCGTTAGCGCCGCAGAAAGATTGGGCGGTGAATGCCAGCGTAATCAATGATGTGCTGCCAATCCTGCAAAAGATTCAGCAGGAATCAGGCAAAGCATCGTTGGCCGATGTCATTGTACTGGCAGGTAGCGTAGGTATCGAACTGGCCGCTTCAGCCGCTGGCGTGGCAACGCAAGTGCCGTTTACGCCGGGCCGTGTGGATGCGCGTCAGGATCAAACCGACGTTGAGTCGTTCAACTTCCTGCAGCCGCTGGCCGATGGTTTCCGTAACTACCGCCGCAGCGCCAAAGGTTCTTCAACCGAAACGCTGCTGCTGGATAAAGCCCAACAGCTGACGCTGAGCGCGCCAGAATTGACGGTGTTGCTCGGTGGACTGCGCGTATTGGGCACCAACTTCGACGGCGGCCAGCACGGCGTATTCACCGATCGCGTTGGCGTACTGAGCAATGATTTCTTTGTTAATCTGCTCGACATGCGCACCGCGTGGAAAGCCACCGATGAGAGCGAAGAGCTGTTTGAAGGTCGCGATCGTCTGAGCGGCGAAGTGAAGTTCACTGCGACACGTGCCGACTTAGTGTTTGGATCGAACGCTATCTTGCGCGCGCTGGCCGAGGTTTACGCCAGCAGCGATGCGAAGCAGAAGTTCGTGACCGACTTCGTTGCCGCCTGGACCAAAGTGATGAATCTGGATCGCTTCGAGCTGTAATTTAAAAATATAAAAAAACCCCGGCTAGCCGGGGTTTTTTATTACTTCAGCGTATACCCATCCGCATCGCGCCAAGCCGGGAACCGCTCGCGGTAGGCTTGTAACTCCTCCAGCGAAAGTTCCGCATCAAGACGCGCACGCGCAAAGGGCTCTCCACTCGCCAGAATCTCACCCAGCGGCGAAATAATCCGGCTGTCACCACTGTACTGATGCTGATTGCCATCGCTGCCGACGCGGTTACAACCGGCGATATAAGCCTGGTTTTCAATTGCACGGGCTAACAGCAGCGATTGCCAGTGCAGCGCACGCGGTGCCGGCCAGTTGGCGACATACAGCGCCAAATCGTAATCGTTGTGGTTACGCGAAAAAACCGGGAAGCGCAGGTCGTAGCAAATTTGCGGCAGAATCCGCCAGCCGCGCCACTCAAATACTTCACGTGTTTCACCCGCCACATAGTGCTGATGTTCATTGGCCATGCGGAACAAGTGACGTTTGTCGTACTGATGCAGCGTGCCGTCTGGCTCGACCAGCAAGAAGCGGTTCACCGCGCCTTTTTCTGTTTGGATTGCCGCGCTGCCGCCGACTAACGCATTGCTGGTTTGCGCGTGTGCGTGCAGCCACGCCACGACGTCATCCTGCGGCAGCGAACTTTCGGCAGCTTCCATAGCAAAACCGGTAGTGAACATTTCCGGCAGCAGAATGATGTCGCGGCCTGTAATGCCTTTCAGCACACCGTCGAAATGACGCAGGTTAGCCGCGCCATCCATCCAGCTCAGGGTTTCCTGCAGAACGGTAATTTTCAAAGCTGACATAAGCGCTCCGCAGCGGCGTCGAGCGTCGCTTCCTGTTTGGCAAAGCACAGGCGAATCAGCTTGTGTGGAAAAGGTTCGGCGCAGAACACCGACAGCGGAATCGCCGCCACGCCGACTTCCTTGGTCAGCAGCTGGCAGAAGCTCACGTCATCCAGATCGGAAATGGCGCTGTAATCGACCAGCAGGAAGTAAGTGCCTTCACACGGCAGCAGCTTGAAACGGCTGGCGGAGAGCGCCTGGATAAAGCGATCGCGGCGCGCGCGGTAGAACTCCGGCAGTTCGCGATAGTGCTCAGGCGCCTGACGCAGCATGTCGGCAATCGCCAGCTGTGCCGGCGTATTCACCGAGAAGGTCAGATATTGATGCACCTTGCGGATTTCAGCGCTGATCGCCGCCGGGGCAATGCAGTAACCCACTTTCCAGCCGGTCATGTGGAAGGTTTTACCAAAGGATGACACCGCGATGGATCGCTGACGTAGTTCAGCATGCGCTAACACGCTGGCGTGGCCCTCTTCAGTGAAACAGATGTGCTCATACACTTCGTCGCTCAGCACATAGATTTCCTGCTCCGCAATCGCCTGCCACAGCTCGGCATAATCGCTTTTGCGCCACACGGTGGCGGACGGATTATGCGGCGTGTTCAGGATTACTAAGCGGGTTTTGCTGCTCAGCAGGCCGCGGAATTCGCGCCAGTCAACGCGGAAACCCGGCGGCTGCAGGGCGATGCGTTTTAACACGCCGCCCGCCAGTTGCACCGCAGGCGCGTAGCTGTCGTAGCTTGGGTCAAAGCAGATCACTTCATCACCTTGACGCACCAGCGCGGTGATCGCTGCGTACAACGCTTCTGTCGCGCCCGTCGTCACGGTGATATCGCTGTTGACGTCAGGCGTGTGGCCGTAAAGCGCGGCGGTTTTCTCAACAATCGCCTCGCGCAGTGGCAGTACGCCGATCATCGGTGCATATTGGTTGGCGCCCTGACTCACGTGATGCGCCAGGCGCTCCTGCAAATAGCGCGGACCGTCAAAATCGGGGAAGCCTTGCGACAGGTTGATGGCGTTGTGCTGCTGAGCTAACGCACTCATTTGCGTAAAGATGGTAGTGCCGAGCGCCGGTAATTTGCTCTCGGGGATCAGGTTGTGCTGCGTCATTGTTTTGTGGCCTTAAGCGCGAATGTCGTTGCGGAGAAACCCTGTGTTGCTGCCACTATAAACAGGATGTTAACATTTGGCAATCGAGACGCTTAGACGTCTAAACTAACCTGCGGAGTCGGTATATCGCTATGACGGATTTTCTTCCACTGGAACATTTAGTGGCCGCCTGCCACTGGATTGGTGGCAAAGGCTGGGCACCTGCGACCGGCGGTAATATGTCGGTGCGGCAGGACGCGGAGTATTGTCTGCTGAGTGCGTCCGGCAAAGATAAAGGCAGCCTGACGCGCGATGATTTTATCCAGGTTGAAATCGCTACCAACGCCGTGCCATCGGGCCGCACGCCTTCGGCGGAGACCGGTCTGCATACCTTGATTTATCGCCTGTTTCCGCAGGCGGGTGCGGTGCTGCATACGCACACGGTCAACTCGACGGTGCTGTCGCGGGTGGAGAAGAGCGATGCGCTGCTGCTCAGTGGTTATGAGATGCAGAAAACGCTGGCCGGGCAGCAGACGCATCTGAACACCATCGCCATTCCCTTGTTCGATAACGATCAGGACATGACGGCGCTGGCGCAGCGCATTGAAGCTTTTGCCGCCGTTACGCCGCTGCAATATGGTTTTCTGCTGCGCGGCCACGGTTTGACCTGCTGGGGCAAGGACGTGAACGAAGCGCGTCGCCATCTGGAAGGTCTGGAATTCCTTTTTGAATGTGAACTGCAACGTCGCCTGCTGGAGGCCAAATGATCCGCGCCATTGTTACCGATATTGAAGGCACCACTAGCGATATCCAGTTTGTGCATCAGGTATTGTTCCCTTATGCGCGTCAGCGTTTAGCGGCGTACGTGCGGGAAAATCATACCGATGAAAACGTCGCCGCCGCACTCAACGCGGTGCGTGCAGAGTCCGCTGCGCCTCAGGCCACGCTGGAGGAGCTGATTACCACACTCAAGAATTATATCGATGAGGATCGCAAATCACCGGGCCTCAAAGCCCTGCAGGGCATGATTTGGCGCGCCGGCTACGTTGAAGGCCAGTTCACCGGCCACCTTTATCCCGACGTGCTGCCGGCTTTTGCGCGCTGGCAGCAGCAGGGGATTGGCCTGTATGTTTATTCCTCGGGATCGGTGGCCGCGCAAAAACTGTTATTTGGCTACAGCGATGAAGGTGATTTAACCTCGCTGTTCAGCGGCTATTTTGATACCGGCGTCGGCGCGAAACGTGAAGCGCAATCGTATCGCAATATCGCCGAAAAAATCGGCCTTGCGCCTGCGTCATTGCTGTTCCTGTCGGATATTCATCAGGAGCTGGATGCGGCAGCGGATGCGGGCTGGCATACCGTGCAGTTAATTCGTGGCGCGGCGGATAACGGCAGTCGTCATCACCAGGTCAACGATTTTTCCCAGATTAAACCGGAGTCGATTTAACATGAGTGCATTGACCATTTTTACCGATACCGAAGCCCAGCAACCGGTGTGGCACAGCACCGATGCCGAGGCGATTCGCGAGCGTCTTAACGCGAAAAACGTGCGCTTTGAACGCTGGGAAGCCGATCGCGATTTGGGTGCGGATCCTGATGCAGAGACGGTGATCAACGCCTATCAACATGCGATTGATCGTCTGGTGGCCGAGAAGGGCTATCAGAGCTGGGATGTGCTGAGCATGCGTGCGGATAATCCGCAGAAAGAGGTGCTGCGCACCAAGTTCCTTAACGAACATACGCATAGCGAAGATGAAGTACGCTTCTTTGTTGAAGGTTCAGGGCTGTTCTGTCTGCATCTGGAGGGCGAGGTGTATCAGATTTTGTGTGAGAAGAATGATCTGATCTCGGTGCCCGCTGGCACGGCGCACTGGTTTGATATGGGCTCTGAGCCGCACTTTACCGCGATCCGCATTTTCGATAATCAGGAAGGCTGGGTCGCGAATTTCACCGGCGATAAGATTGCTGATGCGTATCCGCGTTTGGCGTGATTTTTTGCCCTCACCCCGGCCCTCTCCCGCAAGCGGGCGAGGGAGAAAACCAAGCGTGCAGATTTGCTCGATCGGTTCCCTCTCCCAGTTGTGGGAGAGGGTTAGGGTGAGGGGCAAATTGCGCCTATTTACGGCAAAAATATCCCTTCCTCTACCTGCGCAGGCGTCACCACACCGGTATCCAGCACCCAACCGCTAATCAACGCCGCTGGCGTCACATCAAAGGCCGGGTTATAGACTGCCGCACTTTCCGGTGCCCACTGCACGCTACCAAAACTGCCTGCAACGCCGGTCACTTCGCTGGCTGCGCGCTGCTCGATAGGGATGGCGTCGCCGTTTGGACATTGACGATCCAGCGTAGTGTGCGGTGCGGCGACGTAGAACGGAATACCGTGATAGTGCGCCAGCACGGCCAGGCTATAGGTGCCAATCTTGTTCGCGACATCACCATTCGCTGCTATACGATCCGCGCCGACCCAAATAGCATCGACCACGCCGCGCGCCATTAGACTGGCGGCCATCGAGTCGGTAATCAGCTGATAAGGAATGTTTAGCTCACCCAGCTCCCACGCGGTTAAACGGCCACCTTGTAGCAGCGGCCGCGTCTCATCCACCCAGACATTTTTCACCAAACCTTGCTGGTGGGCATAAGCGATAACGCCGAGCGCCGTGCCGACGCCCGCAGTCGCCAGCCCGCCGGTATTGCAGTGCGTCAGCAGCTGGCTGCCCGGTTTTACCAGCGTGCTGCCGGCGCGGGCGATGTTGTCACACAGATGCTTATCTTCGGCCACCAGACGCAGTGCTTCGCGGCTCAGCGCCGTGACGAAATCACTTTCGGCCAACGCAGTTTTCATGCGATCAAGGTTATTCATCAGGTTCACCGCCGTTGGGCGCGCCGCGCGCAGCACCTCAAGCGCCGTCACTAATTCTGCGCGCGCTGCGCCTTGCTCACCCAGCAGCGCCAGCAGCAAACTGGCTGAGAGGCCAATCAGCGGCGCACCGCGCACGCGCAAGGCATGAATGTGTTCGACCAACTGCGTGACGCTGTGCGCGGGCAGCCAGTTTTGTTGTTGTGGCAGCGCCTGCTGGTCAAGGATCCACAATTGATTATCGCGGACCTCAAGGCTGGTGGTACGAAGTGTTTGCATGGTGTGAAATCCCTGTTGCGTTAATGCTAGCTATTGTGCCAACATGCGTAACGGATGTATAGACGTCTGAACGGCTTATTACTATCGATAATCGAGGAACAGGCAATGTCGCAATACCGTACGTTCAATGCTGCCGATGCTGTGGAATATGCTCAACAATTTGGCGGCGTGGACGATCCGTCAGCGCTGGCGAGCGCCGAGGAGATCGGGGATGGCAATCTCAACCTGGTGTTTAAAATTTTCGATAATCAAGGCCGCAGCCGTGTGGTGGTAAAACAGGCGCTGCCCTATGTGCGTTGTGTCGGTGAATCCTGGCCACTCACGCTGGATCGTGCGCGTCTCGAAGCGCAGACGTTGATTGAGCACTACAAACATTGCCCGCAGCACACCGTCAACGTCACTCATTACGATGCCGAATTGGCGGTGATGGTGATGGAGGATCTCTCCAGTCATCGTATCTGGCGGAGCGAATTGGTGAAGGGTGCGTATTATCCGCAGGCCGGTCGTCAGGTTGGCGAATATCTGGCGCAGACGCTGTTCCATACCTCCGATTTCTTCCTGCATCCGCATAAGAAAAAAGCCGAAGTGGCGCGTTTCATTAATCCGGAAATGTGCGAAATCACCGAAGACTTATTCTTCAACGATCCGTTTATTGACCATGAGCGCAACAAATATCCTGCGGCGCTGGAATCGCTGGTGGTCAGCCTGCGCAGCGACGATGCGCTAAAAATCGCCGTGGCCGGTCTCAAGCACCGTTTCTTCGCCGATGCGGAAGCCTTGCTGCATGGCGATGTACACAGCGGTTCCATCTTTGTCGCCGATGGCAGCCTGAAAGTGATTGATGCGGAGTTTGGTTACTTTGGGCCGATAGGTTTTGATGTCGGCAGCGCGATTGGCAACTTGCTGATCAACTACTGCTGCCTGCCGGGCTTGCTGGCGCCGCGTGAGGCAGCAGAAGGGCGTGAACGTCGTCTGAGTGACGTGCAGGATATTTGTAATCAGTTTGCCAGCCGCTTCCTGGAATTGGCGAAAGAGAAAACCCGCGATGTGGCGCTGGCCTATCCCGGTTACGCCGAATCTTTCCTGCGCAAAGTGTGGCGCGATACCTTGGGTTATTGCGGTACCGAGTTGATCCGTCGCACGGTGGGGATGTCTCACGTTGCGGATTTCAAACAGATTGAAGATGAGACCATGCGCACCGAGTGTATTCGCAGCTGTATCACGTTGGGACGCACGCTGATTCTGGCTGCCGATCATGTTGCTGATGTGGATGCGCTGATTGCGCGGATTCGTCAGGCGGGTTAAGGCTGGCGTGAATGAAATAAAAAAGCCTCCATGCGGAGGCTTTTGTGTTTTAAGCGGCTTCACTGGCCCGCGGGTTGGATTTCGTCTGCGGCTTTGGCACCGCCAGCGCTTCCGGCGCGAAATCATCGACGTTAATCGCTTTCAAACGGCTGGCTTCCGCACGGATCAAGACCTGCGCTTCGCTCTCATCAATCCAGCCCGCTTTCAGGCCCTCTTGTGCCAGCGCATCCAGTCGGGTAAACGACAGATGTTTTTTCTGCTGCTTGCATAAACGATCGTGAATCACTTCGGCGGCCATCACATCCTGCAGCGCCTGCTCCAGCTGACCTGCAGGATTATGTGCGCTTGGTGCCAGATATTGGCCGCGGCCCAAACGGGTACGGGTCGCAGAAGGCAGCTGCAGCAGTTTCGCCAGCTTGTGGTCCAGTTTATCTGACGGTGCCGGGCAGTGATGACCACCGGCGAAGATCACCAGTCGCAGCGCACCGGCCACCATGCGGTTCGGGAAGTTACGCAGCAAATCATCCATCGCCACTTCGGCCTGATGCAGCGCATCCTGCACGCCCCAATGTACCAGCGGCAAATCGGCTTCGTTGCGGCCTTCATCGTCATAGCGCTTCAGGGTGGCGGAGGCCAGATACATCTGGCTCAGCACATCGCCGAGACGCGCCGAGATACGTTCACGACGTTTCAGGCTGCCGCCCAGCACCGCCATCGATACATCTGACAGCAGCGCGAGGTTGGCGCTCAAACGGTTAAGGTGCTGATAGTAGCGGCGCGTGGCGTCGCGGGTTGGTGTGGCGCTAGTGCGGCCGCCGGTTAAGCCCAGCCACAGGCTGCGTACTTTATTACTGCCTACGTGGCCAATATGGCTGAACAGCGCGCGGTCAAAGGTCACCAAATCGTTTTTCGCTGCGGCGTTCATCTCTTCCAGCACCCACGGATGGCAGCGGATCGCGCCCTGGCCGAAGATGATCATGCTGCGCGTCAGGATGTTAGCGCCTTCCACGGTGATGGCGATCGGTGCACCCTGATAAGCCCGCGCCAGGAAGTTGTTTTCGCCCAGCATAATGCCTTTACCGCCAGCGATATCCATCGCGTCGATAATCGCGCGCTGACCGCGATGGGTGCAGTGATACTTCACAATCGCCGATAGCACCGCCGGTTTTTCACCGAGCATAATGCCGCTGGTGATCAGTGTCGCGGCAGCATCCATCACGTAGGCGTTACCAGCAATGCGTGCCAGCGGCTCTTCGATCCCTTCCATCTTGCCGATAGAGACTTTGAACTGACGGCGGATGTGCGCATAGGCACCGGTCGCCAGCGCAATGCTTTTCAGACTGCCGGTTGAGTTTGAAGGCAGCGTGATGCCGCGACCAACGGACAAACACTCCACCAGCATGCGCCAGCCCTGGCCGGCCATGGATGGGCCGCCGATGATGAAGTCGATGGGTACGAAAATGTCTTTACCGCGCGTTGGACCGTTCTGGAACGGCACGTTGAGCGGGAAGTGACGTTGGCCGATTTCTACGCCAGGCGTGTGCGTTGGGATCAGTGCGCAAGTGATGCCAAGCTCTGTAGTCTCGCCCAGCAGATGATCCGGATCGGAGAGTTTGAACGCCAGGCCTAACACGGTGGCAATCGGTGCCAGCGTGATATAGCGCTTGTTCCAGGTAAGACGCATGCCCAGCACTTGCTGACCTTGCCACTCGCCCATGCACACCACGCCGGTATCGGGAATCGCGCCGGCATCCGAGCCCGCTTCCGGGCTGGTCAGGGCAAAGCACGGGATCTCATCACCGCGCGCCAGACGCGGCAGGTAATGATCTTTCTGCTCATCAGTACCGTAATGTTGCAGCAGTTCGCCGGGGCCGAGTGAGTTCGGTACGCCAACGGTGATCGCCAGAATGCCGGAGACGCCCGCCAGTTTCTGCAGCACGCGCGCCTGCGCATAGGCGGAGAATTCCAGGCCGCCATACTCTTTCTTAATGATCATGGCGAAGAAGCGATGCTGTTTCAGATACGCCCACAACTCCGGCGGCAGATCGGCCATTTCATGGGTGATTTCGAAGTCGTTAGCCATGCGGCACGCTTCTTCGACCGGACCATCGATAAAGGCCTGCTCCTCTTCGGTCAGGCGCGGCTGCGGATAGTTGTGCAGCTTCTGCCAGTCCGGTTTGCCGCGGAACAGGTCGCCTTCCCACCATGTGGTGCCGGCATCGATCGCCTCTTTTTCGGTGCGCGACATCGGCGGCATCACTTTTTGGAAGCTGTGCAGCGCCGGTTTCGAGAACAGGCTGCGACGCATCACCGGCAGGTTAAATGGCAGCAGAATAATCGCCAGCGGCAGCAGCATCCATGGCGTCCATAAGTCAGCGGCCGCCAGTGCGCCGGTCCACAGCAGCAGAATTACGCTGCTCAGCTGAAGCGAAATTTGGTGGTAGAACAACACGCTAAGCAGGATTAGCGTCGCAACGATTGAGGCAACCAACATAATGAACCACTCCATAAGTAGTAAGAGGTCTGACCTGTTATGGATGTAGGTTTAGAATATGGGGCAAAATTTATCAATCTGTTTACATCGCAATTACAACACATCTCACAAATTCGTTGCACGATGCGCAACAACTGCCAAACTTCCTCGAGACGCCGCGCTTTTCCTTATGGCAGGCGCTTTGCGGCTTAGCCCCATTCCGTTAAACTTGCCGGGTCAATCTTTCCTCTAAAGGACATCTCTATGTATCAGGACATTATTCGCTCAGAACTCAATGAAGCAGCCGATACGCTCAACACGTTCCTGAGTGACGAAGCCAACATTCACGCCATTCAGCGCGCCGCAGTTCTGCTGGCCGATAGCTTTAAAGCGGGCGGCAAGGTGCTCTCCTGCGGTAACGGCGGCTCGCACTGCGATGCGATGCATTTTGCTGAAGAGCTGACTGGACGCTACCGTGAAAACCGTCCTGGCTACCCGGCGATTGCCATTTCTGATGTCAGCCACCTGTCGTGCGTCAGTAACGATTTTGGTTATGACTTTGTGTTCTCACGCTATATCGAAGCGGTAGGCCGTGAAGGCGATGTGCTGCTGGGTCTTTCTACGTCCGGTAACTCTGCCAACATCATCAAAGCCGTGGAAGCTGCGCGCGCGAAAGGCATGAAAGTGATTACTCTGACCGGCAAAGATGGCGGCAAGATGGCAGGTTCCGCGGATATCGAAATTCGTGTGCCGCACTTTGGCTATGCCGACCGCATTCAGGAGATCCACATCAAAGTGATCCATATTCTGATGCTGTTGATTGAAAAAGAGATGGTTAAGTCATGATGCGTTCCTCTCGCCGCGCGCGAGAGGATCTAACTTAAGGCGGTTGCTATGTGCGAATTGCTCGGGATGAGCGCCAATGTCCCCACGGACATCTGTTTCAGTTTTACCGGTCTGGTGCAGCGTGGCGGTGGAACCGGGCCGCACAAAGATGGTTGGGGCATCACGTTCTACGAAGGAAAAGGGTGCCGCACCTTCAAAGATCCGCAGCCGAGCTTTAACTCGCCGATAGCCCGTTTGGTGCAGGAATACCCGATCAAATCGCATTCGGTGGTGGCGCATATCCGCCAGGCGAATCGCGGTGAAGTGTCGCTGGAAAATACCCATCCGTTCACGCGTGAGCTGTGGGGCCGCAACTGGACCTACGCACATAATGGTCAGCTCAAAGGTTATCGTCAGCTGGATACCGGGCCATTTCGTCCGATTGGTGAAACCGACAGCGAGAAAGCATTTTGCTGGATGCTGCACAAACTGACCGAGCGTTATCCGCGCACGCCGGGCAACTGGCCAGCGGTGTTCCGCTACATTGCCGAGCTGGCAGCAGAAATGCGTGAGAAGGGTGTCTTCAACATGCTGTTATCGGATGGGCGCTATCTGATGGCGTTCTGTTCGACCAATCTCTACTGGATTACGCGCCGTGCGCCGTTTGGCAAAGCGACGTTGCTCGATCAGGATGTGGAAATTGATTTTCAGCAGCAGACGACGCCGCAAGATGTGGTGACGGTGATTGCTACGCAACCGCTGACGGGCAATGAAACCTGGCACCGGATAGTGCCAGGCGAGTGGGCACTATTTTGCCTGGGTGAGCGCCAGGAATGATTTCGAGGCAGCATCCGGTGTAGCGATCACCGGCGTGCTGTTCACCGCATATTGGCCGGTGGCCGTCACGTTCACGGTAGGCGGCACACGGTACTTAGCGAAGTACGCATAGCCCGGCTGCAGTTCACGCCAGAAGTTAATGTACGTCGAGTATTTATGACGCTGCATATTGCTGTCTGTCATGCGGAACGGATAGATATTGACCTGAATCTCCTGCTGACCATTACGCAGCGCGGCGTTGGTGTAGGCGAAGATCTCATCCATCGATGCATCCGTCATTGCGTAGCAGCCCACTGACACGCAATCGCCGTGAATCATTAAATAGTTACCGTTATAGCCTTTAGCGCGATCGTACTGATTGGGAAAACCGGTATTAATAGCGCGATAAAAACGGCTATCCGGTTTTAACTGGTTCAGCTTAACGTTATAAAAGCCTTCCGGACTTTTGAAATCGCCCTGACGACGTTTAGGTCCTAAACCGCCAGAGAAATTACAGATGCGATAGCTGTCCAGCAGACGATATTCATTCCCGATTTTGCCGTACAGTTCCAGCGTACGCTCTTCCTTGAAAATCTGAATAAAAACGGGGGTGCCAATTAGTTGTTTCTTTAACTCTTTGCTCACCGGAGCCAGCGGTTGCTTAGGCTCGGGGTTCATTGCCCAGCTAAGGAGCGGCATAAGAATCATCGCAAGCGTTAATGCGATTCTGCCCATTCTGTAGATACCTTGATGTGGAGAGAGACGATGACGCTGTGCGTCCGGGTATTGCATTATCGGAAATATCCGCTATCGCAGCGCAACATTAACATTGTCTGGCTTTTAATCAAGCCAGTGTCCGAGAAAATGGCGCGTTCCTAAAAGGAATACGACCACTAATTTGTAAACTTTAATCTCGCTCTCAACAAATATTGCCGATATTTTTCGCTGCTGTATACTTATCCAGTATCTGGGAGGGCGTATGCGCAAAATTATTCATGTCGATATGGACTGCTTTTATGCAGCGGTTGAGATGCGCGACGATCCCTCTTTACGTGATATTCCTATCGCCATTGGCGGCAGCCGCGTGCAACGTGGCGTGATCAGCACCGCGAACTATCCGGCACGTAAATATGGCGTGCGCAGCGCGATGCCGACCGGCATGGCGCTGAAACTTTGCCCGCATTTGCGGCTGCTGCCTGGCCGCTTTGATGCCTATAAAGAAGCCTCCCGCCAGATCCGCGACATCTTCTCACGTTACACCTCGCTGATTGAACCGCTGTCGCTGGATGAAGCCTATCTGGATGTGACCGACAGCCTGCATTGCCATGGCTCGGCGACATTAATGGCGCAGGCGATTCGTGCCGATATCCTGCGTGAAACCGGGTTGACCGCTTCCGCCGGCATCGCGCCGATCAAGTTTCTCGCCAAGATCGCTTCCGATCTCAACAAACCCAACGGGCAATATGTGATTACGCCGGACGCGATGTCCGATTTTCTACTGACGCTGCCGCTCAGTAAAATTCCTGGCGTGGGTAAAGTGGCGACTAAAAAGCTGGAAGAGATGGGCTTGCGCACCTGCGCGGATGTGCAGCGCGCCGATTTGGCGCTGCTGCTTAAACGCTTTGGCAAGTTTGGCCGCATCTTGTGGGAACGCAGCAACGGCGTGGATGAGCGCAATGTGGTGGTTGAGCGCGAACGCAAATCGCTCGGCGTTGAACGCACCCTGATGGAAGATATTCACAGCTGGGAGCAGTGTCTGGAGATTATTGATTTTCTCTATGCGGAGTTGGATCGCCGCTTAACCGCCATCAAGCCGGATAAGCAGATCGCCCGACAAGGCGTGAAACTGAAGTTCAATGATTTCCAGCAAACCACGCAGGAGCACGTTTGGCCGGTGCTGAATAAAGACGACATGATCGCGGTGGCGCGTCAGGCGTGGGATGAACGCAGAGCAGGGCGCGGCGTGCGGCTGGTGGGATTGCATGTCACGATGGTGGATCCGCAGTTGGAGCGGCAGTTGGTGTTGGGGTTGTGAGATTGTGCGCGCTGCCCCTCATCCCGGCCTTCTCCCGCCAGCGGGAGAAGGAGTAAAACCAACCGCACCGATCGGTTCCCTCTCCCGTCAGCATGAGAGGGAGAAGATAACGCCGATCGGTTCCCTCTCCCACTTGTGGGAGAGGGTTAGGGTGAGGGACAACTACTTCTTACCGTACTTCGCTTCCAGCGTTGCAAACCATGGCGCGATGAAATCGTTATTTTCGCCCCAGCCTGGAATGATCTTATTCAGCGACGCCACGTTGACCGCACCTTGCTGGCTGTTCAACTGCTGCTGAGAAATCGATGACGCTTTAAACTCGTAAGTCGCCGGTGTGGTTTCGCCTGCAATCTTGTTCGCCACCAAACGCATATTCACTGCGCCAATGGTTTTCGGATCCACCGCCACGGTTTGTACCCACGGGCTGTTTTTTTCGTGCATCAACTGCAGATCCTGATTGGATACGTCGATGCTATACAGTTTGATCTCGGTACGACCATTCTCCTGCAGGGCTTTATACGCGCCCTGGCTGAAGGCATCCCACGAACCCCAGATCGCATCGATCTTGCCTTTCGGGTATTTCGCCAGAATCGCGCCAATCTTGTTAGCGGTATCGCCCTGTACATCAGATGAAACCGCGCCAATCGACTCCAGCTGATGAATGTCCGGATTCTCTTTCAGCAGCTTCTCATACACCACCTGACGACGATCCATCGCCGGGAAACCGGCCACCCACAGCTTGACGATATTCGCCTTGCCGTTGAAGTCTTTGATTAAGCTGCCGAGTGATTCCTGCGCCAGCGAAGCATCATTCTGCGCCGTCACGGTGACGCCCTCTACCGGCGTATTAACCGGCGTATCAAACACCGACAGCTTGATGCCCGCTGCGGCAATACGCTGCACCAGCGCCGTGGAGTAGGGATCTTTACCGTGCGACAGGATAATGCCGTCATATTTCTGGCTAATCGCCTGGTTAACGAAATCCTGGAAGCGCGCATCGTCGCCATTGCTGAGGAAAGTGCTGACCTTAAAGCCCAGCTGGCGGCCTTGCTGAATCGCACCGGCGACAAACTGCGTGGTGTTATCGTCCGAACCCAGGTTGCGGATGATGGCGATGCGTACCGGGCCTTCATGGTTAGCGATAACCTCAGGTACTGCGGCATCGGCGAAGGCGGCGCTGGCGTTGAGCAGGCTAACCGCCAGCAGCGAAAGGGTAATTTTTTTCATTATGATCTCTTTCTGATTAAACGCGCCTTAACGGCGCTGGATGTAAGTCATCGCCAGCGCCAGCGCCAGTACCAGACCTTTAATAATGTCCATCGCGTAATAGGGCACCGACAACATCACCAGCCCGTTCTGCAACACACCAAGAATGATGGCGCCCACCAAGGTACCCAGCGCATTCGGTTTGCCCGAACCGGCCAGCGAGAAGCCGATCCACGCTGCGGCAACGGCATCCATCAGATAACCGCCGCCGGCATTCACCTGCGAAGAGCCGATGCGTGATGCCAGCAAAATGCCGCCCAAGCCAGCCAGCAGTGAGGCCAGCACATACGCCAGCACGCGATAGCGCGTGGTACGAATGCCGGAGAGACGCGCTGCTTCAGGATTGCCGCCCAGCGCGTACATACGACGGCCATGCTTGGTCAGCGACAGCGCCAGCTGCGCCACAATGGTGACCACCAGCATGATAATCACGATAGTCGGCACCTGGCCGAGCAGGCCAAAGGCCGCAGGAATGGTGCCTTCGGCCATGTCGCCGCTCGGCAGCACCATATTCTCGGTAATGGAACCACCAAAGCTGTAGGTCATCGCCACGCCCTGAATCACAAACAGCGTGGCGAGGGTGGCGAGCATGTCGGGAATACGTAGCACCACAATCAGGAAGCTGTTGAACAAGCCAACCAGCGTACACAGCAGCAGCGTAATAATGATGGCTCCGGTGGTGCCAAAGCCGTGCCAGACGAATAGCGAAATCACCAGCGCATTGGCCAGCGAAGCGGTGGATCCCACCGACAGGTCAAAGCCGCCAATGGTCAGCGAAATCGACACGCCAATCGCAATCACCGTGACGATGGCAATCGAGCGCAGGATGTTAATGATGTTGGTCGGTTCGAGGAAGCTGTCCGAAGCGAGACCAAATGCGGCAATCAAAATCACCACGGTCAGCAACATGCCCCACTTATAGAGGAAATCAAACAGCCGATGGCGCAGAGAAGGCTGCGAGTTTAGGGATAGTTCTTTGCTGCTCACGCAGGTGTTCCTCCGGTGGAATAAAGCAAAAGTGCCTCTTCTGTGGCGGTGTTGCCCTCCATCTCTGCCACAATGCGCCCATCCCAGAGCACACAAATGCGGTCGCACAGACCGACCAATTCAGAAAACTCGCCCGAGGCATAAATGATGCCTTTGCCCTCACGCGCTAAGCCATCGATCAGCGTGAACAGATCGGTTTTGGCTTTGATATCGACGCCTTTCGTCGGCTCATCAAAAATCAGCACATCGGCGTTGTTGCGCAGCCACTTGCCAATCGCCACTTTCTGCTGGTTGCCGCCCGACAAACGACGCAGGATTTGCCCCGGTCCGGTGGTGCGCACATTCAGGCGCTGAATCACCGCTTCCGCCCAACGCCACGCCTGGCGATGACCAAACAGGCTCCAGCGCGAGAAGCTGTTATCGGCGCTGATGCTCAGATTCATGCTCACCGGTTCATCGATGAAAATGCCCTCTTTGCGGCGCTCTTCCGGCACCAGCGCCATGCGGTTTTCTACTGAATCATGCGGTGAACGCGGTCGCCACGGTTTGCCGTGCAGTTCGCCCTTTGTCACACGGCTTTTGCTGGCACCAAAAAGCGCTTTGCACAGCTCGGTTTTACCGGCTCCCGCCAGACCGGCAATGCCCAGAATTTCCCCTTTATGCAGACGCAGCGAAATATCCTGCAGTAGCCGATCGTCGTGTAAGCCTTCCACCGACAGCAGCAGCGGCTGAGTCGCACGGGCGCGACGCGGCGGAAAAACATCATCGAGCCGATGTCCGAGCATTTTTTCCACGATCTGCTCACCGTTTAGCGCCGCCATCGGGCTGCTTTCGATCAGACGACCATCGCGCAGCACCGTTAAGCGGTCGCAAATCGCTTTCAGTTCGTGAATGCGGTGCGAGATAAACACCACGCCAATGCCGCTGGACTGCAAGCGACGCACCACGGTAAACAGGCGCTCGCTCTCATGCTGATCGAGCGGGGCGGTGGGTTCATCCAGGATCAGAAAGCGGCAGTGATGGGACAGGGCGCGCGCCAGCAGGATTTGCTGCTTCTCTGCCAGCGAGCAGCGCTCCACCAAACGGTTGACGTCGATGTTCACTTCCAGCTGCGCCAGTAACGTACGCGCCTGGCGGCGAATCTCGCGCCAGCTGTAGACGTGACCCGGTTCGGCTAAACGATCGAGCAGAATGTTTTCGGCCACGCTGAGCTGTGGCACCAGCGCCACATCCACTTCCTGCTGCACCAGATGAATGCCGAGCTTTTTGGCATCGCGCGGTGAGCGAATAGTGACCGGCACATCATCCAGCAGAATCTCACCGCTGTAATGATCGTGTGCGCCAGCCAGCACCGCCATCAGCGTAGATTTTCCGGCGCCGTTAGCGCCCGTCAACGCATGCACCGAGCCGCCTTCAGTCAGAAAATCCACCTGCGCGAGCGCGGCGAAACCGCCAAAGGCAATGGAGATATTACGCATCTCCAGGCGGTTGATCGCACTCATTGAACCGGGCCCTTAATTAGTTGAGTTGGGGGCATTTTTTCCTGAACCATCACTCTCGGCAACGAACGAAAGGGCATAAGCTAGCACGAAATCTTATTAGCCATCCAGACATCTGGACGTTATGGCGGCTAAATCTGGTTTGATGGAAAGATTTGGGTTAACCGAGAGGTGTAATCGTATTTATTCAGCGGGATGTGCTGTTTGTAGATTTGCGCAATAAATTGCGCCGCTACGGTATTTACAGCGTTTTATTTCCACACCTTACACACGTCACTTTTGTAGCGGCGCAATTTATTGCGCAATCCTTCGCAGGCATAAAAAAACCCGACCGAAGTCGGGTTCATCGCGAAAGCGCAATCTTACGCTTTTTCTGGCACCACGCTGAGCAGCGCGGTCAGCAGTTTCCAGTACAGACCCACGCTTTCGATGTGAACCTGCTCATCCGGCGAATGCGGGCCGGTGATGGTTGGGCCAATCGACACCATATCCATGTTTGGATACGGCTTCTTGAACAGACCACACTCCAGACCGGCGTGAATCACCTGAATGTTCGGCGTTTTGCCAAACAGCGCTTCATAAGTTTTACGCGTCAGCGCCATCACCGGTGAATCGGCATCAGGCTGCCAGCCCGGATAGCCGCCTTTAGGTGCGCTTTTCGCCCCGGCTAGATCGGCCAGCGAGGTCAGCACTTCAACCACCCAATCTTTACCGGTATCGATCAGTGAACGAATCAGGCAGATGATTTCGGCATTGTCCTGATCCATGGTCACCACGCCGACGTTCAGCGAGGTTTCCACCACGCCTTTCGCCACGTCAGAGTTACGGATCACGCCGTTTGGTGTAGCGTTCAGCAGATTAAGGAAGCGATCGCGGCTGTCAGCGTTCAGCGCCTGGCCTTGATGCGCCAGCGACTCGGTGACCACAGCGATGTTCTTCTCTTTAATGCCCAACTCGTTCAACAGCGTCGCCTGGAAATGTGCCGCAGCAGATTTCAGTGCATCAACCTTATGACTGTCGATCGCCAGCGTAGCAAAAGCCTCACGCGGGATAGCGTTACGCAGCGTACCGCCGGTGAATTCGATCAGACGAACATCGAGTTCACGCGCGTGCAGTGCCAGGAAGCGCGCCAGCAGTTTGTTGGCGTTACCGAGACCATGATGAATGTCGGCACCAGAGTGACCGCCTTTCAGGCCTTTCAGCGTGAGCTTCAGGGTTTCATAGCCCGCAGGAATCGCTTCACGCGTCAGCGGCAGGGTGGTGATGAAGTCGATACCACCGGCGCAACCCATGTAGATCTCACCTTCCTCTTCCGAGTCGGTGTTGATCAGAATGTCGGCCTGCAGCCAGTTCGGCTGTAAACCAAAGGCGCCGTCCATACCGGACTCTTCGGTCATGGTCAGCAACACTTCCAGCGGACCGTGAATCAGGCTGTTGTCAGCCAGCACCGCCAGCGCAGACGCCATACCAATGCCGTTATCCGCGCCCAGCGTGGTGCCGCGCGCTTTCACCCATTCGCCATCAACATACGGCTGAATCGGATCTTTAGTGAAGTCGTGCACCGTGTCATTGTTCTTCTGCGGCACCATATCGAGGTGCGCCTGCAGCGCCACCGGCGTGCGTTTTTCCATACCGGCGGTAGCGGGTTTACGAATCAGGATGTTGCCAACCTGATCGCGCTCAACCCACAAACCTTGCTCTTTTGCCCAGCCGACAACGTGTTCGGCCAGTGCTTCTTCATGGTAAGAAGGGTGCGGAATGGAACAGATTTTGGCAAAAATATCCCAAAGCGGTTGGGGTGAAAGTTGCGACAATTCAGACACCATGCATCTCCTGTGTCAGCGTGGCGGACATACCGCACGCACGCGGGTTTCCAGTAAAAATCGTCGTCAGAAGATCTGACGTGATGGGCCTGAGAATATCACTGTTTCTCGCCGGGTGCGTAATCAGCCGCGCTAAAAACCTGCAACCAGTAAGACAGATGCTGGTTTTTAAGGCGTCAGATCCTTATAATCTCGCGCAACCTTTTCCCCCTTGCATATTTTTTAAGCCAAGTTTCTTGGCCGGGATTCCTTTATATGAGCGAAAAATACGTCGTAACCTGGGACATGTTGCAAATCCATGCCCGTAAACTGGCCCAGCGCCTGCTTCCTGTGGAACAGTGGAAAGGTATCATCGCGGTGAGCCGTGGTGGTCTGGTTCCGGCATCGCTGCTGGCGCGTGAACTCGGTATTCGCTACGTCGATACCGTGTGCATCTCCAGCTACGATCACGATCATCAGCGCGAAATGAAAGTGCTGAAGCGTGCCGAAGGCGACGGTGAAGGCTTCATCGTGATTGATGACCTGGTGGATACCGGCGGCACCGCGCAGGCGATCCGCGACATGTATCCTAAAGCGCGTTTCTGCACCATCTTCGCTAAGCCAGCTGGCCGTGCGCTGGTGGACGACTACATTGTCGATATCCCGCAGAACACCTGGATCGAGCAGCCCTGGGACATGGGCGTGGTCTACATCCCGCCAATCGTCAAAAGCTAATTGATGCATCGCAAACAACGCCCGGTTATGCCGGGCGTTGTGCTTTCTGCGCCTCGCGCGCGTATGGCGGGTGCAGTACACTCTTAGCCATCGCCACGTTGTTGGCAGGAGAATAGCTGAGATGTCTGATAAAAACCTGAGCGAAGAACTGTTCAAACCGCGTTTTAAACACCCGGAAACCTCCTCATTAGTGCATCGCCAGCATCATGCCGCCGTGCAGGTGCATAACGCCCTCGAAGGGGATACGCAGCGCGGCTGGTATCGCATGCTGAACAAGCTGCTGTGGACGTGGCGCGGTCTGTCGCCGCAGGAGATCAGCGAAGTGCTGGCGCGTATCGCGGTGAGCGAGTTCGAACGCACCAATGAAGCCTTGCTCGATACTGTGATTGGCTATCGCGGCGGCAACTGGAATTATGAGTGGTCGAAGCAGGCGGCGATCTGGCAGCAGCGCGCGTTAGAGAGCGAAAACCATGACGATGCCGGTCAGCATTGGCTGCACGCCGCCAATCTGTTCAGCCTCGCGGCTTACCCTTACATCAAAGGCGACGAGCTGGCCGATCAGGCGCAGGTGCTGGCCAATCGCGCCTACGAAGAGGCCACGCAGCGTCTGCCGGGCGAACTAAAATCCCTGACTTTTCCGATGAGCGGCGGCAGTCCGGTGACGGGGTTCCTGCATATGCCCGCGCAAGCCGAAGCGCCGTATCCCACCGTGCTGCTGTGCGGCGGCCTTGATTCGCTGCAGAGCGATCACTATCGCCTGTTCCACGACTATCTCGCGCCGCGTGGCATCGCCATGCTGACGCTGGATATGCCATCGGTAGGATTTAGCAGCAAATGGATGCTGAATCAGGACACCAGCCAGGTGCATCAGCAGGTGCTGCGTGAACTGAGCAATGTGCCGTGGATCGATCATACACGCGTGGCGCTGCTGGGCTACCGCTTCGGTGCCAACGTGGCGACACGTCTGGCCTATCTGGAAGTGCCGCGAGTACGCGCGGTAGCGACGCTGGGAGCCATGGTGCACAGCGTGTTTGTGGATGCGCAACAGCAGCAACAGCTGCCGGATATGTACATGGATATGCTGGCGAGCCGTCTCGGTATGTCCTCAACCTCCGACAGCAATCTGCGTACTGAACTCAACCGCTACTCGTTGAAGGTGCAAGGCTTACTCGGCCGCCGCACGCCAACGCCGATGCTGGCGGCTTATTGGCCGGATGATATTTTCGGTCCGGAAACAGACGCGCAGTTGATCGCCAACTCCTCGTCGCAGGGCAAGACGCTGGCGATTCCCGCCAAGCCGGTTTTTGCCAGTTTTGACAAAGCGCTCAATCAAATTTGTGACTGGCTGGAAAAACAGTTGAAAGGCTAACTGGCGAAATCTCTGAACTCTGCTACTACTTATATCCGGGATTTTCCATTTTTATGTTAATGGAAAGCTGGAAGTGCAATTTAAAGGGTTAAGGGAAAAGAGATGACATTACCGAGTGGTCACCCCCGTAGTCGCCTGCTTAAGCGCTTCACCGAATTGGGGCCGTATATCCGTGAAGGCAAATGTGAAGATACACGCTTCTTCTTCGATTGCCTGGCAGCGTGTGTCAACGTCAAGCCTGCACCTGAGCTGCGTGAGTTTTGGGGCTGGTGGATGACGCTGGAAGCCTATGAAGATCACTTCACATACGAATATCATTTTGGCCTGTTTGATAAAGCGGGTGATTGGGGCGCTGCGACCATCAAAGGCAAAGAGAACAATGCCAAAGTGGAAAGCACGCTGCGTAATTTCCATGAGCGTCTGAAAGCGATGCTGCTGGAACAGAAACTCGATCTGCGCCCGGCGGAAGGCTTTAAAGAAGAGCCAGTGAAACTGAGCGCCTGATAGACTTTTAAGGGTTTAAAAAGGAAAGAGCCGGTGATGAGCCGGCTCTTTTTTTATAGACACAACGAGGGTAGAGCTCAATCAGAATTGGTAAGTTAAGCCAACGGCCACAACGTCATCGTTGTTCAGGTTCAGCTTGTTGTTGTCATCCAGCTGGTTGATTTTGTAATCCACAAAGGTCGACATGTTTTTGTTGAAGTAGTAAGTCATGCCCACGTCGATGTATTTAACCAGATCCTCGTCACCGATCCCTTCGATGTCTTTGCCTTTGGTCTGGATATAGCCGAGGGACGGACGCAGGCCGAAGTCGAACTGATACTGCGCTACCACTTCGAAGTTCTGCGCTTTGTTAGCAAAACCGCGGGTGCCGATTGGCGTCATGTTGCGGGTTTCGGTGTAGATAGAAGCCAGGTAGATGCTGTTCGCATCATACTTGATACCGGCGCCCCATGATTCCGCTTTATCACCGCTACCCAGTGCCTGCAGCTGCTGCTGGTTAGTACGGTCAGAAGAGGTGATGGCCGACATCAGGCTGATGCCGGTGTCAGCAATGGTGTAACCCAGTGACGCACCGTAACCGTCGCCGTTCTGACGTGACGTATCGGTGATGCTGCCACGGGCGTTGGCGCTGGTGGCGTCGTTTTTGCCCTGATATTGCAGCGCGAAGCGCAGGCCATCAACCAGACCAAAGAAGTTGCTGTTACGGTAAGTGGCTACGCCAGTTGCACGCGCAGTCATGAAGTTATCGGTACGCGCGGTACCGTCACCGCCGAACTCTGGGAATACGTCAGTCCAGGCCTCGACGTCATACAACACGCCGTAGTTACGACCGTAGTCGAATGAACCGTATTGGCCGAATTTCAGACCAGCAAAGCCCAGACGGGTTTTGTTGCCTGCGTTGGCATCAGAACCTTCAGAATTATTCGCGTTGTACTGATATTCCCACTGACCGTAACCGGTCATCAGGTCATTAATCTGCGTCTGGCCTTTGAAACCGATACGCACGTAAGATTTGTCACCGTCGCTTGACGCGTTATCGCTGAAGTAGTGTTCAGCTTTAACACGGCCGTAGAAGTCCAGTTTATTACCGTCTTTGTTATACACTTCTGCGGCGTTTGCGGTGGAAGCCAGTGCCAGCGCTGATACAACTAATGCCAGTGTGCTCTTCTTCATTTTGCTATCAATCCCAATGAGTAAAATTTGTTGTACCCGTGAAAGGTTTTGTAAAACACCGACTTTTTACCGGTTGGTGATGAACGTTTTATGACAGTTTTTCGGCTTTCTTGTTAATCGCGAACTTTTGGTCTACCGCATTGTCAGGGGATTTTTGTGCTTTTCCCCTTGCTGTTGTTGGCTTCCTTGCTCACTCCTGATAAAACGTCCCTTCGCAGATTTTTTTCTTACATGGCAGGAAAAACATGAGTGGCAGTCAGACCCTTGTGGTCAAGTTGGGTACTAGCGTCCTCACCGGCGGTTCACGCCGGTTGAATCGGGCGCACATGGTGGAGTTGGTTCGTCAGTGTGCGCAGTTGCACGCCGCGGGCCATCGCATTGTTATCGTTACCTCTGGCGCCATTGCCGCTGGACGCGAACACCTTGGTTACCCCGAACTGCCGCCTACCATCGCCTCAAAGCAGCTGTTGGCTGCGGTGGGGCAGAGCCGTTTGATCCAGCTGTGGGAACAACTGTTTTCAATCTACGGCATTCACATCGGGCAAATGCTGCTGACGCGCGCTGATATGGAAGACCGTGAACGTTTCCTTTATGCGCGAGACATGCTGCGCGCGCTGCTCGACAACCATATCGTGCCGGTGATCAACGAGAACGATGCGGTGGCCACCGCTGAAATTAAAGTGGGCGACAACGACAATCTGTCGGCGCTGGCGGCGATGCTGGGCGGCGCGGATAAACTGCTGCTGCTGACCGATCAGCAAGGTTTGTTCACCGCCGATCCGCGTACCAATCCGGAAGCGGAGTTGATCAGCGACGTGCACCAGATCGATGATGCGTTACGCACCCTCGCGGGCGGCAGCGTGTCGGGCCTGGGAACCGGCGGCATGGCGACCAAGCTGCAGGCGGCGGACGTCGCTTGTCGCGCGGGGATCGATGTGATCATCGCCGCCGGCAGTCGTCCGGATGTGATTAGCGATGTGCTGTATGGCAAACCGGTCGGTACGCGTTTCCACGCGCAGCAGTCGCCACTGGAAAACCGCAAGCGCTGGATCTTTGGCGCACCGCCGGCGGGCGAAATCACCATCGATGATGGTGCGCTGGCCGCGATGCTGGAGCGCGGCAGTTCGCTGCTGCCAAAAGGCATCCGTGACGTGCAGGGCAACTTCTCGCGCGGTGAAGTGATCCGCATTCGCAACCTGCAAGGGCGCGATATCGCCCACGGCGTCACGCGCTATAACAGCGATGCCATGCGCATGATTGCCGGTCATCACAGCCAGGAAATCGGCGAGATCCTCGGTTACGAATATGGCCCGGTAGCGGTGCACCGCGACGATATGATCGTCAGTTAAGGAGCAGATAATGTTAGAAGAGATGGGTAAAGCGGCGCGCGCTGCGTCGTACAAACTGGCAGAACTCTCCACCGAACAAAAAAATCAGGTGCTGCTCACCATCGCCGATCGTCTGGAAGCGGAAAGCGCGGACATCCTGGCGGCGAACGAGCAGGATTTGGCGGATGCACGCCAAAATGGCATGAGCGAAGCGCTGCTCGATCGCCTGACGCTCAACCCGCAGCGTCTGAAAGGCATTGCCGATGATGTGCGTCAGGTGTGTCGCCTGGCCGATCCGGTGGGGCAATTGATGGATGGCGGCCAGCTTGATAGCGGCCTGCGCATTGAACGTCGTCGCGTGCCGCTGGGTGTGGTTGGCGTGATTTATGAAGCGCGTCCTAATGTCACTGTTGATGTGGCATCGCTGTGCCTGAAAACCGGCAACGCGGCGATTCTGCGCGGCGGCAAAGAGACTTATCGCACCAACGCTGCCACCGTGCGCGTGATCCAAAATGCGCTGACCCAGCACGGTTTGCCGGCGGGCGCGGTGCAGGCGATTGAAAACCCGGATCGTGAACTGGTGAATCAGCTGCTGAAGCTCGATCGCTACGTCGATATGCTGATCCCACGCGGCGGTGCAGGTTTGCACAAGCTGTGCCGTGAAAACTCCACCATTCCGGTGATTACCGGCGGCATCGGCGTGTGCCATCTCTATCTCGATGAAACCATGGAGACCGAGGCCGCGCTGGAGGTGATCGTCAATGCCAAGAAGCAGCGGCCAAGCGCCTGCAACTCGCTGGAAACGCTGCTGATCCATCGCGATCAGGCGGACACATTCATTCCGGCATTCCTGCAACGTATGGCGCAAGAGAAGATTGCGCTGCACGCCGACGAAAATGTGCTGGCGCTGCTGCAAAACGGTGCTGCCGAGGTGGTGGCGGTGCAAGCGGAAAATTATGATGACGAATGGTTGTCCAACGATCTGAACGTCAAGCTGGTGTCGGATATTGATGAAGCCATAGCGCATATCCGTGAGCACGGCACGCAGCACTCTGATGGCATTCTGACGCGCAGCATTGGCAATGCCAATCGCTTCGTCAACCAGGTTGACTCATCGGCGGTATACGTTAATGCCAGCACACGCTTCACTGACGGCGGCCAGTTTGGCCTCGGTGCTGAAGTGGCGGTCAGTACGCAGAAGCTGCATGCGCGTGGTCCAATGGGACTTGAAGCGCTGACCACCTACAAATGGATAGGGTGGGGCGACGATACGCTACGTCGCTAATGTTCGCTCCTGCATGACAATGGGCACCGAAAACGGTGCCCATTTTTTTCGTTTTCGATCCAGTTATTCCAAGAGCTTTTTGATTTATTTCTGTCATCTATGGCGGGCTCGCGGCTTTTCACCCATTTTTTCCTTTAGATGCTGGTCTTATTGCTACAGAACAATCCTGAAAACCCCTGTCAGAACAAGCGATATGGCACTGAACACTGGTTTCGCCCTAACCGAAGGGGATAATGATTGTCCAGCTTCATTGATAAAAGCGGTTGGGTAGTAAACTGCCGGTAATATAAAATGAACTGGTAGCAAAAATGAAAATAACATTCAGTCTTTTACTGAAGGCAGATTATTAACTGATGGTTAAAAAAGAAAGTACGAGACAAGCATTCACTGCCAGGCTGATTGCCGCATGCGAAAGCGCGGGAATTGTCGGACATGGACGGAATAAACAGGTTGCGCTGGCTCTGCAAGAGAGGGGATGCAAGATCTCAACGCCGGGGGTGTGGAAATGGTTTAACGGGCAATCGATCCCCGATGATAATAATTTACTGGCGCTCAGCCAGTTACTCGACGTGCGCGTGGAGTGGCTGCAATTTGGCATGGAAAAACCGGCCGCCTTGCTGACGCAGCGCAGTCTGGTGAACCCAAAACATCTGTTTCGCGTGGAGAGTCTGGATATTGGCCAGCACGGTGTGCGCAGCGGCTCTTCGCGCGATGAACTGGTGGAAACCATTCAAGCCATTGAATATGGGCTGGAAGAGGCGCGGGTGCTGTTTAACGGCCGCCCGGCAGAAAATATTCGCCTCATCGCGCTGAACAGCGATTCGATGGCCGGCACCTTTGCGCCGCGCGATCAGCTGTTTGTCGATATCAGCGTGCATCGCTTCGATGGCGATGGTATTTACCTGTTCACGCTTGACGATCAGCTCTATCTCAAACGCCTGCAACTTCAGCACAAAAAGGTCGCGGTAATCTCCGATAACAAGCGCTATGAAACCTGGTACCTCACGCTGGAAGAAGCCAGGACGCTGCAAGTGGTGGCGCGGGTGATCATGAGCCAGGCGCGGGATTATCAAATCCTGGGCTGATCACAAAACGTCAGATTGCGGCAAAAAAATATTTTGGCTGAAATCATTAATTTAACTGACGGTAAATAAAAAATTAACCATTGGTGTTTGCCAATGCATTAGAACCTGTTAATAATTTGAGCATGGATGGACAACATACCTGCTCACGGATGAGCCCGCTCTTAAACAATTGAGGCGCTGCACAAGCGCGATACATACCATCCAAAGTTAGTGAACTTTGGGATGGGGTGGATACGCACTTTGCAGCGTTGTCAGTTGCCCTCTGATTTTCACTCTCCTCCACTTCACCCTGGCCGCGAAAGCAGCCGGGTAAGTTGACGTCGGGTATTTTCCAGAGGAATAACGAACGCGTCGGCCTCAGCCGAATTGCCGTGCCTGCCACCCCATCGCCAAAGACTCATTAACAGGAGGAGTTATGGCGATTATCCAGTACGGAAAGTCAGTATTTTCAGGCAATGCACGCACGCGCCGCCATCGGCGACGCCAGTCCCTCAGCCTTAAGCGCAGCATCGACAGCGCACTCGGCATCGAATACGAAAACGTCACCTTGCGCACTGCTGAACGCATCTGCCAGCGCCAGACGCTGTCGCGCGTTGACAGCGCCGTGCTAGCGCCCGTTCGTGTTCAGCAGGCACAACCCAGCTTTGATAACTGCTGTCTGCCCCACGTCTATTTGTATGCCGTGCGTTAACCCTGCATCACTTTCCCCAGTTTTAAACGGAACGTTCCATTGTTGCTCACTGTTTAACCATTCTTGAGCGTTTCGCTTATATGAAAACGCACTCAATGTCGTAAACGATCAGCAGGATTTATGTTTTTTGCCGTTTTGCGCAGCCATTTTCAGGCTGTTGCGCCCCGTCAAAGAGGAATTTCTATGAGCCAGATTATTGCCATCCTGAATTTCGAAGAGGGTTACCGCGAAGCGCCTTACCTCGACTCGCTGGGTTTCCCCACGGTCGCTGGCGGCATTCGCATCGGCCCCAAAGGGGCATCGCTTAGCAACTACATCTTCCAGGTGCCGCGTCCCGTCGGCGATGTGTGGAAGCAGTGCATTGTCGAGGGCAAGGTGCAGCAGATGCATCAGCGTGCGCTGGTGCAGCAGGCGCTGGCCAAATGCAATGAGGCGCGCAGCGATGT
This sequence comes from Pantoea sp. AG1095, assembly GCF_003208415.1. Classification (NCBI taxonomy): domain Bacteria; kingdom Pseudomonadati; phylum Pseudomonadota; class Gammaproteobacteria; order Enterobacterales; family Erwiniaceae; genus Pantoea; species Pantoea sp. AG1095. Next base: position 159,693 of record NZ_QKMJ01000008.1, on the reverse strand, counting down.
GCTGATCAGCATGGGATATCAGCTGGGGGTGGATGGGCTGGCGATGTTTCGCGGCATGCTCACCGCCATCACGCAGGGCGATTTCAACAGCGCGGCCAACGCCATGCTCGACAGCCTGTGGGCAAGACAAACGTCGGGTCGCGCACGGCGCCATGCCGAAGTGATGCGCAGCGGCACCTACGACATCTATCGGGGGCTGCTATGAATTTGAAACTGCTGATTTTTGTCACCGCAGTGCTGGCAGTGATTGTGGTGGTGTTGGTGATGCAGCGCTTCACCACGCTGGAGTTCGTGAAACATGCGCGGCTGTTATTCAAAACCTGGTCGGTATGGCTGGCGTCGCTCGGTTCGATGCTCAGCGCGTGGGTGCAATCATTTCCCACCGCTGCGCTTGATGCCTGGAACAGCATGCCGCCCGACGTGAAAGCGATTCTGCCGCACAACTATTTGGGGCTGATTGGCGCCTTTATGGTGGCGATGGGCGTGATTGCCCAATTCATCCGCCAGAAAAGCCTCAACCAGCAGAAAAATGCGATGGAGGAAAAAGTATGACATTGCTCATGACATTGTTCGGCGGCAGCTGGCACTGGGTTGCCGCGCTGGCGGGCGTCATCGCCGCGCTGGTTGCCAGCTACTTCGGTGGCAAGAAAATCGGCAAGGTGCAGCAAGCATCCCAGGCCGCCGTCGAGCGCGCCGATAAAGCCGCGGCGCAAGCGGTAGCGGTTAACCAACAGCAGCAACTGCTGCGCGAGGAGGCCAAACGTGTGGAAGCCAGCAACCTTAATCTTGATGACGCTGCTGCTCGTGACAAGTTGCAGCAATCGAAGTATCACCAGCCCTGAATCTCCCGTCGTCATCGACTCAGCCTGCACCCTGTTTTCCCCGATTTACACCCACGGCAATGACGCCGAGCGCATGGACGTTCGCACCGTGCGCGCCATCAACAACCACAACGATCTTTGGGATCAGCACTGCGGCCAACCGGCTCAGTAACGTTGCTCTCATGCATTTGCATTACCTACCCGAAAAGCCGAGGAGGCTATGATGATCGAAGTTAACTCTTATGCAGAACTGCGCACCACTGTACCGACCAAAAACGGCGATTTGGCATTCTTACGTCGTTACAACGCGGACTCCACCTTCCACGGTGGCGGTGATTTTACCGGTTTTATCGGCACCACCACGGCGGTAGAAGATGGCGGTACGCTGGTGATCGGTAACGGTTTTTACTGGAAACGCGTGATTAACGATCCCACCGAAATCAACGTTTATCACTTCGGTGCCAAAGGCGACGGTTACGCCAACGATACCGAGGCGTTTAACCGTATGCTGGCGTGGACGCAAAGCTACTCAGGCAACATCACCGCATTACCGGTGCGTTTTCCAGGCGGTCGATTCCTGATTAGCCCCATCGACATCAGCGGTACCGAGCGCGCCTTCTTCGGTTTGCAGGGGGATGACGTTGAGCTGGGTTCGCTGCCGCGCACCACCATCATTTCCGACAAAAGCGCCAACACGGTGTTCAAGGTGAAGGCGCGTCGTACCTCAATCCGCGGTATTGCGTGGAACGGCCAGGCATCCGCCGATATCACCACCAACAAAAGCACCATCACTGCCGACATGTGCAGCAACGTGCAGCCGTTCTTCGAAAACACCTGTATCGAAGGCACCACCGTCAATATCTACTGTTTCCGCGCGCAGAATAACGGCGGTACGGTGATTAAAGTGCTGGATACCCTCGACAGTAAATTCGACCAGATTTACACCCTGTATACCTACGGACGCGTGTTTGATGTCGGCTGGTCAAACTCGCCAAAAGGCGCGTGGGATCACTCCACGGCGATTGAGCTGTGTAACTGTAACTTCCAGACCGGTTATGGCGACGCCACGCTCTACATGCCGCGCGTGACGCAGGGGATTATTCGCAACGTGTGGATTGAGCACACGCGTAATCCGGGCGATCTGTCTGACGGCGGCTGGACGGTGGATACGCTGAACATTGAGGATTGCGGTACGCCGTTGAATCTCAACAATGCGCGCGTGGTGATCCGTCAGCTCAATCTGCAATCCGGCGCAAAACTCAGCCTGGATGCGGTGGCCGGACGTTGGTTATCCACCTTTGAGTATGGCTACCGTCGCGACGAGAACTACGGCACCTTTATGACCGGATCGCTGCGCGCCGGCTACTTCAGCGGCTACAAAATTACTAATAACACCGATACCGATAACTGGTATCGCGTCGGGCAGCTGTTCTTCCCGAACGCTAACCAGCAGTGGGTAATGGAGTTTATTGGTAAAGCGGATGCCACTCAGCCAACGGGCACTGCCGGCTCACCGGTCAACGTGGCGGCGACCGGCAAAACCTGGGTCAATCTGCAGCGTCTGGAAACGGTGTGGGCCGATGCCTATCACATGGGACAACCTGCGGTGCTGGATATCCGCTACAGCCGCGTCGGCACTACCTATGCGGCGGTGTGGGTAAAACTGCGCGCCAACAGCGGTGACACCATGATGAACCTGAAATGCACCGGCCCTACGCGTTTCGATACCGGTTCCTGCTCGCTGTTCCAGCAGGACTTCTCGGTCGTGACCGATACCACCAAACTGGGCGGTTTCAAACCGGCGGCGCGTTTCGGGCTGCATAACGGTTTGGCCGGTATTGGCGCGAACGAGAAAGGGGTGCTGACGGTCGCGACGGCGGCCGGTACGCCGACCAACAAAACCGCGCCTACGGGCTTTGTGCTGGTCAACATTAACGGTGTCGATCGTAAACTTCCTTATTACGATTGAGGTCCAGCACCTGTTTGGCGAGGCCTTTGGCCTCGCCTTTTTTTGTTTGTGGGGAAAGAGCTCTGGCCATAAAAAAAGCACCGCTGTTTCCAGCGATGCTCTGATTAAAAGAGGCCGATTGCGCTATCAAAAACTGACTTTGACGCCCAGCGTGGCGCTGGAATCGCTGAAGCCTTTACCGCCAACCTGTTGCGCGATGCCGCCCCAGATGCCGACGTGCTGGCTCGGATTCACTTCAAGACCCAGTTTCACTTCGCCGATGTTGCGCGCACCCGCCTGCTCAATCTTCACGCCATCCAGTTTGCTGCCGAAGCGCTGCGTGTTATGCAGCCAGTTCACTTCAGCGTAAGGCTGCGCGGTGGCGGTGTGCATGGTTGCCCGAACGCCGGTGCGGGTTTGCACGTTATTTTTGCCGGTGGCGCTGACGCGGGTGCCGTTCTGCTCGGTATAATCGCCGGTTTTTACGCCCATCCACACCGCCTGCGCTTTCGGCTGCAGGCGATACTGCTGCTGCTCGCCGAAGGCGAAGCTGTAGCCGCCTTCCAATGACGCTGTCATCCCCTTCGACTTGTAGCTTTCCTGACCGAGACCTTCACCTTTTACGCTGTTATTGAAGGTGTTGTAGGCCAGCCAGCTGTCGACAAAGGCGCCGCTGCGCGTCTGGCTGTCCTGCTGCCAGCCGGCATAGATACCGCCGCTGTAGCCGTTAACCTGGCCTTTGGCGCTGTAGCCGGTGGTTTTCGACAGCGTATTGCTTTTGGCGTTGCCGTAACCCGCCATCACGCCGAGGCTGAAACGGTCGCTGCCATTCAAACTCCATTGTGCGATGTCGCCACCCAGCTGCGTCATGTAGCTGTTGGTGATGCTTTTCAGCTGCGCGGTGCTGTCACTGAAGCGCCCGTGCGCGCCTTCGTTGCGCAGCCACAGCGTGGTTTTTTCCACTTTGCCGGTCAGCGCATCACGGTATTCTGTCACGCCCGGACGATCGGCTGCGCTCAGGGTAAACAGGTTGCTGGCCGCCGCAAGGTTAGCAATATAGCTGCCGACTTCCGGACGAGCACGCGGGGTACGTTTCGGTTGCGGCACCTCCGGTGCAATGACGGTACCCGTATCGCCGCTCTCGTCTTTGATGGGATCGACAGGCGTTGGATCAATAATGGGATCGACAGGCGTTGGATCAACGGGAATCGGATCGCTAACCAGGCGCCACTTACCGTTTTTATCCTGCACCAACGCATAATCCCACGCGCCGGCGACAATGCGGCCATCCTGCAGGAACTCACCGTTTTGCGTGCCCTCAACGCGAATCAACTCAATGCCCTCCAGCGTGGCAGCACCTTTACCGCCCGCATTGTGCACCTGAACTTTGGTGGTGCCGCTGGCGTTGCCGGCGATATGCAATTTATCGCTAGCCGCATCGTCACCCGCCAGCGCAAGGTTCATCATCAGTTTGGCGTTGTCAGCGTGGTAGTCACCGTTTACTGTCAGAGTATTAAAACTCTTGGCATCAGGAGTAAAGGCAATGGTGCCATTAGTAACATTGAGATTATCAACGGAAGAATTTCCCGTCATATTCCAGCTGGCGTTATCAATGTTAACGTCGTGTACGCCCCTGATCATACCCATCAATGCGGAACCTGAGGACAGTGACACAGAAGAAGAGGACACTTTGTTGCGATCAATATTAATGTCACCCTTTAAGACAGAATCATTGACCGCGTTGAGTTTCACTTCACGCAATATCCGTTCATCCGCATTTTCGGGATTTCCTGTTTCAATCAACGTATTACCCATTAACGCTGAATGATCGAGGTTGACGGTCAAATCCGCATAATCCATCGCTCTAATGACTGTGCCATGGTTAACAGTGAATGTGGTATTAATTAAATCTAAATCAACTTTATCGATAGCAACCGAAATACCGGTAGCTTTGTCACCCATCAAGTTAAAGCTTGAGTCTTTAAAGCTAACATGAGAATGACTTTTGGTGTAGCCATCAATATTAATGCCAGTAACAGTATTGTCATTTGCATTTTCATTGCTCATGTTAATATGAGTGTCTGATACGTTTAATGTACCCGCACCATGCACCCAAAATGCTTTACCACCTTGATTACTGGTGATACGAGAGTTTTTGACTTCGTTTAATGATTCGTAAAAGCTGGCGACGCCTGTGGCTTGATTTTCAAGTTCAATATATAAATCTTCACTTGTGATTTTACTATCACTCGCATAGGCCTTGACTGCTGCAGCACCTGTGCCACTGACTTTTATTTGACCACTTCTGGCATTTATTAAGCCGCCTTCAGATGCGAATATGGCTGTGCGTGCAATAGTATTCCCAATGATGAAGTTCGTAAGATTAATAATACCGTTATAAGTAGATTTGACAGCGTCTCTTTTTTCTTCGGATGCGGCGATGACGATGTTATTGGCATTGATTAAAGAGTTGCTTGAATAGATTCCTGTTCCACGAGAATCTATTTTAACATTATCAGCATTTAAAATTCCGCCACTTTTAGCAAACATCCCATAACCGGCTTCACCGGTGGTGGTGATGCTGCCACCAAAAATATTCAGTTCCGAACCGGTATTGACCCACGCACCATAGGCACTGTCGCCCGTCGTAATATAGTGGCTATCGATGCTGGTCGTCTTTCCGCCGTTTTCAGCCAGTAATCCGTACGCCCCTTTATCCGTAACGGTGACATGACTGTTGGCCACATTTGCCACGGCTGAGCTGTAGCTATTGATGCCCTGACTGGTAGACACGACGGTCACGCCATCAACATTTACTACGCCACCGCTTTTGGCGAAAATACCGATGCTTTCTTTTCCGGTATTGGTAATGCTGCCACCGATAATGGTGAGTTCAGATCCCTTGTTTGCCCATGCGCCGTAAACGCTGCTACCTGACGTGGTGTAATGACTGTTGGTGCTGGTAACGTTGCCGCCATTTTCAGCCAGCAGCGCGTAGGCTCCATTACCGTTCACGTTTACATTGCTGTCGGCAATGACAAGCTCGGTACCTGCACCCAAACCGTAAACGCCATAGGCGTTGGCCTGTACGCTCAGGTTCTTGGCCAGAATGTTGGATCTATCGGCGTAAACGCCCACGCCGGAAGTATTCAGGGTAATATCGCTAGCCATTAACTTGCCGCCATTGCCAGCCGCTAAACCATATCCCTGTGGACCTGTAGTGGTAATTGTACCACCCGTGACATCAATACTTGATCCGCTACCAGTAACATAAACCCCGTACGCTTTTTTACCGCGGGTCGTGAAGTTCATATTATTGCTGTGCGCGGTGGCGCCTTTTTCAATAAATAAGGCGTGCGCATTGTCATCATTGGTGGCTACGTCCTTATCCTGAATATCAATAATATTGCCTGCGCCAGAAGCATATTCACCGTAAGCGGGGGCGGCCAGCGCTGGCTGGATAATCCCGACGCTGGAAATCGCCATGAAGGCCGTCGCCACGCAGCCTGCGGTGAGGCGACGTGCTGTGCTGGAGCGGGATGATTTCACTTTACCGCGTGCCAGCTCGGAGGTGACAACATAATTACCCTGGCTGTGGTTCCAGATAACCCGATAATTTTTATTCATTTTGACTCTCTGCATGTAAAAATACATCACGCCGCAATAACACGATGATTCGCACGCGGGATGGTTAAGGGATGGGGATATAACTTGATGGCAGAGAGAATATGAAAGATGCGGCAAAAAACCGGCTAAGACATGTCTTGAATAAAATAAGTACAGAAAGAATTTAATTATTGAGCGGCGTATTTAATAGCAGGAGGTGATGTGTCGCTGTTTATTCTGTTTTAAAAAATTTATTTTTAATGAGGATTATCAGTGAAGAAAGGAGGCGGCTGGCCGCCTCCTTAAACATCAGGATTTCGGGAAAATCCACACATGGTTTTCCGGCAATGCCAGATGGCAGTGCTGCGGATCGCGCACCTCGCTGCCATAAGCGCGAATGACAAAATCATCGCCCTGGGTGCGGAACAAATATTCCCAGCGATCGCCAAGATACATGCTGGTGAGCAGCGGCAGTTCCAGCTGATTTTCGCACGGCCCCTCTACCAGTTTCACCCGCTCGACGCGGATTACCGCCGTGGCTTCCTGGCCGTTTTGCACGCCTGCGCCCGCCAATCCCCACAACGCCCAGCCTTTGCCCTCGATGCGCGCTTTGCCGTCGCGCAGCTCGGTGATTTTGCCGTGCAGCCGATTGTTGCTGCCCATAAACTCGGCGGTGAACAGGGTTTTCGGTGAGCCGTACATCTCCTGCGGTGTGCCTTGCTGTTCGATTTTGCCGTTATTGAGCAGCAAAATACGGTCGGAAATCGCCATCGCCTCATTCTGGTCGTGTGTCACCATCAGCGCCGACAAGCCCAGTTTGATGATCAGCTCACGCAGGAACACGCGCGCCTCTTCGCGCAGCTTGGCATCCAGATTCGACAACGGCTCATCCAGCAGGATCACCGGCGGGTTGTAGACCAGCGCACGACCAATTGCCACGCGCTGCTGCTGACCGCCAGAAAGCTGGTGCGGATGGCGTTTACCAAGGTGGCCTAACCCCAACTGCACCAACACATCCTGCACGCGTTGGGTGATCTCCGCCGCCGCTACTTTGCGCAGCTTTAACGGATACGCCACGTTCTCGAACACTGTTTTGTGCGGCCACAAGGCGTAGGACTGGAACACCAACCCCAGATTACGTTCTTCCGCTGGGATCTCACTGCGCGGCGTGCCGGCGTAAACCGTGTTATTGCCAATCACAATCGTGCCTTGCGTTGGCTTCTCCAGCCCAGCGACTGCGCGCAGCAGCGTGGTTTTGCCGCTGCCGGACGGACCAAGCAGAGAAACCACTTCGCCGCGCTGCAAGTTCATCGACACGCCTTTCAGCACCGGATTGTCGCCGTAAGTTAAGTGCAGGTTCTCGACCGATAATTCAATCATGTAATTTGACTCCAAATCGCAGGGCAATACCCAAACCGACCACGACCAGCAGGATGTTAATAAACGAGAGTGCGGCGACGATATCTATCGCGCCCGCCGCCCACAGGGAAACCAGCATGGAGCCGATGGTTTCCGTGCCGGGCGAAAGCAGGTACACGCCGGTGGAATATTCGCGCTCGAAAATCAGGAACATCAGCAGCCATGAGCCAATCAGGCCGTAACGGGATAACGGAATGGTGACGTGACGCGTGATCTGTCCGCGCGTGGCGCCGGTGCTGCGCGCCGCCTCTTCCAGTTCCGGCCCGACCTGCAGCAGCGTGGACGAGATCAGACGCAGGCCATACGCCATCCACACCACGGTATACGCCAGCCAGACGCTGAAGATGGTGCTGCGCAGTGACCGCAGCCAGACGATCAGGTTATCGCGCAGCCACTGCGACCAGACGAAATCAGACAGCCAGCCCGATTTGAGCGAGTTATCCAGCCACATCGGCAGGAACAGGAACACCCAGAGAAACGCCAGGCCAGCCAGCAAGCCCGGCACCGCACGCGGTACCAGCACGCTGTAGTCGAGAAAGCGCGTGGTGTTATCGGGTTTGCGGTGCATGGCGATACCGATAAACAGATAACACACCACCGCCAGCGCGCCGCCAATCACCCCAATCGCCATCGAGTTGACGATGGCGCGCAGCAGATTAGGCTGCGCCCAGATAGTCTGGAAAGTTTTGATCGACAGCTCATCCCAGAGCGAGACGCCAACGCCCCAGTTTGAGATAAACGCACGCAGCACCACGCCCAGCAGCGGCACGCCAATGGTCACCGTCAGCCAGAAGGCAACAACCGCGCCCGCCACCCAGCGCCATTTGCCCAGCGGCAGCGCACGCGCCTGCGAGGCTTTGCCTTTTACGGTGACAAAGCGATTGGCGGTGCGCATCAGGCGGCGTTGCAGCATCACCAGCGGGATGGTGATACAGATCAGCACCACCGCCACGGCGGCCATCAGATGATAAGAAGGCGTGCCGAGTTTATTAGTCAGTTGGTAGAGATAGGTAGCCAACACCATGTTGCCTTCGGGATCGCCCAGCACCAGCATCAGGCCGAACACCTCCAGCCCGAGGAAGAACAGCAGCACGGTGGCATACAGCATCGAAGGACGCACCATCGGCAAGCTCACCGCCGTCATCACCTGCAGCGGTGTCGCGCCCGCAATACGCGCCGCTTCTTCCACATCCGATCCCACGCTGCGCAGCGCAGAAGAGATATACAGATAGGCGTGCGGGACGTGCGTTAGCCCGGCGATCACCACGATGCTCGACATGTCGTAGATATTCCACGGCACAAAACCGAACAGCGATTGTGCCCACAGCGAGAAGAATCCCACCGGGCCCGCCGCCACCACGTAACCAAAGCCGAGTACCATCGGCGAGACAAAAATTGGCACGAGGATCAGCGGCTCAATGATGCGTCGGCCGGGCAGATCGGTGCGCACCATCAGAAACGCCAGAATACCGCCCAGCGGAATGGCGATGATCACCAGCCCGAAGGCGAGAATAAATCCGCTGCGCAGCGCTTTATAGAAGTCGGGATCGGTGAAAATAAATTCAAACGACTCGAGGCTCCACGCTTTCGACGGCGAAAAGAACGGGGCGGACAAGAAACTTTGTATCACGATAAACGACAGCGGAACGTAGATAACCAGCGCGGTTATCAGCACCACAACGCCGCGCGGCAGGCTTTGCCACTTTCTCTGCAATGCACGCATATTGAGACCCTGAATGGCGAATCAGATAACAGAAAGAGAAGCGCGACGCAGCGGCCGCGCTTCGGTACTGCCGTTATTTACCGGCGGCTGTGCGCCACTGTTTGATGTAATCCAGACGTTTTTTCGGTTGCAGATATTCCAGCAGGCTTTCATCAACCGGGATCGGTTTCAGCGCGTTACCTAACATTTTGGTCAAGCCATCAATGTCATTTTTGCCTTCAATATCGTTGCGCAGGGAAGGGATATCGGATTGATTGGCCAGAATGCTTTGCCCTTTTTCAGACAGCACGTAATCGAGCCACAGCTTAGCCGCATGGCTGTGTTGCGCTTGCTGGCTGATGAACGAGACGCGTGACAGCACCAGCGTGTAGTCCTTCGGATAAGCGATGCCCAGCGACGGATCGGTTTTGGCGCGCGCTTCGGCGTAAGAACCCAGAATGTTAAAGCCAATCAGGTTTTCGCCGGATGAAACCCTTTCCATCATGGTGCCGGTGGAAGACTGCACGGCTAAACCGCCTTTCGCCACGTCGGCCAGGGTTTTGAAGTAGTTGGGGTCGGCTTTGGCATCCTGTACTGAGAGCATGAAGCCGAGGCCCGATTTCTCAATATCGTAGGTGGTGACTTTGCTCTTGAATTTGTCGGTCTGGCTGGCGATCAGCTTGGCTAACGCAGCGTGCGAATCGGGTACGTCACCGGCCGGGATCATGCGCTTGTTGTAGATGAAGACCACCGGTTCGTAGGTGGTGCCGTACGCCTTGTTATTCCACACCGCCCACTTCGGCAGCTGCGCCAGTTCAGGAGATTTGTACTCCTGCGCGTAGTCGGTCGCCAGCTTCAGGCCGGTATCCATTGAGGAGCTCCACACCACATCGCCGCTGGTGCCACCCGAGGCTTGTTCACTGATAAAACGGTTGTACAGCTCGGTGCTGTTCATATCGTTATATTCAACTTTGATGCCGGGATAAGTGGCCTCAAAGCCTTTGACCAGCGGCCCGGCGGCTTTGATGTCGGTGGTGGAGTAGACCACCACTTTGCCCTCTTTGGTGGCGGCATCTATCACGCTTTGGTAGTCCGAAGGGTAACCTTGCGGCGGAGCCGCTACGGCTGACATGGAAACAAACACAGTGGCGGCAATCAGAGACAGAGGAAAAGTGTTCGACATTATAATTAACCTTTTAGTTACATTTGAGGAACTAAAGGTCAACATAGCCGATCGCCTTTTCCACACAAGAGGTGACGGATTGTTATCTTCACGAAGTGTGATTGTTGGCGTCGTTTAGGCAATTAACACCATAAAAACCGCAAGTGGCCGCGCGCGGGATTTGCGCAAGATCACAGGATTTTGCGGTACAGCCGTCGCGGGTGGCCGATATTGCCGTACTGCATCTCGACGCCAATAAATCCGATCTCCACGCAATATTCGAGGTAGCGGCGGCCGGTGGTTTTGCTGATGCCGATGTTTTCTACCACCTGTTCAACCGACCAGCTGCTGTGCGGTGCTGCGTTAAAAAAGCCTTTCACCCGTTCCAGCGTAATCGACTCAATGCCTTTGGTGGATGGCGCGGCAGGCGCGTCACTGGCTGGCAGGTTGAACAGCTTATCCAGCGCCTGTTGATCGACATTCTTCATCTGGCGCAGGGTCTGCACCAGCAGCATGAAGCGCTCCAGCGACGCGCGCAGGCGATGGAAAAACACCGGTTTCAGCAGGTAGTCAAAGGCGCCGCTGCGCATCGCGTGGCTACAGGTTTGCATGTCGCTGGCGGCGGTGATGAAAATCACCGAGCACTCAAAACGCTTCAGCAGCGGATCATCAATCAAGGTTACGCCCTGACCATCCGGCAAATAGTTGTCGAGCAGCAGCAGGCGTGGCTGATGCGCGGCAATCAGCGCGCGCGCCTGCGCCAGCGTGGCGGCGATGCCGACCACGCGCAGATGAAAGTTCTGCTCAATATATTCACGATGCAGATCGGCCAGATGCGGCTCATCTTCCACAATCACCACATCAAGCGGCTTAGCATTATTCATGGGAAAGTCCTGTTAATGCGGCGGGCTGGAACGGAATAAACACCGAGAAGATGGTGCCCTGCGGTGAGTTGTCGCTGATCTCAATGCTGCCGCCCGCCTGCTGTACATAACCTGCCGCCAGATAGAGGCCGATGCCGTGCTCTGCACCGAACATATCGTCGTTGCTGGACGGCTTGCTGGTGACGCCTTGCTCAAACAGATGCGGTTTAATGCTGTCATCGATGCCGCAACCCTGATCGGCCACTTCGATTAACAGCTCCTGATTACGGCCAGAAATATACAATTCTATCGGGGCGGCGGGCGTTATGGCTTTGAGCGTGGCGTCGACGGCGTTATCCAGCAGATTGCCAATTACCGACATCAACGCCGTTTCACTCAGCGCGGCAGGAATGCGGCTCAGCTGGCAGGCCGGATCAAATTTCAGCTCCACGCCTTTTTCCCGCGCGCTGACATATTTCCCCAGCAGCAGCCCACAGAGCGCGGGCGAGGTGAAGCGCGCCGAGACAAAATCCAGCACCTGCTGCGCGCCAGCTGATTGCGCGTGGATGTAGCGCATCGCGTCGTCGTAACGCTGCATCTGTAACAGGCCGACCAGCGTGGCGGTCCAGTTCAGCTGTTCATGACGCATGATGCGTAAATTATCCGCATAGCGTTTCACCTGGCTCAGCTGGCTGCTCAACGTATTGATGTCGTTTTTATCGCGGAAGCTGCATACCCAGCCGCCAGGCTCGCCGGGTTCCAGCTCGATCGCCACCCGGTTAACGATCACCTGACGCTGATTGAGCACGGTAACGTGATCGTGAGTTTTCACCTCATGCTGGCGCAAAAAAGCCGCAGGAATCTGCAACACCGCATCCAGCGGTTTCCCCAGCAGTTCACTCTCACTCTGCTGAATATCCAGCAACTCGCGCGCGGCGCGGTTGATGAGAATCAGCTGCCGCTCCGCGTTGACCGCAAACACGCCTTCATACATCGCTTCCAGCAGCGCCTTTTGTTGCAGCACCAGCAGGGCGATATCCTTCGGCTCCAGCCAGAACATCTGTTTTTTCAGGTTGCGACTAAACATCCAGGAAAAAATAAACAGCAGCAACAGCAGCGCCACGCCATACAAACTGGCCTGCCACAGCAGGCTAACGTTGATATTGGCAATATAGGAAGTGAGATAACCCACCGAGACAATGCCAATCACCTGATGCTCGGCATTTAAGATTGGCGCCTTGCTGCGCAGCGACACGCCGATACCGCCTTTGCGCACCGAAATAATGGTTTTGCCCTGCAGCACCTCGGCATTGTCGCCGCCAATCATCGGTAGATTGAGGCGCTCCGGTGACTCCGAGTGGTAGAGATGGTGTTCTTGTGTGTCGCCAATCACGATATAGCTGGCATCGCTTTGGTTGCGCAGCGGTTGAATCAGCGCGGCGATGCCAGCGATATCGCGGCGCGCTACTTTCTCTGCCAGGCCGGGCATCAGCGCAATTTCACTGGCCTGCACCCGCGCGCGCTGTCCCAAATCGTGATGCAGCTGGCGATCGATAAAATGAAACAGAATAGTGCCCAGCAAGGCGAGTAGCAGGCAGGAAAACAGCACCAGCGACAGAAAGAGTTTTACCTGGAAAGATAATCTGCGTTTCATACAACCTGCAGTAAAGAGAAACTGGAGAGAGGCATGGCTGGAGACTAGCACGCGAAAATGCGTGCCGTGACACGCTATCTTCAGAGTTGTGAGCTGGCTTCAATCCCGGCGCGGCTTAGGCGCTGGTTACTATTGGCACCATGTCAGCGATATTCCCATCTTATTCCTGGTATTCGCCTGCTGTGGCGCTAATCAATCGGCAAAAAATCAATTCACCACGGCTAATCTATGCGCCGTTGTTTAATCCAGCCTTTCTCTGAGTAAATTCCGGTTTGGCCTGGCAACCATTGACCTTATAACCCGGAGTGGTGAGAATGCCGGGAAAAGTTTTGAATTAGATCGCAAAATTTGGGCATTAAGCCCGTTGCAGTGCGACCGCAAACGCCGCACTGAATTAACGCCACTTGCACTCATCGGAACGCAAAAGACGCGCCGAAGTAATAAAAGTGCAGGGCACACAGCAAATATCGTTAATGTCGTGACGTTCGTTGAGAAGGCCCGTCTGTTGATGCACCTACTCAGCCCCGGTCGGCATTTCTTGTTTTTGGTGATGAGCGCGATAAAGACGCCAGCGTTTTTTTAACGCTCATTACCAGACAGATAAAAATTTAATTTAAGTTCGCCGTGAATGACGTGGTGACGCTATTAAGCCAAATCACCGCAAGATAAAACGTAACTGGCTGAAAATTAACTGAACTCTTACGAGCGCAGCGCAGCCTTTTTATGCCTGAAAAATGGGTTTATGCGTAGTCAGTAAACAGGTAGCTGCAAGCCTGGGGCGGTAGCCTGCCTGTTTTACCTGACGAAAGCAGAATAAATCTGCACGGTTTATTTGGCGATTATCTTATTTAGCGATCTTTTTACAGAGAATTAAAGGCCAGTTTTATTTGACCTGAGGAAACTCTGAAATAGACAGGCAATAAATGTTAAGCCGGGCGCAAGCAACGTGCACTGTTAATCACTGCAATGTTCAGCAAATATTTTTTCCGCCCGCAACTTTTACTCCGACAGAGTCCAGAGGTTATATGCAAAATCCCGTTAACGACGTTTTAATCAGCGTCATCGTGCCGGTGTATAACGCCGCGGCGTATCTGGAGCGATGCATTGATAGCCTGCTACAGCAGGAAGAAAGCCGTTTTGAAGTGATCTTTATTAATGACGGCTCCAGCGATAACTCGCTCGCGATATTACAGAATTACGCCCATTACCCGCATTTTCATATCATCGATAAAACCAACGGCGGCGTTTCGTCGGCGCGCAATCAGGGCATTCACGCCTCGCGCGGCAAACTGCTGTGCTTTTTAGACGCCGATGATTTTCTGCCGGCCAGCGCATTTGCCACCTATGTGCGGCTGATGCAAAACAACATCGCCATGGTGGGTGGGGAATCGCAGCACTTCACGCCGCAAGGCGATCCGCTCGATTTCCCGGCCAACAGCAGTGACGTGCGCCAGCTGACCGCTTCGGCGGCGATTAACGATCTGCTCTATTTCAATCCGCGTCACGGCATCTGCGACAAGGTGTTTCGTGGTGATGTGATTCGTCAGCATCAGCTCACCTTTAACGAAGAGATTTATAACTTCGAAGATCTGCTGTTTGTGGTTAATTACCTGCACCTGCAACAGGATCGTCAGGTGATCTTCACCCAGCGGGTGGTTTATCACTATGTGGAATCCACCAACTCCGCCACGCGATCGGCGTTACGCGAAAAGCATTTCTCCTTTGCGCGTTCGTTTAATGGCATGCAGGCGTTTTTATCCGCGCAGCATAGCCGCTGTTATTACCATCTCTATTTAAAAGTGACCTCGTCTTATATCTATAAAGCGCTGCACAGCGACGGATTCAGCCGCGCCTTTATTGATGAATATATTTCGCTCTACCGTCGCAGCTTCAAGTCCTATTTCACATCAGGATTGATGCTCAATCCGTGGAGCCTGTACTTTGCGCTGTTTTTTGTCAGTCCACGACTGGTATCGCGTCTGCGCCGCCTGGCACAGAAATAAACGCTGAGGTTGAGTTGTGAAAGATAAATTAAAAAATTCTCTGTGGATGATCGCTGAAAAGCTGATTGCGGTGTTCGGCCTGATATTTGTCACCTCTTATGTGGCGAAATATGTGGGGCCCACCACCTTCGGCATTATCTCGATTTCGATGCTGGTCTTTCAGTTCATCCAAAGCATCGCGCTGATGGGCAGCGATGTGATTCTGCTGAAACGCTTATCGCAAAATCATCACTCCGGCATGCGCTTAATGATGGCGACCTTTCTGCTGGTGTTAGTGATTTACGGCATTCTGGCAGCCAGCGGCATGCTGATTATGGGCGAAGAGTGGAGTGCTGAAGCGCGGGTATTTGTCTGCGCAGCGGCGATTGCCTGTCTGTTTTCTTCGCTCGATCTGGTCAATATCTACAACGAGGCGATGCTTAATGCGCGCCTGAATGTCATCGCCAATCTGGCGGGGCTGGCGATCAGTTTAACCGTGCGCTTCTTTATTTCGTATTACGGTTTGGATCCGCAACTGTTGTCGATTCCGATCGTACTGGCGACCTTTATTCCTTTTGCCATCAAACTGACGATATTCCTGAAATACCATCGTCAGGTACCGATTCCGGCACTGCGCCAGATGAAGAAATATTCCCGCTATATGGTGGCGTCCGGTATTTCTCTGGTGTTTTCCGTGATTGCGGTGGCGATTTATACCCGCGTTAACCAAATCAGCGTGTCGTATTTCCTTGGCGTGAAAGAGGCGGGGATTTTCTCTGTCGCGCTGACGCTCGCCACCGCGTGGGTATTTTTACCCAATGCCTTGCTGGCTTCCTTTTTCCCGGCGTTCTTTGCCGAACGTGACGATCGGCAATCGATTATCAAAGCGCAGAAATTACATCTGCTGGTGATAGGTGTCTCGTCGTTGGTGATTCTGGCGATTTGGTTATTGTCCGGATGGTTTATCCGTGACTTTTACGGTGCGGAGTATCTCGATGCGGTAGCGCCAACGCTGTTACTCAGCGTGGGTGCGATGTGCGCGGTGCTAAGCAGCGTGATGGATCGTTTCATTATTAAGTACAACGGATATCGCTATTTAGTGAAGAAAACCTTCGTGGTGTTATTAATTTGCGTGGCCTCCTCTTTATTATTGGTTCCTTATTTCGGTTTAAATGGCGCGGCCATGAGCGTGGTATTAACCGAGTTTTTATCCTTCTCCCTGCTTAATTACTTTTTCCCTGCTCAACCCGTAATGCGTATTCATCAAATTTTTATCAATCCCAGGAAACTATGGCTGTTATTTAACAATATCAAAACCTCAGACAGTAAAGAGAGTTTATCATGAATGAAAAACCCCTGTTTAGTCTTATCATTCCCGTCTATAACTCACAAAAAACCATTAAACGTACCTTACTGAGCGTGCTTAAACAGACGTTCAGCAGTTACGAAGTGATTGTGGTTAATGATGGCAGCAGCGATTCAACCGCGAATATTCTGCAGGAGTTTAGTGCTTATTCGCAGGTCACGGTAATTCACCAAATTAATGCCGGTGTCAGCGCCGCTCGAAATAGCGGAATGCAGCAAGCCAGCGGTGAATATGTGTTATTCCTCGATGCGGATGATTGGGTGGATGATAACTTCCTGATGATCTTCAAACAGAATCTCGATGCCTGGCCAGCGGAATCTGTCGATTTGATGGTGGGCAACCTCAACGACAACCGCGTGGGCAAAGTGTCGCAGGCGGGCTTCTTCAGTCAGGAGGACATTCCTTATGTGCTCGGTGAGTTGGAGATGAGTGATAACATCGGTTATCTGCATAACAAATGTTATCGCCGTCAGATTATTGAGGAGTTGAACCTGCGCTTTTTGGAAGGTATCTCCATGAGCGAAGATTTGCTATTTAACCTTAAATTCTTCAGCTGCATTAGCAATTTTCTGGTCACGCCGGGTGCGGCTTATCATTATGAAGACGTGGCGGGTTCATTATCGAAGCGTAAAGTGCAATACAGTGAACTGAAAGTACGTAAACAGTTTCTCACCGCACTGTATGATTCGATCATCAGTAAATATCAGGCCAGCGATCTCGACTATTTCCTTAAAGGCATCTCCAAACGTGTGCTGGCGCTGGATATGCAAATCGTGACCGCAATGTATCACTCATCGTTTTCACCTGCGGATATTGCCCAGGAAATTGATCAAATAAAGCGGGGTAAATACTCAAAAGGTATTTTCATCCTGCTGAATAAAAATGAAAAATTGAAGTACATGATTATGAATTTGAATACACTCACAGCGTACTATTTTCTTTATGCACTCTACAGAATGCGCGCATTCTAATTAAATTCTCCCGGCGTTAGCCTCTGGACGCATTTGCTGTATCAGAGGCTAGTGGCCGGGGGAGTTGCTCTTGTGTCATCTGCACTACCCGTGGTAACAGCCCAGCGTTGCCACACCTTTCCACTTTCCTCACGCCTTTCTGCTGACTCCCCGTTACTCCTTCTTGCACTCATTCCGCGTCTCATGTCAAATAGCGCCCCATGCAATCGATTGCGCGCATGTTTCGTGCATTTACTGCGGCGCAAAACATCAGGATGCGTGAATTTCATCTCATGAAGCGTCATCCTTTGCGTTCCGGCCGGGCGGAGCAGCCCACGCCATGATTGGTAGCCATCTTTGTGGCTGCATGTTGATAAAGCTTGAAATTCTGGAGAGACAGATGGACAACTCACAAACCGGTACGCTTGGCACCGTAGAAACGGCGGCTAAGGGCTGGCGTAAGAGTGATACCGTGTGGATGCTGGGTCTGTACGGTACGGCGATTGGTGCGGGCGTGCTTTTCCTGCCGATTAACGCCGGTGCAGGCGGGCTGATTCCGCTGATTATCATGGCGATTCTTGCCTTCCCGATGACCTATTACGCGCACCGCGCGTTAACGCGCTTTGTGCTCTCCGGTAAAAATCCCGGCGAAGACATTACCGAAGTGGTGGAAGAGCACTTTGGCGTGGGCGCTGGCAAGATCATCACCTTGCTCTACTTCTTTGCTATCTATCCGATCCTGCTGATGTACAGCGTCGCGATCACCAATACCGTTGATAGCTTTATCGTGCATCAGCTGGGGCTGGTTTCGCCGCCGCGTGCGCTGCTGTCGCTGATTCTGATCATCGGCATGATGACGGTGGTGCGCTTTGGCGAGCAGATGATTGTGAAAGCGATGAGCATACTGGTATTCCCGTTTGTGGCGGTGCTGATGCTGCTGGCGGCTTATCTGGTACCGCACTGGCATGGTGCAGCGCTGGAAACGTTGTCGTTAGATGCGAATGTAAGCGGCCACGGCATTCTGATGACGCTGTGGCTGGCGATTCCGGTGATGGTGTTCTCCTTTAATCATTCGCCGATTATCTCCTCTTTTGCTGTTGCCAAGCGCGATGAGTACGGCGCAGGCGCGGAGAAGAAATGTTCGCGCATCCTGGCGAACGCCCATCTGCTTATGGTCGTGACGGTGATGTTCTTTGTGTTCAGCTGCGTGCTGAGCCTGTCGCCCGCCGATCTGCAGGCGGCGAAAGATCAGAACATCACTATTCTGTCCTATTTAGCCAACCACTTTAATGTACCGATGATTGCGTGGATGGGGCCGATTGTGGCGATGGTGGCGATCACGAAGTCGTTTCTCGGGCATTATCTGGGGGCGCGTGAAGGGTTTAACGGCATGGTTGTGAAGTCGCTGCGCAGCCGCGGTAAAACCGTCACGCCGCAGCGTCTGAATCGCCTGACCACCACGTTTATGCTGCTGACCACCTGGCTGGTGGCAACGCTGAACCCCAGTATTCTGGGCATGATTGAAACGCTGGGTGGGCCGATTATTGCGATGATTCTGTTCCTGATGCCGATGTATGCCATTCAGAAAGTGCCGGCGATGCGTCAGTACAGCGGGAAAATCAGTAACGTGTTTGTGGTGATCGTTGGCGTGCTGGCGATTTCGTCGATTGCTTATTCGCTGGTCAGCTAAGCATATATATCAGAAAGGTCGCCAGGCATGGCGACCTTGTCATCATTACACCGCAGCCGTTTTAAACACACTCATCGACTGCGCCAGGCGATCTGCCTGTTCCTGCAACGCCTGCGACGCCGCTGAGGCTTCCTGCACCAACGCGGCATTCTGCTGCGTCACCGCCTCCATCTGCGTAATCGCTGAGTTGATCTCGCTAATCCCGCTACTTTGCTCGCTGCTGGCAATGGTGATTTCGCTCATAATATCCGCCACGCTCTTCACGCTGTTGACCACTTCACCAATCGTTGAACCGGCGTGCGTCACCAGACGGCTACCTTCATCCACCTGCGCGACCGAATCCTCAATCAACACCTTGATCTCTTTAGCGGCAGATGCCGAACGTGCCGCCAGATTACGTACTTCGGTGGCCACCACGGCGAAACCACGGCCTTGCTCACCGGCGCGTGCGGCTTCGACCGCGGCGTTAAGGGAAAGTATGTTGGTCTGGAAGGCGATGGAATCGATCACGCTGATAATATCGACGATCTTCTTCGAAGAGAGCGTTATGGCTTCCATCTTCTCGATCACCTGTTCCATCACCACGCCGCCTTGCTTCGCCACGTTGGAGGTGTTGGCCACCAGCTGATTAGCTTCCCGCGCGTTTTCGGCGTTGTGCTTGACGGTGGCGGTCATCTGTTCCATCGCCGATGCGGTCTCTTCCAGCGAGCTGGCCTGCTGTTCGGTGCGTGATGAGAGATCGATGTTACCGCTGGAGATTTGATTCGAGGCGACAGCAATGGTATCGGAACCGGCGCGCACATCGGAAACGATAGTGAGCAGATTGTCGTTCATCGCCTGCAGCGCCTGCATCAGCACGGCGGTTTCATCTTTACCGCTGATTTCAATGTGCGAGCTGAGATCGCCTGCCGCGACTTTTCCGGCGATTTCCACCGCTTCATTCAGCGGACGCACAATTGAACGCGTCAGCATAAAGCCTAATACGATGGAGGCCGCAATGGCGAGAGCGGAGAAGATTAGCGTCATCTCAATAGCGGATGAGCCGTTATCAATAATCTTCGCGCCTTCTTGCTGTAACTGCTGCGATTGCGAATCGGCAAACGCCACCGCGCTCGCCAGGAAAGCGTTTTGCGTATCGGTAATGGATTTCAGTACATAGGTGCTGGCGGCGTCTGCATCGCCAGCGCGTACCAGCTCAATCAGCTGATGTTTCTCGGCCTCGAATTTGTCACTGGCCGCCAGCAGCCCGGCGATTTTCTTTTTACCCACTTCGGTAACCTGTATCGCTTTGATTTTATTCATCGCGTTGTTGGTATGCTCAGTGGCTTCGGCGAGTTGCTGATAACGTTTAACGTTATTTTCCGGACGCGTGGTATCAATCACGATGCCACGCAGATATTTAATTTGATCGTTAACACCGTCACGGACGTCAAAACCGAGACGCACTTTTACGTAACGGTCTTCCACAATCGACGTAATACCGGTTTTGATGTTGTTAATTTTGGTAATCGACGTGATGCCGACAATGACTAACAGTGCCACCACTAAACCAAAGGCGATGCCCAAACGGACGCCGACCTTCATATTCTTTAAGCTCAACATTGGTTCTCCCCGTAATGCCAAAAATTGATGTTTTCAAGACGGAAAAGCAGGCAAGGCGCCCGCATCAGGTTGATGTTTTCTAAGGTAAAAATGGTTACGCAGCCTGACAAATCTGGTATGGCAGTACCAGCGCAAGCGCTATCAGTTATCGGTTGTTAATGTTTTAACTTTAATTTTTTAGAGATGCGTCACGGTTTGGTTAATGACGTTAACCTTGATTTTTGACTGGATGGGAAAGTTAGGCGGGAGGATCCTGGTTGAAGGGTCGCCAGGAATGGCGTAATGCCGATCAGTTAAGCACCTTATCAAATCACCGCACATTCCGTAGCGGCGCGATTTATCGCGCAATGAATTGCGCCGCTACACTGTGTGCTCTCGGTAATTAAGGGTTTTCAGGTCTTAACTGACAAGCATTACGCTATGAACGGTGGCGTTACGATAATTAACGCGGCTTTTTCAGCACGCCGTGGATCACATTCGACAGCTCGTTGATTTCGAACTTCGCCACGTAACCATCGGCACCGACTTTGCGCACGTGATCTTCGTTGGCGCTGCCGGAGAGTGAAGAGTGGATCACCACCGGAATCTGGCGCAGGTTGTTATCGCGTTTGATGTTGCGCGTTAAGGTAAAGCCATCCATTTCCGGCATTTCGAGATCGGTCAGCACCAGCGCGATCTTATCGTGGATCGACTCACCGTTTGCAGCCGCTTCTTTCTGCATCTCGTTAATTTTGATCCAGGCTTCCAGACCGGTGTTGTGCATAATCGCCGGGATGCCCATGCTTTTCAGGCCTTGCTCCAGCAGCTGACGCGCCACTTTGGAATCTTCCGCCACAATCGCCACCTGGCCAGGCTTCAGATTGAAGTCTTTGGCGGTCTCTGCGCTTGGCTCAACGCCGCGCACTGAAGGAATGATGTCATACAGAATCTGCTCAACGTCCAGCACCATCGCCAGATTATTGCTTTGGCCGTCGGTATCCAGACAGGCGATGCTGGTGATGTTGCGGCTACCGATGCCCGCTTCCGCCGTGTGCACCTGGCTCCAGTCGAGACGCACAATGTTCTCCACCGATTCCACCGCAAACGCCTGAGTGCTGCGCGCATATTCGGTCACCAGCAGCAGGTTAAGGCCGGTTTCTGGTTTGCAGCCGGTGACGGCGGGCAGATCGATAACCGGAATAAACTGGCCGCGAATACTCGCCATGCCAAGCAGCGGCGATTGCATGCCAGCGGCGCGAGTGATGATGGGCATCGGCACGATTTCACGCAGTTTAAACACGTTGATGCCGTACAGCTCAGATTTGCCTTTCAGCTGATCGGAACCCAGTCGGAACAACAGCAGTTCGAATTTATTGGAAAGCGCAAGGTTGGCGCGTTCATCGATCTCTTTCTGAAAATTATCCATCATGGCCTCGGAGCAGATCTGGGCTGAGTAAAGGGCAGGGCAATATCGCCATGATTAACTTATCGGCAGAAGAGAAAAAAAATGAAGGGGGAGATAACGGAAATTTTAGCGTGAGAGCGATCGCCCTCACGCGGGTACCCTTTACTTCAGCAGAATGGCGCGCACGCTTTTGCCTTTGATCTTGCCCTCTTTCAGCTTGATCAGCGCTTTCTTCGCCTGAGCGGCGTCGATGGCAACATAGGCGTGGGTGGCGGTCATATCAATCTTGCCGATCTGGTCGCCGCTAAAACCGGCTTCACCGGTCAGCGCGCCGAGAATATCGCCCGGACGGATTTTGGCTTTACGGCCGCCATCAATACACAGCGTCATTTTGGTCGCCGGCAGCGATTTGGCGCTGGTGCCTTTCAGCGAGCTGGAGGAAACCCAATTGAGCTTCTGCTGCAGATACTCTTCCAGCGCATTGGCGCGCACCATTTCGTCGGGGGCGACAAAGCTTACCGCCAACCCTTTCTCACCGGCGCGACCGGTACGGCCGATGCGATGAATGTGCACTTCCGGATCCCACGCCAGCTGGAAATTCACCACCAGCGCCAGCGATTTAATATCCAGACCGCGTGCAGCGACGTCGGTGGCGATCAATACGCGGATGCTGCCGTTCGCGAAGCGAATCAGCACGCGCTCACGATCGCGCTGCTCCAGATCGCCATGCAGCGCTAACGCACTGATATCACGCTCGTTCAGCGCGGCAGCAACGTCGTCACACTCGCGCTTGGTGTTACAGAACACCACGCATGAGGCCGGTTGTTGCTGGCTGAGCAGCGCGCCGAGCAGGCTGTGGCGCTCTTTGGCGCTGGCTTCAATAAACTGCTGCTCGATGGTCGGTAACTCGGTTTTATCTTCGGTGGCGACCGCCAGCGCATCGCGCTGAAAACGCTGGCTGAGACTGGCGATGGTATCCGGCCAGGTGGCAGAAAACAGCAGCGTCTGGCGTGTTTCTGGCGTAAAGCCGATGATCGCTTCCATGTCGTCGCGGAAGCCCATCTCCAGCATGCGATCGGCTTCATCCAGCACCAGCGTTTGCAGCTGGCTGAGATCAAGGTTGTCGCGCTTCAGGTGATCGAGCAAACGGCCCGGCGTGCCGACCACGATATGTGGCGCATGCACTAAGGAATCACGTTGCGCGCTCATCGGCTGGCCGCCGCACAGCGTCAGAATTTTGATGTTGCGGGTAAAACGCGCCAGCTGACGCAGCACGTTGCTGACCTGATCGGCCAGCTCACGCGTCGGGCACAGAATCAGCGCCTGGGTGTGGAACTGGCTGTTATCGATGCGGTTCAGCAAACCCACGCCAAAGGCGGCGGTTTTGCCACTGCCGGTTTTCGCCTGCGCACGCACGTCGCGCCCTTCCAGAATCGCGGGCAGGGAAGCGGCCTGAATCGGCGTCATGGCGTCGAAACCCATCTCGCGCAGGTTATCGAGTTGGCTGGCGGGCAGTTGCGTCAGGGTAGAAAAAGCAGTCACGGGAAAGTCTCTAATTGCGGGTAGGATGGCGGCGGTCAGTCTGGCAGAAAGGGGCGTGATCGGCAATGGCAAAAGCGCTTCTGCTGCCTGCCTGAAAACCGTTAGTGTTATAACAGGCTTGTCTCGTTTTATACGCATACTGTTGCGAAGTTCTAATGCTTTTGTGGTTGATTTTATTCTGCAATGAAGGCGCTAAACCTCGACATATTCAACGAAAAAGGAGAATTAGCGTTATTAAACAAGCATTATCAGGGTTTGTTAATGCTTACTTATAAGTATTGTGCTAATGAATGGCTTCGCTTAGGTAAAATTCTGATTAAAACGAATAGCCGATTTGCTTTATATTTACCCCGCCGTTTGGCTAATCAGTAAATACCCATAATATTTCAGAGGTCATTTCATTGAGTCATTATGTCCAGGGACAAAACGAAGACATTCTGAAAATCGTCGGCCGCGCCGTGTTAACGCTGCATCTGCATGGAGAAACCTTATCTTCGGATAAAGTCAGCTCTATGATTGCCTGTTACGCGGAAGAAGAGCCTGTCAGCGACGATGAAAACCAGCGGCTGTATGCGCTGGCGATTCAGATGCTTTCGTAAAATCCAGCACTCACCGGGTGTGCGCATGCTGCCTGTTTATGTCGTACGTAAAGCCTCCTTGCGGAGGCTTTTTTGTTGGGTGCCTTCAGCCACGCGCCGCTACGGGAATGTGCGATTTTTGGGCTTACGCACTGAACACCGGCAATCCGCGGTGGAAGGTGGCGCGGACCGGGGAGATGCGGGCAACGGCTTCGGCGGAGCAGCTGGCCTCGACCAGCATCATGCTGGCTTCATCGTCGACCTTCGGCCACTGACGTTCGCCCTGATTCGACAGCGGCAAAATCCCGCCGGTGGCGATATGCAGCGCGCGGCTCAAACCGAACTCATCGGAACCGCGATACAGCTGCGCGTACAAATTGGCTTTCTCCAGCATGCTGCCGGTGCCAAACGGTGACCAGTGATCGATCACGCTGTCCGTGCCGGTCATCACCGTGATGCCCGCCGCCTGCAACTGCGGCAGCGGCATGGTCAGCTTGCCAATCGGAATGGTCGACGCCACGCTCATCTGCTGCTCGGCCATGCCCGCAATCATCTGATCCAGCGCTTTGCCTTCCAGCGTGCCGAGCGCAAAACCGTGGCTCAGCGTCACTTTACCCTTCAGCTGCGGGTTTTTCGCGATGGTATCGATCATGTATTGAATGGCCGCCACGCCGGATGGCGAGGTTTCGTGCAGATGGATATCCACGCCGCGCTGGAAATCGAGGGCGATCTGGAACATCGCATCCAGCGACGCCTGCATCGCACCATCCACGTTGGTGGGATCGAGCCCGCCGACAAACTGCACGCCCATCTGCATCGCTTCGCGCATCAAGCCATCAACCTTCGAGTGCAGCAAACCGTGCTGCGGGAAGGCAACGATTTCACACGGGAATTCCGCATGATTCGCCAGCGCCAGCTTGAGATGCTCAAGGCTTTTCAGGCCGCTCACCGGATCGATATTGCAGTGGCTGCGCGCTTCGGTGGTGCCTTTGCTGTGCAGCAAACCAATGATCGCTTCGGCACGCGCCTGCGACGTCGGCAGCAGTTGCGGGATCAGCACCTGTTCGCGCGCAATCATATCCATGATGGTTTTGCCCTGACGCGGACGCGGCGCTTCCCACGGACCACCGTAAAAGGTTTTGTCGAGATGGATATGCATATCACGGGTGCGCGGCAGCAGCAGGGCGCCGTTGGCATCCCACTGAGGCAGATTGGTGTTGCGCGCTTTGCCTGCGGCATCAATCGCCGCGAAAGTGCCGTCTTTGATAGTGATGTCGTACAGCGCGGTGCGTGTGGCGATCACCTCTTTACCGTCGCGCTCAAAGCCCTCTTCGAGGCGGACATTGAGCAGCTGGTAGTGCGCAACGCGCGGTGGCGGCGTGTGCGGCTGTGTGCTGCTGGCGAGCAGCGGTGAAGCGGGCGCAGCGTAGCTGATGCCGGCGGCCAGCAGGCTTCCGGCGGCGGTCAGACTGAGAAATTCACGACGGCTGGGAGAGGTCAGTTGCATCAGAGGTTCCATCAAATGAGAAACGCTTAATCTGGCAAAACTCAACGCAGCGCGCTGCGATATTTGCCACTGGTTAGCAGTGGAAAAATCACTGCCACTGCAGCTGACAAAAGGTCACCAGCGCGGCGGCCAGCGCCTGCTGCAGTTCGTCCTGCGGCGCACGGCAAAATAGCGCCAGTTCAAAATGGTTGATGGTGGGTAAACCATCGGCTTCCCCTAATACGCGATGCTCAGGCAAGCGGCAGCTGGCGGGCAGCAGCGTTAAGCCCAATCCGGCGGCGCTGGCGCTGGCGAGCGCCACCAAACTGGCGCTACTGTAGCTAATGCGCCAGCTGCGGCCAAGGCTATCCAGCGTCTGCGCCATCTCCTCGCGATATAAACCGAGCTGCGGGAACACCACCAGTGGCACCGGCGTTTGCTCAAAGCAAGGATGTGCGGCGCTGTCCAGCCACAGCAGCGGCTCGGGGCGCGCAGCCAGCGGACGTTCACCGCCCGGCTGTTTGATCAGCATGATATCCAGCTCCTCACGCTGCCAGGCGCGATGCAAATCGACATACATGCCGCTCATTACATCAAGGCGCAGTTGCGGATGATCGCGGCTGAACTCCGCCAGCAAACCGGCGGTCGGCGCGGCGAAATCTTCCGGCACGCCAAGGCGCAGCACGCCGTCGCGCCATTTATCGCTCAGCACGTCGTGCGCTTCGCCGTTTAGCGCGATGATGCGGCGCGCATAGCCCAGCAGCTTCTCGCCCTCTTCGGTGAGCGCCACCTGATGCGATGTGCGCTGTAGCAGCGGTTTACCGATCATCTCTTCCAGCCGACGCACCTGCTGGCTGACGGTGGATTGCGACAGATGCACGCGATCGGCGGCGCGAGTGAAGCTGGCGGTTTCGCACACCGCGACAAAACTCAGCAGTTGCTGCGGGGTGAACATCGGTTGACGATTCATTTTTCCACTGGTCGTTATGGTGTTATTTCATTTCCAAATAGTAACGACTGCTGCGATGCTGACAACCTCTTTGCAGCAGGATTGTGTATGAATCGACATTTCAACGGATTAACGCTCGCCGCTTTGGTAGTGGCTGGGCTGAATATGCGACCGTTACTCACTTCTCTTAGTCCATTACTCGGCCAGCTTCGGCAGACGATGGGACTCTCTTCACTGGCGGCTTCGCTGCTGCCTGCGGTACCGATGGTGATGATGGGCGCGGTCGCGCTACTGAGCGCTTCGCTGATGCAGCGCGTGCCGCTGCAACGCTTGCTGCTGGCCGGATTGACGCTGCTGCTGCTGGCGCTGGCGGCGCGTGGCGTGATCCACGACGGCAGTTGGCTGGTGGTCAGCGCGCTGTTTGGCGGCCTTGGCGTGGGCGTGGTACAGATGGCGATGCCGGGCCTGATTCGTCAGCGCTTTGCACAGCGCAGCGCGCCGGTCACCGGATTGTGGGCCGGTGCGCTGATGGGCGGCGGCGGTTTAGGAGCGGCGTTATCGCCGTGGATCAGCGATCATTTTGGCGGGTCGCTGGCGCTGAGCGGCTGGGCGCTGCCGGTGCTGCTGGCGATTGCACTGTGGCTTTACGTGCGCGTACCAACCGTCGCCAGCACGGAAAAGGTTGCGCTGCCGTCGCTGTGGCGCACGCCGCGCGCCTGGACGCTGGCAATCAGTTTTGGCCTGGTGAACGGTGGTTACGCCACCTGCGTTGCCTGGCTGCCGGATGCCTATCATCATCTTGGCTGGTCGGCGCAGGCCGGCGGATCGCTGCTCGGCGCAATGATTCTGTGTCAGGTTGCAGGTGCGCTGTTGATGCCGCTGCTAGCGCGTAAGGCGGATCGGCGTCCGCAGCTGATTATCAGCCTGGTTTGTCAGCTGATCGGCATGAGCGGCTTTCTGTTTGCTCCGCTGTTCGCGCCGTGGCTGTGGGCGGCGATTGCCGGATTTGGACTGGGCGCGGCATTCCCGCTGGCGATGGTGCTGGCGCTTGATCACCTGCCGCATCCGCAGGCCGGTGCACGGCTGGTGGCGTTTATGCAGGGCGCGGGCTTTATCATCGCCGGCTGCATGCCGTTTATCGGCGGTCAGCTGCAGGCATTAACCCACAGTTTTTCCAGCGTCTGGCTGATGCAGGCGGCGGTGACGGTCGGGCTGATTTTGCTGAACCTGCGCTTTCATCCGCGCAGTTATGGTCGGGCCTTTGGCCGGACTACGGCGTAATTGGTCCTACCAAAAGATTCAAATGTGGCCGCGTCGTCACATAACCTGAAAAATCCCGCCTGTTTCGTTGCATCGAAATAACAAAGCATTAACCATTCTCCTCTATCAAGCCCGCCATGCTGCATTTTGGTCCTACCAATGCAGCATGGCGGGGGAGCCTTTCTCAGGATAATGCGATGACCGAAAATACGCTGCGGGCGCGGCTCTGCGCCTGGATTACCGAGCATCAGCTGGAGCCGGGTATGCGGCTGCCGTCCGAACGCGCGCTGGCGGCCGAGTTCGGTTCATCGCGATCGTCACTGCGCGAGGCGATCCAGCAACTGATCAGCAGCGGCGTGTTGATCAGTAAACGCGGTGGCGGCACCTGGCTACGTCAGCCGCAGCAACCGTGGTCGGAACAGCGCATCGTAGAGCCGATTCGCCAACTGCTGGCTGAAGATCCCGATTATCGCTACGACATCCTTGAAGCGCGTCACGCAATAGAGGCCAGCACGGCATGGCACGCGGCGTTGCGCGCCACCGAAGCCGATAAAGAGCGGCTGGCTTACGCCTTTGATGCGCTGCTGAAGATTAAGCAGAGCGACGATGCCGATCTCGCGGCGCAGGCCGATCTGCGTTTTCATCTCGCCATCGCCGAAGCCTCGCACAATGTGGTGCTGCTGCAGACCATGCGCGGCTTTTTCGATCTGCTGCAATCCTCGGTGCTGCACAGCCGTCAGCGCATGTATACCCATCCGGTGATTTTTAATCGTCTTAACGAACAGCATCAGGCGATGTTTGATGCGGTGATGGCCGGTGATGCGGAAACGGCGCGCCAGGCGGCGATGGATCATCTCGGCTTTGTTCACACCACTATGAAAACCCTGCATGAAGATGAGGCGCGCCAGGCGCGCATTACGCGTCTGCCGGGCCACCAACCTCAGCACAAGGAAAATAACGGATGATCATTTCTGCTGCCAGTGACTATCGCGCCGCGGCGCAACGCATCTTGCCACCGTTCTTGTTTCACTATCTGGATGGCGGCGCTTACGCCGAGCACACGCTGAAGCGCAATGTCGCCGATCTCTCCGACGTGTCGCTGCGCCAGCGCGTGCTGAAAAACATGTCGGAGTTGAGCCTCGAAACGAAGCTGTTCAACGAAACCCTGTCGATGCCGGTGGCGCTGGCGCCGGTCGGCTTGTGTGGCATGTATGCGCGACGCGGTGAAGTGCAGGCGGCGCGCGCGGCGGCGCTGAAAGGCATTCCGTTTACGCTCTCAACCGTGTCGGTTTGCCCCATTGAAGAAGTGGCGCCGGCCATAAATCGTCCGATGTGGTTCCAGCTCTATGTGCTGCGCGATCGCGGCTTTATGCGCAACGCGCTGGAGCGCGCCAAAGCCGCCGGCTGTACCACGCTGGTGTTCACTGTCGATATGCCGACGCCTGGCGCACGTTATCGTGATGCGCACTCCGGCATGAGCGGCCCCAATGCGCCGCTGCGTCGATACTGGCAGGCGGCAACCCATCCGCAATGGGCGTGGGATGTCGGTTTACATGGCCGTCCGCACGATCTTGGCAACATCTCCACTTATCTTGGTAAACCGACCGGGCTGGAAGATTACATCGGCTGGCTGGCGAACAATTTCGATCCGTCGATTTCCTGGAAAGATCTGGAGTGGATTCGTGAATTCTGGGATGGCCCGATGGTGATTAAAGGCATTCTCGACGCGGAAGATGCGCGCGATGCGGTGCGATTTGGTGCCGATGGCATTGTGGTGTCGAATCACGGCGGGCGTCAGCTGGACGGCGTGCTGTCGTCGGCGCGCGCGTTGCCGGCAATTGCCGATGCGGTGAAAGGCGATATTACCCTTCTCGCCGACAGCGGGATTCGCAGCGGGTTGGATGTGGTGCGGATGATCGCCCTCGGTGCCGACAGCGTGCTGCTGGGACGCGCGTTTGTCTATGCGCTGGCAACGCACGGTCAGCGCGGCGTTGAAAATCTGCTCAACCTGATTGAGAAAGAGATGAAAGTGGCGATGACGCTGACCGGTGCGAAATCGATCAAAGAGATTACGCAGGCTTCGCTGGTGCAGGCTAACGCGCTGTTGAGTGAGGCGGGCTTGAGTCCGGCGCGTCCACGCGCGGTGAGCTAATCCAGCAGAATGAGTCATGTTGTCTATACTCAATAGCTGTCGAACACAACAGGAGGAATGACATGACCATTCATAAGAAAGGATCGGCCCATTGGGAAGGCGACATTAAAGGCAAAGGTACGGTAAGTACCGAAAGCGGCGTGTTGAGCAATCAACCATACGGTTTCAATACCCGTTTTGAAGGCCAGAAGGGCACTAACCCGGAAGAGCTGATTGGTGCTGCGCACGCCGCTTGCTTCTCAATGGCGTTGTCATTGATGTTGGGCAATGAAGGGCATCCGCCAACAAGCATTGATACCACCGCGGATGTGTCGCTGGATAAAAAGGGCGACGGTTTTGCCATCACCAAAATCGCGCTGACCAGCGCCATCGTCTTACCGGGCATTGATGACGCGAAGTTTGATGAGATTATCCAGAAAGCCAAAGCGGGCTGCCCGGTTTCTCAGGTACTGAATGCTGAAATCACGCTCGACTACACGCTGAATAAATAATCGCCCAAATGGGTGACCAGCGTTAGAATCAACGATGCGCCTTAGGGCGCATCGTTGCTTTCTGTCGTCTGGAGGATGCGTGGCAAAAAAACTGGCTGCAACCAAACACTGGAAAATGATCGTGGTGCTGTTGTGCATCTGCGGGGCGCTGATGCTGATTCGCTGGGCGGCGATGATATGGGGATGAAAGAGTGGATCAGCAGCCACAAGCTTGGCGTGTTGGTGATGGTGATTTTGGTGCTGGAGTTACTGCATTACCTGCTTACGGCGTCGTGGTTCCCGTGGCAGATTGGCTAATCAATCAGGCGTACTCACCGTCTGTCTGGCGTACGTTACGCGCACTGCTGCGCGCAATGCGATACGCCTTGCGTGGATCGCCCGCCACGAACTCAAACGTGGGCGAGAAATAGAATGGCAGCCAGCCGCCGAAGCCGCTTTCCCATTCCCAACGTACGGGGCAGGGCCAGAGAATGCCATCATACAAAATGTAATAAACCCAGCGTCCGTTTGGACGACGGGGGCGAGATGTTTTCATTGGATTCACAACGATGATAGTGAAAAGCAGCTTATATTTTGAACGCTACAACCCATTCTTGCAATGCCGTTTGGCTACTATTTGCGCAACTTTAATCAAGCTGGCACCGAATTAACGGTGCACTTCGCCACAAAGTAAGACCACATTTGGCCGCACTTTATGGATGCGATCGGCCATCTGCTCACAGGCCACTTTGGTCGGATAGATACGCTCCGAAACCGGTAAGGCATCACAGGCATCATGCCCACATGCGCTCACTAATAAAACAAAACCAATCAGCATAATCAGACTCCTTTAACACCTTCTCGCTGGTACGGAATGTGTGGCTGGTCGTTCCCTTTTTTGATCCAGTATAGCTAAACGCGTTGAGAGTCAATTATCACCCTGAGCGGCTTTCTTGTCCGGCTCGCAAGATTATACGCATCGCAGTGCGCAACCGTAGCTCAATCTGGGCTAAACTATGCGGCCCTGATAAAAACGATGAGTGAGTTAACATGTCGAACGAAATTGCCCAACCAGCCAGCAGCCCAAAACAAGCCGCCTTGCAACTGGTGATTGAACTGGTGCGCGCGGGAAAACTGAGCCCGCTGCACGGTGATGCTTCCAACATGATTTCAATCTACGAACAGTTCAAAAACCATTTCGAAGCGGAAAAAGAGTAGCGCAAAAAATTATTTACGGCGCGTTGATAGCGCCGTAAAATTTGAGATAGAGCTGTTAGCTAATTTAAATTATAACCATAATTATTCGAGCATAGCACGCGCTTCCAAAATTGTTCTCTATCAATAATTAGCTGATCATCCGTTCTCATTGAATAGAATTCCAATAAAGAAAATTGGAAGTTCTTTCTGGCATAATCGATGCCAGCCAAAGAAATTATCTCCGTGAGTCCTTCATTCAAACCATGTCCGGTGTGAACATAACATTCCCAGCGTGACCAAATGCCTGAATCACCATATGCGGAACCAACATATTTCTTTCCATTGGATTTATCTACAATAAGATAGACACCTTTGACGTTTAGCAATGCGGTTTTCCAATCTAAACGTTGGTTTTTGATGATGTGCTCGATTTTATCAAATGAATGTTCGATTTTGTCAAAGTCGCAGAATGTCTCGCCTGAGTATTGCTCTTCAAGTATCTGAGATATTTGCATTTTTGTGTAGTGATTTTCAAACAAGAAAGATCGTCCACGAGCTCCTGGGCCCGGATATTTTATAAGAAGTCGACCTATAAATTCTTTGTGCAAATCGAGCAGTTTAACAGTATATTTTTCCTGGTTTCTTTCTAATACTTCATAGATGCCACCAAATAACCACCGTTCTTGTTGAGGGTAAAACTTTATCAAACTGAAGATGTATTTTCTGTTGAAGTCATCTCTATGTCCTCTCCATTCATTCCATGCTTGCCATTCATCTTTACTACGAACAAAAGCATCCAGTGGCTGTTCTTCATAATTATAAACTGCAAAGTGAACCTTATAATCAAATTCATTCTCAATCTGTAAAACTGAACTCAGAGATATCATCCGTTGACCTCATCTTTAATGGTGATTTAATGAAATATTTTAACTCTGTAATGATTGTAGATTTAATTTTTAGCATAATTTTTATGCGTATAAAACGTGATCTTTTTTATTAAGCGAAATACCAGGCGGGCAGGATAGCGATTAAATTGTTCAGCGTGTGCAGGAAAATCGGCAGCGCCAGGCTGTTGCTGCGCAGGCGCGCGTAGCACAGCAGCATGGAAAACAGCGTTAAGGCAACCAGCGTTTCCCAGTGCACATATTGGGTATGCATCGCGGCGAACAGCAGGGAGGTGAGCAGCATGCAGGCCAAACGGCTTCTCGGCGCCCACAACAGAAAACCTTGCAGTAAAAATCCCCGGAACAGCACTTCTTCAAACACCGGCGCCAGCAGCACGGCGGTGAGCAGCAGAATCAACATCGAGCTGCGTCCCTGCTGCGATTGCGCAATCAGCCAGCCTTCGGGTTGCAGAAACTGCGTCTGCGCCACCATCAAAGCAAACAGCAATCCAATAAAAAGCAGCGCCTGCATCGGCCGCACAAAGCCCAGCGGAATGTCGCTGCGACGCTGACAGTAAAAACGGTACAGCGGATAGATCACCGCAAACTCCACCAGGCAAAGCACCGGCATCAGCAAGCCGTTGGTACGCAGCATCCCGTAATTGGGAAACAGCGTAACCAGCATGGTCACAAGGTAATAGACCACAAAGCTACCCACGTAGAACAGCGTTAACGTAACTTTGTCGGATTGGGTGTCCATAGGCGACTCAGCGAGCAGAGGAGAGCGCATAGTAGCAACGCCGATCATCCCTGTCGAGGTGGCGTGCTGCACATTTGCGCTGCTCAAATATTCCACCAACAAGACTAAATCTGCGGCGCTTGGGGCCGATAACCGATCAAACCCTTACAGGGTGGAGATGTGCGCAGTCTGCGTTGTCATCCGCCTTTTTTTGCTGCCTGTATTTTACGAGCAATGCGCATGAATTCTGAGTTTCACCGGCACACGGCACTGGCTGCCAGGACCAATATGGAAGCACACACGGTAAGGCTGACGCGGCGCAGTCTGCGCACCTTATCCTCGCTGCTGTTTGGCGTGCTACTTCTCTCTGTGGTGATGGTGCTGGTTATCGCCCATCGACAAAACATCGACTCAATCCAGCAGGATGCCAATCTGATGCGTCAGGCGTGGCAGCAACAGCAGCAACAGATGCTCGTCGATGCGCGCGATTATGCTAACTGGGGCGAAGGCTGGAAGAACCTGCATCTGACGGTCAATAAGGTTTGGGCGTGGGACGAAGAGAACTTTGGTCCGGGGCTTTACAAGGAGTATCACTACGACGGCGTGTTCGTGGTCGATGGCAATGGGAAAACCCGCTATGCGGTGATTAACGGTGAATTATCGGATGCTTCGATTGAGAGCTTGTTAGGCGCACAAAGCAACGTACTGCTAAGCGCGGCGCGCTCACGGCATGACGCCGTTGCAGGCAATGCGCTGGTGGAGAGTAACCCGGCGATTGTCGTGGCCGCGCCGATTACGCCGGGCAAAGGACAGGATTTGCCGACGATGCCCGGCCCCGCTTCGGTCATGGTGTTCGTTAACACTTTCACGCCACAAAAACTGCAAACGCTGGGCAAAGCCCTGAATGTGATTGAACCGCGCATCGCTAGCGATTTAAACGATGCGCGGTTTGAGCCACGGCTGGTGGAGCCGGTGCTGCAGGGCGAACCCCTGGTGCTGCGCTGGCAGCCGAAAAATCCCGGCTTCGGTGTGATGTGGCTGATGATGCCGCTGCTGCTGTTCACCGCGCTGGCGGTGGCGCTGGTGACGCGTCGCGTGCTGCGGCATGCACTGCACAACGCGGTGATCTCCGATCGTCGCTTTGAAATGCTGGCGATCAGTCAGCGTGAGTTGGCCAACAGCGAAGAGCGTTTTCGCGATCTGGCGGAAGCCGCGTCGGACTGGATTTGGGAAGTCGACGCACAGGGCCGCCTCTGTTATCTCTCGTCGCGCTTTGCTGCGGTGACCGGCCATGAAGTGAAAAGCTGGATTGGACGTCCGCTCGATCAACTGCTGAGCCATCCCAGCCATTCGCTGGTCTCCTGGCTGATGCGTCAAGGCGAAGAGGTGAAACATGTGCCGCTGCGCTGCCAGTTTATGTCGGCCAACGGCGAGCGCCGCATTGGGCAGTTAATGGCGAAAGCCATTCGGCGTAACGGCCTGCGCTCGGGTTTTCGCGGCACAGTGTCGGATATCACTCATGAAGTGGACGCCGAAGCGCGCATTCAGTTTCTGTCACGTCATGACATGCTGACCGGCCTCGCGAACCGCATGCAGCTGCAGGAGTATTTAACCGCGTATCTGGAGTGCGTCAGCGCGGATGATCCGCTGTTTGTCATCAGTTTCGATCTCGATCAGTTCAAACCGATCAACGATACGTGGGGCCACGCGGTCGGTGATGACGTTCTGAATGAGATCTCGACACGGCTGAAAAGCTTGCTGGCGCCGAATGAACTGGCGGCCCGGCTCGGCGGCGATGCCTTTATTTTGCTGCTGCGCGAAAGCACGCGGGCGGGTGTGGAATATCGCTGTCGTGCGCTGCAGCGCATGGTGCATCAACCGATCATCAGCGGATCGCATCAAATCAGTCTCACCGCCAGCATGGGCATCGTATCAGCACCGCAGGATGCGGCTCAGCCGGAAGCGCTGTTACGCCTGGCCGATATTGCGCTGGCTCAGGCGCGCAGTGCCGGACGCGATCGGTGGGTTTGGTACTCCACCGATATGGCGAACCATCTGCAGTCAAAACGCGACATGGTGCAGGCGATTGAGGGCGCGCTGCACAATCACGCCTTCACGCTGCATTACCAGCCGCGCTATCAGCTGCAAAGCGGGCAGCTGGCTGGCGCTGAAGCGCTGATTCGCTGGCAGATAGCCGACGACCAATGGATCACACCCGATCGCTTTATTCCATTAGCGGAAGAGAACGGCCTGATCGCTGCGATCAGCGATTGGGTGCTGATGCGCGCATGCGTGGACGCCCGCGACTGGGGCGAACAGCGCTATGTTTCCGTGAATATTTCGCCGGTGGAGTTTCGTAATAACGATCTGGTGCAGCGCGTGGCGCATGCGCTGGAGGTGAGTGGATTACCGGCCACACGGCTGGAGCTGGAGATCACCGAAAACGTCACTTTTGAGAATCCGGATCGCGCATTGGAGATCATGCAAGGCCTGCGCGCGCTCGGCGTGCGGCTGACGGTGGATGATTTTGGTACTGGCTATGCGGCGTTGGGCTATCTGAAAACTTTCCCGTTCAACGGTTTGAAGATCGATCGTTCATGGATGAAGGAGTTCCCGGAATCGCAGCAGGCGCAATCGGTGGTGGCGGGGATTGTCGGTCTGGCTCGCGCGTTTGCGCTGACCATTACCGCTGAAGGGATTGAAACCGAAGCACAGCTAAAGGCGCTGAAAGCGCTGTCGTGTGAAGAAGGGCAGGGATATGTCCTTGGCCGACCCATGTCGCTGGCAGCCTTCAATGCGCGGTTACAGGAAGAGGAAACCGTCAATTGATTTTGCACACATTGTAGCGGCGCAATG
This sequence comes from Pantoea sp. AG1095, assembly GCF_003208415.1. Classification (NCBI taxonomy): domain Bacteria; kingdom Pseudomonadati; phylum Pseudomonadota; class Gammaproteobacteria; order Enterobacterales; family Erwiniaceae; genus Pantoea; species Pantoea sp. AG1095. The sequence continues at coordinate 123,431 of NZ_QKMJ01000008.1, read as the reverse complement.
CATTGCGTGATAAATCGCGCCGCTACGAAATGTGCGCGGCTTTTTAACGCACTCTGATCGCAACAAACGTCATCAGAGCGGCGAAGCCAACAAATATCACCAGTTCCATCATTGCCTCCTCGCTAAGAAAATTCTTAGTTAATTGTAGTGGCTGGCGGATTGATTTTTAGACAGTGCGTGCGATTAATCCTAACTTTTGAGAGGAAGATCGCCCTTTTGAGCTGATTAGTGCGACCAATCTGCTGTAAAAATTTCCGTTTCACGGTCACGCTTTGCTACTCTCAAAAACCGGTTGTCTATTTATCCAGGAGGAGAAACTTGTGACCCATTATGGAAAAGCGCTACTGGTAACGGCCTTTTTTGCCCTGACCGCGTGCCAGTCAGCCAGCAAACCTGACGCCAGCGCGGCTGCCAGCCACGATCCGGAAACCGATCAGTGCGGCGCATCGCAATACCAAAACTACGTTGGTCAGCCATTATCGACGCTCGACAACAAACGCTTCGCGGTGCCCGTGCGTGCTATTCCGTGGAATTCAGCGGTAACGATGGATTTCAATCTGCGTCGGATAAATTTCGCGGCGGATCAAAGCGGTAAAATTTCCCGGGTGTACTGCGGATAACAAAAAAACGACATTGCATTGTCATCGGGCTGTCACAGCGCCGGGCGAGGATAACTGCGCACTACGGAGATTTCCTCGTCACTCTCGAATATGCAATGTTCGTCTTATTTCTTCCCGCTGCGGCGGGAATTTTTTTATCTTTCGGCCTGCAAGGCTGATGGAGGAGTGATGATGAGAACGCGTGGAAAATTGCTGCTGTTAACGCTGTTGTTGAGCCCGCTGGCGCAGGCGTCGAGCGAAGCCGCATGGCAGCAGAACGACAAAAATATGCAGCAAAGCTGTCTCAAGGCCAGCGGCCTGAAGACAGCGAAAGTGGTGGGTAAGCCGATTCAGTATGATGACAGCGTGGGCTTTGATGCGCTGCTGCTGGAAGGTCGCTATCCGCAAAAGCACATGAAAAATCAGGTCGGACGCGAACTCTGCCTATACCAGCGTCAAAGCGGCAAGGCATTTGTCAGCGAAGCCGACCATCTGCGTGCGGTAAAATAGTGGCGTGGGCCGCTATTTCTGCGGCCCCGATTCCAGCAGTTTTGCCAGTAAGTTGCGGTAGCTCTGCAGCTGCTGTTCATCCCCTTCAAATTCCAGCTTATCAATCACGCGCGCAATAATCGCTTTGCTGGTGGCAGGCTGTCCGTCATCCATCAGTTCGCGCATGATCGCCGCTAACATGTCGCTCTCATGCGGTGCATGCCAGGCTGGGCTATTGAAGTAGTCGGTAATCGCCCGACTGGCGCTGTTTGGCTGGGTTCTCATAGCTGACCTCCGCAGAGACAACGATGCCCACCGCCGGATAATGGCAGCATGGGGAAATTGGGTTTAATCATGCGGACTGTCCAGAACAGACAGCGCGTCGCCAGTGATAACTGGTGGTTTTTTAAACATAGATGCGGTGTGGAATATTGTCAGTAACGTGTAGACATATTTTTTCACGTTTGCCTGCCATTGCGATGCGCTTATCTTGCGGCAGGCAGGGTTTCAGCACATAAAGACACTAAAAAACGGCTTTCAGACATGATTTGCTGTGAGCAAAATCACGCTCGACAGTGTAAAACTGCGTTTTTTCGCCCATGCCATGTTTTGCCGTCCGGTAATGTTATGAGATTGTTAGACTGAACTCTCGTTTCATTCTGCTGATGCCCACGCCCATGTTACGCTCCATCGAGTCCTGGAAAGTTAATCTGATATCTGTTTGGTTTGGCTGCTTTTTTACCGGCCTTGCTATCAGTCAGATCATTCCCTTCCTGCCGCTGTATGTGGAAGAACTCGGGATTCGTGGCGGTAACGCGCTCAGCGTCTGGTCTGGACTCACTTTCAGCGTCACCTTCATTGTTTCTGCCGCCGTCGCGCCGTTGTGGGGCAGCCTTGCTGACCGTAAAGGGCGCAAGCTAATGCTGCTGCGCGCCTCTTTCGGCATGGGCGCGGTGATTCTGCTGCAGGCGTTTGTCACTCAGGCGTGGCAGCTGTTGCTGTTGCGCGCGCTGATGGGCCTTACGTCCGGCTACATTCCCAATGCGATGGCGCTGGTGGCGGCGCAGGTACCGCGCGAACGCAGCGGCTGGGCGCTGAGCTGTGTTTCCACCGGGCAAATCAGCGGCGTCATTCTCGGGCCGATGATTGGCGGTTTGCTGGCGGACTGGCTCGGTTTACGCATGGTGTTTATCGTCACCGCCGTGCTGCTGATGGTGAGCTTTCTCGTCACCTTGTTTCTGATAAAAGAGACCGGTTATACGCCGGTTAGCAAGCAGGACAAGCTGAGCGGGCGCGACGTGTTTCGCACCCTCGATAATCCGCGTTTAATGATCTGCCTATTCTTCACCACCATGGTGATTCAGATGTGCAACGGCTCGGTGAACCCCATCCTGACGCTGTTCGTGCGCGAACTGGCACCGAATGCGCAGAACATCGCGTTTCTCAGCGGGGTGATCGCCGCGCTGCCGGGCGTATCGGCGCTGATCTCCGCGCCACGGCTGGGTAAACTCGGCGATCGTATTGGCACGCAACGCATTCTGCTCGCCACCATGATGGTGTCATTATTGCTGCTGGTGGCGATGTCGTTCGTCACCAGCGCGACGCAGCTTGGCGTGCTGCGTTTCCTGTTGGGATTTGCCGATGGTGCGATGATGCCGGCGGTGCAAACGCTGCTGGTGCGGCATTCACGCGATAACGTCACCGGGCGCATTTTCGGCTACAACCAATCGTTTATGTACTTGGGTAACGTGGCGGGTCCGCTGCTGGGCGCGGCGGTATCGGCGGCAACCGGCTATCGCTGGGTATTCTTCGCCACGGCGATGGTGGTGATGGTTAACGTGATCTTCCTGCGCCGCTTCTATCGTCGGCCGAAAACCACGCTGACTCCACCTTTGAGCCAGCGTGAAACCGCAGAAAAACCTACTGACGCAACGTCAGCGCGTAGTGCCAGCGCTGCTGAGAAAGCAAAAACTCCGGGCTAACGCTGGGGCTCCATGAATCATCACCGCCGACACCCATGTGGAAGCCATCGAGGTGCAGCCAGCAGCCATCCTCTTGCTGCAATAAGTGGCGATGCGAGGTGGCACGCAGCTGTTCAAGGCTGAAGCGACTGAGCGAAAAGGCGAAGTCGCCGCTCACCTGCAAGCCATTGCTCTGTAACTGACGCGTGCCACAGCGCAAACCATTTTCACCGGGGAACACATACGCGGTGCTGAGCGCTGCCAGCGGCAGCTGCCAGCGTGAGAACTGCGCCGCCAGTTGGCGATCCGGATAGTTCTCGTGCGGGCCCAAACCGAGCCAGCTCACCTGCTGCGGCGACTTCGCCAGTTGGCAGCGCAGCCCGATGCGTGCCGGCGCCGGCAGACCGGGCGCCTGTTCCACATTGACGCTAATGGACAACTCACCGTTAGCATTAATTTGATAGCGTTTGTGGCTGGTGAAAGCCAGCTGACCGTTGGCCAGCCACTGATGCCAGGTTTCAATCTGCACGCTGTGTTTCAGGCTATCGACCTGCATATCCACCAGCACCGCTTGCAACTCATCGTAGCCCGCACGTTTCCAGCGCTCGACCCACGCATTGGGATCAACATTGGCAGCTTCGCTGGTGCCGATATCGTTATCAATCGGCGCACGAATAAAGCACTCCTGCAGCGGCGTGAGCAGCGTTTCTTCATCATCGACAAACCATTGCACCAGCTCGCCGCTGCGGCGCGAGAAGTGCCAGCGCTGCTGCGGCACAACTACCGCCACCAGATCGTGATTGGCAATCAGTTCCGGCGCGGTGGCACCGAGCTCTACAACGCGCACCGGCAGCGCAGCGGGCAACGGCCACTGATCCCAGGCGACGCGCGCATCCGCTTCGGACCACGGCGTGGCGTTGATTTGATGCACCGCCAGATTCAGCCACGCGTTGCCCTGCAAATCTTCACTGGCGGGCAGCATCAACGTCTGGCTGCCTTGAGCGGCGAGATCGAGCGGCAATTCACCGCTGGCGATGGCATCGCCATCCTGCTCGATTGACCAGCGCAGCACTTCGTTATCGCTGCGGCGGAACAGATATTCGCTGCTGACGGTAAAGCGATACGGCTCGTTAGCATCCCGCTGAAACTGAAAGAACTGCTGCGCGCGCTGGGCTTCAAACAGCGCCGGATGCGGTGAGCGGTCGGCAAAAACCAGCCCGTTCATGCAGAACTGGCGATCGTTTGGCGTATCGCCAAAATCCCCGCCGTAGGCTTGCCAGGCTTCACCGTTGTCGTCGTAGCGCGTCAGGCTTTGATCGACCCAATCCCAGACGAAGCCGCCCTGCAAGCGCGGGAACTGGCGGAAGGCTTGCCAGTATTTCGCGAAACCGCCAAAGCTGTTGCCCATCGCGTGGGCGTATTCACACAGAATCAATGGCCGCGTCTCGCCCGGCAAACCAATCCACTTTTTCAGCGACCACTTTGGCACCGCCGGAAAAGGCTGATCCTGATCGACGCGCGCGTACATCGGGCAGACGATATCGGTGGCGGCGGTGTTGGCGCCGCCACCTTCGTACTGCACCGGACGCGTCGGATCGCTGCTTTTCACCCAGTGATAGAGCGCATCGTGCGTGCTGCCGTGACCTGATTCGTTGCCCAGCGACCAGATAATAATGCAGGCATGATTGCGGTCGCGCTGCACCATGCGCGTGACGCGCTCGCTATAGGCGGCGAACCAGCGCGGATCGCTGGAGAGGCGATTCATGGGCTGCATACCGTGCGTTTCGATATTCGCCTCATCCACCACATACAAACCATATTGATCGCACAGGCGATACCACAGCGGATGATTAGGATAGTGCGCGCAGCGTACCGCGTTAAAGTTGTGGCGCTTCATCAGCTCGATGTCGCGGCGCATGCTGGCTTCATCCACCACCTGACCGTTTTCCGGGTGATGTTCATGGCGGTTCACACCACGAATCAGCAGCGGCTTGCCGTTGAGGCACAATTGGCCCTGCTCAATGCTGACGCGACGGAAACCGACGTCGTAAGCTTCGGCTTCGATCACGGCACCGTTTTCATCCAGCAGCGTCACCACCGCGCGATAGAGATGCGGCGTTTCGGCGCTCCACAGCTGCGGCTGGTTGACCGGCAAGATCAGCAGGGCGCGTTCGGGATAATGTCCGCGCTCGTCGATAATCGCACTGCCGAGGGCCTGTTCCTGCTCACCAATGCAGCTGTCGCCGCGCCACAAACTGACGCGCAATCGGCACTGCGCGGGCTGACGAGCGCCGGCGTGGATCTTGACGCTGACACGCAGATCGCCGCGCAGGTATTCCGGGCTCAGCACGGTTTCAATCTGCACATCGGCCATTTGCGTCTCCGGCTTATGCAGCAAGCTGACATCACGGAAGATGCCGCTCATGCGCCACATATCCTGATCTTCCAGATAGCTGCCATCGCACCAGCGCAGCACCATCACGGCTAAGCGGTTCTGGCCGGGCTGCAAAGCGTGAGTGAGATCAAACTCGGCGGGCAGGCGGCTGTCCTGCGAATAGCCGATCCACTGGCCGTTACACCACAGGAAGAAGGCCGAATTTACGCCATCGAAGATAATGCGCGTCTGGCCCTGTTGCAGCCAGCTAGCATTCACTTTGAATGTGAGCGAGTAGCATCCAGTAGGATTCTGTTGCGGCACCAAAGGTGGCGTTACCGGAATCGGATACTGCACGTTGGTATAAATTGGCGCGTCAAAGCCGTGCAGCTGCCAGTTTGCGGGCACCGGCAGCGCATCGGCGCCAGGCAAATCCTGCAGCAGCCAGCTTTGCGGTACCGCTTCCGGCTGCGTGAAGTAGCTGAAGCTCCATTGGCCGTTCAATAGCTGGCGTGAAGGCGAAGGGCGATCGTCGCGCGCGCTGATTTCGTCGCGCCAGCTGGCAAACGGTGGATGCGCATCCAGTCGATTAAGGCTGGTGATCACCGGATTTTCCCAGTCACGGCGCGCCAGAATTTCACTCAGGGAGACAGCAGATAAGCTCATGATGGGATCTCATTTATTGTAATGCGCTCACATTGCGTGAAATCGCACCGGCTGTAAAGCGTTCAACCACGATTTTGCGCAGCGCGTTGGCAGCAATTTATGCCACCCGTGCAATGTTTTTGCCGCTTTAGTGCCAGTAAATTGTTAAGCGTGGTGAGCAGAGATGAATAGCGCCGGGTTGCGGAGGATTCTGTATTGTCGTGCCCGATGCGGCCTCATACACTCAGCCCGATTTCACCATTCCGAGGTAATTATGGTCCGTATGATTAAAATCGCCGCAGTTGTGGCATTGGTCACCGCGTTGAGCGGTTGTATTTTCCCACCTCCGGGTGGCGGCGGTTGGGGCGGCGGTCATGGTGGCGGTCCGGGACGTGGCTTTATGGGGCCGCATTAATACCCGTCATACTTCAGGCTGCAGGTGCGTTGGCTGCGTGCATTCACCTTCAGTCACTTAGTGAAGTAAGCTCCTGAGGATGATTGCACTTGCCGCCTTCCTGCACCTCGAATTATTCAGGGCATAGGTGAGCGAAACGTTTCAATAAATCTTTGAACGTCCAGTGAAACGTTTCGCTATTAACTATTGAAATCTAGCCGGTTTTTTTATTCTACCGTTTGGCTGTTTTTTCTCTAAAACGGCTTAAAAATCCTTGTTGTTTTATTCAGCGCGATGCTAACGTCTGTTTTTCTTCTCTCATTGAGCTTGTCGCATGAAAAACCTGATTGCGGAACTCCTTCTAAAGCTGGCTGAAAAAGAAGAAGAGTCTAAAGAATTAGTGGCTCAGGTTGAGGCATTAGAAATCGTGTTAACCGCGATGCTGCGCAAACTGAATCCCGATCAATTCCACGACATTGAGGCCGCTATTAAATTAGCCATGCCGCCCGTCGCCCCCGCGGCTGAAACGCCCGATACCACCATGCTGCGTAATTACGTAGAGAAGTTGCTGCATCATCCGCGCGTATAACGGCTATCGCCTGTTTTTGCAGGCAATTGTCATTATCGATTTCTCGTATTTGCTTATTCCGTGCCATGCTTAGAGAGCAATAATGCTACGGAGAATCCGGTAATGAAATCGTGTCTTTTGGCAATAATGACAGCAGGCTTGCTGATTGCAGGCGGAGCGAGTGCGGCAGAGAAAACCGCACAGCAGGAAAAAATGACCCAGTGTAACCAGAGCGCCGGTACACAAAATCTGAAAGGCGATGCGCGTAAAAGCTTTATGAGTGACTGTCTGAAAAAAGACAGCAAAATAGGCAGTATGACGCCGCAACAAATGAAGATGAAAACCTGTAATGCTGATGCGAGCGATAAAAAGCTCACCGGCGATGCACGTAAAACGTTTATGAGTTCGTGCCTGAAGAAAAGCTGATTTAATTAGCGATAATCGTCGCCGTTTTTAAATCACTCATGCGTGAAAAGGAATAAGGGTTCATGTTTAGCGTGAACCCTTTTTTATTGCTGTAAGCTGCGGCGTAGACATATTCAATTTTACTTATCACGTCAGAGGAAAAACTCATATCAGGATCCTCATCACAAAACCGCACCGATAACGCTGCCAGGATGCTTTAATCCTAAATGATGACTAATTATTCCATCCGCTCAATCCCTGCGAAGCCAGAGCGTTCGTTGGGCAGCCTTTACCTGTGGAGTCTGCTATGAATGTGCTTGATTATGCTGTGATGGCGCTTTATGCGCTGATGATTGTGGCTATAACCTTGTGGGCGATGCGCAAGGTGGGCAGCACGCGTGATTTCTTTGCGGCTGGCGGCAAAATGCCGTGGTGGCTGTCGGGCGTGTCGCATCATATGTCAGGATACAGCGCGGCGGTTTTTGTCGCCTATGCGGCGGTGGCTTACAACATGGGCATCACCATCTATTTTTGGTGGGCGTTTCCCATCGCGATCGCGGTGTTGATAGGTTCACGCCTGTTTGCGCCGCGCTGGGCGCGCTTGCGCATCTATATGAACATCGAATCGCCGATGGAATATCTCGCCACGCGCTACAACTTGCCAACGCAAATGGTGCTGGCGTGGAGCGGGGTGCTGCTGAAAACCTTTGACGTCGGCGCGAAGTGGGCGGCAATTGCGGTGATCATCAACGTCTTCACCGGACTCGATCCGCTGATTGGCATCTGTGTATCTGGCGCGCTGAGTTTGTTTTACACCGTGATGGGCGGATTGTGGGCGGATGCCTGCAACGACTTCGGCCAGTTCGTGGTGCAGTTTGTGGCCGCGATTGTTATGGTGGTGGCGGTGGCGGTGCATCTCGGCGGCTTTGCTGAGCTGTTCACCATCTGGCAGCGTTTGCCGCCAACCCACACCCAGATCATTCAGGAGCCGTACAGCATCGGCTTTATTCTCGCCTATTTCGTCATCTACACGCTGAGCTACAACGGCGGCACCTGGAATCTGGCGCAGCGCTTTATAGCCGCGCCCGCCGGCCGCGATGCACGCAAAGCGGCGCGCCTCTCCGCCGCGCTCTATCTCATCTGGCCGCTGATTCTGTTCTGGCCGATGTGGGCAGCGCCGCTGTTGTTTCCCAATCTCAGCGATCCGTCGCGCTCTTATTCGATGATGGCGATGGAGCTGCTGCCGAATGGTCTAGTGGGTTTGGTGCTGGTGGCGATGTTTACTCACACGCTGTCGATGACCTCGTCGGATGCCAACGCCATTACGGCGGTGGTGACGCGCGATATCCTGCCCGGCATGCTGCCGAAACACTTTCAGCGCGGTAAAAGCTCGCTGCTGGTGGCGCGGCTCACCGCTTTTATCTTCATTATCACCACGCTGGTGATTGCCATGAACGCCAGCCACTTCGGCGGCGTGCTGTCGCTGCTGATCATCTGGTTTGGCGGCTTAGTCGGCCCGATCTCCATTCCCATGCTGCTGGGTTTGCTGCCGGCATTTCGTCGCAGCGGCAGCGCCGCCGCTCTGGTGAGTTGGGCGATCGGCGTCGGCACTTTCTTCTGCGTGAAATTTGTCTTTACCGATGTCAGCACCGCCACCGTGGTGGCTGCGCCGGTGATGTCCTCGCTGGTGCTGTTTGTGGTGATGGGCTGGTTACGCCGCGCGCCGGTGCGCCCGGAAGTAGATCAGCTGCTGATCGCACTCAATCAGGATCAGGATGCGCCCGCCGCCCAGCGCTGGGCGCACAAAAGCAACGTCTCTCAGGAGGGATAATATGACGCTCTTACAACAGGGAACCCGAGATCGCTTACGGATCAAACGCTTCGCCAGTCGCGCGGCATTAGGTGCGGCTGCGGCGCAGGATGTGGCCGCGTTTCTGCGTCAACGGCTGAGTGAACAGCATGTGGTGCGCATGGTGTTTGCCGCCGCGCCCTCGCAAAACGAGTTTCTCGACGCGCTGGTTGCGGCTGGGGATATCGACTGGTCGCGTATTCACGCTTTCCATATGGACGAGTACATCGGGCTGGAGACGGATGCGCCGCAGCGTTTCAGCCACTTTTTACGCCAGAAGCTGTTTGATAGGGTGCAGCCTGGCGAAGTCCATCTACTTCCCTCTTGCGGCGATCCTGCCGCGATCTGTGCGGATTACGCGGCAAAAATTAACGCCGCGTCAATTGATGCGGTGTGCCTTGGCATTGGCGAGAACGGCCATTTAGCCTTCAACGATCCGCCGGTGGCCGACTTCAACGATCCTTTCTCCGTTAAGGTGGTGCAGCTGGATAATGCCTGCCGCCAGCAGCAGGTCAACGATGGCTGTTTCGCCACTGTTGAGGCGGTACCGACGCATGCCGTAACGCTAACGATTCCCGCCTTGATGAGTGGTGCGCGGCTGTTCTGCATGGTGCCGGGTGCGAGCAAACGCGCGGCGGTGCGCGCAACGCTTGAGGATGCGATCTCCACCGCGTGTCCGGCGACGTGTCTGCGCCAGCATGCCGATTGCACGCTCTATACCGACAGCGATGCCTGCCCGGAGGTGACCTTTGACTAACCTCATTTTGCGCGGTCGCGATTACCGCACGCTGCAACCGATTGAGCTGGAGATTGAGCACGGCACCATCAGTGATGTGCGCGCGCTGAATAAACTGGAAGAGGAGATTATCCTCGCGCCGGGCTTGGTCGATCTGCAGGTCAACGGCTTTCAGGGCGTCGATTTCAACCACTTTCCTTTTAGCGAAGAGGATGTGCTGCACGCCATGCGCGCGCTGTGGCAGCAGGGCGTCACCAGCTTTCTGCCGACGGTGATCACCGCCATGCCGGAGGAAATTGCGCAGGCGATGCAGCGACTCGCCAGCGCCCGCCAGCATCATCCTGACGTGGCACGCGCCGTTCCGGGGTTTCATCTGGAAGGACCTTTTTTGTCGCCTGAAGATGGGCCGCGCGGTGCGCATCCGCGCGAGGCGATTCGCGCACCGGATATTGCGCTGTTCGACAGCTGGCAGCAAGCCGCGCAGCAGCATATTCGCCTGCTCACGCTGTCGCCGGAATGGCCGCACAGCGATGCGCTGATCAAACATTGTGTGGCGCAGCAGGTGCGCGTCGCCATTGGGCATACGTCCGCCACGCCAGCGCAAATTCACGCGGCGGTTGACGCGGGCGCCACGCTCTCCACCCATCTCGGCAACGGCGCGCATCTGCAACTGCCGCGTCATCCCAATTACATCTGGCAGCAGCTGGCGGAAGATGCGCTGACGGCCACGTTGATTGCCGATGGCGATCACCTGCCGGCGGACGTGTTGAAAGTGTTCCTGCGTGCCAAAGGCGAGCAGGCGCTGCTGGTCAGTGACGTCACCTCGTTCGCTGGGCAGCCGCCGGGCATCTACGACACCGCGATTGGCGGCCGCGTGCAGCTTAGCGCTAGCGGACGCCTGAGCATCGCCGATGCGCCGCAGCTGCTGGCGGGATCGGCGCGTGGTTTGCTGGAGGGCGTGAACTTCCTGCTGCGCCATCAGCTGGCGACGCTGGCGCAGGCGATTGAGATGGCGTCTGTTCGTCCGGCGCGGCAGCTCAATCTGCCGCAGCAACAAGGTTTGGCCTGCGGCGCACCCGCCGATGTGCTGCTGCTGGCTGCTCAGGCGGACGGCGGCGTGGCTTTACGCGGCTGTGTGAAGCAAGGCGCTGTCGTGTGGCGGGATGGTGAAGATTATCTTTAGCGAATAAACAATAACTTACCTACCGTAGCGCGTTGTCGATGCGGACAAATCACCATGCTTTGCCAGGCTTACTCTTTGTAGGGATTTGCTGATTACCTCAAAAACCACAAGAAAGGAGGCCTAACGTGAGCTATCAAACTGTCGTGGAACTCAAGTCGCTGGCACAGCGCAAACCCACCAAATTTACCGTCGGCGACACCGATGTGGTACTGATTCGTGACGATGAGCGGGTGCAGGCGTTTCAGGCCAAATGCCCGCACGCCGGGGCGCCGTTAGAGCAGGGCGCGGTGTGTGGCGACAAGCTGATCTGTCCGTGGCACAAAGCGGTGTTTCAGCTGCAGGATGGGCAGATGTGCGAGCCGCTGGCGCTGGCGAATCTCAAGCGTTATCCGGTGCGCATCGAACAAGGCAACGTGCTGGTCAGCCCGCAGGCGATGTCGCCCGCCAGTGCGCCCTCCGTACAAGGCGAGTCACCGGTATGCGTGATTCTTGGTTCGGGCGCGGCGGGGAGTGCGGCGATCTGGACGCTGCGCGATGAAGGTTTTAAAGGGCATATTGTGTTGATCGAGCGGGAATCGGCCGCACCTTACGATCGCACCGCACTGAGCAAATTCGTGCCGTCCGGCAAAATGGCGATTGAGGATGTACCTAAGCTGCTGCAGCAGGATGTGCTGGGCACGGTGGAGCGGATTCAGGGCGATGTCGAGCAGCTCAAAGCGCTTGAGCAAACGCTGATCCTTAAAGGCGGTCAGCAAGTGAAGTTTGACCAACTGCTCATTGCCAGCGGCGGCGTGCCGCAACCGCTCGATATGCCGGGTAACGATCTCGACGGCGTGCATCTGCTGCGATCGCTTAATCAGGCCGATGAGTTACTCAAAGAGGTGGATAAAACCGAGCAGCTGGTGATTATCGGCAACAGCTTTATCGGTATGGAGATGGCAGGTTCGCTGCGTAATCGTGATGTTGATGTCACGGTGATTGCGCGCCAGCCGCTGCCGTTTGCTAAACAGTTTGGCGAAGAGATTGGCCGCCACTTTTACGATCTGCATCGCAGCAACGGCGTGAAGTTTGTCGAAGGCGATCCCGTGGCGCTGGAAGGCGAGGGCAAAGTCACTGCCGTGCGCCTGAAGAGTGGCAAAAAAGTTGATGCCAGCCTGGTGCTGTTTGGCACGGGCGTGGTGCCAGCGACCTCATTCATCCACGACCTGCCGCTGGAGGACGATGGCAGCTTGCTTACCGACAGCCAGCTGCGCGTGGCCGATAACATCTGGGTGGCCGGTGATATCGCCAGTTATCCGTCAGTGCAGGGCCCACAACGCATTGAGCACTATCGCGTTGCGCACCAGCAAGGGCGCATCGCGGCGCTGAATATGTTAGGGAAAAAGATCCTGTATGACCGCGTGCCGTTCTTCTGGACCGCGCATTACGGTACCCGCTATGAGTATCTGGGGCATGCGGAAGAGTGGGACGATTACCGGCTCCTGGGATCGCTGCAGAATAAGCAGTTTATCGCTTTCTATTGTCAGGAGGGGATGATTGCGGCGGTGTGTTCTGCCGGGTTATATACGCTGACAGCAGCGCTGGTGCAGGAGATGCAGCAGCCCATGACGCTGGCGCAGGGTATTGCGCTGTATGAGGCGTACGCAGCGGCCTGATGCCCTCACCCCGGCCCTCTCCCACAGGGAGAGGGAGACGCAGCCACATGCCCGATCGGACCCCTCTCCCGCATGCGCGAGTTCGCCACATGCTCGATCCGTTCCCTCTCCCGCTTGCGGGAGAGGGTTAGGGTGAGGGGCAAAGCGCACCGATCACTGCTTACTCAACGCCTCTGACTTCGCCATACACTGCTGCATCGCATTAATCACCGCGGCGCGGAAGCCTTTCTCTTCCAGCACTTTCACCGCTTCGATGGTGGTGCCGCCTGGCGAGCACACCATATCTTTCAGCTCGCCGGGATGCTTGCCGGTTTCCAGCACCATCTGCGCCGAACCTTTGACCGCCTGTGCCGCAAACTGATATGCCTGCGCACGCGGCATGCCGCCGAGCACCGCCGCATCGGCCATCGCTTCGATAAACATAAACACATAGGCTGGCGCTGAGCCGCTCACGCCAACCACCGCGTGAATCAGGTATTCATTTACCACCGCCGCTTTGCCGAAGCTTTCAAAAATCCCCACCACTTCATCCACTTCATGCGCTTCCACCAGCACGTTTGGCGTCACCGAGGTCATACCTTCGTTGACCAGCGATGGCGTGTTGGGCATCACACGGATGATTTTGCGATCGTGGCCGAGCACCGATGCCAGAGAATCCAGCGTCACGCCTGCGGCAATCGAGACCACCAGCACATCTTTCTTCAGCTGGCCGGCAAGATCTTTCAGCACTTTGAGAATCACATTGGGTTTCACCGCGCCAAACAGGATATCCACTTCGCGCGCCAGACTTTCCACGCTGTCTGCGGCGGTGACGCCATATTGCTGCGCCATCGCCTGATTGGTGGCGGGCTTACGGTCGAACACCCAGATATTGGCGGGGGCGATCTGCCCGCTGTTGACCAGTCCGCTAATGATGGCTTTCGCCATATTGCCGCAGCCGACAAACCCGATTTTTTTATCCAGCATCGCTTTATCCTCTAAGTGGTTCATTTTCTGTGGGGGTAAGCTTACGTCAGCGAGGATTAATAACAAGGCGGGCGGCCAGCAAAAACAGTTGCCATTCTGCCGTAGCACGGCAAGATCAGCCTCATTGTCTGTGAAAAAGGAGTCATCATGTCGATTTGGGTTGATGCCGATGCCTGTCCCAATGTCATCAAAGAAGTGCTGTACCGCGCGGCTGAGCGCACCAAAGTTACCGTGACCTTTGTCGCCAACCAACCGCTGCGCGTGCCGCCGTCGCCGTGGCTGAAAACGCTGCAGGTTGCTGCCGGGTTTGACGTGGCGGATAACGAGATTGTGAAACGGGTGCAACCCGGCGAGCTGGTGATTACCGGCGATATTCCGCTGGCGGCAGAAGTACTGGAGAAGGGCGCTGCGGCGCTCAATCCGCGCGGAGAGCGTTATTCGACAGACACCATTCGTCAGCGCTTAACCATGCGTGACTTTATGGAAACGATGCGCGCCAGCGGGATTCAGAGTGGCGGCCCGTCGACCTTAAGCCAACGCGACCGCCAACTGTTCGCCAATGAACTGGATAAGTGGTTACGTCAACGCTGATCAGACGAAGCTATCATCGTCGTCAAAGTCGCCGCCGCTGCCAAAGTCACCGAAATCATTGTTGTCCGCCAGGTTATTATCCCAGCCCGAGTTATCATTCAGGAACGCATTGTTGCTGTCGTTGCCGTTAAAGGTGTCGAGGCTGTTATCGACCTGCGGCAGCGCCGGTTCGTTGATGATGTTAACGATCTCTTCCGGCTGAGAATGGTGGAACATGCTGGTCAGCATATCCGCCATCACCACGCCGCCCGCCACGCCAACGGCCGTCTGTAATGCGCCGCCGAGGAAGCCGGTGCCGCGTGCCGCCGGCGCAGCAGATTGCTGCTGCGGAGGCGCATACTGCTGTTGTGGCTGCGGCGGTGGATTCCCCCACGCTGGCTGCTGCTGTGCCGCCGGGCGCGATGCGCCACCAAACAGGCTGGAGAGAAAACCGCCGCTGCTCTGCTGCGGTGCCTGTTGCTGCTGCGCCTGCGCCAGACGATTTTCCAGATCCGTAACCTGCGCATTAAGCTTTTTCAGCGCCGCTTCCTGAATCAGGATCGCCTGCGACATGTAGTAAGGCGCGCCGGGCTGATTCTGTAGATGCTGTTTGATTAACTGCTCTGCGCCAGCATCACGCGGGCCGCTTTGCGTCTCAGCCTGTTTCAGTCGGCTGAACAGGTTTTCAATAAGTTGTTGTTCTTCGCTTTGCATGGGGAACCCTCCGTTAAGGTATGCCTCATATATGAGGGCGCGACCAGAGAAAGTAAATCAGCGGCCTGGTAAGGAAATGTTGGCCGCTGTTACATTTGGCCCGATGCACGATTCATGCATTGTTTTTTGCAGCTTAATCAAAGGACTAGCTTAGGATGTGACTGAAATACGCGTAAATCGTGCCTCGCGGGTGGCTGATAAAATAAAATCCAGGTATTATGCGACGCATTATTGACCTGATGACGTTGCCCGTGCGGCACATTACGGCGGAGGATGAGCCCGGATGTCATTACCCATCTATCTGATCGGCGCACGCGGTTGCGGTAAAACCACGGTTGGCCAGGCGCTGTCGCAAGCGCTGGGCTATGCCTTTAACGATACCGATCACTATTTGCAACTCACTACGCAACGCAGCGTGGCGGAGATTGTGGCATCTGAAGGGTGGGATAGCTTCCGCGCCCGCGAAACGGAATCGCTGCGCGCGGTCACCGCTCCGAATACGGTCATCGCCACTGGCGGCGGCATGGTGCTGGCGGAAGTGAATTGTCGCTTTATGCGCGAACACGGCCAGGTGATTTGGCTGAACGCGCCTTCAGACGTGCTGGCCGATCGTCTGGAACATCAGCCGGAAGCCGCGCAGCGTCCCACCTTAACCGGCCGCCCGATTGCCGAAGAGATGGGCGATATTTTGCGTGAGCGTGCTCATTTGTATCGCCAAACCGCGCATCATGAAGTCAACGCGATGCAATCGCCCGATCGCGTAGTAGAGCAAATTCTGCAATCGCTCTCTTTAGCGCGCGCCAGCTAAACCCTCAGATTTCTCTCTGTTTTTTTGCAGCGATCCTCAGTTGTCTATACTTAGCGTTAGGCAGAGGATCACCGCTGTCTGTGGACAACTGATAGAAGAGGGAAAACAATGCCAACGAAACCACCCTATCCGCGCGTCGCGCGTATTGTCGCCGTTGAAAAAGGTTCGGCGGATCAAACCGTCACCTGGTATGAATTACGTGCCGACCATCCCAAACCCGATACATTAATAAGCGAACACAAAAGCGAAACCGAAGCGCAAGATGCCAAAGAGCGCTACGAAGACGCTGAAAAAGATTAAGTTTACCCGTCATATTTCAAGCTGCAGGTGCGTTGGCTGCATGTGTTCACCCCAGTCACTTACCTAAGTAAGCTCCTGGGGGATTCACCCATTTGCCGCCTCCCTGCAACTTGAACTCTATAGGGTAAAGAATTCAGCCGAAAAACTGCAATATTCCAAAAAAGTTACACACTTTCCTGCGGAATATTTAACTCACCTGATTACGTCATTTATTTCCCACTTCACGCCGTATTTTATTCTGCCTTAAATTCCCTCAGAAACGTCCGGCTTAAAATTTGCGCTTGACCGTCAAAGCGTCGCGCTTTACTTTCTGGTTAATGAAAGAGGAACTGTGTTCCATATAGTGAAACCGACGCCATGACCACACTTGAAAATGCCTCCGCTGTACTGAAGCTGTTTCAGCGCTTTGGCGTGACGCAGGGCCATCCCGGCTTGACCTTTACCGAGGTGGTGGATGCGTTAGGCATGCCGAAAAGCACGGTCTCGCGCCTGTTAGCGACCATGGAGAGTGAAGGCTTACTTGAGCGTGACACTGAAAGTCGCTGCTTCCAGATTGGTCGCGTGCTGCTGTCGGTGGCGGGTCACTATCTGTCGACGCCGCTAGTGGATAGCGCGTCGGCGCCGATGGCGCGGCTGGCGGCCAGCAGCGGTTGCATGGGTTATATCTCGGTGTTGGATGGCGACGATGTGCTGGTGATGCGCATGTATCACGGCCGCTTCTTCACCCAGTTGGTGACGCCGCCGGGCTCGCGCGTTTCATTAACCGGCACTTCGACCGGACGCGTGCTACTGGCGCAGCTCAGTGATGACGAGGTTCGCGAACGTTTTGCCAGCAACTGGCAGGCGGCTTCGATGAACTCGCCGCTGAGCGTCGATGCGTTATGCAAAGAGTTAGCGGTAATTCGCCAGCAAGGCTGGGCACTGGCGCGCAATGAGACGCTGCCGGGCATCAGTTCGCTGGCGGTCGCGGTAACCAATAAACATCGCGGTGAAAGTGCTGCGCTCTGTCTCTCGTTTTTATCGCAAGAAGCGGCGCCCGGATATCCGGAGAGGCTGCTCAGCGAACTACGCGCAACGGCTGCACTGATGGCCGAAAAATACGGCGCATAATCCTGTCCAAAACAGGAAACCCTATTTTAGTTTTGAAGGCGTTTATTCGCGCCACACCAGGGAAATAGCAGGTCTTCGGACCTGCTTATTTCAATAATCAGGGAACGATTAATATAAAAACGTTGATGTCCCGCGTGTCGGGCACTTCGAATTAAAGCGTTTTCTACAGGGTGAAAATACGGGGATCTCATGCGTCAAAATAATCCAATAAAAAGCGTTGGCGTTGCCTTAATGCTGGTTCTGCTGTCCGTTGCCGGCGCCATCATTGGGGTTCAGCTTATTACCACCATTGGGGTAACACCCAATACCTCTATTATCGGCGCGCTGTTTGCCATGCTGCTGGCGCGTATTCCGCTGCAATGGTTTCGTCGCTATCGCTCCATTGAAGTACAAAACCTCGCGCAAACCGCCATCTCCTCGGCCACCTTCGGTGCGGCCAACAGCCTGTTGATGCCGATTGCGGTGCCGTGGGCGCTGGGTGAGCCGCAGCTGGTGCTGCCGCTGTTTGTTGGCGTCAGCGCGGCGATGCTGCTCGATGCTTATTTACTCTATCGTCTATTTGATACCCGCGTCTTCCCGGCCAGCAATGCGTGGCCGCCGGGCGTGGCGGCAGCCGAAGCGATCAAAGCCGGTGACAAAGGCGGTCGTCAGGCTTGGCTGCTGGTGGTGGGGATTGTTGGCGGCATCGTGGGTTCGATGCTGAAGATCCCGATGTCGGCATTTGGTACCGCGTTTATCGGTAATATCTGGGCGCTCAGCATGCTAGGTATGGGTTTCCTGCTACGCGCCTACGCGCAACCGGTTGCTGGCATTGATATCAACGCACTCTATATTCCGCACGGCGTGATGGTCGGTGCCGGTTTGGTGGCGTTAATTCAGGTGGTGCAGGTGATTCGCAGCCGCCGCAATGATCAGGTCAACGTCAGCCGTAGCGACAGCGAAGTCAAACGTTCGCTGGGTTTCGGCACCGTCGGTTACATCGTCATCTCCACGCTGCTGGCGCTGGCGGGCGGTCTGTGGAGCCAGATGGGCCTGCCGATGCTGGTGCTGTTTATCCTTTACGCCGCCTTTGCTGCCTTCGTGCATGAATTGATTGTTGGTATCGCCGCCATGCACTCTGGCTGGTTCCCGGCCTTTGCGGTGGCGCTGATTACCCTGATTCTCGGTATTCTGCTCGGCTTCCCGCCGTTGGCGTTGTGCCTGCTGTGTGGTTTTACCGCCGCTACCGGTCCGGCGTTTGCCGATATGGGTTATGACCTGAAAGCCGGCTTTATCCTGCGCGGTAACGGTGCCGATGTGCAGCAAGAGCTGTGGGGTCGCCGTATCCAGCTGATCGCCGCGATGATTGCCTTTGTGATCTGTATTCCCGTGGTGTGGTACGCGCACACCATTTTCTTTGCCGAGAATCTGCTGCCGCCGGTGGCGCGCGTCTATGCCAAAACTATTCAGGCCGGTGCGGAGCCGGGGATTGCCGGCAACCTGCTGATGTGGGCGATTCCGGGCGCGATTATTCAGTTGATCGGCGGACCGAAGCGTCAGCTTGGCGTCCTGCTGGCGACCGGCTTGTTAATCAACAACGCCGCGGCAGGTTGGGCGGTGATGGTGGGCATCGCGCTGCGCATTATCATCCTGCGCGTGTGGGGCGAGCGTGGACGTTCACCGATGGAGGTGATGGCCGCCGGATTTATCGCGGGCGACGCGCTCTACAGCTTCTTCCATTCACTTTTTGCCAGCGGCAGCAAAAAATAATCCAGGAAATTGATGATGAGTTTACAGCAGACACTGCAGGTCTTTGAGTTACTCGATAGCGCTTACATTGATGGCCAACAGGTGGTCGATCTGTTCGCGGCCTATCCGGGCGTCACCGCCAGCACGAAACGCGTTAGCGGGCCAAAAGGGCGGACCGATTTCGTCCGCATCGATATCCCCGGTGCGCAGGGCAAAAGCAACGGCGGCAGTGCGCCAACACTCGGCATCATTGGCCGTCTCGGCGGTATTGGTGCGCGTCCAACGCGCATTGGTATGGTATCGGATGCCGATGGCGCCGTCGCGGCGGTGAGCAGCGCGTTGAAGCTGGCGCAGATGCAGACCAAAGGCGACGTGCTGGCCGGTGATGTGATTATCACCACCCACATCTGCCCGGATGCGCCAACCCGTCCGCACGAGCCAGTCGATTTCATGGATTCGCCGTGCGACGACATCACCATGAATGACAACGAAGTGATCGCTGGTGTTGATGCGATTCTGTCGATCGATACCACCAAAGGTAACCGCATTCTCAATCACAAAGGCTACGCGCTGTCGCCGACGGTGAAAGAGGGCTACATCCTGCGCGTGTCAGAAGATCTGTTACGCATCATGGAGATGACCAGCGGCAAACCGGCGGTTACCTTCCCGATCACCACGCAGGACATCACGCCATACGGCAACGGGGTTTATCACCTCAACAGTATTTTGCAACCTTCCACCGCGACGGATGTACCGGTGGTCGGCGTGGCGATCTGTGCCGAATCGGTGGTGCCGGGCTGCGGCACCGGCGCCAGCCACGAAGTGGATATCGCTTTAGCCGTGAAGTTTGCGGTCGAAGTGGCGAAAGAGTTCGGGCGTGAAACCTGTCACTTCTACGACCCACAAGAGTACGCGCTGCTGCTCTCTTTGTATGGTAGTCTCAGCCATCTGCGCACCCGGAAAGCCTGATGATGAACATCTCCCTGGTCACACTGACGATTGGTCAATCACCGCGCAGCGACATTCTGCCGCTGCTGCTGGAACATCTGCCCGCCGAGCAGGTAGCGCATGCCGGTTTACTCGACGGCCTGACGCTAGCCGAAGTTGAGCTGCAGTATGCGCCCGCGCCGGGCGACAAGGTGCTGGTATCGCGTATGACCAGCGGCGAGCAGGTGCGCCTGTCCGTAGCAAAAGTGGAGCAGGGACTGCAACGTAAGATCAACGCGCTGGAGCAGCAGGGCTATGACACCATTTTGCTGCTGTGCACCGGCGAGTTTGGCGCGCTGAAAACCCAATCCGCTTTGCTGCTGGAGCCCGATCGCATCATCCCGCCGCTGGTACGCGCGATTGTGCAAGATCATAAAGTCGGGATTGTGGTGCCGGTGGAAGAGCAGATTGCCGAGCAGGCCAACAAGTGGCGCAACTTGATCACTCCGCCGTGTTTTGCCGTTGCCAGCCCGTATCTGGCGGAGCAGGCCGATTTGGTGGAAGCGGGATTGTCGCTGCAGGAGCAGGGCGCGGATGTGGTGGTGCTGGATTGCATCGGCTATCACCAGCAGCACCGCGATTTCCTGCAGAAAATGCTGGGTATCCCGGTGCTGCTGTCGAACGTGCTGGTGGCCAAGCTGGCGGCAGAATTGATCGTCTAGCGCAGGGAGATCACAAGTTGCGATCTGTGGCGCTAATTCGCGTGACAGATCAGCGAGTTCCTTAGTAATCTGCCAGTCACGATAATGTGCTGTGAGGAAGTAATATGCTCAATACAAGTGAGTATTTCGACGGAAAAGTGAAATCCATTGGTTTCGACAGCGTGACCATTGGCCGTGCCAGCGTTGGCGTGATGGCGGAAGGTGAATACACCTTCGGCACCAATCAACCGGAAGAGATGACGGTGGTGAGCGGCGCGCTGAAAGTGCTGCTGCCGGGCGAAACCGAGTGGAAATGGTACGAAGCTGGCACCAGCTTCAACGTGCCAGGCCAAAGCGAATTCCATCTGCAGGTGGCAGAGCCTTCTTCTTATCTGTGCCGCTACCTCTAAACTCAAGCTTTAGAACATCTTAAACCTGCGACTTCTGTTGAAGCGCAGGTTTTTTTATTGCGCACCCCACGAAAATCCTGCTGGTTTGTCGTGGGGTCACCCTTAATGGCGACCAGGATCGAGAGGATTAACGCTTCGCTTCGCCGCCTAACGCTTCGACCAGATTGCCGATCAGCGCGGCCAGTTCGCTGGTCATCAGAATGAAATCGGCATCGAAACGCTGGGCGAAATCATCGCGGTCGATGTCATCATTCTGCTCACGCAGCGTGTCGCTGAACTTCAAACGCTTCACTGAAGCATCATCGGCGATAACGAACTGAATGCGTTCCTGCCAGTCGAGCGCCAGTTTGGTGACCACTTTACCGGCTTCAATGTGTGTAGCGATTTCGTCGGAAATCAGATCCTGCTTCTTACAGCGGATCATGCCGCCATCTTCCAGCATGGCTTTCAGCTCGGCTTCATCCATCAGGGCAAAACCGGCTGGCAGCTCACCTGAGCGCACCCATTCGGTCAGCGTCAGCTCGATCGGATTCTCCAGCGTCAGCGGTACCACCGGCAGCGAACCGAGGCTTTTACGCAGCAGCGCCAGCGTGTCTTCGGCTTTTTTGGCGCTGGCACAGTCGACGATGATCAGATTGTTAACGGTGTCGATCCACATATACGTCTGGCTGAAACGGCTAAACGCGCGTGGCAGCAAGCTGTGCAGCACTTCATCTTTCAGCGAATCTTTCTCGGTCTTCTTCAGCTTGCGGCTCTGTTCTGCTTCCAGCTTGTCGATTTTGGCTTCCAGCGCCTGCTTCACCACCGGCGACGGCAGAATCTTCTGCTCGGTGCGTGCACAAATCACCATCTGACCGTTGATTTCATGCGTCAGCGCTTCGCTGCGGTTGCCCATCGGTGAAACCCAGCCGGTTTTCGCCATATCCTGGCTGCCGCACGGTGAAAAGGTAAAGGCGTCGAGCTGTTTTTCCAGATCGTCTGCGGACAGCGGAATGTCACGATTCAGACGATAAACCATCATATTTTTAAACCACAACATCGGGATTCCTTACCGTGGGTGCGATCGGGCGCACAAGTCTCAAAGTCAGCGCGCATGATAGCGAAACATCGGATTGGTTTCATTGCCTTTCCCGATTCAGCCTTCTACTGTATTGGTCACCAGAACGAATAATGAGGAATAAATCGTGCGCATCGGGATTGATTTAGGCGGGACCAAAATTGAAGTGATTGCACTGTCTGATCAGGGTCAGGAGCTGTTCCGTCATCGCGTTAACACGCCGCGTGACGACTACGCTGCCACGGTTCAGGCGATTGTCGATTTAGTGCTGCTGGCGGAGGAGAAAACCGGCCAGCAGGGCACGGTCGGCATCGGCATTCCCGGCACGATTTCGCCCTACACGCAGCGGGTAAAGAATGCCAACTCCACCTGGCTGAACGGTCAGCCACTGGATAAGGATTTAGCGCAGGCGCTGAATCGTGACGTGCGCATCGCCAACGACGCGAATTGTCTGGCGGTTTCCGAAGCGGTAGATGGCGCGGGCGCGGGTCAGCCGCTGGTATTTGCGGTGATTATCGGCACCGGATCGGGCGCGGGCGTAGCGATTGGCGGTGAGTCGCGCATTGGCGGTAACGGCAATGCCGGTGAGTGGGGCCACAATCCGCTGCCGTGGATGGATGAGGATGAATTGCGCCATCGCGCGGAAGTGCCCTGTTACTGTGGCTTGCAGGGCTGCATTGAGACCTTTGTATCGGGTACCGGCTTCGCTATCGATTATCAGCGTCTGAGCGGTAAAGCGCTGAAAGGCGCGGAGATCATCAAGCTGATTGAGCAGCAGGATCCGGTGGCGGAACTGGCGATGAATCGCTACGAAATGCGTCTGGCGAAATCACTGGCGCAGGTCGTGAATCTGCTGGATCCCGATGTGATTGTGTTGGGCGGCGGCATGAGTAACAACGATCGCCTGTACCAAACCGTGCCGGCGCTGATGAAGCAGTGGGTGTTTGGCCGCGAGTGTGAAACGCCAGTGCTGAAGGCGGTGCATGGCGATTCGAGCGGCGTGCGCGGGGCGGCGTGGTTGTGGCCGTTGAAAGGGTAGTTTCTGGCACGCACCTCGGTTTGTGCTCGCTTTCCCCCTCCTCGGTTTGTGCTCGCTTTCCCCCTCCTCGGTTTGTGCTCGCTTTCCCCCTCCTCGGTCCTCCCCCATAAATGGGGGAGGAAGATGCTGCCACATGTCAGTGAGGAAGCTGCATGTGGCAGCGTCTCCTTCCCCCGCTTGCGGGGGAAGGCCGGGATGGGGGACAGCCAGCACTAACCCACTCACTCACCCACTAACATCGAATCCTGCGGCGCGTTATCGCGCTGGGCTTTCGTCGCCAGGAAGTAGACATATCCCACCGCCATAATCGCCACAAACAAGCCGCCAATCACCGGGTTGAACCACAGCATCGCCACCAGACACACCAGCGACAGCACCAGCGCAATGCCCGGCACAATCGGATAGCCAGGCGCACGGAAGCTGCGTTCCATCTCTGGCGCAGTGCGACGCAGTTTGAACAGGCTCAGCATACTCATCAGATACATCACAATCGCGCCGAACACCGCCATGGTGATCATCGCAGCGGTCAGCGTCATGCCTTGCAGATTAATGAAACCATCGCTGTAGATCGCGGCGATGCCAATCAAACCGCCGGCGATAATCGCGCGGTGCGGCGTCTGAAAGCGCGACAGCTTCGCCAGACTTTGCGGCAGATAACCGGCGCGGGCGAGGGCGAAGAACTGGCGCGAATAGCCGAGAATAATGCCGTGGAAGCTGGCAATCAGACCAAACAGACCAATCCACACCAGCATGTGCATCCAGTTGGAATTTTCACCGACAATCATCTTCATTGCCTGCGGCAGCGGATCGTTGATGTCCGACAGCTTGCGCCAGTCGCCAGCGCCACCGGCCAGCAGCATCACGCCAATCGCCAACACCACCAGCGTCAGAATGCCGGTGATATAGGCTTTGGGAATGGTGCGTTTGGGATCTTTGGCCTCTTCGGCCGCCATCGCCGCGCCTTCAATCGCCAGGAAGAACCAGATGGCGAACGGAATTGCGGCAAAGATGCCAGACATCGCCGGCATGCCGAAGTGATCGCTGCCCGCCCAGCCGTTAGCGGCAAAGTTGGCGATGCTGAAGCCCGGCGACACCACGCCCATAAACACCAGCAGCTCCAGAACCGCCAGCACGGTGACCACCAATTCGAACATCGCCGCCAGCTTAACGCCGAGAATGTTCAGCGTCATGAAGACGATATAGGCGCCGACCGCGGCGGTTTTCGGATTGAGATCGGGATATTGCACGTTGAGGTAAGCGCCAATCGCCATGGCGATCGCCGGCGGTGCGAACACGAACTCAATCAGCGTGGCGAGGCCCGCGATCAAGCCGCCGGTTTCACCGAACGCGCGGCGGCTATAGGCAAACGGACCGCCCGCATGCGGAATCGCGGTGGTCAGTTCGGTAAAGCTGAAAATGAAGCAGGTATACATGGTGGCGATCATCGCGGTGGTGATCAGAAACCCTAGCGTGCCCGCCACGCCCCAGCCGTAACTCCAGCCAAAATATTCCCCGGAAATCACCAGTCCAACCGCAATGCCCCACAAATGCAGGGTGCCCAGCGTGGGTTTGAGCTTATTCGTCATCATCTTCTCCCCGTCGTCATTGTTGGTGCGGCAGCTTCACCGCGCTTTTTTATCTTTGCGCTACAGTGAAGTGATAATGCCGCTGCCGGACGCGGGAAAACTTGACGCGGGCGCAGTGAGTTTTGTCCTCCACGGTCAACTCTGAGGCAAGAAAAGTGCCAGATGCACGCTGCGGTCAACTTTGGGTTGTCTGCGGTCAAGCAGTCAGGACGACGTCATCCCATGCTGATACCACTTGCTTGATGCTGGAGATTGATGAATGAGTGCCGAACAGTCCGATACCTTAACCGATACTGAAATCACCCTGCTGGCGCATCAGGCGCTGGCCCGTTATCCCGCGGCACTGCGCGGCGAACTCAAGCTGCTGTGCCGGTCGGAAAATGCCACCTTCCTGTTGCAGGCGGCGGGCAAACGCTACGCGCTGCGTCTGCATCGTCCTAACTATCACAGCAAAGCGGACATTCAGAGCGAGCTGCTGTGGCTGGATGCGCTGCGTGACATTGGCATCATGGTGCCGCAGGCGATCCCGGCCAGTGAGGGTGAGACCGTGCTGACGCTGCCGATGGCAAACGGCGCCGAGCGCTACGCCGTGTTGTTCCACTGGATTGAGGGTGACATGCCCACCACCGATGTCGATCCCAAAGCGTTTCAGCAGCTGGGTCACATCACCGCGCGCTTGCATCAGCACAGCCGCAGCTGGCAGAAACCGGAGGGTTTTCAGCGCATCATCTGGGATCATCACACCATGGTCAGCGATCATAGCCATTGGGGACGCTGGCAGGATGCGCCGAACCTCAATCCGGCCGATCACGGCATCGTCGCCGAAGCGGTAGCGCGCGTCGGGCAGGAGCTGCAGGGCTTTGGCAAAGGGGCGGATCGTTATGGTTTGATCCACGCCGATCTGCGTCTGACCAACCTGCTGCTGCATAAAGGCGAAACGCGGGTGATCGACTTTGATGACTGCGGACTCGGCTGGTATCTGCACGATCTGGCGGCGGCGATCAGTTTTGTAGAGCACCACCCTCGCGCCGCCGAATGGGTGGATAACTGGATCCTCGGTTACGAAAAAGTGGCGCACATCAGTGATGACGAGATGGCGCTGGTGCCGACGCTGCTGATCCAGCGCCGCATTCAGATGACGGCGTGGATGGGATCACACGCGGAAACGGAAATGGCATTGAGCCTTGGGCCGCGCTGGGCCGATCACTCGGTGCGCCTCTGCCGACGTTATCTGGAAACCAATCAGCTGCCAGTTGGCGTCTGATGCACCAGCAGTGAGCAGCTTTGCGCTGTCGCGGCGCAGCAAAGGTCGCCATTCATGGCGACCCTGCGACAAAATCCGCAAATCATCCGCCTGGTACGAATATTGCTGGAATCCTCAACCTGTTTCACTCGCGCCACACGCAGAGGTTCCGATGCAATCACTCATAACACCCACTGAAGCCTTGAGCGCCTTGTCCGTCAGCGCCAGCAACCGCGGCGTTTTGGCGGCGGCGGCCACCGGACTGAGCGGGTTTATCACTGACAAAGGCGGCGATGTCGATCGTATTTTTGGCATCAGCGGCATCAACTCCGAACTGCTGGCGAGCCCCACGCTAAGCCTGGGTTTGGTGAACTACTGCCGCGTGATGGAAGAGGCAGCGCGTCATTCCGGTTTTGATAACTTCGGTTTGCATTACGGCAAGCAGTTCAAACCGCAGTCATTAGGCTTGATTGGGTATATCGGCCTCTGTTCGCCCACGCTGGAGCAGGCGCTGCACAACGTGGTGAACGCCTTTCCGTGGCATCAGCACGACACGCTGACGCGGCTGGTGGATAAAGGCGAGTGCTGGCGGCTCGATTATCAGGTGCGCCACGGCGCGATCCTCTCCAGACGCCAGGATGCGGAGCTGACGCTCGGTATGTTTCTCAACTTGATCCGCCACGTTGCCGGCAAAAACTGGGCACCGCGTGAAGTGCACTTCGAACATCCGCGCCCGGAGCAGTGGCACGAGCACTGCAAAGTATTTGATGCGCCGGTGTGGTTTGATCAACCGTTCAACTCATTACTGATTCCGAAACGCGATCTGCTGCGCAGCATGCCGGAACAAGATCCGATGTTGCTGATGGTGATGCAGGATGCTATCCGCCGCCTGAACAGCTGTGCCAGCCTGCAAAGCGTGGTGGAACAGGCGCGATCGCAGGTCAATCTGTCACTGATGCAGGGCGAACCGGTGCTGGAAGATATTGCCGAAAAAATGGGCCTGTCGAGCTGGTCGCTGCAACGGCGGCTGCGTGAAGAGGGCATCAGTTTCACGGCGCTGGTGGACAAGGTACGCTGCGAGATGGCGACGCACTATCTGCAACAGAAGCAGCTGCCAATCTCAGAGATGGCGCTGCTGCTCGGCTATTCCGAAGTCAGCGCCTTCTCCCGCGCCTTCCGCCGCTGGTTTGGCATCAGCCCGCGCCAGTGGCGCCAGGATGGCTCGGCGTTGCCGGGGCAAAACCGAACCACGCTGGCTGGCTAGCGTCCGGCGGCGGCGGTAAATCTTTGCTTTGACCAATCAACTGCCAGGCGCGCAGGCACAGCGTTTCGTCGCCTTGCGTCTGTGTCACCGCGTAGCGCCCGCTGTTTTGCCACTCAAGCCGCACCAGACATTGCTGACCGGCATAACGGCGCGCATCGCGGAAATGCTGGTTGAGCTGATGCTGCATCTCATCAGTCCATTTGCAGGATGCGCTGCCCGGCGCGCTCTGCGGCTGACACAGGTTGGCGATGCTATCCTGTTGCTTTGGCTGAGAATGCTGACAAGCGCTGAGGCCCACAACAATCATTAATCCGCCCAATAATCCCGCCATTCGATTAATTAAATTCATTAATATGCCTGCATTTTCACTAAAGTTCCTCTCTCTCACTGCCGACAGTCTACAGACCGACTCAACCAATGCTATGGCATTACTCTGACTGTCGGCAGAACCAGAATTTGCCGCAGCCTCGCGGCTTTATCTCCTTTTGATTCATGGATTAGAAATGCAGAAAAAATATGCCCTTGCGGCACTCTCCTTGTTAAGCGCCACGCTGCTAAGCGGCTGCGCGACCGAATCGTCACGCGCCATTGAAGCGCCACAGGTGCGTGCGGCCAGCCAGCCCGCGTATCAGGGCGTGCGCAGCCCGATTGCGGTTGGCCAGTTTGATAACCGCTCCTCGTACATGAACGGCATCTTCTCCGATGGCGTGGATCGTCTTGGCAATCAGTCGAAAACCATTTTGGTCACGCACCTGCAGCAGACCAATCGCTTCAACGTGCTGGATCGCAGCAACCTGAAAGAGTTGCAGCAGGAAGCCGGCTTTAAGAAGAGCGAGCAGAACATCAAAGGTGCGACTTACATCATCACCGGCGATATCACCGAATTTGGTCGCAAAGAAGTGGGCGATCAGCAGCTGTGGGGCATTTTGGGGCGCGGTAAGAACCAGATCGCCTATGCCAAAGTCAACCTGAATGTGGTGGATGTCACCACCTCAGAAGTGGTGTACAGCGCGCAGGGCGCGGGTGAATTCAAGCTGTCAGCGCGTGAGATCGTCGGTTTCGGCGGCACCGCCAGCTATGACTCCACTCTCAACGGGAAAGTGATGGATTTGGCGATTCGTGAAGCGGTAGATCATTTAGTGGATGGTATTAACAGCGGCGCATGGCGTCCGGCAAAATAAGGATATTGAGCATGAAAGGGTTGCAACTGAGTGCGGCGTTGATCGCTGCGGGCGTGCTGGCTGGCTGTGCGCCAAAAGGGCCGGAACCGATCTATTACTGGGGCGATTACCAGCAGCAGATCTATAGCTACTACAAAAAAGATAGCGATCCGCAGAAGCAGATCGAAGCACTGAATCTGGATATTGAAAAAGCCAAATCGGTCAACAAACCGGTTGCGCCGGGCCTGCACGCGCAGCTCGGCCTGCTGTACGCCAAAACCGGTGCTACCGATAAAGCCTTCGGCCAGTTTGCCACCGAGAAGCAGCTGTTCCCGGAATCTGCACCCTATATGGACTTTCTGATGAAGAAAAAACAAGGAGTTGCCCAGTGAACAAGCTGATTGTGTCTTTAGGCGTGCTGGCCACGCTGCTATTGACCGGCTGCGCGCATAAAAAACCATACGATTACAGCGCCTTCCGCGCCAGCAAGCCGGCCTCAATTCTGGTGCTGCCTGCGGATAACCGCGCGCCGGATGTGAACGCGGCGAACAGCTTCACCTCGCTGGTGACGCGTCCGCTGGCGGAAGCGGGCTATTACGTGTTCCCGGTGGCGGTGGTGGATGAAACCTTCCAGCAGAACGGATTGACCAACGGCCATGAAATTCAGGCTGTCAGACCGCAGCGTCTGCATGACATCTTCCACGCCGACAGCGCGCTGTACATTTCAGTGACCGATTACGGCAGCAGCTATCAGGTGATCCAGAGCGTGACCAGGGTGTCGGCGACGGCGCGTCTGGTGGATTTGCGCAGCGGTAAAGAGCTGTGGCAAGGCATTGCCACCGCCAGCGACGCGGAAGATGGCAACAACAATAATGGCGGTATCATTGGCATGTTGGTGTCAGCGGCAATCAAGCAGATCGCCAGCAATGTGTCGGATAAGGCACACACCATCGCCGGTGTGACCAGCGCCCGTCTGCTGGCGCAGAACGAGCAGGGCGGTTTGCTGGCCGGCCCCCGTTATAAGTTGGTGAGTACGCGATAAAAGAACGCAGTGAATCGTAGCGGCGCGATTTATCGCGCTCTTTTCGGATGGGCACCGCCTTAACAAGCGCAATAAATTGCGCCGCTACGAATTGTGCGTTTTTAAGCGAGATCGCCCGGCAACTCCAGCTTGCTGTAACCCAGGCCATTCATCTTGCGGACACGGATCTGCACCGGAATACGCTCCTTCATCGCTTCGACATGGCTGATCACGCCGATGGTTTTGCCGCTGGCGTTGAGGGCATCGAGCGCATCCAGCGCGGTATCCAGCGTCTCGGCATCCAGCGTGCCGAAGCCTTCGTCGAGGAACAGCGATTCGATGCGCGTTTTATGACTCACCAAATCGGACAGCGCTAACGCCAGCGCCAGGCTGACGAGAAAACTCTCGCCGCCCGATAGCGTGCGCGTATCGCGCGTGGCGTCGGCTTGCCAGGTATCAACCACTTCCAGCTCCAGTTCTTCACTGATGCGGCGTTGCAGCAGATAGCGACCGTGCAGGCGATCGAGCTGACGGTTCGCCAGCCACACCAGATGGTCGAGCGTCAGACCTTGTGCGAAGCGGCGGAATTTATCGCCTTTGGCCGAACCCACCAGATCGTTCAGACGCCCCAGCTGCGCCAGTTCCACTTCATCGGTGGCGATTTGCGTCAGCAACGATTGCTGCTGCAAACGCTGTTGTGCATCGCTGTGTAACTGCTGCTGCGCTTCGCCCTGTTGACGGGCATTGTCACGTAACGTCACGCGCAGCTGTTCCAGCTGCTGCTGAATCGTGGCGGCAATCTCATCGCTAAGATCCGCAGGCCGCTGCTGCTGATGCGCCGTCCAGCGCTGCATAAGCTGTTCGCTGAGGGTGAGCTGCTGCTGGCGCTGCTGATCGAGCGTTTGCAACTGCTGGCGCAGCTGCTGCACCTCGCGCTCCTCCAGCAGGGCGGCACGCAGCGCGCGCTCATCGTCAAAATCACTCTGCTGCAGCGCGGCGAGGAAGGCGCTTTCTGCGGCGGCAGCGCGCTCACGTAAGGTGTGTTGCTGCGCCGCGATCTGCTCGCACTGGCCATTCAGGCCGTGCAGCATGCTTTGCGCCTGTTGCCACTGCTGAAGCTGCTGCGCCAGCGCCTGTTCACACTGTTGCAGCGCGGCATGCTGCTGCTGCCGGGCTTCTGCCACCAGACGATCGCCAAACAGCTGTTGACGCTGTTGTTGCTGCTGTTGGCGCTGCTGCTGCAAAGTGCTGAGCGTCTGCTGCAGCTCATCCAGCCGCTGCTGTTCACGCGCCAGATTCTGCTGCAGGCTGCTGCGCTCGCTTTCGGCTTTCGCCAGCTGTGGCTGTAACTCGCCGTGTAAACGTTCATTTTCCTGCCATGCGATCCAGCGTTGCTGTAAAGTGCGCAGCCAGCTTTCCCGCTCAGCGACATCTGGCAGGACGAGCTGATGCTGCGTCAGCTGCTGTTCCAGCTGCTGCGCCAGTTGCTGCATGGCGCTGCGTTCGCTGGCCTCGCGCTGGCTGATTTCATCCAGCGTCTGCTGCGTGCTGGCGATCTGCTGCTGCGCCAGCTGCTGCTGATTCTGATGCTGCTGCCACAGCTGCTGCTGTTGCAGATGCGCATCTTTTGCCTGCTGCAGCGCACGCGCAGCGTTTTCCCGCGTCTGCAGCTGCTGTTGCTGCAGCTGTTCCTGCGCATCCTGCTGCTGTTGCCACTGCGCAAAATCGTCCTGCTGCTCCAGCGTGCAGGTAAGTGCCAGCTCACCGCTCAGCGCTTGCCATTGGGTGTTCACCGTCGCCAGTTGCTGATCGTAATCGCTGATCTCCTGCTGCAACGCCTGCTGCTGTTGCAGCGACAGTTTCTGCTGCTCGCCTTTGGCGGTGCCGGACTCTTTTAGCTGCGCCACGCGCGTTTCCAGCGCGGTTAAACGCTGCTGATTGGCGCCGGGCTCAAGCTGCTGATATTGCGCAATCGCCGGATGCTGGCACGAGCCGCACAGCGGGCAGGGCTGATCCGGCTGCAGTTTAGCGCGCTCGTCGGCCAGCTGGGCGATGGTGCGCTCCAGCTCGCAGATTTTGCGCACATCGAGCAGCGCCTGATGTTCCCGTTTGTACTCCTCGCGCAGCGCCTGCAACGTCTGTTCCGCGTCCTGATGCTGCTGCTGGAGCTGCGCCAGTTTCTGCTGACGCTGTAACCGCTGCGGTTGCAGCGCGCGCCACTGCGCGGCGAGCAGGTTAAGCTGTTGGCGCGCAGGGCGT
The DNA here is from genome assembly GCF_003208415.1 of Pantoea sp. AG1095. Classification (NCBI taxonomy): domain Bacteria; kingdom Pseudomonadati; phylum Pseudomonadota; class Gammaproteobacteria; order Enterobacterales; family Erwiniaceae; genus Pantoea; species Pantoea sp. AG1095. The sequence goes on along the minus strand of NZ_QKMJ01000008.1, from coordinate 91,710 downwards.
TGGGTTTGATGCTGCGTCAGGGCGTCGCGCAATTGTACGCTGCCGATCTCCGCCTCAAGTGAAGTCAGTGCTTGCTCCGCTTGCAGGCGCTGCTGCGCGGCCTGCGCTTCGGCTTGCTGCAACGGTTGCGCCGCCTGTTCACGCTGAGCCTGCGCCTGTTGATGCTGCTCCAGCTGGCTGCGCTGCTGTTGATGCTGTGCGATGAGCTGCGTCAGCGTCTGCTCGCGCTCATCCAGCCGGGCAATCTCCGCCTGCCAGCGCGTTAATTCCGCGCCCCAATGGGCGACAGCGGCTTCGCGGACACGAAATTCCTGCTGCTGCGCCAGCTGTTGTTGTAAACGTTCACTTACCTGCTGTTGCTGGCTGAGTGCGGTTTGGCTGGATTGCAGCGCCTGTTGCTGCTGCAGATGCAATCGCTGCTGTTCATCCAGCTGCTGCGCGAGGGTGGTGATGCGTTGATCGAGCGGGATAACCTGCTCGGTGAGCAGCATTTCAAGCTGCTGCTGTTGCTGTAACGCCTGTTCACGCGCCTGCTGCGCAGCCTGATAATGGTTTTCGCCCTGTTGCAGCGCGGTTTTGGCTTGCTGCCGTTGCGCTTGCAGCTGCTGCGATTGCTGTTCCAGCGCACGGAGATCGCCCTGCAACTGTTCGCGCTGCTGCAACTTCTCGCGCAGTTTTTCTGCCGGTTCGGCGCGCGCCAGCCGCTGACGATCGCCATCCGCCTGCTGCCAGGCCTGTTGCGCGGCAAGCAGCGTCTGTTCGGCCTGCTGCTGCTCTTGCGTTAGCTGTTGCTGCTGCACCAGCCATTGCTGCTGATGCTGCGCCAGCGTTAGCTGTTCGCTCAGGATTTTCTCCTGCGTGCCAAGTTCCGCCAGCTGCTGCGTCAATTCTGCCCGGCGCGCTTCATCGAGCAGCGACATGCCGCCGGCGCGGGCGCGCAGCGTATCCAGCTCGCTGCGCGCGGTGCGCCAGCGCTCGTAGATCTGCACCGAGATTTGTCCGTAGATTTCGGTGCCGGTCAGCTCTTCCAGCAGCTCGGCGCGTTCGCCGGGTTTGGCATTCAGGAAGGCGGCAAACTGGCCTTGCGACAGCATCATTGAGCGGGTAAAACGGGCGAAATCGAGCCCCGACAGGGTCTCAATCGCTTTCAGCTTGTCGCCAACTTTATCGGCGATGATCTGATTATCGGCCACACGCGCCAGCTCGACGCGCGGTGCCTGCAGCTTACCGTCGGCTTGGCCGCGCGCGCGGTTCTGGCTCCAGAAGGCGCGCCAGGCTTCGCCTTTGATCTCAAACTCCACCTCCGCCAGACACTCGGCGGTGTCGCGGGTGATCAGCTCGTTCTGGGTTTGCGACAGCGTGCCGAGGCGCGGCGTCTGGTGATAGAGCGCCAGGCAAATCGCATCGAGTAAGGTGGTTTTGCCCGCCCCGGTGGCGCCGGTAATGGCAAACAAGCCGTTGCTGGCAAAGGGCTCACGACGGAAATCGATAAACCATTCGCCGCGCAGCGCATTGAGGTTCTTAAAACGTAGCGTCAAAATTTTCATGCGGATGGATTCTCCAGCGCGGCAAGCTGGGTGCGGAACAGCTGCGTTAACTGCTCGGCCTGCCCGGCATCCAGCTGATCTTCCTGCGCCAGTCGGCGAGCAAACACGTCTTCCACTTTTAGTTCGCTCAGGGTTTCGTTCTCCAGCCGTTCGAGGCTGCGCTGCCGCTGTTCGCGGCTGCGGCGCACCAGCAGCACTTCGACCGGCAGATTTTCGGTGAGCGCTTCAATGCGACGTTGCAGATCGCTAAGATATTCCTGCGTGGTGATCTCAATATCCAGCCAGACTGGCTGTTCGCTGGCGCTCGCGCTGAACTGCGCCAGCTGATGTTCAATCTCCGCCATCGAGCCTTTCAGCATCTGCATCGGCTGGAAGTGCGGGATGGTTAGCGGCGTAACGGTATCGAGCGTGGTGCTGAATTCCAGCAGGAAGACGCTTTTCTCGCGGCCAAGCTCATCAAAACTGAGCGGAATCGGCGAACCGCTGTAACGAATGTGCTCGCTGTTGGCGATGCGCTGGGCGCGATGGATGTGACCGAGCGCAATGTAATCGGCGGGCGGAAACGCCTGCGCCGGGAAGGCATCCAGCGTACCGATATAGATGTCGCGCACCGAATCGCTTTTAGTCACGCCAACAGTGGTGAGATGACCGGTGGCGATGATCGGCAGCGTAACGTCCTGCGCATCGCGCTGCGCCTGCGCGGCAGCAAAGCAGTGCTGATAATGCTGCTCGATCGCCTCCAGCAGCGAGATCTGCTTCTCGCGGCCGGATTGGCCAGCCTGGCTACGCAGAATGTCGCGCGGACGCAGATAAGGAATGGCGCACAGCAGCGCGCCCGGCGCGCCGTCGCGCTGCTTCAGGGTTAACACCTGCTGTTCGCCCTGCGGCGTGGCGCTGGTGATCACCTGCGTATTCAGGCAGGCCAGCAGCTCGCGCGATTCATTCAGCGTCGCCACCGAGTCGTGATTGCCCGCCAGCACCACCAATTGGCAGCCGCTTGGCTGCAGCGCCACCACAAAACGGTTAAACATTTCACGCGCGTAGCTCGGCGGCGAACCGGTATCAAACAGATCGCCGGCGATAATCAGCGCATCCACCTGATGCTGCACAATCTGATCCAGCAGCCAGTCGAGAAACGCCTGATGTTCCCGCGCGCGACTTTTGCTGTAAAAGAACTGACCGAGATGCCAGTCAGCGGTGTGAATGATGCGCATGTTTGCTCCGTGCTCTGCTTAGCGAAGGCGAATTATAACCACTTAAGATCACAAAGAAAAAAAGCAGAATTTTATTGTGACATTTCTGTTTTTTATCTATCTATCTTAGGGCGGTGTTTTCATAAAAGTGTCACAAAACTGACGCATAATGGCGCCGCAAATCCCAGTGACACGGTGTCACACTAGCAGGAGTTACAATGGCTAAGCGCATTTTGGTTGTGGAAGACGAAGCTCCCATCCGAGAAATGTTATGTTTCGTGCTGGAACAGAATGATTACCAGCCTATTGAGGCGGAAGATTATGACAGCGCGATTGGTAAGCTGATCGAACCCTGGCCTGATTTGATTCTGCTGGACTGGATGTTGCCCGGCGGCAGCGGGATTCAGTTTATTAAGCATTTGAAGCGTGAAGCCATGACGCGCGACATTCCGGTGATGATGCTGACGGCGCGCGGTGAAGAAGAAGATCGCGTGCGCGGTCTGGAAGTGGGCGCGGATGATTACATCACCAAGCCATTCTCACCGAAAGAGCTGATGGCGCGTATCAAAGCGGTGATGCGCCGTATTTCGCCGATGGCGGTGGAAGAGGTGATTGAGATGCAGGGCCTGAGCCTGGATCCTTCCTCACATCGCGTGATGTCGGAAACCACGCCGCTGGAGATGGGACCGACCGAGTACAAACTGCTGCACTTCTTTATGACCCACCCGGAACGCGTGTACAGCCGCGAACAGCTGCTGAACCATGTTTGGGGCACCAATGTGTATGTCGAAGATCGCACCGTCGATGTGCATATTCGCCGTTTACGTAAAGCACTGGAATTAACCGGCCACGATCGCATGGTTCAAACCGTGCGCGGAACAGGGTATCGTTTCTCTGCCCGCTATTAAACGTAAACGGAGTGTTTACCGTGCTGGAACGACTCTCCTGGAAGAGATTGTTGACCGAGCTGGCGCTGGTCTGTTTACCTGCGCTGGTGTTGGGTCTGTTGTTCGGATATCTGCCGTGGCTGCTGCTGATTGCGGTGACCGGCGTGATGTTCTGGCACTTCAGAAATCTGATGCGTCTATCGCACTGGCTGTGGGTCGATCGTTCAATGACGCCGCCCACCGGACGCGGCAGTTGGGAACCGCTGTTTTATGGCCTGTACCAGATGCAATTGCGCAACCGGCGGCGGCGGCGCGAGCTGGGCAATCTGATCAAACGTTTCCGCAGCGGAGCAGAATCGCTGCCGGATGCGGTGGTGCTGACCACCGAAGAGGGCACTATTTTCTGGTGCAACGGCCTGGCGCAGCAGCACCTTGGCTTGCGCTGGCCGGAAGATAACGGCCAGAATATCCTCAATTTGCTGCGTTATCCTGAATTTTCCCGCTATATCCGCCAGCGCAAGTTCGACATGCCGCTGACCCAAATCCTCAATAATCAGCGTCATATGGAATTCCGCGTGATGCCTTACAGCGAAGGTCAGTGGCTGATGGTGGCACGTGATGTCACTCAGATGCATCAGCTGGAAGGCGCGCGACGCAACTTCTTTGCTAACGTCAGTCATGAACTGCGCACGCCGTTAACGGTATTGCAGGGTTATCTGGAAATGATGGACGACTCGGTGATGAACGAGCGCACGCGCAGCAAGGCGTTGCATACCATGCAAGAGCAGACGCGCCGCATGGACAGTCTGGTGAAGCAGTTGCTGACCTTATCGCGTATCGAAGCGGCGCCAGCCATCGATCTCAAAGAGACGGTGGATGTGCCGGGCATGCTGATGCTGTTGCAGCGTGAAGCGGAAACGCTGAGTCAGGGACGTCACACCATCCATTTCCATACCGATCCGCATCTGAAAGTGTTCGGCAATGATGAGCAGCTACGTAGCGCCATTTCCAATCTGGTCTATAACGCGGTGAATCACACGCCCGATGGCACGCGCATCGACATCAGCTGGCTGCGCACCAAACAAGGCGCGCAGTTTAAGGTGTGTGATGACGGGCCGGGCATTAGCGAGCAGCATCTGCCACGCCTCACCGAGCGTTTCTATCGCGTGGATAAAGCGCGTTCGCGCGCCACCGGCGGCAGCGGATTGGGGCTGGCGATCGTGAAGCATGCGTTGGGACATCACAACGCGCGGCTGGAGATCACCAGCGTGCCGCATCAGGAAACCTGTTTCAGCTTCCTGCTGCCGCCACGCTTGATTGTGGCTAACGTGATGCAAGAGCGGGTTAATTAAGGTCGTAGGATCGCTATTCATGGCGACCGCTGCCTCATTAACAACCCATACGCAATGTATTGCGCGATAAATCGCACCGCTCCAGAATAGGCGTCTTACTGAATTGCGGAATCGCCAATGAAATCGCTGTTGATCTCCCTCTTGCTGCTTTGCTCTGCTTTGGCACACGGCCAACAAACCATGCTAACCGGCAATCTGAGCAGCGTTGGATCGGATACGCTGGGTTATCTGATGACATTATGGGGCGAGGATTTCAGCCGCCAGTCGCCGGGCGTCAACGTTCAGGTGCAGGCGGCGGGATCTTCTACTGCGCCGACCGCGCTGGCGGCAGGTGCTGCCCAACTGGGCGCGATGAGCCGGCCGATGCAGATCGACGAACGTCAACTTTTTACCGCGCGCTACGGCTATCCGCCGCTGGCGGTGCCGGTAGCGATGGATGCGCTGGTGGTAGTGGTTAATCAGGACAATCCGCTGACGCGCATCGCGCCGCAACAACTCGATGCGCTGTTCTCCATCACGCGTCTGTGCGGCGGGCAGCAAGTGCCGCAGCGCTGGGGCGATCTCGGCCTGAGCGAAGGCCAGTGGGCCACGCGCAGCATCCAGCGCTATGGCCGCAACTCGGCGTCGGGAACGTGGGGCTTCTTTAAGCAGCAGGCGCTGTGCAAAGGTGATTTCCGTGCTGATGTCGCTGAATTCCCCGGCTCTGCGGCGGTGGTACAAGCCGTTGCCGCCACACCCAACAGCATCGGTTATGCCAGTTTTGGCTTTCATCTCAGCGGCGTGAAAATGCTACCGGTGGTCACGGCGAACGGCGACAGCATGATGCCGGATGCCGAATCGATTCGCAGCGGCCGCTATCCGTGGTCGCGCCCGCTTTATATCTACGTCAACAAAGCACCCGGCAAACCGCTGCCGCCGCTGGTGAATGCCTTTCTGCATCAGGTGTTATCGCCACAAGGTCAGCGTCGGGTGAGCGAAGCGGGTTATCTGCCGTTGTCAGATAGCCAGATGGCGCAAGCGCGAGCGGCAATTGAGGGAAATTGAAGAACGTGCATCTGAACATGAAATAGTTTCATGTAAGCTGAATTTTCTTCCGTTGCCGAAAGGGTAATAGCGTGGCATTCTTCCTGGACATATAGCCGTCCAGATGGCTAAAATAACTCAGCGAAATTATACCCTGACGCAACTATGCGCTCAGCCAGGAGATAAAATGCCACGTCATAACCCGTTCCGCGCCGATACCGTCGGCAGTTTTCTGCGTCCCGCTGCCGTCAAGCAGGCGCGTGTGCAGTTTGCCAATGGCGAAATCAACGCTGATCAACTGCGTCAGGTTGAAGATCGCGAAATCCGCCATGTAGTGGAGCAGCAGCGTGCCAACGGCCTGCAGATCGTTACCGATGGTGAATTCCGTCGCGCTTGGTGGCACTTCGATTTCTTCGGCGATTTGCACGGCGTCGAGCTGTTCGAAGCGGAGCAGGGCATTCAGTTCAACGGCGTGCAGACCAAAGCGCACGGCGTGAAAGTCACTGGTAAAGTGGCTTTTAATCCTCAACACCCGATGCTGGAGCACTTCCGCTTCCTGCAAAGCGTGGCGGGCGATGCGGTTGCCAAGATGACCATTCCCAGCCCAAGCGTGCTGCACTTCCGCGGTGGCCGTAAGGTGATCGATGCCACGGTGTATCCCGATCTGAAAGAGTACTTCGCCGATCTGGCGCAGACCTACAAAGACGCCATCAAAGCGTTTTATGCGGCTGGTTGCCGTTATCTGCAGCTGGATGACACGGTGTGGGCCTATCTGTGCTCAACCGAACAGCAGCAGCAGATCCGCGAGCGTGGTGAAGATCCACAGGAACTGGCGCGCATCTATGCTGAAGTGCTGAATACTGCACTGGAAGGTAAGCCAGAGGATCTAACCGTTGGGCTGCATGTTTGTCGCGGCAACTTCCGCTCAACCTGGATTTCCGAAGGTGGCTATGAGCCGGTCGCCGAAGTGCTGTTTGGCGGCGTGAATATCGATGCTTTCTACCTTGAGTATGACAACGAACGTTCAGGTGGTTTCGAGCCGCTGCGCTTCCTCAAGCCGGGTCATCAGCAAGTGGTGCTGGGTTTGATCACCACCAAAACCGGCGAGCTGGAGGATGCGCAGCAGGTGAAAGCGCGTTTGCAGGAAGCAGCACAGTTCGTGAGCCTTGATCAAATCTGCCTCAGCCCGCAGTGTGGCTTTGCCTCAACCGAAGAGGGCAACAGCCTGAGCGAAGAGCAGCAGTGGCAGAAGATTCGTCTGGTGGTCGATATAGCAAGAACAGTCTGGTAATGCTGTAAAGTTAGCCAAACAGGCGCGTAAATCGCGCCTTTTGTGCATCTGCAGGCTGATTTATGCAAAGAGATCTCTCGCATCGAGGAAACATTTAGCAAATCATCTGAGGTGTTTTGCCGCTATTCCACCGTGATTCACTGCTTTCTCCCACTATCTTGTTATATCCTTCTGGTTTTTCGATCCTGTATTGCCTTTCTTCGCTATAAACGTTCTAATTTGCGCCGTTGTCGATTTATCCCTCTGCGAACAGAAGAAAAGTAGATTAAATCACCTGCGCTTTAACGATTAGTCCCGCATAACACGCTGGTCTTGCCTGATAAGCCCTTGTTTTAGCGCATCCAGAGGACAACACGAACTCAACTTCCACCGCAACATCAGCTACAGGCAGTACAGAAGTTTATGACACATCGTTTAACCTCCAAGGATATCCTGGCGCTGGGCTTCATGACGTTTGCCCTGTTCGTTGGCGCAGGAAATATCATCTTCCCACCGATGGTGGGGATTCAGTCTGGCGAACACGTTTGGATTGCGGCTTTCGGCTTCCTGATTACGGCTGTTGGCTTACCGGTGATCACCGTCATCGCGCTGGCGCGTGTGGGCGGCGGCATTGATGCGCTGAGCTCGCCGATTGGTAAAGCCGCAGGCTTGTTGCTGGCGACCGTGTGTTACCTGGCTGTTGGCCCGCTGTTTGCCACGCCGCGTACCGCCACCGTTTCCTTTGCCGTAGGTATTGCACCGCTGACCGGCGACGGCACACTGCCGCTGTTCATTTACAGCCTGATTTACTTCGCGCTGGTGATTGGCATCTCACTGTATCCGGGCAAACTGCTGGATACCGTCGGCCACTTCCTCGCTCCGCTGAAAATTCTGGCGCTGATTGTGCTCGGCGTTGCCGTGCTGATCTGGCCGGCCGGTGGCGTTTCGCCGGGCACCGAAGAGTATCAGCGTGCCGCCTTCTCCAGCGGTTTCGTTAATGGTTATCTGACCATGGATACGTTGGGAGCGCTGGTGTTCGGTATCGTCATCGTCAATGCGGCGCGCTCACGCGGTGTGGAAGATGCCAAACTGCTGACGCGCTACACCATGCTGGCGGGCATCATCGCCGGTATCGGTTTGACGCTGATTTACCTGACGCTGTTCAAACTCGGTAACGATAGCGGCGCATTAGTGGCGCAAAGCGCGAACGGTGCTGAAATTCTGCATGCTTATGTGCAGCAGACTTTCGGCGGCATGGGCAGCTTCTTCCTTGCGGCACTGATCTTCGTCGCTTGCATGGTGACGGCGGTGGGCCTGACGTGCGCCTGTGCAGAATTCTTTGCGCAATATGTTCCGCTGTCGTATAAAACGCTGGTATTTATTCTGGGTCTGTTCTCGATGGTGGTGTCGAATCTCGGTCTGAGCCATCTGATTCAGATTTCGATTCCGGTGCTGACGGCGATTTATCCGCCATGCATCGTACTGGTGGTGCTGAGCTTCACGCTGAAGTTCTGGAACAAAAGTTCGCGTATTATCGCGCCGACCATGCTGGTAAGCCTGCTGTTCGGTATCGTTGATGCCATCAAAACCACCAGCTTCAAAGATGTGTTGCCGCTGTTCAGTCAGCATCTGCCGCTGGCCGATCAGGGACTTTCCTGGTTGCCGCCATCGCTGGCGATGCTGGTGATTGCCGCGGTAGTTGATCGGGCAAAAGGACGTGAGCAGGTCGCGGTTCATCAGTAAGCGACATTGCTGTTAATTCCAACCACGGGCTTGCCCGTGGTTTTTCATTTTCAAGGTACTGAGTGTTATGCAAGAAACCAATAAGCTCAAACGCGGACTGAGCACGCGCCACATTCGCTTTATGGCGCTGGGATCGGCGATTGGCACCGGGCTGTTTTACGGCTCGGCAGATGCTATCAAAATGGCGGGCCCAAGCGTGCTGCTGGCGTACATCATCGGCGGTGCGGTGGCGTACATCATCATGCGTGCGTTGGGGGAAATGTCGGTCAACAATCCGCAGGCCAGCTCATTCTCGCGCTATGCGCAGGATTATCTCGGCCCGCTGGCCGGATACATCACCGGCTGGACCTACTGTTTTGAAATCCTGATTGTGGCGATTGCCGACGTAACGGCTTTTGGTATCTACATGGGCGTGTGGTTCCCCGATGTGCCGCACTGGATTTGGGTGCTGAGCGTGGTGCTGATTATTGGCGCCATCAACCTGATGAGCGTGAAAGTCTTTGGCGAAGTGGAGTTCTGGTTCTCCTTTTTCAAAGTCGCCACCATCATCATCATGATTCTCGCCGGCTTCGGCATGATTTTCTGGGGCATCGGCAACGGCGGCCAGCCGACCGGCATTCACAATCTGTGGACCAACGGCGGTTTCTTCGCGCACGGCATTGTTGGCATGCTGCTGTCACTGCAGATGGTGATGTTTGCCTACGGCGGCATAGAGATTATCGGGATTACTGCCGGTGAAGCGGAAGATCCGAAGACATCGATTCCACGCGCCATCAACTCCGTACCGATGCGTATTCTGGTGTTCTACGTTGGTACGCTGTTCGTCATCATGTCGATTTATCCGTGGAATCAGGTGGGCACTTCTGGCAGTCCGTTCGTGCTGACCTTCCAGCATTTGGGGATTGCGGCGGCGGCATCAATTCTTAACTTCGTGGTGCTGACAGCGTCGCTGTCGGCGATTAACAGCGATGTGTTTGGCGTGGGGCGTATGCTGCACGGCATGGCGCAACAGGGCCACGCACCGAAGGTATTCCAGAAGGTTTCGAATCGCGGAATTCCGTGGGTGACCGTTTTGGTGATGATGCTGGCGATGCTGATTGCGGTGTATCTCAACTACCTGATGCCAGAGAAAGTGTTCCTGGTGATCGCCTCGCTGGCGACCTTTGCTACCGTTTGGGTGTGGATCATGATTCTGCTGTCGCAGATCGCCTTCCGCCGCAAGATTGGCAAAGAGCAAGCCGGTAAGCTGGATTTTGCCATGCCGGGCGGTAGCGCCACCGCATGGTTCGGCGTGCTGTTCCTGGCCTTCATTATTGGGCTGATTGGTTACTTCCCGGATACGCGCGTGTCGCTGTACGTTGGTTTTGCGTGGATTGCGCTGCTATTACTGGCATGGCCGCTAGTGAAAAAGCGTAAAAGCTGATGATATTGTAAGGTCGCCATTGATGGCGACCTTTTTTATCGATGACGATTAAAAATAATATTAAAAAATAATCACGCCATCCCGAAATAATAAAATGCCGAAAAATATCTCGGCGCATCCTGGCGCCGAAAAAGAACAACAAAAAAGGAGAAAATAAGTATTACTAAGGGATGTTTGACTTGCGCAGCATATCGTATTTTTATTGATGCCGGGATGTTTAAGAAAAAAAGAGAAAATTCTCACTTCGGAATAGAATATTACTTACAGCGCGCTTAAGTAATTTTGCATGAAGGTTAAGTTCGCATAAATTAACGAACTTAACCGATTACGGAAATTATAAAGATAAATGCCCAGGCAGCAGCGCTTTCAGCTGCGGATAAATCACCGCATTAGCCAGCAGCACCGGATTGCCGTTCTGCAAGCCGTGATTAGCCAGATAATCGTTGGTAATGCCGCCCGCTTCGCGCATCAGCACAATGCCCGGCAAGCCATCCCACGGATTCATATGCGCTTCGTAGTAACCAATTAAGCGACCGGCCGCCGCCCATGCGCTCATCAACGCCCCCGAGCCGTTGCGGATAAACATGCCGCCCTGCGCCAGTAATGCGCTGATAAAAGTGGTCAGCGGTTCAATCGGTTGGCTGTTGGAGCTGCTCAGACCAAGCAATCCCTGATCGAGCTGCTGCGCGCTGTGCGCCTGAATGCGCTTATCATTAACCCAAGCACCTTTGCCGCGGCAGGCGTGAAAGGTTTCATGATGATTGGGATCGCACACCACACCAATCACCGCTTCGTTTTCACAAACGATCGCCAGCGATACGCACCAGTTGTGCAAGCCGTTAAGAAAGCTGCTGGTGCCATCAATCGGATCGAGCACCCAGATAAAGCGTGCGCCAGCAGTATTGCCGCCGCTCTCTTCACCCAACACCGCATCGTCAGGAAAGCGTTCGTGGATCAGATGCTTGACCAAGGCCTCAACGTTGCGATCGGCTTCGCTGACCACATCCTGCAGATCTTTCTTATGCTCAACCACTAATTGATGACGTTGCTGATACCAGGATAGAGCCCGGCTGGCGGCGGTTTTGGCAACATCACAGGCGAAATGATAACGTGCGTCGAGTTCGGTAAGCGAAGCTGATGACATCTTTCCCTCTTATGATTTTCAGGCTGGCGAAGCAACAACAGACGCCAAAAATGGCGTATTGGCTGTGTGACGAAGTTAACAAAAGTTAAGAAAGGCTTCATTAAGCCGCAGATGGCTGCGCGTGACAAGAGGGGGAAAAGCCCGCCAGTGAAATTTTTCTTCTTACTGGCGGGTAATACGGGATGAAGCCTTAGTGGCGGGTTCTTACGCCAATTTGACGCATGTCATTACCGGTTGGCGATTGATGGACGCGCAGACCAAAAGTAGGTAGCACCGCGTAAATATGGTCAAAGATATCCGCTTGAATATTCTCGTACTCTTTCCACACCGTGGTGTTGGTGAACACATACACTTCCAGCGGCAGACCGTTTTCACCTGGCGCTAACTGCCGCACCATTAACGTCATCTCTTTGTGAATACGCGGATGCTGCTCCAGCCAGCTCTGCAGCCAGACGCGGAAGGTACCGATATTCGTCAGGCGGCGACCGTTGAGTGGCGAATCTAAATCACAGCCCAGTTGCGCATTCCATGCGGCCACTTCTTCGCTTTTGCTATCCAGATACGGTGCCAGCAGATGCGCACTTTTCAGCTACTGCATCATGGCATCATCAAGGAAGCCAATACTGGTGGTATCAATATGAATGCTGCGCTTAATGCGACGCCCACCGGATTCCGACATGCCGCGCCAGTTTTTAAAGGAGTCGGAAATTAAGGCGTAAGCGGGAATGGTAACAATGGTGTTATCCCAGTTGCGCACTTTTACCGTGGTTAAAGAAATATCGATGACCGCACCGTCCGCGCCATATTTCGGCATTTCCAGCCAGTCATTCATTTTCAGCATATTATTGGCCGCTAACTGAATACCGGCCACCAGACCCAGAATTGGATCTTTAAATACCAGCATCAGCACCGCGGTCATGGCACCGAGTCCGGTGATCAATACGCCAGGCGATTTACCCAACAGCAGTGAAATAATCATGATTACCATTAAAATGGCGGCGATCAATTTCACGCTCTGGATAATACCGCGCAGCGGCAATTGCTGCGCTAGCATGCTGTTCACGCTGAGCTGCTGCAGTAAATCCAGCAAGGAGAACAACATCAGCAGGGCGAAGACCATCATCCACAGCTGGGCGAAAATCAGCAGCGCTGCGTAGATCTGAGCACTGTCGTGCAGGAAGAGTTCAGTCTGTAATTTGAATAGCACACCTTGCATCAGCCAGACGCTGCGGCTAAACAGGCGACTGTTAATCAGCGCTTTTGGCCACTGACGGCTACTTTTCTCGGTGTAGCGACGCAGCAGCGGCAAGATAGCGCGGTGCAGAATGGCGTGAGTAAGCAGTGAGATGGCAAAGATAATGGCAATCACTATCCCCAATGCCAGGATGTGCGTGTAGCTAAGACCGGCTTCTGCGAGCCGGTTGGCAATAAGATGCTGCATGAGATTTCCCTGAGTGTGACGAAGATTAAGGTCACGCAGGGTAGGTGATGGGAAATTTCCCGTCCAACAGACGGGTCTTGAATTACCTAATATTACAATTCCTGCGCGCGCGCGGCGGCCATTAAGCGCGGATAAAACTGGAAGAACAGCGGCTCAAGTTGCTCGTAGTGATCAACAAAATCCTGATAGGAGTCGCGCAGCGCGGCTAAGCGCGGACGGCGATGCGCCATGCCGTTGAGCACGCGTGCCAGCCGCGTTGGTTCGGCATAGTGCTCAAACCAGCGTTCGCGCCACATCACTGCGTTCAGCTCGATGAAACCTTCCGGCGTGCCCGCCAGCTGCGGCACGATGTTTTGTTCAGCCGCCGCGGTAAACGCCACCAGCGACTGCGTTGGGTGGAATTCATCCCAGTGTAGCGCGAGGAAGTGGTCCCAAATCACGTCGAGCGTGATGGGGGCCACGCGGCGCGTTTCCGGACGGAATAGCGCACGCGCAATCCGCACTTCGGGCAGGTTATCGGTCAGGACGTCGAGGCGACGATGCATGGCAATGCCATCCACCACCGATGCAGGCCATTGTGATTGCACGTTGCCGCGCACGAAATCGGCCATGAGATTGCCCAGCAGAGAGCTGTTAGCCAGCTGCGCCAGGTGAAGGTGAGCGAGAAAGTTCATGGCGCATTATATACACGTCATACTTCAAGTTACAGGTGCGGGAGCTGCTCTCGTTTGCCGCCTGCCTGCACCTCGAATTATTTTGTGTATTCGCAGAATCACAGAAGCGCAGCCAGTTGTTCAGAATTTGCCGCTTTTCCGCTAGACTATGCCGCCTGATTTTAAGTCCTGAAGAAGTGAAGCATGCGCGTAGTCGATTTTACCTTTGAGTTGCCAGAATCCTTAATCGCCCACTATCCGCAGGCGCAGCGAAGCGGTTGCCGCTTGCTGTCGCTGGATGGTCCAAGCGGCGCGTTAAGCCACGGCGTATTTACAGACGTGATGGATAAGCTCAATCCGGGCGATCTGCTGGTGTTCAACAACACCCGCGTGATTCCGGCGCGCGTCTTTGGGCGTAAAGCCAGCGGCGGCAAAATCGAGATGCTGGTTGAGCGCATGCTGGACGATAAGCGCGTGCTGGCGCACGTGCGCGCCTCCAAAGCGCCCAAGCCGGGCGCAGCGCTGCTGCTGGGCGATGACGAAAGTGTCAAAGCCACGATGGTGGCGCGCCATGACACACTGTTTGAGATCGCCTTCGAAGACGATCGCGCGGTGCTGGATATTCTCAACAGCGTCGGCCATATGCCGCTGCCGCCGTATATTGATCGTCCGGATGAAGATGCTGACCGTGAGCTGTACCAGACCGTGTACGGCGTGCGTCCCGGCGCCGTCGCCGCACCGACCGCCGGTTTGCACTTTGACGAGCCGCTGCTGGAAGCGCTGAAAGCTAAAGGCGTCGAGATGGCGTTTGTCACGCTGCACGTCGGTGCCGGGACTTTCCAGCCGGTGCGCGTTGAAACCATCGAGGATCACATCATGCATGCCGAATACGCGGAAGTGCCGCAGGATGTGGTGGATGCGGTGCTGGCGTGTAAAGCACGCGGCAACAAAGTGGTCGCCGTGGGCACCACCTCAGTACGTTCGCTGGAGAGCGCCGCGAAGGCCAGCCAGAATGCGCTGATTGCACCCTTCTTCGATGACACACAGATTTTCATCTATCCCGGCTATCACTATCAGGTGATCGATGCGCTGATCACCAACTTCCATCTGCCGGAATCGACCCTGATTATGCTGGTTTCGGCCTTTGCTGGTTATCAGCACACCATGGCGGCTTATCACAGCGCGGTGGCAGAGCAGTACCGTTTCTTTAGCTACGGGGATGCGATGTACATCACCCGTAATCCACAAGCGCCTGACGAAAGCGTCGGCGCATAATTGAATCAGACTGTTTCTCTGATCAGAGGTTAATGTGAAATTTGAATTAGATACTACCGACGGGCGCGCGCGCCGTGGCCGTCTGGTCTTTGATCGTGGCGTTGTTGAAACCCCAGCATTTATGCCCGTGGGCACTTACGGCACGGTGAAAGGCATGACGCCGGAGGAAGTGAAAGAGACCGGCGCGCAAATCCTGCTCGGCAACACCTTCCACCTGTGGCTGCGCCCAGGTCAGGAGATCATGAAACTGCACGGCGACCTGCACGATTTCATGAACTGGCAAGGACCGATCCTTACTGATTCCGGCGGCTTCCAGGTGTTCAGCCTTGGCGATATCCGTAAGATCACCGAAGCGGGCGTGCACTTCCGTAACCCGATCAACGGCGATCCGATTTTCCTCGATCCGGAAAAGTCGATGGAAATTCAGTTCGATCTCGGTTCTGACGTGGTGATGATCTTCGACGAATGTACGCCGTATCCGGCGGATTGGGATTACGCCAAACGTTCGATGGAGATGTCGTTGCGCTGGGCACAACGCAGCCGCGATCGCTTCGATTCACTCGGCAATAAAAATGCATTATTCGGCATTATTCAGGGCGGTGTTTACGAAGATTTACGAGATGTCTCGGTTAAAGGTCTGGTAGAGATTGGCTTTGATGGGTACGCTGTGGGCGGCTTGGCGGTGGGTGAACCTAAAGAGGACATGCACCGAATCCTGGAGCACGTCTGTCCGCAAATTCCGCAAGACAAACCGCGTTATTTGATGGGCGTCGGCAAGCCAGAAGATCTGGTGGAAGGCGTTCGCCGCGGTATCGATATGTTTGACTGCGTTATGCCAACGCGCAATGCGCGCAATGGTCATCTGTTTGTTACCGATGGCGTGGTGAAAATTCGTAATGCCCGGTATAAAGATGACACCGCAACGCTGGATGCAGAGTGTGATTGTTACACCTGTCGCAATTATAGCCGCGCCTACTTGCATCATCTTGATCGCTGTAACGAAATACTGGGCGCACGCCTGAATACGATTCACAATCTGCGCTATTACCAGCGTTTGATGGCCGGTTTACGTAAGGCTATCGAAGAGGGTAAATTAGAGCACTTTGTTAGCGAGTTCTACCAACGGACGGGGAAGGCGGTTCCTCCGCTGAACGTCTGATAATTCATCAATGAGGGAAATTTAATGAGCTTTTTCATTTCTGACGCCGTAGCCGCAGCAGGCGCACCGTCTCAGGGAAGTCCGTATTCTCTGGTGATCATGCTGGTGGTCTTTGGTCTGATCTTCTACTTCATGATTCTGCGTCCACAGCAGAAGCGTACTAAAGATCACAAGAAACTGATGGATTCCATCTCTAAAGGTGATGAAGTGCTGACCAGCGGTGGTTTAGTTGGCCGTGTGACCAAAGTGGCAGAAACTGGCTATGTTTCTATTGCCCTGAACGACACCACTGAAGTAGTTGTTAAACGTGATTTCGTGGCCGCCGTTCTGCCGAAAGGTACTTTGAAGGCGCTGTAATTTTTTCTTCCCGAAGGGAACTGCCGTGTTAAACCGTTATCCTTTGTGGAAGTACATCATGCTGGTCGTCGTGATTCTCGTCGGCCTGCTCTATGCGCTTCCTAACCTTTATGGTGAGGATCCGGCCGTTCAGATCACTGGTGCGCGCGGTGGCGCCGCCAGTGAGCAAACGTTGGATCAGATCCAGACCGTATTAAAACAAGACAATATCGAGAGCAAATCCCTCGCTCTGGAAAATGGTGCCATTCTGGCCCGCTTTGCAACGCAGGATGGACAGTTGCGCGCGCGTGATGCACTCACCAGCGCGCTGGGCGAAGACTACATTGTGGCCCTCAACCTTGCGCCGGCAACGCCTCGCTGGCTGAGCATGCTGTCCGC
The DNA here is from genome assembly GCF_003208415.1 of Pantoea sp. AG1095. Classification (NCBI taxonomy): domain Bacteria; kingdom Pseudomonadati; phylum Pseudomonadota; class Gammaproteobacteria; order Enterobacterales; family Erwiniaceae; genus Pantoea; species Pantoea sp. AG1095. Next base: position 74,865 of record NZ_QKMJ01000008.1, on the reverse strand, counting down.
GGAACCGATGAAACTCGGTCTTGATCTGCGCGGCGGCGTTCACTTCCTGATGGAAGTGGATATGGATACGGCTCTGGGCAAACTGCAAGAGCAGAACGCCGACAGCCTGCGCAGCGATCTGCGCGACAAAAGCATTCCGTATACCACCGTTAATAAAATCGCGAACTATGGCGTAGAAGTGCGTTTCCGTGACGGCGCCAGCCGTGATGCGGCAATCAGCTACTTGTCTACTCGCCATCGCGATCTGGTGATCTCAAGCCAGGGCAGCGATGCGCTGCGTGCGGTGATGAGCGATGCGCGCCTGAGCGAAGCGCGTGAATATGCGGTGCAGCAAAACATCACCATTCTGCGTAACCGTGTGAACCAGCTCGGCGTTGCCGAACCGCTGGTGCAGCGTCAGGGTTCTGACCGCATCGTGGTGGAACTGCCGGGTATTCAGGACACCGCGCGCGCCAAAGAGATTCTGGGCGCAACTGCCACGCTGGAATTCCGTCTGGTGAACACCAGCGTGGATCCAACCGCAGCGGCCAGCGGCCGTGTGCCAGGCGATTCGGAAGTGAAGAAAACCCGCGACGGGCAGCCAGTGGTGCTGTACAAGCGTGTGATTCTGACCGGTGATCACATCACCGATTCCACGTCGAGCATGGATGAGTACAACCAGCCGCAGGTGAACATTTCACTGGATGGCGCGGGCGGCAACATGATGTCCAACTTCACCAAGGACAACATCGGTAAGCCGATGGCGACACTGTTTGTGGAGTACAAAGACAGCGGTAAGAAAGATGCCAACGGCCGGTCGATTCTGGTGAAACAGGAAGAAGTGATTAACGTGGCGAACATCCAGTCGCGCCTCGGTAACAGCTTCCGTATCACCGGTATCAATAATGCAAACGAAGCACGTCAGCTGTCGCTGCTGCTGCGTGCAGGTGCGTTGATTGCGCCAATCCAGATTGTAGAAGAGCGTACTATCGGCCCAACCATGGGTCAGCAGAACATCACACAAGGCCTCGAAGCCTGCCTGTGGGGTTTGATTGCGTCGATCCTGTTCATGGTGGTGTTCTACAAGAAGTTTGGTCTTATCGCTACCAGCGCGCTGCTGTGTAACCTGGTGCTGATTGTCGGCATCATGTCACTGCTGCCAGGCGCGACGCTCACCATGCCGGGTATTGCCGGTATCGTGCTGACGCTGGCGGTAGCGGTCGATGCTAACGTGTTGATTAACGAACGTATTAAAGAAGAGTTGCGTAACGGACGCTCGGTACAGCAGGCGATTCATGAAGGCTATAAAGGCGCCTTCTCCAGTATCGTCGATGCCAACGTCACTACGCTTATCAAAGTGATCATTCTTTATGCGGTCGGTACCGGTTCAATCAAAGGCTTTGCGATTACTACGGCTATCGGTATCGCAACCTCAATGTTTACCGCTATCGTCGGCACCCGTGCCATCGTTAACCTGGTGTACGGCGGCAAACGCATCAACAAGCTGTCTATCTGAGGAGTGCGTTGTGGCACAGGAATATAGTATTGAGCAGCTAAACCACGGGCGTAAAGTCGTCGACTTTATGCGCTGGGATAAGCTGGCTTTCATCATCTCCGGTCTGCTGATTGTGGCATCTATCGTCATTGTCGGTGTGCGAGGCTTCAACTGGGGCCTCGACTTTACCGGCGGAACGGTGATTGAGATTAACCTGGAAAAACCCGCGGATCTCGACGCGCTGCGTGAAGGTTTGGTGAAAGCGGGCTTTGAAGAGCCGCTGGTGCAGAACTTTGGTAGCAGCCGTGATGTGATGGTGCGTATGCCTCCGGCCACCGGCAATGCCGGCACCGAACTGGGCAATAAAGTGCTGGCTTCCATTAGCCAGACCACGCAGCAGAACGCTACCGTGAAACGCATCGAGTTCGTTGGCCCAAGCGTGGGTAGCGATCTGGCGCAGGCCGGTGCGATGGCGCTGCTGTCAGCGCTGATTGCGATTTTGATCTACATCGGCTTCCGCTTTGAGTGGCGTTTAGCGCTCGGCACCGTACTGGCGCTGGCGCACGATGTGATCATCACCTGTGGCATTTTGTCGCTGGCGCACGTCGAAATCGACCTGACGATTGTCGCCTCATTGATGTCGGTAATTGGCTACTCGCTTAACGATAAGATCGTGGTATCCGACCGTATTCGTGAGAACTTCCGCAAGATCCGCCGCGGTTCTTCCTACGACATCACTAACGTGTCGCTGACCCAGACGCTGAGCCGTACCTTGATCACCTCCATCACCACGCTGGCGATGATCATGATCCTGTTCGTGTTTGGTGGTGCGTTGCTGAAAGGTTTCTCACTGACCATGCTGATCGGTGTCACCATTGGTACCATTTCATCGATTTATGTCTCTTCAGCGCTGGCGCTGAAACTCGGCATGAAGCGTGAACATATGCTGGTACAGAAAGTGGAAAAAGAGGGCGCAGATCAGCCTTCGATTCTGCCGTAACGCGGAGTCAGAAAGTAAACGGGCTGCCATTGGCAGCCCGTTTTTTTATGCCTGTCGATCAGGGCGTGGTTTTCATCGCTGGAGGCTCAACATCGTGCACGCGCACGTAGCCGAGTTGCTCCGGAGTTAACCCGCTGAGTCGCAGCGGTACGCTAACGGAACTGCGCGGCATTAACTGTGCAGGAACCTCGATGGTCTGGCTCAGGCTGCCCGCGTTAAGCGGTTTGCCGCTGGCCGGATCCATTTCGCCCCATACCACGGTCGCGCGCAGTGCCGGAATCGGCTGATCATCGGTTGAGCGGATATTCAGATTGGCGCGACTGCCGCTGGCTTCACCCGCCACCTGCGAGAGTGACAAACGCAATTTACCTAGCTGCGTCTGTAACTCCACCGGCGTATTGGCTTGCGGCAACAGCCACGCGCCCTGGGTGGATTGGCTGTTCAGCTGTCCCTGAATCTCCAGCGCCGTTGCCTGATTGGTCAGCTTGCGCATCTGCTGATTAAGCTGACTCACCTCCTGATGCAACTCTTTGACCTGCGGTGAAACCGGCGTTGAACTGCAACCACTGAGAACCAGCAAAGAGAGTGCTGCCGGAGCCCAAAACGTCCTGATCGTCATGCAATGTCCTTTCTTTATTCGGGAATTCGTAAAACCTGGCCAGGGTAGATCTTATCAGGATGCGTCAGCATTGGCTTGTTCGCCTCGAAAATCTTGTTGTATTGATTAGGATTTCCGTAGACCTCTTTCGATACTGCACTCAAGGTATCGCCTTTTTTCACGGTGTAGAATTTAGCAGGCGTAGCGGCATCGCTGGCGGTGACCTTGTCATCCACCTTGGTGATGCCCGCGACGTTACCGGCGGCCACCAGAATCTTCTCTTTTAACTCCTGAGAGATGCCATCACCAGTCACAGTAACGGTATCGCCTTTGACATCCACCTTGACCTTATCGCTGTCGGGCAAACCGAGTTTGTTGATGTGATCCTGCAATTTCTTGCTGGCATCGTCGCCGCCGCCACTGACGGCATCCCACAGTTTTTCTCCAGCATCTTTCACGAAATCAAACAGACCCATACATCCTCCAGATTTTTATGATGTTGGCCGCCTTGCTGGCGGCTCTTTAAGCGTAGTGGTTTTTTGCCTGTGGTCATGTAGGTGATGTCTTGCATTTGGCTTAACGTCACAAACGGGGATTCACACATTATGTGCCACACACATACATTTTGTGGCGCGATCGCGCTACACTGTGTGGCCTATTTATCTCGCATCAGGAAGCCTCATGCATTGCCCATTCTGCTCCGCTGTGGACACCAAAGTGATTGATTCTCGTCTGGTTAGTGAAGGATCGTCGGTGCGTCGCCGTCGTCAGTGTCTGGTGTGTCATGAGCGTTTTACCACCTTTGAAGTGGCAGAGTTGGTGATGCCGCGCGTGGTAAAAAGCAACGATGTGCGTGAACCCTTCAATGAAGACAAGCTCAGCAGCGGCATGATTAAGGCGCTGGAAAAACGCCCCGTCAGCGCCGATGCGGTTGAAAGCGCGGTCAATCATATTAAAACTCAGCTGCGTGCCACCGGTGAACGCGAAGTGCCAAGCGCACTGATCGGCAATCTGGTGATGGATGAGCTGAAAAAGCTCGATAAAGTGGCCTACATTCGCTTTGCCTCGGTCTATCGCAGCTTCGAAGATATTCGCGATTTTGGTGAAGAGATCGCCCGCCTACAGGACTAATCCATGACTGACGAACGCTATATGGCGCGCGCGCTGGAACTGGCGCGGCGCGGACGCTTTACCACCACACCTAATCCCAACGTCGGCTGCGTGATTGTGCGCGAGGGCGAGATTGTCGGCGAAGGCTGGCATCAGCGCGCCGGCGAACCGCACGCCGAAGTGCATGCGCTGCGTATGGCGGGCGAACGAGCTGCTGGCGCAACCGCGTATGTCACGCTGGAACCTTGTAGCCACCATGGACGCACGCCGCCGTGCTGCGATGCGCTGATTGCCGCAGGCGTGACGCGCGTGGTCGCCGCGATGCAGGATCCCAATCCGCAGGTGGCAGGACGTGGACTCTACCGTTTACAGCAGGCGGGCATCGACGTCAGTCATGGCCTGATGATGAACGAAGCGGAAGCGCTGAACCGGGGTTTTCTCAAACGTATGCGGACCGGATTCCCGTGGATCCAGCTGAAACTCGGCGCATCCCTTGATGGCCGCACCGCCATGGCGAGTGGCGAAAGTCAGTGGATCACATCCGCGGCCGCAAGGCGCGATGTGCAACGTTTACGCGCCCAGAGTTCAGCTATTCTTAGCACCAGCGCCACGGTGTTGGCTGACAATCCGTCGCTCACGGTACGCTGGAGGCAATTGAATGAAGAGGTGCGTGCGCAGCTTGATGAAAGCCAGCTGCGTCAGCCGGTGCGCGTGGTGATTGACAGCCAACAGCGCGTCACGCCGCAACACCGACTGATTGACCAGCCAGGCGAAACCTGGCTAATGCGCTGCGAGCCCGATCAACACGCGTGGCCCGCCAGCGTGACCCAGATTGCGGTGCCGCAGCGTGGTGAACAGCTTGATTTGGTCGCGGTGATGATGTTGCTCGGCCAGCGCCAGATCAACAGCGTGTGGGTGGAAGCGGGTGCCGGATTAGCGGGTGCTTTGCTGCAAGCGGGCTTGGTGGATGAGCTGATTGTTTACATGGCGCCAAAGCTGTTAGGGAATGCCGCACGCGGCCTGTGCACGCTGCCCGGACTGGAACAGCTGGCCGATGCGCCGGCCCTGAATTTTAGCGATGTGCGCCTGGTTGGCGATGACCTGCGCCTGACGCTGACGCCGCGCTGAAAGCGCGCGGAAAAGCCTGAGCGCGTCGCCAAAGAGTATGATAGAATCCGCCCCCTTCTGCGGGGCCATAAAACAACCCAAAGGATATGTATGAAAGTTATCGAAGCTCCTGTTGCCACGCCTGATGCAAACATTGCCATCGTAATTGCGCGTTTTAACAACTTCATTAATGACAGCCTGCTGGACGGCGCGATTGACGCACTTAAGCGCATCGGCCAGGTGAAAGCAGATAACATCACCGTTGTCTGGGTTCCAGGTGCATACGAACTGCCGCTGGCAGCACGCGCACTGGCGAAAGCCGGTAAGCACGACGCCATTGTTGCGTTGGGCACTGTCATCCGTGGCGGCACCGCACATTTCGAATATGTGGCCGGTGAAGCCAGCTCGGGCATTGCGCACGTCGCGATGACCAGCGAAATCCCGGTGACCTTCGGCGTGTTGACCACTGAAAATATCGAGCAGGCGATTGAACGCGCCGGCACGAAAGCAGGTAATAAAGGTGCCGAAGCGGCCCTGACTGCACTCGAAATGATCAACGTATTGAAAGCCATCAAAGCCTGATTTTTGTAAGGGGAATTTTGTGAAACCTGCTGCTCGTCGTCGCGCCCGTGAGTGCGCTGTCCAGGCGCTTTACTCCTGGCAGCTGTCTAAGAACGACATTGCCGATGTGGAATACCAGTTTCTGGCGGAACAAGACGTCAAAGACGTCGATATTAGCTATTTCCGCGAATTGCTGGCCGGTGTGGCGACTAACAGCGCGTACCTGGACGGTCTGATGAAGCCTTACCTGTCGCGTCAGCTGGAAGAGCTGGGCCAGGTAGAAAAAGCCATCCTGCGTATTTCGCTGTATGAGCTGAGCAAGCGTTCTGATGTGCCGTATAAAGTGGCCATCAACGAAGGCATCGAGTTGGCAAAAGTGTTTGGTGCTGAAGACAGCCACAAATTCGTCAACGGTGTGCTCGACAAAGCTGCCCCGCAAATTCGACCAAACAAAAAATAGCGTTAAAGGCCGGTTATCCGGCCTTTTTCTCATTGAGACCTGACTTATGTCTTGTGGTGAATTCGAACTGATTGCACGTTACTTTAACCGCGTCACCAGCTCCCGCCGCGATGTGGAGAAAGGAATTGGTGACGACTGCGCGTTACTTAACGTGCCAGAAAAACAGACACTTGCCATCAGCACCGACACGCTGGTTGCAGGCGTCCACTTCTTACGTGATATCCATCCCGCCGATCTCGGCTACAAAGCCGTCGCCGTTAATCTCAGTGATTTAGCCGCCATGGGCGCCGATCCGGCCTGGCTGACGCTGGCATTAACGCTGCCTGAAATTGATGAACCGTGGGTGGCGGCCTTTAGCGACAGCCTGTTTGAGCTGCTGGATTACTATGACATGCAGCTGATTGGTGGCGATACCACGCGCGGACCGCTGAGCATGACGCTCGGCATTCACGGTTTAGTGCCAGTGGGAAGGGCGCTGAAACGTTCGGGCGCGAAGCCAGGCGACTGGATCTTTGTCACCGGCACCTTGGGTGACAGCGCGGCCGGTTTATCGCTGCTGCAGCATCGCCATCGCCTGAACGATCCGGCGGTGCACGAAGCGTTGATCAAACGCCATTTGCGTCCAATGCCGCGCGTGCTGCAAGGCCAGGCGCTGCGGGGGCTGGCAACCTCGGCGATCGATATCTCTGATGGCCTGATTTCCGATCTCGGCCATGTGCTGACCGCCAGCCGCGTTGGCGCTCGCATCAATCTCGACGCGTTACCGCTTTCAGCGGCCCTGCGCGATCACTTCGAGCCTGAACTGGTGCTGAAATGGGCGTTGAGCGGCGGCGAAGATTACGAGCTGTGCTTTACCGTGCCAGAAGTGAACCGTGGCGCGATTGACGTGGCGCTCGGCCATTTTGGTGTGCCTTATACCTGTATTGGGCAGATTGCACCCGAATCGGAAGGGCTGAGTTTGCTGGAGAACGGCAAACCGCGCAGTGTAGATGTGAAAGGGTTTGATCACTTCGGCGCGAAGTAAATTGCCCTCACCCTAACCCTCTCCCACAAGTGGGAGAGGGGACGATTAGGTAGGGACTGCTCGTTCTGCTCCAACAAGTGGGAGAGGGGACAATTAGGTGGGTACTGCACGTTCCGCTCCCTCGCCCGCTTGCGGGAGAGGGTTGGGGTGAGGGGAATAGTCTACCTTACTCAAACCCCACCACCGGGTGCGGTTGATATACCGTTTCCAGCTCGGCAATCTCATTCTCACTCAACTCAACATCCACCGCTTTCACTAGCTCGGCGAACTGTTGCTCGCGCGAAGCGCCAATGATCGGCGCGGTGACCGCCGGTTTATGTAATAGCCACGCCAGCGCCACCTGCGCGCGCGTCACGCCTTTGTCGGCGGCTACGTTAGCCAGACGCTCTGCAATTGCCGCATCGTTCTCTTCGGTGCCGGTATACAGCTTCTCCATCACATTATCCGATACCGAACGTGCGGTGGTTTCGCCCCATGGACGCGTGAGTTTACCGCGCGCCAGCGGGCTCCACGGCAGCACCGCGATCCCTTCGCGCTGACACAGCGGATGCATGTCATTCTCTTCCTCACGCTGAATCAGGTTGTACTGATCCTGCATGCTGACAAAGCGCGCCCAGTTATTTTGCTTTTGCAGATCCAGCGCCTGAGCAAACTGCGATGCGTGCATTGATGATGCACCGATGTAACGCGCCTTGCCGGATTTCACCACTTCATGTAGCGCTTCCAGCGTCTCTTCAATCGGCGTGGCGTAATCCCAGCGGTGAATCTGCAGCAGATCGACATACTCCATACCTAGGCGCGTCAGGCTGTCATCAATCGATTGCAGGATATTCTGGCGCGACAAGCCTTGTGACAGATTACTCAGCGGGAAATAGACCTTGGTGGCGACCACAACCTGATCGCGACGGGCAAAATCTTTCAGCGCCCGGCCCACAATCTCTTCGCTGCTGCCATCGGAATAGCTGTTAGCGGTATCGAAGAAGTTGATGCCGGCTTCCAGCGCCTGCTTGATCAACGGTCGGCTGCTCTCTTCAGGCAGCGTCCACGCGTGATTGCCGCGCGTGGGATCGCCGTAAGTCATGCAGCCTAAACAGAGACGTGAAACCTGTAAGTCGGTTTGGCCTAGGGGAATGGTTTTCATCTATTTGGGCTCCTGCTCTTATGCTTGAGGGAAATCGTTCCCTAAGCATAAGAGCAGGCTCGCTCACCGGGCGGTGAGCGAGTCGGGCAGATTACTGGGCGAGCCAGTCAGAGATTTGCTGCTGAATACCGGCGGCATCCAGCTGATAATCCTGACGTACTTCTTCCTGCGTACCTTGCGGGATGAACTCATCCGGCAGGCCGAGGTTGAGCACCGGCACGCGCAGGCGTTTTGCCATCACGTACTCGTTGACGCCGCTGCCGGCGCCGCCTTTGATGGCGCCTTCTTCCAGCGTAACCAGCGAATCGTGGCTGGCCGCCAGCTCGGCAATCAGTGCTTCATCGAGTGGCTTCACAAAACGCATATCCACCAGCGTGGCATTCAGCGCTTCCGCAGCGGCAGCGGCTTCTGGCAGCAAAGTACCGAAGTTAAGGATCGCCAGCTTTTCGCCGCGACGCTTCACGATACCTTTGCCCAGCGGCAAGCTCGCCAGCGGTTCCAGCGTTGCGCCGGTGCCGGTACCGCGCGGGTAACGCACCGCACTTGGGCCATCCTGATAGTGATATCCAGTGTAAAGCATCAGACGACATTCGTTTTCATCGCTTGGCGTCATGATCACCATCTCTGGCACGCAGCGTAAGAACGCGATATCAAATGCGCCCTGATGAGTTTGACCGTCCGCGCCGACAATACCGCCGCGATCGATAGCAAACAGCACCGGCAATTTCTGAATGGCGACGTCGTGGATCAGCTGATCGTAGGCGCGCTGCAGGAAGGTCGAGTAGATCGCCACAACCGGTTTGTAACCACCAATCGCCATACCCGCCGCGAACGTTACCGCGTGCTGCTCGGCAATCGCCACATCAAAATATTGCTGCGGATAGTCGCGTGAGTAGCTCACCATGCCCGAACCTTCGCGCATCGCTGGCGTGACCGCCATCAGGCGCGGATCGTCAGCCGCCATTTCGCTCAGCCAGTTGCCGAAAATCTTCGAGTAGCTTGGCAAGCCGGGCACGCTTTTCGGCAGCGCCAGGCTGGCGGGATCGAACTTCGGTACCGCATGCCAGGTAATCGGATCTTCTTCCGCAGGGGCATAACCTTTGCCCTTTTTGGTCATGATGTGCAGGAACTGCGGACCTTTCAGATCGCGCATGTTCTTCAGCGTGCTCACCAGCGTCAGCACGTCGTGACCATCTACCGGGCCGATGTAGTTAAAGCCTAGCTCTTCAAACAGCGTACCCGGCACCACCATGCCTTTCAGGTGCTCTTCTGTGCGCTTCACCAGCTCTTTGATCGGCGGCAAACCGCCCAATACACGCTTGCCGCCTTCGCGCAGGCGTGAATAGGTTTTCCCGGAGAGAATCTGTGCCAGGCGATTGTTGAGTGCACCCACGTTCTCGGAGATCGACATCTCGTTGTCGTTGAGGATCACCAGCATATCCGGCTTGATGTCACCGGCGTGGTTCATGGCTTCAAACGCCATGCCAGCGGTGATCGCGCCATCGCCAATAATACAGGCGGTGCGGCGGCCTTTGCCTTCACGTTCGGCGGCAACCGCCATGCCGAGCCCGGCGCTGATCGAGGTGGAGGAGTGACCTACGCTCAGCACGTCGTACTCACTCTCACCGCGCCACGGGAACGGATGCAGGCCATTTTTCTGGCGGATGGTGCCGATGCGATCGCGGCGTCCGGTCAGAATTTTGTGCGGATAGGCCTGATGTCCCACGTCCCACACCAGATGATCAAAGGGGGTGTTATAAACATAATGCAGCGCCACTGTTAGCTCGACGACGCCCAGACCCGATGCAAAGTGGCCGGAAGATCGGCTCACGCTATCCAGCAGATACTGACGCAGTTCGTCACACAGCTCCGGAAGTTTTTCTTTCGGTAATAAACGTAATTCCTGAACCGTGTTGGCTAACGCCAGTGTCGGGTATTTTGCAATATCAAAACTCATCAGAGACTCATTATGAAAGTTATTTATCGCGTTCAATTATGAAGCTTGCCAGCGCTTGTAAGGCGAGTGTGTTGTAAGACTGTGCCGCCAGAATATCGAGCGCGCCGAGCGCCTCTTGATAAAGATCCCAGGCTTTACTGCGGGCATTTTCCAGCCCCATCAATGAAGGATAGGTGCTTTTACCCAATGCCTGATCCGCGCCCTGTGTTTTTCCTAACACGGCGGTATCGCCGACCACATCGAGGATGTCATCCTGCACCTGAAACGCCAGTCCGATGGCATTGGCGTAGGTATCCAGTAGCGGCATCGCGGCGCGGCCACGATCGCCGGCGGCTAATGCGCCAAGACGTACCGCGGCGCGAATTAACGCGCCGGTTTTATGGCGGTGAATCTGTTCCAGCTGCGCCAGATCGATGCTTTTGCCTTCCGCCGCCAAATCCAGTGCCTGACCGCCGCACATGCCTGCCACGCCGCTGGCCTGCGCCAGTTCGGAAATCATCGCAATACGCGCGTCGGCGCTGACGCCAGGCATCGGCTGATCGGCCAGAATCGAAAAGGCCAAAGTTTGCAGAGCATCGCCGGCGAGAATCGCCGTGTCTTCACCATATTTAATATGGCAGGTTGGCTGCCCGCGGCGTAACGCATCGTCGTCCATCGCCGGCAGATCGTCATGAATCAGGGAATAAGCATGGATGCATTCCACGGCCGCAGCCGGCACATCGAGGCTGGCGGCATCGGCCTTTAGCATTTCGCCTGTTGCGTACACCAGAAAGGGACGCAGACGCTTACCGCCTAATAATGCCCCATACTCCATGGCATTCACCAGAGGAGAACTCTGAAAAGGAAGTGGATCTATTAAGCGCGTCAATGCCTGATTAACGCGTTGATGGTAAGCGCTCAGCAGTTTAGCAAAATCCATTACTCATTTTCCGGGGTAAAAGGGGCGAGGGCGGCATCTTTCTCATCGCTAAGCAGAATTTGCACACGCTGCTCTGCCTGCTGCAGGGTTTGCTGACCGGTACGTGCCAATTGTACGCCGCGTTCAAATTCGTTCAGCGCCTGCTCTAACGGCAGCTCGCCACTTTCCAGGCGGCTAACAATCTGTTCCAGCTGCTCTAATGCGCTTTCAAAACTGGCAGGCGCTTCGGCTTTTTTCGGCATAATCAGTGTCGACTCACAGGTTAGGAGATCATCTTGCAATCGGTCATGGTAGCTGACGAGGATTAATTAGCAAAATAATGAATGTGATGAAGGTTGCTTAAAGCAGTCACCCGGCAAAGGTGATATACTTTTGCGCCTCGGATGCGGGGGCTCCTGAATTAACCCGCAATTATATGATTTTAACAGTTAAGTGCCGATGCTTTTAGCACTTATTTGTCCAAACGAACCCCTGTCGCCATGAAGTTTATCGTCAAGCTGTTTCCAGAAATCACCATCAAAAGTCAGTCGGTACGTCTGCGTTTTATCAAAATTCTCTCCAGTAGCATTCGTAATATTTTGCGCACCGTGGATGAAGAGATTAAAGTCGTGCGCCATTGGGACCACATTGAAGTGCGTTCTAAGAATGAGTCGCTGCGCGAGACCCTTGTCACCGAACTGACGCGCATTCCGGGCATTCACCATGTGCTGGCGGTGGAAGATCGCGCCTACACCGATATGCACGACATCTTCGAGCAGACGCTGGTGCTGAACCGCGAGCGTCTGGAAGGCAAAAGCTTCTGCGTGCGCGTCAAGCGTCGCGGCAAGCATAGCTTCAGCTCGCAGGACGTGGAACGCTACGTTGGCGGCGGCCTTAACCAACACATCGCCAGCGCGCGCGTGCAGCTCAATCGTCCGGAAGAAACGGTGAATCTGGAGATCGACGACGATCGCCTGTTGCTGATCACCGCACGCTATGAAGGCTTAGGCGGATTCCCGATTGGTACCCAGGAAGATGTTCTGTCACTGATTTCCGGCGGTTTTGATTCTGGCGTGTCGAGCTACATGCTGATGCGTCGCGGCTGCCGCGTGCATTACTGCTTCTTCAACCTTGGCGGTGCGGCACACGAGATTGGCGTGCGCCAGGTTGCACATTACCTGTGGCAGCGCTTTGGTCGCTCACACCGCGTACGTTTCGTAGCGATCAACTTCGAGCCGGTAGTCGGTGAGATTCTTGAGAAAGTGGACGACGGCCAAATGGGCGTGGTGCTGAAGCGTATGATGGTGCGTGCGGCGTCAATGGTGGCGGAACGTTACGGCGTGCAGGCGCTGGTGACCGGCGAAGCGCTGGGCCAGGTTTCCAGCCAGACGCTGACCAACCTGCGTTTGATCGATAACGCCTCCGATACGCTGATTCTGCGTCCGCTGATCTCCCATGACAAAGAGCACATCATTGATGTGGCACGTAAGATCGGCACCGAAGATTTTGCCCGCACCATGCCAGAATATTGCGGCGTGATTTCGAAAAGCCCAACCGTTAAAGCGGTGAAGGGCAAGATCGAAGCGGAAGAGCAAAACTTCGATTTCGAGATACTTCATCGCGTGGTGCAGGAAGCCAGCAACGTCGATATCCGTGAAATCGCCGAGCAGACGGAAGAAGAAGTGGTGGAAGTTGAAACCGTTGACTCCTTCATCAGCAACGACGTGGTGCTGGATATCCGTTCGGCCGATGAGCAGGAGGCGAATCCGCTGATCGTTGAAGGCGTTGAAGTGAAGACTCTGGCGTTCTATAAACTCAGCACCCAGTTTGGCGACCTGGACCAGAGTAAAACCTGGCTGCTGTATTGCGATCGCGGTGTGATGAGTCGCTTGCAGGCGCTCTATCTGCATGAGCAGGGCTTCAAAAACGTGAAGGTTTATCGTCCATAAGCGATAAACCGTAGCGGCGCGATGAATCACGCGTATTTCATGCGGCATCAGTGTTGCAGTGAAATGCGCAATTAATCACGCCGCTACAATCATGTGCAGTCTGTTGTAACAACGTTACCGCTCTTCAAACTCCTGATAATTATAAATCCCTGCTGCTAACACCAGCTGTGAAGCCACTTCACGCGCGGTCTCTTTATTCACCAGCAAATCAATCAGCTTCAACGCAAAATCCATTGCGGTGCCCGGTCCCTGGCTGGTCAGCAGATTAACGCGCGGATCCCACACCACGCGGCGCTCCATCCATTTGCTGTCGGGAATGGTGTCACGCAGGCCGGGAAAACCGGTCATATTGCCGACCGGAAACAGATCGTGCGCGACCAAAACCGTGCCCGGCGCGGCACAAATCGCCGCCACAATCTTGCTGGAGAGATGGAACTGGCGCACGGTTTCCACCAGTAACGGGCTGTCGCGGAAGGTCTGCGCGCCTTTCAAACCGCCGGGCAGCACAATCGCATCGTAGTCGTTATCCGCCACCTCAACCAAAGGCGCATCCGCCAGCAGCCGCACGCCGCGCGAACAGACGATCTCACGCGTGCCATCGCTCTCCACGCTGGCGGTGGTGACGCTTAATCCGCCGCGTACCAGCAAATCGATAGTGGTGACCGCTTCGGTCTCTTCACTTCCATGTGCCAGGCAAACCAGAACCGATGCGTTCGCGCTCATAGTGGGACTCCTTACGTTTAATCAGATCGTACAAACGGGTGTTTTCCGGCAGTGAAATGCCCTGCGCGCGGGCGCGACGCAACAGGTAGCCGGTGATGTAATCAATTTCGGTCAGACGCTGCGCGCGCACATCCTGCAACATTGATGAGGTATTGGCGGCGGTGCTATCGATCACGTCGTAAATGATGTCGCGCAGATTATCCACCGCCATGTGCTGGCCTTCGCGCTCCATCACCCAGGCGATCTCTTCGCACAGCAGCGCGACTTGTTCCGGCCAGGCGCGCAGCGCCCCGTTCTGGCAATCGTGCTCAACGGTCATCGGATTGATCACGCAGTTGATTGCCAGCTTGCGCCAGCTGGCGGCGGCGATATTGTCATGCCAGGCCACATCCGGCAGCGCCTGATGCAGAATATCAGCGATATCGCTGAGTGCGGCGCTCTCACTATTAGCAGGGCCGATATGGGTGATGCCGTGCGCAATATGCTTAATCACCGTGCCGTCGCGCATTGCCGCGTGCGTGGTGATGCCGCGCAACAGCGGCTGACGCAAATCTTTCAGCTCTTCCAACGTTCCCATGCCGTTATGCAGCAGCAGAATTGGCGCGTGCGTCGGCAGCACGCTTTGCAGATTTTTCACCGCAGGGGAAACCTGGGGCGCTTTGAGCGTCACCAGTAACAGCTGGCTTTCGGCGAGGAACAGCGGATCGTTGGCAATAAAGGTGTGATTGCTCACCTCGCCTTGCGGATCGACTACGTTGGCTGAGCAATAGGGCTGCGGTACACGTAACCAGCCCTGCACCTCATGTCCCTGACGGGCGAGAGCGGCGAGCCAAATTTGACCTAAGGCGCCACACCCCAACACGGTAATTTTCATTTTGCCTCCCGTGGGCGGGTTCCTGTTTTCACGTTACGGGTAAGTATAGCTTTCCGCGTATCGTGTTTTATTAGCGCCACAAGACGCGTATTATGCATGTCACTTTAGTATCAGGAGAAGAAAAGATGCCATCTTTCGATATCGTTTCCGAAGTCGAATTGTCGGAAGTGCGAAATGCCGTGGAGAATGCGAACCGCGAGATCTCAACTCGTTTCGATTTCCGTAACGTGAGTGCAACCATTGAGCTCAACGAAAAGAACGAGACCATCAAACTCAGCAGCGAATCTGATTTCCAGGTCAAACAGCTGGTGGATATTCTGCGCGAAAAGTTGCTGAAGCGTGGCATTGAAGGCGCGGCGATTGAAGTGCCAGAAGAGATCGTGCACAGCGGTAAAAACTGGTCGGTGGAAGCCAAGCTGAAGAAAGGTATCGAAAGTGATATCGCGAAAAAGCTGGTGAAGCTGATTAAAGACAGCAAGCTGAAAGTGCAGACGCAGATTCAGGGTGAAGAACTGCGCGTAACCGGTAAGTCACGCGACGACCTGCAAGGTGCGATGGCGCTGGTGCGCGGTGGCAACCTCGGTCAGCCTTTCCAGTTCAAAAACTTCCGCGACTAATCGCGTTTGTCGCGCGCCGCACGACGATAAAGCGTGCTGCGCGCGACGCCTAAGGCTTCCGCCGTTTTACTGATATTACCATTGAAGCGCTGCAGCGTTTCGCTGATCAACCGCCTATCATGACTCTGCCGATCGGACTGTGGCTGCACCGCCGCACGCCGATACTCTGCCGGTAAATGGACCTCTGTCACTTCTTCACCTTCATCCGCCAGTGCCAACATTACGCGTAACAAGCTGCGCAATTGCCGCACGTTGCCCGGCCACGGCAGCTGCGCCAGAGCCGTCAACAGCGCAGGTGAGAGCTGAATATCGCGATCCGCGCCGCCCAGCTCCAGCCATAATCGACGGATAAAACCTTCCACATCCGGCCAGGCGCGCAGCGGCGGAATGGTCATCGAGAATTCCTGCAGACGATAGAGTAAATCTTCTCGGAATTCACCTTCAGCTACACGCTGTGCCAAATCGCGGTGCGTGGCGCTGATCACCGCGAAATTTACCGGCCAGCTGCGGCTGGATCCGAGCGGCGCCACCTCTTTCTCCTGCAACACGCGTAGCAAGCGGGTTTGCAGTGCCAGCGGCATATCGCCAATTTCATCGAGGAACAGCACGCCGCCATCTGCTTCACGAATTTTGCCGATGTAACCATTCTTGCTCGCGCCGGTGAACGCGCCGGGTTGATAGCCAAACAGCTCAGATTCAATCAGCGCTTCGGGGATGGCCGCGCAGTTAATGGCAACGAATTTGCCTTCGCGCCAGCGGCTTTGCTGATGCAGTGCGCGGCTGACATACTCTTTGCCGCTGCCGGTTTCGCCGTGAATGCACAGTGAAACGCCGGCATTGAGCAGTCGCACCATCTTCTCGCCATCGCGCCCCAGCGAGAAAGGCAGCTCGCTGGCGGGTTCGCTCGGCGTGGCAAAATGGCTGCGCTGCGGTGCTCGCAGGCGAAAATAGTAGCGCTGCGTAGCGTAATCGAGCGGAGCGGGAATGCTGTTGGCGTGCTGCTGCTGTTGCGGAAACAGTTGTTGAAAGGTCACGCTGCCGAGTTGCCCGACGCTCAGCGCCAGTTCGCGCATCGCCAGACGATTGGCGGCGGTCAGGACGTTATCCGAGAACACCAGCAGCAGTTCATCGCTGGTATCAATACCCTGCGGCTGCAGATGCAGGCTCATCAACCATTGCTGCGGGTGCAGGCTCTGCTTCACCCACAAATATTCGATCTGTTTCGCCGCAGCTTTCACCCAGCTAAAGGTCTGCGGATGCGGGAAGTGCGCCGGGCCGGAAATATCCAGCACGCCAGCAATCTGACCGTTGGGCATTTGCAGCGGCATCGCCGCACAGTACAAACCTTGATTGAGCGTCAGGAAGTGCTGATGACCTTGAATCTCGCAGCCATCATCAATCGCCAGCGCGGTGCCAATCGCATTGGTGCCACGCCCGCATTCACTCCATAAATTACCCGGCGCCAGCGCATAACGTTGGGCTTTTTCCAGCGAGGGCATATCGCCAAAGGTATTGAGCACCAAACCGGTGGCATCCGACAAAATCACCACCGATTGCTTCTCGGCCAGCTTCTGCGCCAGCTGTTTGATCACCGGCTGCGCGAATTGCTGCAGCCCGGCATTGCTGGCAAGCACATCGGCCAGTTCACCCTGGCGAACACGCGGAAAATCATCGGCGGTGCGATCGAGACCATACAGCTGGCTACGGAACCAGGAGTCGCTTAATAGCGGATTGGCGTTAACGGCAGACGCGGATGGATGTCCCTGCATTGATGACCTCATGCCCAAGCGAAAGTGTTGCGACATTGTAGCGGGTCGGTTTCTGTACTGTTGCGATACGCAACACAGATGGTGAACTTTTCTGCACAACATAGCCAGGTCATGTTGTGCGGCGGCTCTTAACTTAATGATGATATTGGTTTTTTAATGAAATATCGTCTGATGAAAAAAGCTGGCACGCCCGCTGCAATAGCTCCTCTGACAGCACGTTTTCTGGAAGGCGACTGAGCCTTCAGAATATCTGACCCTACATAAAGGAGTTTGCGATGCGTTATGCACATCCCGGTACGCCCGGCGCTTTGGTCTCATTCCAGGCGATTTACGGCAACTACATTGCGGGCAAATTCGTCGAGCCGCTCAGCGGCCAATACTTCACTAACACCTCGCCAGTGAATGGCAGCGATATCGCGCAGTTCCCGCGTTCGGATGCGCGCGATATCGATTTAGCGTTGGATGCGGCGCATCAGGCGGCCGATGCCTGGGGAAAAACCAGCGTGCAGCATCGCGCCAACATCCTGTTGCAGGTGGCGGATCGCATTGAGGCCAATCTCGAAAAACTGGCGGTAGCGGAGAGCTGGGATAACGGTAAACCGATTCGCGAAACCCTGAACGCCGATCTTCCGCTGGCGGTGGATCACTTCCGTTACTTCGCCGGTTGCCTGCGTGCGCAAGAGGGCAGCACCGCGGAGATCGATGAAACCACCGTGGCATATCACTTTCATGAACCGCTCGGCGTGGTTGGGCAAATCATTCCGTGGAACTTCCCGCTGTTAATGGCGGCGTGGAAACTGGCGCCAGCGCTGGCGGCGGGCAACTGTGTCGTGCTGAAACCGGCGGAACAGACGCCGCTCGGTATTACTCTGCTGATGGAGGTGATTGGCGATCTCTTCCCGGCTGGCGTGTTGAATGTGGTGCAGGGCTTTGGTCGTGAAGCGGGTGAAGCGCTGGCGACCAGCAAACGCATCGCCAAAATCGCCTTTACCGGTTCAACGCCGGTGGGGCGCCACATTATGGCCTGCGCTGCTGAAAACATCATTCCCTGTACCGTCGAGCTGGGCGGCAAGTCGCCGAATATCTACTTCGCTGATGTGATGGATGGTGAGGACGAGTTTATTGAGAAGGCGGTGGAAGGTTTAGTACTCGGTTTCTTCAATCAGGGTGAAGTCTGTACCTGTCCATCGCGCGCCTTGATTCATGAATCGATCTATCAACCCTTTATGGATCGCGTGATGGCCAAGGTGGCGAACATCCGTCGCGGCGATCCGCTCGATAGCGACACCATGATTGGTGCACAGGCTTCACGCCAGCAATTCGATAAAATCCTGTCGTATATCAACATCGCACGCGACGAAGGCGGGCAAATTCTCACCGGTGGCGATCGCGCCAGCATGGCCACCGAGCTGAATGATGGATTCTACATTCAGCCGACCTTAATCAAAGGAACCAACCAGATGCGCTGTTTCCAGGAGGAGATTTTTGGGCCGGTGATTGGTGTTACCACCTTTAAGGATGAGGCAGAAGCGCTCGCCATCGCCAACGAAACCCAGTTCGGTCTTGGTGCGGGCGTGTGGACGCGCGATACCAATCTGGCTTATCGCATGGGACGCGGCATCAAAGCCGGGCGCGTCTGGACCAACTGTTATCACATCTATCCCGCTCACGCGGCATTCGGCGGTTACAAGCAGTCGGGTGTAGGCCGTGAGACGCACAAAATGGCGCTCAGCGCCTATCAACAAACCAAAAATCTGCTGGTTAGCTATGGCACCGCGCCTTTGGGCCTGTTCTAAGTCCGCATCCGTTCAAATGGAGAGTGAAAGATGAATATGCAAATCAAAACCACCATGAAAGCCGCTGTTGTGAAGGCTTTTGGTGAACCGTTAGTGATTGAGCAGGTGCCGGTGCCGCAGGTCGGGCCGGGGCAGATTTTAGTGAAAATTGCGGCTACCGGCGTGTGCCATACCGATCTTCACGCGGCCGAAGGCGACTGGCCGATTAAACCCAATCCGCCGTTTATTCCGGGCCACGAAGGTGTGGGCCAGGTTGTGGCGCTCGGCGAGGGCGTTAAGCACCTGAAAATGGGCGATCGCGTCGGTGTGCCATGGCTCTATTCGGCGTGCGGTCACTGCGAACACTGTCTCGATAGCTGGGAAACGCTGTGTCTGTCGCAGCAAAATGCCGGTTACTCAGTGAATGGCAGCTTCGCGGAATACTGCCTCGCCGATGCCAACTATGTCGGCATCATTCCAGATAACGTCGATTACAACGAAATCGCGCCGATCCTCTGTGCCGGCGTCACCGTGTATAAAGGGCTGAAAATGACCGACACCAAACCCGGCGATTGGGTGGTGATTTCCGGTATTGGCGGTTTAGGGCATATGGCGGTGCAGTACGCGGTTGCCATGGGTCTGAACGTGGCGGCGGTGGATATTGATGATGAGAAACTGACGTTCGCTAAACGTCTCGGTGCCAGCGTGGTGGCGAATGCGAAAAATGTCGATCCGGCCAAGGTGTTCCAGGAGAGTTTTGGCGGTGCGCATGGCGTGCTGGTCACGGCGGTTTCACCAAAAGCGTTCGAACAGGCGATTGGTACGCTGCGTCGTGGCGGCACCATGGTGCTGAACGGTTTGCCGCCGGGCAAATTCGATCTGTCGATTTTCGATATGGTGTTGGACGGCATTACGGTGCGCGGTTCCATCGTCGGGACGCGCAAAGATCTGCAGGAAGCGCTGGATTTCGCCGGTCGTCACAAGGTGAAAGCCACCGTAGCGGTAGAACCGCTGACTAACATCAACGATATTTTCGCGCGGATGCACGCTGGCAAGATTGAAGGGCGCATCGTGGTGGATATGTCGCTGTAACAAAAAGCCCGACGCGATGGTCGGGCTGGTCATTTAGCAGCTGGCGAGCAGCGCTTCGAGTTCGACGCGGCTCGTCACTTTACTGTCGATTTTGATGTAAGCACTTTTCTCTTCTGGCACGATAAACACCGACGCCACGCCGGGCTGCGCTTTCAAACGCTTCTCCAGATTCGGCACCGCCAGCACCGCATCGCTGAGCATAATGCGCAGGCTGCTGACGTAAGGCGGTTCCTGCATCGACATCGCCACAAACAGCCAGGCAGCCGCGACAATCGCACCGACCAGGAACACGGTTTGAGCATCAACATGACCATAGATCCATCCGCCCATGCTGCCGCCAATCGCCACACCAATGAACTGGCTGGTGGAGTAGATGCCCATCGCGGTGCCTTTGTAGCCCGGCGGCGACTCTTTGCTGATCAGTGATGGCAGAATCGCTTCCATCAGGTTGAAGGCGAGGAAGAACAGCTGCACACCAATCACCAGCGTCCAGAAGTGGCCTGCCGCGCCCCACAATACGATTTCTGCAATGATGATGATCGCCACGCAGCCGACAAACACGCGCTTCATGCGGCGCTTCACTTCGGCATAGATAATGAAAGGCACCACGGCAACAAAGGCCACCAACATCGTCACCAGATAGACTTTCCAGTGCTCGGCCGCCGGTAAACCGGCTTGTTCAAACTGTCCCGGCAGCGCCACGAAGCTCGACATCAGCAGAATGTGCAGGCAGAGAATGCCGATATTCAGTTTTAACAGTTTTGGATTGGTCAACACCGCGCGGATACTGCCTTTCACCATGCCGGATTCGCGGTTCAATACGTGGTTTGGTGCGTTCGGCACCACTAATAAGGTGATGACGATGCCCAGCGTCGCGAGGATGGCGATCATCCAGAACAGCGCGTGCAAACCGAGTGCGTGGGTGACAATCGGGCCAATTACCATCGCAATGGCAAAGGTGACGCCAAAGCTGATGCCGATAAACGCCATCGCCTTGGTGCGGTTTTGTTCGCGGGTTAAATCTGACAGCAACGCCATTACCGCGGCGGCAATCGCGCCGGAGCCTTGTAACGCGCGGCCTAAAATCACGCCCCAAATGGTGTCGGAGGTGGCGGCGATAACGCTGCCGAAAACGAACAGCAGCAGCCCGCCAACGATCAGCGGCTTTCGGCCGACGCGATCGGAGAGCAGACCAAAAGGAATCTGGAAGATGGCTTGTGCCAAACCGTAGATACCGATTGCGAAACCAATCAGTGTTTCACTGGCGCCCTGTAACGCCATCCCGTACGTGGTGAGTACCGGCAAGACCATAAACATTCCCAACATGCGCAGGGAAAAAACGGTACCTAAACCCCATGTAGCACGAAGCTCTACTGGCGTCATTTTATTGTCGTTCATGTTTACCTCAAAATTATACTGCGCCCATTTTAGGCAGCAGGGCAGGGCGGGTAAAACATTTGTTCTTAAGCAGTGGTAACAAAAAGAAAGGGCGCGAAATTCGCGCCCTTTCTGGTTTTGCGGAGCTGAATTACCAGACGTAAGTCAGTAAATCTTTCGACGCTGGCGTCATGAAATCAACGGACATCATCACGCTCAGAGCGGTGATAGCGACAATCGAGAACACAAACAGTTTACGCGCCCAAACTTTATCGTTTGAGGTTTTGTAACCTGAAAGCGCCATGCCGAGCCACCACACGCTAACGGCCGCAGCCACCACCAGATATTTGTAGCCCGCGTAACCGCCAAGGGTCAGCATCAGCGTGGCAATCATGAACGCCAGGATATATAGCGTAATATGATTTTTTGCCACCGAAATGCCTTTCACCACTGGCAGAACCGGGATGTTGGCAGCCTGGTAATCTTTAAAGCGGAAGATGGCAATCGCATAGGAGTGCGGCATCTGCCACAGGCTAAAGATAGCCAGTAAAATCAACGCGCCAGCATCAAACTGGTTGGTCACTGCACAGTAGCCAATCACCGGCGGCGCAGCGCCAGAGAGACTACCAATCAGCGTGCCGTAGACAGAGTTACGCTTCATATAGAGGCTATAAACGCCTACGTAAACCACGAAGCCCATCACCGCCAGCCACATGGCCAGCGGGTTAGCGCCGAAATACAGCAACGCAAAGCCAGCAATACCCAATGCGGTTGCATAAACCAGGCTTACTTTCGCCGAGATCAGGCCTTTGACCAGAACACGGTTCCGCGTTCTCTCCATTTTGATGTCGATATCGCGGTCAATCACGTTGTTGAAAACACAACCTGATGCGACAACCAGCGATACGCCAACCAGCGAGGCGAGAAACAGGGTGTAATCAATGCTGCCTTTCGAAGCCAGCAGGAATCCACCGATCACAGAAATTAAATTGCCGAAAATAATTCCTGGTTTTGTTACTTGCAGGTATTGCTTAATCATTACGCGACTCTTTAGTGGGCCATCATGTTGTAGTTGAGGTTCCACATAATCCACAGTGAGCCTACGACAACAATCAAGATGATGAGTGCTGAGAAGACAATGGCCACCATGTTCCAGCCACCTTCTGATTTGCTGTCTAAGTGCAGGAAGTAGACTAGGTGAACCAGCACCTGAACTACCGCACACACCAGAACCACACCCAGAATAGTGCCGTGTGAAGCGCCGCCATCCATGACCATCCAGAACGGAATACCGGTCAGGATGATAGAGAGGACGAAGCCGATCATGTAAGACTTCACGCTACCGTGAGAAGCGCCATGTTCGTTAACAGAATGACTCATTACATGGCTCCCATCAGGTAGACAACGGTGAATACGCAGATCCAAACCACATCCAGGAAGTGCCAGAACAAGCTCAGGCACATGATACGGGTGCGGTTGGTTGCAGTCAGACCACGTTTAGAAATCTGGAACATCATCACTGCCATCCAGATCAGGCCAGAGGTCACGTGCAGACCGTGCGTGCCGACCAGCGTAAAGAACGCTGACAGGAAGCCGCTGCGATCAGGACCGAAGCCTTCTTTGATCAGGTGATGGAATTCATAGATTTCCATGCCGATAAAGCCAGCACCGAACAGGAAGGTCAACGCTAACCAGCTGATGACCGAGCCCTTGTTCTGGTTGTTCATCGCAATCACTGCCATACCATAGGTAATGGAGCTGAGCAGCAGCAGCGCGGTTTCGACCAGAACGAACGGCAGTTCGAAGATGTCTTTACCTGCCGGGCCACCGGCAGTGTTATTGACCATAACTGCATAGGTCGCAAACAGGGTTGCGAAGATAATGCAGTCACTCATCAGGTAGATCCAGAAGCCAAAGACTTTATTGGCTCCTGCATCGTGATGCCCATGCTCCGCATGGGCGTCGTGGTGGTGTTTTGCAGTTTCAGTTGACATTATTTCAGACCTGCTTTGCTGATTTCGTCAAAGTGCTTCTTCTCGATCTGCTCGACTTCAGCAACCGGTACGTAGTAATCCACGTCTTCATCGAAGCTCTTCACAATCCAGGTGATGATGGTGCCCACGAAGGTGAGGCCAGCCAGCCACCAGATATGCCAGATCATGGCGAAACCGAAC
Source organism: Pantoea sp. AG1095 (assembly GCF_003208415.1). Classification (NCBI taxonomy): domain Bacteria; kingdom Pseudomonadati; phylum Pseudomonadota; class Gammaproteobacteria; order Enterobacterales; family Erwiniaceae; genus Pantoea; species Pantoea sp. AG1095. The sequence continues at coordinate 51,185 of NZ_QKMJ01000008.1, read as the reverse complement.
ACAGTCATCAGAGCCGCGATAACAACAGCTGCGCCACTGTTTTTCGGCATATGAATTTCTTCATATTTTTCTGGCTGCTTGTACGCTTCGCCTTTCTCTTTCATTTCCCAGAACGCATCGCGCTCATGGATATGCGGGATAACAGCAAAGTTGTAGAACGGCGGCGGTGAAGAGGTTGCCCACTCCAGCGTACGTCCACCCCACGGGTCACCGGTCAGATCACGGTTCTGGTCGCGATCACGTACAGAAACGTAGAACTGGGTAACCTGGCACAGGATACCGCAAGCGATCAGCGCCGCACCGCCTGCTGCAACCACCAGCAGGGAGTGGAACTGAGGATCGATGTCCTGGCTGATACGACGCGTCATGCCCATGAAGCCCAGCGCATACAGCGGCATGAATGCCACGAAGAAGCCGATGATCCAGAACCAGAACGCGCGGATACCCCATTTTTCATTCAGCGTGAAGCCGAACGCTTTCGGGAACCAGTAGGTCACGCCAGCCATACAACCGAACACCACACCACCGATAATCACGTTATGGAAGTGCGCGATCAGGAACAGGCTGTTGTGCAGAATGAAGTCCGCACCTGGAACCGCTAGCAGAACACCTGTCATACCACCAATAGAGAAGGTAACCAGGAAGCCGATGGTCCACAGCATCGCTGAGTGGAACTCAACGCGACCCTGATACATGGTGAACAGCCAGTTGAAGATTTTCACGCCGGTCGGGATAGCGATGATCATCGTCATGATACCGAAGAAGGCGTTTACGTTCGCGCCCGCACCCATGGTGAAGAAGTGGTGCAGCCAAACAATGAACGACAGAACGGTAATCGCGATGGTCGCCCACACCAGAGAGGTGTAACCGAACAGACGCTTTTTAGAGAAGGTCGCCGTGACTTCAGCGAAGACACCAAACACCGGCAGAACCAGGATGTACACTTCCGGGTGACCCCAGACCCAAATCAGGTTGACGTACATCATCATGTTACCGCCCATTTCATTGGTGAAGAAATGGAAGCCAAGGTAACGGTCAAGCGTCAACAGTGCCAGCGTAACGGTCAGTACCGGGAACGCAGCGATGATCAGGACGTTAGTACACAGTGATGCCCAGGTGAATACCGGCATTTTGAACAGGTCCATGCCCGGCGCACGCATCTTCAGAATGGTCACGAAGAAGTTGATACCGGTCAGTGTCGTACCGATACCGGACAGCTGGAGACTCCAGATCCAGTAATCGACCCCGACGCCAGGACTGTACTCCGCACCCGAAAGCGGCGGATAAGCCAACCAGCCGGTCTGTGCGAACTCGCCCACACCCAGAGAGATGTTCACCAGGATCACACCGATCGCGGTAAACCAGAAGCTCAGGTTGTTCAGGAACGGGAAGGCAACGTCACGAGCACCGATTTGCAGCGGTACCGCGATGTTCATCAGACCTACCACGAACGGCATCGCCACGAAGAAGATCATGATCACGCCGTGAGCGGTGAAGATCTGGTCGTAGTGGTGCGGCGGTAGTATGCCGGCTTCCCCAGCGGAAGCCATCACTTGTTGGGTACGCATCATTACCGCATCGGCAAAGCCGCGCAGCAACATGACGAAAGCCATGATGATGTACATGATACCCAGTTTTTTGTGGTCAATGGAGGTGAACCATTCTGACCACAGGTACTGCCACTTACCAAAGTAGGTAATCGCAGCAACCAGCGCCAGACCACCTAAGATGATAGCGGCGACCGTAACCACGATAATGGGTTCGTGGTATGGCACTGCATCCAGTGTTAATTTTCCGAACATCGTATTATTCCTCGGCTCCCGCGGAAGCGGCGTGACTCATGTCCATGCCTTTATGTTCTGGCATGTCCATCTTCCCGTGGCTCATCATGAACTTATCAATCACTTGCTTGAACAGTTCTGGATTTGCCGTTGAGAAATATTCCACCGGGTGATTTTCGCTTGGCGTAGCCAATTTCTCGAAATCATCCATGGTGTTCAGCGCGTTAGGTGCCGCTTTAACTTTGGCAACCCACTGCTGGAATTCCGCATCGTCTTTAGTTGCAATGGCTTTGAACTTCATGCCAGAGAAACCACGACCACTGAAGTTCGCAGAGATACCGTCAAATGTTCCTGGCTCGTTGGCGATCAGATGCAATTTGGTCTGCATACCGGCCATCGCATAGATCTGGCTGCCGAGAGTAGGAATAAAGAAGGAGTTCATCACGGAGTTGGAGGTGATCTTGAAGTTCACCGGAGTGTTTGCCGGGAAGGCAATCTGGTTGACGGTTGCAATACCCTGTTCCGGGTAAATGAACAGCCATTTCCAGTCCAGTGCCACTACGTCGATCTCAACCGGTTTAACGTCAGAAACCAGCGGTTTGCTCGGCTCCAGCGCGTGGGTTGATTTCCAGGTCAAAACGCCGAGGAAGATAATGATCAGGATCGGAATGGTCCAGACCACGGCTTCCACTTTGTTTGAGTGTGACCAGTTAGGGCTATAAGTTGCGTTAGTATTGGTTGCCCGATATTTCCAGGCAAAGAATACTGCCATGAAGACTGCCGGGATAACTACGATCATCATCAAGCCGAAAGCTGTCAGAATCAACGAACGTTGCTCCAGTGCAATCTGTCCTTTGGGATTTAACAACGCACTATCGCAGCCACTGAGTAATACAGCGCCTGCAATTAATGACAAAATCCCCAAACTTTTATTGTATTTACTGAGTCTCATTTAACGACCTCAATGACAAAGGGCTCTATTGTCGTTTAAGTGTGCGCGCATTTTACGGGAAGGTTTATGCAGTGTAAACCAGCTTAAGGATGTGTCAGAAGGCTGTTGACACCTTTTGCTAAGGGTGTCACAGATGTTACGCAGGGTGACAAATTATTAACTGCGACAAGCAGTTGGCATCAATATAACAAAAACCAATGGTAGAAACCGCAGAAAAATCAGGGGAAGTATAAACCGTACTCTTAATACTCATTTATTTAACATTTCTGCATCATTTCGGCGATGACTTTTATACAAAGTAATTGCGCACCGGATTTAAATATTCGCTCGCAGTTGTTAATTTAATGTTTCTAATTCGCTTTAAAAAAAATGCTATTGGGAAAATGAGCAACTGATATTTTTACCCCATTATTTCGTTATGAAAATTGGCTTACTCAACCCAGATTTTCCCGCGCCGCTTTTTTTAATGCCAAACTATCCAAAATAACACCGAGTGCGACCGCCAACAGCGCAAATGCCATGCCGGCTTCAAACATTGGCGTAAGTAGCGCATTAATCTGCACAACGCCGCTAGCGTTAAGGGCTAAGGCCAGCAACCACAAGGCCAGCAAGCCGCAGCCGATGCTAAACAGACGCACCGTCCAGCGGTAACCTTGCGGCCACAAGCTGCGCATCACAAACTCCCCGCTTTGCTGCATGCTATGCAAAGTGCCGCGACACAGCCATAACAGCAGTAATCCCGGTACGCCAGCAAACACGGTGAAAGCATAGAAGGTGGGCCAGCCCCACATTTCGACCAGCCAACCGGCGGCGGGACCGACGTAAACGCGGCCCACGGCGGAGAGGGCAGAGAGCAGTGCGAACTGCGTCGCCGAGAAGGATTTGTTGCACAATGTCATCAGCAACGCGACAAAGGCCGCGGTGCCCATGCCACCGCACAGGTTTTCAATGAAGACCGCGCTGGCCATGCTCCACAAGTGCGGTGGCGTTACCGCCAGCAACCAGTAAGCAAAATTCGACACCGCTTGCAGCACGCCAAAAATCATCAGGGCGCGGAACAAACTCAGGCGCTGCATCAGCACGCCGCCATACAGCGCACCAATAATGGTGGCCAACAAACCCAGCGTTTTGTTCACCAGGCCGACATCGCCCGCGCTAAAGCCGACGCCGCGAATCAGGAAGGTGGTGGTGAGCGAGGCGGCAAATGCATCGCCAAGCTTGTAAAGGATAATTAGCGTGATCAGCAGCCAGGCATTGTTGCGCTGGAAGAAGTCTTTCAGCGGGAATGTCACGGCCTGGCGTAGCGAGTGTGGTTCGCGCGCCGGCGCCACCGGTTCTTTCGCCAGCAACGTGGCGATCAGGCCCGGCACCATCAGCAACGCCATCAGCCAGTAAGTGGCTTGCCAGCCGAGATAGCGATCCGCAATCCACAGCGCCAGTCCGCCTGAAATCAACATCGCCAGACGATAGCCCAGCACGGTGATTGCCGCGCCGCTGCCGCGCTCCTCCGGCGGCAGCACATCGGTTTTCCAGGCATCGAACACGATATCCTGCGAAGCCGAACAGAAGGCAACCAGCACCGCCAGCGCGGCCAACAGCGTTAAGTCACGCGAAGGCTGCATAAAGCCCATGGCAATAATGCCGCCTATCAGCGCCAGCTGCGTGACCAGCAGCCAGCCGCGACGGCGGCCAAGAAACGGTGGCGTATAGCGATCCATCATCGGCGACCATAGGAACTTAAACACGTAAGCCTGACCGACAAGGGAGAAGAAACCGATGGTTTTCAGGTCAACATTCTCTACCGTCATCCACGCTTGTAACGTCCCGGCGGTTAACGCCAGCGGTAAGCCTGAGGCAAAACCCAGCAGCAGCAATACCGCCGCATTACGTTGGGTAAAAATACGCAGATAGTGAGATGTCATAGCCAACCTGAAATGAAGCCCGGCTGAGAGTCGCCGGGCAAAATACTGCGGAAATTAGCGGGCGTTCTGCTTAATGAAGTTGTGAACGCTGGTGTCCTGCGCCATATCAGCAATCACGTCACTCAGGGTTGAGTTAACCGCGTTGGTGATCTTCGCGTTGGTGGCGGTAAACGCGCCTTCTACGCTGTAAGTCTGGCGATAGTTTTTCACCTGCTTGTTACCGTTTTTCGCGGTGGCGATGATGGAGATATCCGCCTTGGTGGTAATGCTGTAGCGCACGTTGCCTTGGGTCACATCCGCATACAGACCATTCACCACGATCTGCAGATCAACGGCACCGCTTGGGCCGATCATGTAGCCGCGTGACGTCATCTGCTTCTCTAACACTTCCTGCAGCAGGAAACGCAGGTCGCGTGATGGTGTCAGCGTGATCAACTGACCATCGCGGTTTACTTTGGCCAGCGCCTGATCGGAACGTTGATCGGCACCGTTAACGCTGATGGTGACGCCCATCAGGCTTGGATCTTGCTGCGGTAATTGAATCTTCGGTTGAATATCCAATGTGGTGTTGTTGCTGGCACAGCCGGCCAAAATAAAAGCAGCCAGCAGAGGGAATAACAGTTTTTTCAACATACTCATTCTCGTTAGCATATGGGTTGGTTTGCAAAACTGCGGCCATCATAGCATTGCGCAGCGGTGAAAAAAGCCCCGGGCCAATGGAAATTGATTGTAAAGGCTTTTTTCGGACAGGATGAAACGCCAGCCAGTTGACCTGAGAGATAAGCGAGTTACTATGCGCAGCGCTGGCGGATTTATTTACGGTCAACCTGCGGAAGCGGTGAAAAACCTACTAATATTTAAACAGATGGGCACAGCGCTCGCCGGAAAGGAGTGTTAATCATGATTCGCGAACAAATAGAAGAAAAGTTGCGTAACGCTTTCGAGCCTGCACATCTTGAAGTGCATGATGAAAGCTACCGTCATAACGTGCCCGCCGGTTCTGAAAGTCACTTTAAAGTGGTGATTGTCAGCGATCGATTTACCGGTCAGCGCTTTCTGCAACGTCATCGCGCTATTTATGGCGAACTGGCGACCGAATTAGCGGGCAGCGTACACGCGCTGGCACTGCATACCTACACGCAAAAAGAGTGGGATGGATTACAGGATACGGTTTTGGCCTCGCCGAATTGTCGCGGCGCGGGAACGCTCGCCTGAATTCCCTTTTTACTCATCCTTAAAAACGGCCTGCGGGCCGTTTTCTTTTCATTTATTACACTCAAACGCGATCTACGGCGCAAAAAAGCAGCAAAACCGCTAAAAAGTGGTGAGTTTGCAGCCTCGACTCATTCCAGCGATGCCGCTATAATGCTGCGTCTATTTTTCCGGAATGTCTTCGGGACGCTTCTGGTGACAGGGATTTGGTTCTGCCTGCAGAGGCCGTCCCGGTTGTTGGATACGGCGCATTTTATGTGTGGTGTCTGAAGTTGACCGAGCACGTGATTTTTTGAGGTAACAAGATGACAGTTTCAGTAGAAACCACTCAGGGTCTGGGCCGTCGCATTTCGATTACTGTTGCAGCTGACAGCATCGAAAGCGCAGTGAAGAAAGAACTGGTGGAAGTGGCTAAGAAAGTCCGTATCGACGGTTTCCGTAAAGGCAAAGTGCCGGCACACATCATTTCTCAGCGCTACGGTGCTTCTGTTCGCCAGGACGTGCTGGGCGAGCTGATGACGCGCAACTTCGTTGACGCCATCATCAAAGAGAAAATCAATCCGGCTGGCGCACCAAACTATGTGCCGGGCGAATATAAAGAAGGCGAAGACTTCACCTACGCGGTTGAGTTCGAAGTGTATCCAGAAGTTGAGCTGAAAGGCCTGGACGCAATCGAAGTTGAGAAGCCAGTGGTAGAAGTAACTGACGCTGACGTTGATACCATGCTGGAAACCCTGCAGAAGCAGCAGGCGACCTGGAAAGAGAGCGATGCCGCAGCGACAGCTGAAGATCGCGCGACCATCGACTTCAGCGGTTCTGTTGACGGCGAAGAGTTTGAAGGCGGCAAAGCCTCTGACTTCGTGCTGGCAATGGGCCAGGGCCGTATGATCCCAGGCTTCGAAGAGGGCGTTGTTGGCCACAAAGCCGGCGAAACCTTCACTATCGACGTGAAATTCCCAGACGATTACCATGCAGAAAACCTGAAAGGGAAAGATGCGAAGTTCGACATCGTGCTGAAGAAAGTTGAAACTCGCGAACTGCCAGAGCTGACTGAAGAGTTCATCAAGCGCTTTGGCGTGGAAGATGGTTCAGTTGCCGGTCTGCGTGCTGAAGTGCGTAAGAACATGGATCGCGAGCTGAAAGGTGCTATCCGTAACCGCGTCAAGACGCAGGCAATCGACGGTCTGGTTAACGCCAACGACATCGATGTTCCGGTTGCGCTGATCGACAGCGAAATTGACGTTCTGCGTCGTCAGGCTGCACAGCGTTTTGGTGGCAACGAGAAGCAAGCGCTGGAACTGCCACGCGAACTGTTCGAAGAGCAGGCTAAACGTCGCGTCGTTGTGGGTCTGCTGCTGGGCGAAGTGATTCGTATCAACGAACTGCAGGCTGACGAAGAACGCGTTAAAACGCTGATCGAAGAGATGGCCTCTGCGTACGAAGATCCGCAGGAAGTGATCGAGTTCTACAGCAAGAACAGCGAGCTGATGAACAACATGCGCAACGTGGCTCTGGAAGAGCAAGCGGTTGAAGCGGTACTGGCGAAAGCGAAAGTGACCGATAAAGCCACCAACTTCCAGGAACTGATGAACCAGACCTCTGCGGCCTGATTCATTCGTTAACCGTTAGTGCTAAGCCCGTGACTGAAAAGTCGCGGGCTTTTTCGTTTCTGGCGCCAAATACACCGATTTGCCCTCTATTTGCTTAATTAATCGGCAAATTATCCGCTAAGCTCTTTTTCCGTGTTAGCGAATGGGCAAAAGGTTGTTATGCTTGAAACAACTGGGCAGCATCCCCAGATACAGGGAGAATGCATGAAAACAGTGAGACTGACTGATTAACCGTCTTGTTACTGCGGAGTGAGACTGCAGCGCATAGTTTTCCCGGCGCGCCTCACGTAAAATCGGTACAGAATGTTGCCAATGAAATTTATCAGGAGACGGTAATGTCATACAGTGGCGATCGTGAATTTACTGCACCGCACATGGCGCTGGTGCCAATGGTGGTCGAACAAACCTCGCGCGGCGAGCGTTCTTACGACATCTACTCTCGCCTGCTCAAAGAGCGTGTGATCTTCCTGACTGGTCAGGTTGAAGATCATATGGCTAACCTGATCGTGGCGCAGATGCTGTTTCTGGAAGCTGAGAATCCTGAAAAAGACATTTATCTCTACATTAACTCGCCAGGCGGCGTGATTACTGCTGGGATGTCGATTTATGACACAATGAAGTTTATCAAGCCGGATGTCAGCACCATCTGTATGGGTCAGGCTTGTTCAATGGGTGCGTTCCTGCTGACAGCAGGCACCAAAGGTAAACGCTTCTGCCTGCCTAATTCACGTGTGATGATTCATCAGCCGTTGGGCGGCTATCAGGGCCAGGCGACGGATATCGAAATCCATGCGCGCGAAATCCTGAAAGTGAAGCAGCGCATGAATGAGCTGATGGCTGAGCACACTGGCAAATCGCTGGAAGAGATTGAACGCGACACTGAGCGCGATCGTTTCCTCTCCGCGGGTGAGGCGGTTGAATACGGTTTGGTTGACTCAATCCTGACGCATCGCCAATAAGACACATCTGTCTGCCCCTTACGCTATAGTTAACGGGGAGCAGGCAGATGGGTTGAATGCATATCGGCCGTTGATGTACGGCCAGCGCCGTACAACAAATTTGGTCTGAGAAAGAAAAGAGGTTAGCTGATGACAGATAAGCGCAAAGACGGTTCAGGTAAGTTGCTGTACTGCTCTTTCTGCGGCAAAAGCCAGCATGAAGTCCGTAAGCTAATTGCCGGGCCGTCAGTGTACATTTGCGATGAATGCGTTGATCTTTGCAACGACATCATTCGCGAAGAGATTAAGGAAGTTGCGCCGCACCGCGAGCGTAGCTCACTGCCGACGCCGCATGAAATCCGCCATCACCTTGATGACTATGTTATTGGTCAGGAAAGGGCGAAGAAAGTGCTGGCAGTAGCGGTGTATAACCACTACAAACGCCTGCGCAATGGCGATACCAGCAACGGTATTGAACTGGGCAAAAGTAACATTTTGCTGATCGGTCCAACCGGTAGCGGTAAAACACTGTTGGCCGAAACGCTGGCGCGCTTGCTGGATGTGCCCTTCACGATGGCGGATGCCACCACGCTGACCGAAGCGGGTTATGTGGGTGAAGACGTTGAAAACATCATCCAGAAGCTGCTGCAGAAGTGTGATTACGACGTGCAGAAAGCGCAGCGCGGCATTGTCTACATCGATGAAATCGACAAGATTTCTCGTAAGTCTGACAACCCGTCGATCACCCGTGACGTCTCGGGCGAAGGCGTACAGCAAGCGCTGTTGAAACTGATTGAAGGCACCGTGGCTGCCGTACCGCCGCAGGGCGGACGTAAACATCCGCAGCAGGAGTTCTTGCAGGTTGATACCTCCAAGATTCTGTTTATCTGTGGTGGCGCATTCGCCGGTCTCGACAAGGTGATCTCCCAGCGTGTTGAAACCGGGTCCGGCATCGGCTTCGGTGCAACCGTGAAGGGCAAATCCCAGAAGGCGAGTGAAGGCGAATTGCTGTCTCAGGTTGAGCCAGAAGATTTGATCAAGTTTGGCCTGATTCCTGAGTTCATCGGTCGTTTGCCGGTTGTGGCAACGCTGAGCGAACTGAGTGAAGAAGCGCTGATTCAGATCCTGCGTGAGCCGAAGAATGCGCTGACCAAACAGTATCAGGCGCTGTTCAATCTGGAAGGCGTAGAACTGGAATTCCGCGACGAAGCCTTAACGGCAATCGCTAAAAAAGCGATGTCACGTAAAACCGGTGCGCGTGGTCTGCGTTCTATCGTTGAAGGTGCGTTACTTGAAACTATGTACGACCTGCCTTCGATGGATGACGTTGAAAAAGTGGTGATTGATGAATCAGTCATTGAAGGTCAATCCGAGCCGATGTTGATTTATGGAAAGCATGAAGCCCAGGCTTCTGGTGAATAAATAAACAATTGCACCACGTTGTTATCTTAAAAAAGGGGAAAAATCTTTCCCCTTTTGTTTTTCTCTCGCCAGTGACATTGAATGTCGTACAAGCATCCCCATATACTCAATATCCTGTGGGTTTAACTGCAAAACCTCTATTGCACGGTACCCATCACCTGGCGGACATTAAACTAAGAGAGAGCTCTATGAATCCTGAGCGTTCTGAACGCATTGAAATCCCCGTGTTGCCGTTGCGCGACGTGGTGGTTTATCCGCACATGGTAATTCCGTTGTTTGTTGGCCGGGAAAAATCGATTCGGTGCCTCGAAGCCGCGATGGATCATGATAAAAAGATCATGCTGGTTGCACAGAAAGAGGCTTCAACGGATGAACCTGGCATTAACGATCTCTTCTCAGTAGGGACCGTCGCTTCTGTATTGCAGATGCTGAAACTTCCAGACGGCACGGTAAAAGTGCTGGTCGAAGGTTTACAACGCGCGCACATCACCACGCTGGCTGATAATGGCGACCATTTTGTTGCCCAGGCCGAATACCTTGTCTCGCCAGAAATTGAAGAGCGCGAGCAGGAAGTGCTGGTGCGCACGGCCATCAACCAGTTCGAAGGCTACATCAAGCTCAATAAAAAAATCCCACCTGAGGTCTTAACCTCCCTCAACAGCATCGACGATGCGGCCCGTCTGGCCGATACCGTCGCAGCGCATATGCCGCTGAAACTGGCTGACAAACAGTCCGTGCTGGAGATGTCCGACGTCAATGAACGTCTGGAATATCTGATGGCGATGATGGAATCAGAAATCGATCTGCTGCAGGTTGAGAAGCGCATTCGCAACCGCGTTAAAAAGCAGATGGAAAAAAGCCAGCGTGAGTACTATCTGAATGAGCAAATGAAAGCCATTCAGAAAGAGCTGGGCGAAATGGATGATGCGCCGGATGAGTACGAGGCGCTGAAACGTAAGATTGAAGCGGCCAAAATGCCGACCGAAGCGCGTGAAAAAGCCGAAGCTGAGCTGCAGAAGCTGAAGATGATGTCGCCGATGTCTGCAGAAGCGACCGTGGTGCGTGGCTACATCGACTGGATGGTTCAGGTTCCGTGGGTGGCGCGCAGCAAGGTGAAAAAAGACCTGCGTAAAGCGCAGGAAACGCTGGATATCGACCATTACGGTCTGGAGCGCGTCAAAGATCGCATCCTTGAGTATCTTGCGGTGCAGAGTCGCGTTAGCAAAATCAAAGGCCCAATTCTCTGCCTCGTTGGACCGCCGGGCGTGGGTAAAACCTCGCTGGGACAGTCGATTGCTAAGGCCACCGGACGTAAATACGTGCGTATGGCGCTGGGTGGCGTGCGTGATGAAGCGGAAATCCGCGGACATCGTCGTACCTACATCGGTTCTATGCCTGGCAAGCTGATCCAGAAAATGGCGAAAGTGGGCGTCAAAAACCCGCTGTTCCTGCTGGATGAGATCGACAAAATGTCTTCTGACATGCGTGGCGATCCGGCTTCAGCGCTGCTTGAGGTGCTGGATCCTGAGCAGAACATCGCGTTTAACGATCACTATCTGGAAGTGGATTACGATCTCTCTGACGTTATGTTCGTGGCGACCTCAAACTCCATGAACATCCCAGCACCGTTGCTTGACCGTATGGAAGTGATTCGTCTCTCCGGTTACACCGAAGATGAAAAGCTGAACATCGCGAAGCAACATTTGCTGCCGAAGCAGATTGAACGTAATGCGCTGAAAGAGAAAGAGATCACCGTCGACGACAGCGCGATTGTTGGCATCATCCGCTACTACACGCGTGAAGCGGGCGTGCGTAGTCTGGAGCGCGAACTCTCCAAGCTGTGCCGTAAAGCAGTGAAGGCGCTGCTGATGGATAAGTCGAAAAAGCACATCGTGATCAATGGCGATAATCTCAAGGATTTCCTTGGCGTGCAGCGCTTTGATTATGGTCGCGCAGAGAGCGAAAGCCGTGTGGGTCAGGTGACCGGCCTGGCGTGGACGGAAGTGGGCGGCGATCTGTTGACCATTGAAACCGCCTGCGTACCAGGTAAAGGCAAGCTGACGTACACCGGGTCGCTGGGCGAAGTGATGCAGGAATCGATTCAGGCCGCGCTGACTGTGGTGCGCGCGCGTGCAGAGAAACTGGGCATCAACGGTGATTTCTACGAGAAACGCGACATCCACGTGCACGTACCAGAAGGTGCGACGCCGAAAGATGGCCCGAGCGCCGGTATCGCTATGTGCACCGCGCTAGTGTCTTGCTTAACCGGTAACCCGGTGCGCTCTGATGTTGCAATGACCGGTGAAATCACCCTGCGTGGTCTGGTTCTGCCGATTGGTGGCCTGAAAGAGAAGTTGCTGGCGGCACACCGTGGCGGCATCAAAACCGTGCTGATCCCGGACGAAAACAAGCGCGATCTGGAGGATATTCCCCAGAACGTGATTGCCGATCTCGAGATTCATCCGGTGAAGCGTATTGAAGAAGTGCTGAACCTGGCACTGGAAAATGCGCCTTACGGCATGCAGGTTGCGACCGCAAAATAGTGATTAGCGGCATAAACCGCTAAAAAGCGAAGCTGGCAGGCAAAATGGTGCTTGCCAGCTTTTTTTTGTGCCGCTAACTTAGTGGGCTGCTGGATCAACGATTAAGATGAATACCGTTGTTTCAGCTCCACAGGCTTGATATAACTGGCTGCGCGTTCGCACCGGGCGGGAAGCACGGGTGCGATGTGAATAATAAAAGAGGGGATGAAGAGAGTGAATAAGTCACAGTTGATCGACAAAATTGCTGCAGATGCTGACATTTCTAAAGCGGCAGCGGGACGTGTTTTAGATGCATTCATGGACTCCGTTACCGAAGCTCTGAAGGGCGGTGATGAAGTAGCACTGGTTGGTTTCGGTACTTTCTCTGTACGTGAGCGTGCAGCTCGTACAGGCCGTAACCCACAAACGGGTAAAGAGCTGACCATTCCGGCTGGTAAAGTTCCGGGCTTCCGTGCTGGTAAAGCACTGAAAGATTCCGTCAATTAATGACCGCTGATACATCCATTGAAGCATTTTCTTCCGTGGATTGAGGACGTAAAAGCCGTTCTCATGTAACATACGGGCACATCATTTTTGATGTGCCTTTTTTATTCTTGATGCGCGGCGATAGCCTTTGGTTGTTGTCTCCGCATGGTTGCCAACTGCCAGCCTGAACAGCAGTTGCACGATGATGACATCGTGTTAGAGCTTTACATTCACACTACAGCGGAGTGTTGTCATACCATGATGGACAATTTACGCGCGGCGTCGAATCATGTCGTGCTCAAGATTATTCTGGGATTGATCATCCTGTCTTTCGTACTCACCGGGGTGGGCAACTACCTGATCGGTGGCGGCGGTGATTATGCTGCCAAAGTTAACGGCCACGAGATCAGCCGTGCAGAGCTGGAGCAGGGTTATAACAACGAGCGCAATCGTCAGCAGCAGATGCTGGGCGATCAGTTCTCGCAGTTAGCCAGCAACGAAGGCTACATGCAGCAGATGCGCCAGCAGGCGCTGTCGCAGTTGATCGATCAGGCGTTACTTGATCAGTACATCAAAGATCTGCACATCGGCATCAGCGATGATCAGGTGAAACAGGCGATCTTCAATCAGAAAGCTTTCCAGACCAACGGTAAATTCGACAACGCCAAATACAGCGGCCTGATCACCAGCATGGGCTTCACTGCCGATCAGTATGCCGAAGCGCTACGCAAGCAGCTGGCGACGCAGCAGCTGATTAACGCAATTGCTAACACCGATTTCATGCTAAAAGGCGAAACCAGCAAGCTGGTGGATCTGGTGTCTCAGCAGCGTGAAGTGCGTCAGGCGGTGATTGATGTCAACGCGCTGGCGGCTAAGCAGACGGTCAGCGACGACGAAGTCAGCCAATATTACCAGCAGCATCAGAATAGCTTCATGGCGCCTGAACAGTTCCGCGTGAGCTACATCAAAATGGATGCCGCTAGCATGCAGGAAACGGCCAGCGAAGCGGACATTCAGAGCTGGTACGATCAACATAAAGCGGATTATTCACAGCCACAGCGTAATCGCTACAGCGTAATCCAGACCAGGACGGAAGCTGACGCTAATGCCGTGGTTGACGCGCTGAAGAAAGGCGAAGATTTCGCTGCGCTGGCAAAAAGCAAATCCATCGACCCAATCTCAGCCCGCAAAGGCGGTGACATGGGTTGGCTGGAGCCGAGCACTACGCCAGACGAGCTGAAAAACGCCAATCTGACGCAGAAAGGCCAGCTTTCCGGCGCTATCAAATCGTCGGTTGGCTTCCTGGTGGTGCGTCTGGATGATATCCAGCCGGAGCAGGTTAAGCCGTTGGCCGATGTTCATGACATCGTTGCCGATAAAGTGAAACAAGAGAAAGCGGTTGATGCCTTCTACAAAATTCAGCAGAAAGTCAGCGAAGCAGCCAGCAACGACAACGAATCGTTGGCGGGCGCCGCGCAGGCTTCCGGCTTGAAAGTGGTAGAAACCAATTGGATCACCCGCGATAACCTGCCAGACGAGTTGAATTTCGATCAGGTTAAACAGGCGATCTTCAACGGTGGTCTGGTGGGCCAGAATGGTGCGCCGGGTAACAACTCCGACATCATCTCTGTGGATGGCGATCGTGCCTTTGTCTTGCGTATCAGCGAGCACAAACCGGAAGCGGTGAAGCCGCTGGATCAGGTAAAAGCGCAGATCGTAGATTCGCTGAAGCATGATAAAGCGACACAGCAGGCGAAAGCACAAGCAGACAAGCTGCTGGCCGATTTGAAAGCCGGTAAAGCGGATGCACTGAAGGCTGCAGGCCTGACGCTCAGCGCCAGCAAATCGTTCGATCGCAACGCGCAGGATCCTGTTGCTCAGTCGGCCTTCAATCTGCCACAACCTGCCGACAATAAACCGTCGTGGGGCGTGAGCGAAGATATGCAGGGCAATGTGGTGCTGATCGCGCTGGATAAAGTCAGCGCGGGCAACATGCCGCAGGCGCAGATCGATGAGATGGTAAAAGGCGTAACGCAGAATAACGCGCAAATCGCCTTTGAAGCGCTGCTGGAAAACCTGCGTAAAGAGGCGAAGATTAAGTACGGCGCCGCAGCACAAAACCAGTAAGCCTCACAAAAAAAGTTAAATCACTGCAATACCCGAAAGGCCGCTTATGCGGCCTTTTCCATTTCTGAAATTGCCCTTTTGAGCGTTGAATTGTGCTGTGACACCCTGCTGTTGCTGTCAAACACAAGGAGAAACACAGCATGGTTAAATCAACGTTTCAAGCCCTATGCATTACGCTGGCGCTGGGCGGCGCAGTTTATACCACCGGACTGGCGGCTGCCGAAAGTCCCAGTGAAACGCAGGCGACGCAAGTCTCCACGCCACAGGAAGGACAGGTCAGCATCAATTCAGCCACCGCCGAACAACTGGCGGCTGGTATGAACGGTATCGGGCTGAAGAAGGCGCAGGCGATTGTCAGTTATCGCGAACAATACGGGCCCTTTACCGCCATTGAACAGCTCAAGGAGGTGCCGGGCATTGGTAGCGCCCTGATTGAGCGCAACAGCGCCCGGCTTAAACTGTGAAGCGTCTCGCGACTTTGAAGGATTGAAAAAGCCCGGATTCAGGCTGTGCTATGCTCAACAGGTCTTACCAGTTGTCATTCTCAGCCTGAACAAGGAGCAACAATGCAAACCACAATTAAAGTGCGCGGTTATCATCTGGATGTTTATCAGCACGTGAATAACGCGCGCTATCTGGAATTTCTGGAAGAGGCGCGCTGGCAGTGGCTGGAGGATGTCGATGCGTTTCATTGGCTGATGGAGCAGCAACTGGCGTTTGTGGTGGTGAATATCAACATCAACTATCGTCGTCCGGCGGTATTGGGCGACGTATTGAATATTGAAAGTGAAGTGTCACAGCTCAGCGGTAAAAGTGGCATCATTGCGCAGCGTGTCTTGCTGGCCAGTGATAATTCGGTGGTGGCCGATGCCGCGCTGACCTTTGTCTGTATCGATTTGCGCACGCAAAAAGCGGTACCGATGGAAGGGGAGTTGCGCGAGCGTCTGATATCATTGATGGTGGAAAATGAATAACTGGCGCCGATGACGCCAGTTTACCCTGCGGCCTGAATCAGTTGAGGCCGCTTTTTTGTTTCATCGCTGCCATCACCGCCGGCGCGTTCGCCTGATAATCTGCCAGGCCACGGGCGCGTAAATGACAGGCCGCGCATTCGCCACAGCCATCACCTTTTACGCCGTTGTAGCAGGTAAGCGTTTCAGCGCGTACCAGCGGCAGCTGCTGCCAGTAATCGGCCAGCGCCCAGGTTTCCGCTTTATTCAGCCACATCAGCGGCGTCTCAAAGCGAATATTGCGCGCCATGCCGAGGCTGACGGCGTTATTCAGTGCTTTAACAAACTCATCACGGCAATCCGGGTAGCCGGAGAAATCGGTTTCGCACACGCCGGTGATCACCGCTTCGGCTTCGACCTGATAGGCATAAATCGATGCCAGCGTCAGGAACAGGATATTACGGCCCGGTACAAAGGTACTCGGCAAACCGCTGGCATTGGGATCATAGGTCGGCACCGGAATGTTGTCGCGCGTCAGGCTGCTAACGGCTAACTCGTTGAGCAGCGTAACGTCCAGCACTTTGTGCGCGCGCGCGCCCAGCTTGTGCGACAGCTCAGCCGCAACCTCGATCTCTTCACGATGGCGTTGGCCGTAATCAAAAGTAACGCAATGCACTTCATCATAGTGTTGCAGCGCCTGAATTAAACAGGTGGTGGAGTCTTGTCCGCCACTGAATACCACAACGGCTCGTTTCATTTTTTCTTCCCCAAAAATCAGTGCGCTTATGGTACTGGCTTGGACGCAGGCTGAACAGCGCTAGCTGTGGTTGGCGGCGGAATCCAGGCGCGGGTGAAATCAAACCATCCCAAACTATTAAGCTGGATGCCCTCCACGCCGGGTGGCGCAAAAACCTGATAGCGATAGTTAAACAGCGGCAGTAAGTGGCCATCGCACATCAGCTGCTGAAACAGTTGCTGAGTCAATTCACTGCGCTGCAGTGCATCAGGTTGTTGGGCAATCGCGCTCAGTGGCGTTTGCAGAACCTGTTCGCGCAGCGGCTGCCAGACCGGATCGTTCTCCAGCCAGTTCACCAGCGTAAACAGTGGTGCATCGCCAATCAGTCGATCGCCCATCACCACATCGGCCTCACTGAGATCGCTATCGTCACGCCAGCTTTTTACGTCATGGAAGATGCAGGTGAGGGCGCAGCCGTGTTGCGCCAGCAGTGGAATTAACGCCTGTGCCATCACATGCAGTTCGACCGGCAAGTGGTAATGCAGCGTTAATGTGGGCGGCAGTGCAATCGTCTCTCTTTCGGCGCGCGGTACCGGCCAGCCAGGAAGCAGCTCATGGCTCGGTGTGATTAAACCCTCATCCAGCGGCAGTTGCTGAATCACACCGCTGCGCTGAATCAGGGCAATCAGCGATTGGGCCTGTTCGGCACTGAAGTTTGCCGAGATGCGTGGCGCCAGATAGCAAAATCCCAGGCTGATACTGCGATCAACCGGACGTAGCGAACCGAGTTCGTCAGGATCGCCAATGGCGATTTGCACCGGATGGCTGCAACTGGTGCCGAGATCACGATCAAACAGCTGCGGAGTGATCCAGTATTCCATCCGCTGGATCAGCGGGCGCTGCAAATGCCAGCGCGCATGGCTCTCCAGCCGCACCATCTCAGCGGTGAAATGCGTGAGTTTCCACGGCCCGCTACCGATATCGGTGAATTCAGGATGCGGTAACAGACAGAACTGATGCGCCAGCCGCTGCGGCAGCCAGTAATCGCTTTCGCGCAGTTGAATATGTATCGCTAGCGGATGCGGCGCTTCAATCTGTTCAATCGCCGCCAGCAGCCGCGAACCGCCTGGCGAATGCCTGATCTGTTGCAGCTGCTCAACCAACTGTGCCGCCTGCATCGGTTCATCGTTGTGCCAGCTGAGCTGTGGGCGCAGCCAGAAATACCAGTCACGGCCGCTGGCATCATGCTGCCAATGGTGAGCGAGATCGCCTTCAACATCGTTATCGCGAAAACGCGTTAACCCGGAGAAAACCTGGCGCGCCAGATGTTGCTCGGCGCGTCCGGTCAGCTGCAGCGGACGCAACGGCTCCATCGCGCGGTAGTAAGGAATGCGCAGCACCGGCGATTGCTTCTGCCACTGACCGCCCATCAGTGGTCGCAGCAATTTTACTAATCGCTCGGGATGCAGATCGAGCACCTGCAGCGCCTGTACCGCCTCGCTGGCGTCGAGTTGCTGCGTTAACAACTGCTGGCGCAGCTGTTCCGGCGACACCAGGAAAGTCAGCTCACCCTGTTTGCCACGCCCGGATTCACTGCGCCACTGCAGCCAGCCGGCATCCTGCCACTGACGCAGCAGCGTGCGCACATGGCGCTCGCTGCAAAAGCAGTGTTGCGCCATCGCAACGACGCTAAGGCGTTGCGTTTCGCCGTGGCTAAGTTGCCACAGGCGCTGAAATTGATTGACCCGATGAAGTTCACGCATAGTTAAACCCGGAACAGTTTTTAAAAAGTATTCACTATTAGTTCCGTAATTACCAGGCGATAGTAGCTGCCTCACTCAGACAGGAGAATTCGCATGGCTCGCCTCGCGGCATTTGATATGGACGGCACGCTGTTGCTGCCTTCGCACCGGTTAGGTAATGAAACGCTGGCAAGCCTGCACGCATTGCATCAGCGCGGCGTCACGTTGGCGTTTGCCACCGGGCGCCATCTCATGGATATGCAGCGAGTACGCGAACAAATCACCTTGCCTGCGTGGCTGATTACCGGTAACGGCACGCGCATTCACGATCTTGAAGGCAACCAACTTTACGGCTGCGATTTATCGCCATCGGTGGCGGAAGAGGTGATTCATACGCATTGGCAAACGCCGGCCTCGATTCATGTTTTCAACGATGAGGGCTGGTTTACCGATAAGCCGCTGCTCGGCGCGCTGGAAGCGCATGCGATGAGTGGCTTCCATTATCAGCTGCGCGATTTGCGTCAGATGTCGGCGCATGAAGTCACGAAAATCTGTTTTATTGCGCCACATGAAATGTTGCAGGCGTTAAAAAGCGAATTGCAGGCCGCGTTGGGCGAGCGGGCCAACATTTGCTTCTCTGCGTGGGATTGTCTGGAGGTGTTGCCGGTCGATTGCCATAAAGGCGCGGCATTGGGACGTTTGTGCCAGCATCTTTCGCTGTCGCTGGCGGATTGTATGGCGTTTGGCGATGCCATGAACGATCGCGAAATGCTGGAACGTGTTGGCAGCGGTTTCATTATGGGCAACGCCATGCATCAACTGAAAGCGTCGTTGCCCCATTTACCGATTATCGGACATTGCGAGACACAGGCGGTGTCTCACTACCTTAATCACTGGATGACCACACCACACCTCGATTATTCCCCCGAATGCTGAGGCTTACAGTGAACCGGACAGGACGTCCGGTTTTTTATTGCAGCTCACGCACCCACGGCGCAATGTCGCCGATATTCTGCTCTACCCACTGCGCATTGTAATAGGTGTCGGGATAGCGCTCACCGCTGTCACACAGCAACGTCACCAGAGAACCCTGCTCACCGTTTTCCCGCATGCGTTTTGCCACCTGCATCATGCCCCAGAAGTTGGTGCCGGTTGAAGCGCCAGGGCGACGTCCCAGCACCTTTTCCAGCTGCAGCATTGCGGCGATAGTCGCGCCATCCGGCACTTTCATCATCTCGTCAATCACGTCGGGTAAAAACGACGGTTCCACGCGCGGACGACCAATGCCTTCAATCAGGCTGCCGCGTTCGCTGCGCAGCGTTTTGTCGCGGCTCTGCCAGTAATCAAAGAACACTGAATGCTGCGGATCGACCACCAGCAGGCGCGTGTCATGGCCCTGATAGCGGATATAGCGGCCCAGCGTTGCCGAGGTGCCGCCGGTACCGGCGCTCATGATCACCGTATGCGGCACCGGGAAGGGTTCGTGTGACATCTGGCGGAAAATGCTTTCGGCGATGTTGTTGTTGCCGCGCCAATCAGTGGCACGTTCTGCGTAGGTGAACTGGTCCATAAAGTGGCCGTTGAGTTCACGTGCTAAACGCTCGGATTCGCTGTACAGCTGGCAGGGATCGGCGACGAAATGGCACTCGCCACCGTAAAAACCAATCATCTCGATTTTGCGTTTCGCGGTGCTGGCGGGCATCACAGCGATAAAGGGCAAACCGAGCAAACGCGCGAAGTAAGCTTCCGATACCGCAGTACTGCCGGATGAGGCTTCAATGATCGGCGTATTTTCGTGGATCCAGCCATTCGCCAGGCCATAGAGAAAAAGGGAACGCGCCAGTCGATGTTTTAAGCTGCCGCTGGGATGGGTGCTTTCATCCTTAAGATAGAAGTGAATGCCGGGAAAATCATCCAACTTAAAGCGGATCAGATGCGTATCCGCGGAGCGCTGAAAATCGGCGTTAATTTCATTGATGGCGTGGCGAACCCAGGGCGTTTGCATGTGGCATTTCCGTAATCATTATTGCGCACAGTGTAAGGCACTGGCAGGAAAAAGAGGTTGCTTTAATCACGGTATAATGGTGCGCTTAGAGAAAATTTTTCTCCGGGAGTGGCAAATGTTAGATAAAACTGACCGCACTTTGCTGGCAATGCTGCAGCAGGATTGCACGTTGTCGCTGCAGACGTTGGCCGATGCGGTGAATCTCACCACCACGCCGTGCTGGAAACGCCTGAAAAAACTGGAAGATGATGGCATTATTCGTGCGCGCGTGGCGCTGGTGGACGGCGAAAAAATCGGTCTGTCGCTCACCGCTTTTATGTTTGTTAAAACTCAGCAGCACAGCAGCGAGTGGTTTAAGCAATTTGTCGCCGTGGTGCAGCAAATGCCGGAAGTGATGGCGTTTTACCGCATGGCGGGCGAGTACGATTATTTGCTGCGCATTCAGGTCGCGGACATGAAGAGTTACGACAGCTTTTATAAGCGCCTGGTGAACGGCGTGCCGGGACTGATAGATGTGACCTCCAGTTTTGCCATGGAAGAGATTAAATACACCACCGCCTTGCCGGTAGCGCCCTAACGGGCACAGAAAGAGACACGCTTGTGCAATTATTCAGCCAGTTAAGTTGGTATTTCCTGCGCGAGTGGCGGCGATATCTGGGCGCCGTCAGCTTGCTGATCGTTATTGCCTTACTGCAATTGCTGCCACCGCACGTGGTTGGCGTAATTGTCGACGGCGTCACCCAGCATAATTTAAGCGCCGGGCAGATCTTTATGTGGATCGGCGTGATGCTGGTGACGGCGGTGATTGTCTATCTGCTGCGCTACGTCTGGCGCGTGCTGCTGTTTGGCGCATCCTATCAATTAGCCGTTGAGCTACGTGAAGATTTTTATCGCCAGCTCAGCCGCCAGCATCCGGCATTTTATCTGCGCCATCGCACGGGCGATCTGATCGCCCGCGCCACCAATGATGTGGATCGCGTGGTGTTTGCCGCCGGTGAAGGCGTGCTGACGCTGGTGGATTCGCTGGTGATGGGATTGGTGGTGCTGATTGTGATGAGCACCCAAATTAGCTGGCAACTGACGTTACTGGCGCTGATCCCGATGCCAATTATGGCTTTCGCCATCCAGAAAGACGGTGCCCGCTTGCATCAACGTTTCAAAGTGGCGCAGGCGGCGTTTTCAAGCCTGAACGATCAAACCCAGGAAAGCCTGACCAGCATTCGTATGATCAAAGCATTTGGCCTCGAAGATCATCAGTCGCAGCAGTTTGCCGGCATTGCTGCTGATACCGGCAAGAAAAACCTGCATGTGGCGCGCGTGGATGCGCGATTCGATCCGATCATTTATATCGCCGTCGGCTTCTCTAACCTGCTGGCAATTGCCGGTGGCGGCTGGATGGTGTGGAACGGCAGTTTGACGCTTGGGCAGCTCACCAGCTTTGTGATGTACCTTGGTCTGATGATTTGGCCCATGCTGGCGCTGGCGTGGATGATCAACATCGTTGAGCGCGGCAGTGCGGCGTGGAGCCGTATCCGTTCATTGCTGGCGGAAGCGCCAGCGGTTGAAGATGGACAGAAAGTGTTACCGCCCGAACCTGGCATCCTGCAGGTTGCCATTCGTGAGTTCCGCTATCCGGCCAGCTCTGGCCCGGTGCTGAGCCATCTTAATTTCCAGTTAAAACCGGGCCAAATGCTGGGATTATGTGGGCCAACCGGCTGCGGCAAGAGCACGCTCCTAAGCTTGATTCAGCGCCACTTCGACATCGATCAGGGCGATATTCGTTACCACAATTCGCCGCTGCCGCAGTTGCGGCTCGATAGCTGGCGCAGCCGGCTGGCGGTCGTCAGCCAGACGCCTTTCCTGTTCTCTGACACCATTGCCGCCAATCTGGCGCTGGGTCGCCCGAATGCGACGCAGCAAGAGCTGGAGCGTGTGGCAACCATGGCCTGCGTGCACGACGATATTCTGCGCCTGCCACAAGGTTATGAGACCGAAGTGGGCGAACGCGGCGTGATGTTATCGGGCGGACAGAAGCAGCGCATCGCGATTGCACGCGCGCTGCTGCTGAATGCCGAAATCCTGATTCTGGATGATGCGCTGTCGGCGGTTGATGGCCGCACTGAACATGACATCCTGCATAACCTGCGTCAGTGGGGCAAAGGGCGCACCTTGATTATTAGCGCGCATCGTCTTTCGGCACTTACCGAGGCCAGCGAAATTCTGGTGCTGCAGCACGGCGCCGTGACGCAGCGTGGCGATCATGACACCCTGGCGGGCAAAGAGGGTTGGTATCGCGATATGTACCGTTATCAGCAGCTGGAAGCCGCACTGGATGACGATGAAGTGGCAGAAGGAGCAAGCCGTGGCTAAATCACAACGTTTATGGCCGACGCTGAAACGACTGCTGGCGTATGGCAAACCGTGGCGTAAATCGCTGTGGCTGGCGGTCGGCATGCTGTGGATTGCGGCGGCAGCCGAAGTGACCGGACCGGTGCTGGTAAGCTACTTCATCGATAATCTGGTGGCGAAACATCAGATGCCGTGGGGCATCGTCGCGGGCCTGCTGGTTGGCTTTGTCCTGCTGCAATTGCTGGCCGCCGGTTTGCACTATTTTCAGGCGTTGCTGTTTAACCGCGCGGCGATTGGCGTGGTGCAGCAATTGCGCGTGGACGTGATGAACGCGGCGTTGCGCCAGCCGCTCAGCGCCTTCGATACGCAGCCGGTCGGCCAAATCATCTCGCGCGTCACCAATGACACCGAAGTGATCAAAGATCTCTACGTTACCGTGGTGGCCACAGTGTTGCGCGCCGCCGCGTTGATTGGCGCGATGCTGGTGGCGATGTTCTCCCTCGACTGGCGCATGGCGTTGGTAGCGATCGTGATTTTCCCGCTGGTGCTGACGGTGATGATGATTTATCAGCGCTTTAGCACGCCGATTGCGCGTCGCGTGCGCAGCTATCTGGCGGACATCAACAACGGCTTCAATGAAGTGATCAACGGCATGAGCGTGATCCAGCAGTTCCGCCAGCAGGCGCGCTTTGGTGAACGCATGGGCGAAGCCAGCCGTTCACACTACTTGGCGCGTATGGAAACGCTGCGGCTGGATGGCTTTTTGTTGCGCCCGTTGTTGAGTCTGTTTTCGGCCATGATTCTGTGCGGTTTGCTGATGCTGTTCAGCTTCGCCACGCCGGGCGTGTTTGAAGTTGGTGTGCTGTACGCCTTTATTACCTATCTTGGCCGCCTCAATGAACCGCTGATTGAACTCACCACGCAGCAGTCGATGCTGCAACAGGCGGTGGTGTCCGGCGAGCGTATCTTCGAACTGATGGATGCGGAGCAGCAAGGTTATGGCAGCGATAGTCTGCCGCTGGCCTCCGGCAGCATCTCGCTGCGTGATGTGAGCTTTGCCTATCGCGATAATCGCGATGTGCTCAGCCACATCAATCTCGAAGTGCCGGCGCGTCATTTTGTTGCGCTGGTGGGGCACACCGGCAGCGGGAAAAGCACGCTGGCGAATCTGCTGATGGGCTATTACCCGGTGACGCGCGGCAGTATCGAACTGGATGGTCGCCCGCTGCCGCTGCTGTCGCACGCCGCTTTACGTCAAAGCGTTGCGATGGTGCAACAGGATCCGGTGGTGCTGGCGGATTCGCTGCTGGCCAACGTGCGTTTGGGGCGCGATATCCCGGAAGATCAGGTGTGGCAGGCGCTGGAGACGGTGCAGCTGGCACCGCTGGCGCGCAGCATGGCGGACGGCATCCATACGCGTTTAGGCGAGCAGGGCAATAATCTGTCGGTTGGGCAGAAACAGCTGCTGGCGCTGGCGCGCGTGCTGGTGTCATTACCGCAAATCCTGATCCTCGACGAAGCCACGGCCAATATCGATTCCGGCACGGAACAGGCGATTCAGCAGGCGTTACGTGCACTACGCCAGCACAGCACGCTGGTGGTGATTGCGCATCGCCTTTCCACCATTACCGAAGCCGATCAGATTTTAGTGCTGCATCGCGGTCAGGTGGTGGAACGCGGTACGCATGCTGAGCTGCTGACCGAGCAGGGCCGTTACTGGCAGATGTATCAGCTGCAGCAGGCCGGCGATGAACTCGCGGCGGGCATCCCCGTACAAGCCGAAGGGTGAATTGCACCTTTTTTGCACAGTTTTATCGGAATGTTCTGTATTGATGCACTTCTTTGAGGCTTGAAGCACCAAAGAAGTGCAATATTGCAACACCTTTCCTCTTCCTCCTCCGCAATCTGCGCTGTGCTTCACATAACGAAGCGTGATGCAGCGCGCCTATGCTACTGACATTCCCCTTTTTTTATTTATGGCACAGCCTTTGCTTATATCCCTACGTGTCCGCGAAGACTCACTCAATTTCTTATCCGGAGGGGAACGTATGAAGCTGGTTACCGTGGTAATCAAACCATTTAAGCTGGAGGACGTGCGTGAAGCCTTATCCTCTATTGGCATTCAGGGACTGACCGTTACCGAGGTTAAAGGTTTTGGTCGCCAGAAAGGTCACGCAGAGCTTTATCGCGGTGCCGAGTACAGCGTTAACTTCCTGCCAAAAGTAAAAATTGATATCGCTATTGCGGACGACCAGCTTGATGAAGTGGTCGATGTCATCAGCAAAGCCGCGTATACCGGCAAAATTGGCGACGGCAAGATTTTCGTCGCAGAACTGCAGCGCGTCATTCGTATTCGTACCGGCGAGACCGACGAAGCAGCACTGTAACTGGGGCTCTGAATTGTGATGGGATGGAAAGAAATGAATAAACTGATAACGAAGTTGGGCCTCACCAGCCTTGCGCTGTTACCTTCTCTGGCGATGGCGGCCGCCCCTGCAGTAGCGGATAAAGCCGATAACGCCTTTATGATGATCTGTACCGCCTTGGTACTGTTTATGTCGATTCCCGGCATTGCGCTGTTCTACGGCGGTTTGATTCGCGGCAAGAACGTGCTGTCGATGCTGACGCAGGTTGCGGTGACCTTCTCACTGGTTTGCGTGCTGTGGGTGATTTACGGCTACTCGCTGGCGTTCAGTGAAGGCAACGCCTTCTTCGGTAGCTTTCAGTGGGCGATGCTGAAAAATATTGAGTTGAAAGCGCTGATGGGCAGCTTCTATCAGTACATTCACATCGCGTTCCAGGCTTCCTTCGCCTGTATCACCGTCGGCCTGATTGTTGGTGCGCTGGCTGAACGTATTCGCTTCTCTGCGGTATTGATCTTCGTGGTGGTATGGCTGACGCTGGCTTATCTGCCAATCGCACACATGGTATGGGCTGGTGGCTTGCTGGCGCAAGATGGCGCGCTCGACTTCGCGGGCGGCACCGTGGTTCACATCAACGCCGCCGTTGCTGGCTTGGTGGGTGCTTATCTGGTGGGCAAACGTGCTGGTTTCGGCAAAGAAGCCTTCAAACCACACAACCTGCCGATGGTGTTCCTCGGTACCGCGATTCTGTATGTGGGCTGGTTCGGCTTCAACGCTGGTTCTGCTTCCTCAGCTAACGAAATCGCTGCGCTGGCGTTCCTGAATACCGTGGTGGCTACAGCGGGTGCGGTGCTGTCGTGGGTGTTTGGCGAGTGGGCGGTACGCGGTAAACCTTCTCTGCTCGGTGCTTGCTCTGGCTTCATCGCCGGTCTGGTGGCGATTACCCCAGCTTGTGGCTATGTGGGTGTCGGCGGCGCGCTGATTATCGGTCTGGCGGGTGGTTTAGCCGGTCTGTGGGGCGTAACAACCCTGAAGAAATGGCTGCGCGTTGATGACCCATGTGATGTGTTCGGTGTGCACGGCGTGTGTGGCATCCTTGGTTGTATCCTGACCGGCGTGTTCGCGTCCTCTTCACTGGGCGGCGTAGGCTACGCAGAAGGCGTGACCATGGGCCATCAGGTTTGGATTCAGCTGTTCAGCGTGGGTGTGACCATCGTCTGGACTGCAGTTGTAGCCTTCATCGGCTTCAAACTGGCGGATATGATTGTTGGACTGCGTGTTCCGGAAGATCAGGAACGTGAAGGTCTGGATGTAAACAGCCACGGCGAGAACGCTTACAACCAGTAACCGCCGGGCTAAAGAAGAGCAGTGCGCTAAATTATAAAAAAACAGAGGGGCGATTTTATCGCCCCTTTTTTTATGCGTCGCGTTGGCGCATCACGCCTTCCTGCACCGTGGTCGCCACCAGTCGGCCATCCTGGGTATAAAACTCACCCCGCACAAAACCGCGCGCGCCCGAGGCGGAAGTGCTCACTACGCTGTACAGCAGCCATTCAGACAAGTCGAACGGACGATGGAACCACATTGAGTGATCGATGGTTGCAACTTGCATATCGGCTTCGAGGAAGCCTTTACCGTGCGGCTGCAGCGCCACCGGCAGGAAGTTAAGATCCGAGGCATAGCCCAGCAGATATTGATGGATACGACGGTCGGCCGGTAACTCGCCGTTGGCACGAATCCACACCTGACGCAGCGGCTCATCGACGTGGCCTTTCAGCGGGTTATGAATTTGCACCGGACGAATATCCAGCGGACGCTCGGCGAGGAATTTTTCTTTCAGCTTGAGTGGCAGATGCGCGGCCAGCTTTTTCGCCAAATCCTGTTCCGATGGCAGATTATCCGGGCCCGGCACCTGCGGCATTTCATTCTGATGCTCGAAGCCGCTTTCAGGTGCCTGGAACGAAGCCGTCATGTAGAAGATCGGCTGACCATTCTGTACCGCGCTAACGCGGCGTGCGCTGAAGCTTTTGCCGTCACGCAGCGTTTCGACATCATAAATGATGGCTTTTTGGCTATCGCCCGGACGTAGAAAGTAGCTGTGGAAGGAGTGAATGATGCGCTCTTCCGGCACCGTTTGTTTCGCAGCATACAGCGCCTGGCCGACTACCTGGCCACCAAACACCTGGCGCAAGCCCAGATCTTCGCTCTGACCACGAAACAGGCCTTCTTCCAGTTTTTCCAGATTTAATAAATTAAGCAGGTTGTGCAGTGCCTGGCTCATAGCGGATTCCTCAGCGTGACTCATCGCGTCAGTGTGAAAGATCCGACCAGTTTCCGTCAATGATTTTGCCGCGATTTCAGCGGGCTGGCGGAGGGTTTAGGCGCAATGCCGATATTTGTGCCAGAATTAAGGTCATTCGGCGGCTGAAAAGCTAAGCAATGAATTTACCGCCGACAATCATAGTGTTCATAAGGAGACGACATCGATGAAACTCTGGCAAGTTATTAGCGGTATGACCCTGGCTGCGGCGATTACCGGTTGTGCGGACCACAGCAAGCCGGTTGCCACACCTACACTCGGCTCAGCGGTAGCGGGGCAGCAGGCCGCGATTGCGCAGCCTAATGTCAGTGGTTCGGTGTATATCCGCCAGCGCATTGCGCTGCCGCCGGATTCTGTGCTGACCGTTACGCTATCAGATGCATCGCTGGCCGACGCGCCTTCAAAAGTGCTGTCGCAGCGCGTGGTGCGTACTGAAGGGAAACAGTCGCCGTTCCAGTTTGTCTTGCCGTTTAACCCGGCTGACATCCAGCCGAACGCGCGCATTCTGTTGAGTGCGGCGATTTCGATTGATGGCAAGCTGGCGTTTATCACCGATACGGTGAAACCGGTGATTAATCAGGGCGGAACAAAAGCCGAACTGCTGTTGGTGCCAGTGACTAACGTCGCGATGCAAACCCAGCCGGGAGCAGCAACAACAGTGCCTTCGACTTCACCTACGCAGGTGACGCCATCTGCTTCGGTGCCGGCACCGACAAGTCTGTAATCTACCAAACGGCACAGGCCAAGCGCACAGGCCCGCTGCCGTGGAGTAAAGCGTCACACGCCATGGATGGCGTGTGCCGAGCGATCAGGGACGAGACAGCGCCTTTACGTAACGGCTGCAGGCCTGTGCGCGACATATCGCACCGCTAAATTTCCCACCGATATTTCTCTAACTCGATCTCCCCAGCATCGCTCACTTCAATCCCTTCCGCTTCCAGCGCATCGCGCTGACGAAACAAGTCGTCACCCTGCAGTGAAATGCGGCCATGGCGATTGATAACGCGAAACCAGGGTAATTTACTGCCTTCCGGCAAACGGCGTAATACGCCACCTACCTGGCGTGCCGCGCGCGGCGAACCCGCTAATTGCGCAACATCCCCGTAAGTAGTGACCTTTCCTGGCGGAATGGCCGCGATGATCTGCCAGACGCGCTCAGAGAAATTGTTTTGGTCGCTCATATGCGCACCTATTTTTATCTGGAAAGGGCAAACTTTAGCATGCAGAAGGGTAGACATCAGCGCATTGCTGTGTGCTTGTGCAAGAAACCAACGGTTGTCGGGCCTGCGCTTGCAATTGCCGGGGGCATACTTGATAATGCCTGCGCTCTCGAAATGAGGGCTTGTCAATGGGGGCCCTGTTGGTTCTCCCGCAATGCTAACTTGTGAACTCGGTCAGATCCGGAAGGAAGCAGCCGCAGCAGGCGACGCGTGTGCCGGGATGTAGCTGGCAGGGCCCCCACCAATTTGTACCCGCCTCATACTCCACAGAATTTTACGCACAGAGAAATCTGGCAATCCTTTGCCGGTGATTCAATCCTTGATCAAAACGATGATGGTGCAGATCGGCTGTTAGGGGAAAAACTTAGCGGACGAACTTCCAGACAGAAACCGGTACTTTATCGTAAAGCTTATTCATGGTCAGTTCAGCCAGACGATGATCGGCTGCCGAATAGAATACCGCGAGTTCATTATCAGGTAATTCATACTTGTTTTTTTCGATAACCCGTTCAAGGGTATCGATTGAGCGACAGCGGCGCAGTCGCATCAAATAATCTGTTTTAGTTAAGGCTTGGTTGCTCATAAATAAACCGGTCTCAGTCTGGTGCTAAAAGGAATGGCTAGGTTGTTGGAGATAAGCGCACTCTTCGGCAAACAGATTAAATAAGCGTTTTGCTGAACGCTGCCACCGTTGTAGATCCTGAGTATTGATTCCATAGCTGCTGAACAGCATAAAGGTATCGTCAAGATATTCATCGATTTGCGTAATCAGGGCTTCATCTTCAACGTGCTTAATTTTGTAATTCATCGTGAAAGAAGCGATATGCTCAATCAAATCGTTGAGCTGTAAATTGCTTTCCGAAGTAGGATCATTAACCCAACCATGATGGCTGTCAGTCAATGTCGCCATACTTTCGTCGAACAGGTTCTCACACAGGTATTTAAGCTGGGCAATATCATGCCGTTTCGGTGAGTATTCGTCCATCTTTTTCCCCTCCATAGCTAGCACAGTTACCGCAGCGCGGCGAGATTAAGAAAAGCTACCAGGAAGCGATATCGAATAAAATTGAATTCAGCGACTCCTTAAATGTAATCCACAATCATTAGCTTTGCTCACCTCAATTACCAAATATTACAATTCATCGGCAGGAGAGGGGCGCTCATTGTCAATCACGTCAAACACCAGCGCGCCGGGCTTTACCTGAAACAACACTTCTTCACGACGCGTAAACGTTTCATTTAAATCCAGGCAAGGATTAAATAAATTCCAGCTGAAATCGTAAAGCATTTTAAATCGATTATTGTCGGTTGGTTGAATAGAAATAATCTGGAAGCTATCAGGAACTAATTGCGCGTTTTGAGAATACCACTGTAAATCACCGGCTAATGCCTCGGCTATTTTGAGAATATTCCCCTGGATAATTCTGACCAACTTTTCGCAATCGTCCTCATCCACAGCAATATCACAATGAATAATAGACGGCATTTTGTATCCAGTAAAAGAATGATGTTTCTATCATTGAGCTTATTGAGTGATATTGCAAGTCGCTAATAAACAGAAAGAGTAATCGTTGTGATGGGTTTCATAACACATTCATGGCGAAACGGCGAATTAGCGCGGCTATCATTATGATCGATCAACTTTTGAAACACTTTGCCTGGGCGCAATTGAGGATGAGTCGGGTATGATAATTGTTATGTTATAACATTATTGGTTGTTGAGTATGAATCACAGCGGTTTAATTCTTTCCCTTGGCGGCCGTTTGCTGGTTGCGCTGATGCTGATTGCCTTGCTAGCGCTGGCCTTATATTGGGGCATGCAGAAATGATACATTTCAACCGCTTACAAGCCGGTTATCAAGGCCGTGCGGTGACGCCGGTCGTTAACGGTGAGCTGGCAACGGGCAGCATGACGGCGCTGATTGGCGCTAACGGCACCGGCAAATCGACATTACTAAAAACCATTGCCGGCTTACTACCGCCAATTTCCGGCAACTGCGAATTGCACATCCCACGCAAAGCCCTGGGCTGGTTACCGCAACGCAGTGAACTTGAAACCCGCTTTCCTCTTACTGCCTATGAACTGGTGGCGATGGGCTGCTGGCCACGCTGCGGCTGGTTTGGTGGTATCAATCGCGCCTTGCGCCTGGAAATCGATGCCGCGCTGGATGCGGTACAAATGCGTGAGTTCGCCGATGCGCAACCATCGACGTTATCTGGCGGGCAACTGCAGCGCGTGCTGTTCGCGCGCTTAATGCTGCAGCGCAGCCAGCTCTGGCTGCTGGATGAACCCTTCAACGGCATTGATAGCCAAACCGTCACCTTGCTAATGTCGATCCTCGAACAGCAGCAGCAGGCGGGCACCACGTTATTAGTCGTGCTACACGATCGTCCGCTGGTGGCGCGCTATTTTCAGGATGTGCTATCGCTCGATGACGCTGATGCCGCACAAACGCCAACGTTGCATAGGGTGGCGTCGTGACATTACTCCAACCCTTTATCGAATTTGGTTTTATGCGCCGTGCGCTGGTGGCCTGCGTTGCATTAGCGATCAGCGCCACGCCGCTGGGCGTTTTCCTTTCCCTGCGCCGCATGAGTCTGGTCGGCGATGCCTTATCACATGCTGTGTTACCCGGCGCGGCGATTGGTTATCTGGTATCGGGATTATCGCTGGTGGCGATGGGTATCGGCGGCCTGATTGCCGGGTTGGCGGTGGCGCTGCTCTCGGGAGCGGTCAGCCGTTATACGCATCTCAAAGAGGATGCCAGTTTTTCCGGCTTTTACCTCGGCTCTCTCGCACTCGGCGTCACACTGGTGTCGCTGCGCGGCTCCAGCGTCGATCTTCTGCACGTGTTATTTGGATCGCTGCTGGCGGTGGATAACGCGGCGATTCTGCTGGTCGGCGGCATTGCGGCTACGACCTTGCTGCTGCTGGCGGTGATCTTCCGTCCGCTGGTGATCGATGCCTTCGCTCCCGATTTCCTGCGCGCTCAGGGCAAATGGAGCGCTCCGCTGGTGCACGGTCTGTTTCTGATGCTGGTGGTGCTCAATCTGGTGGCCGGCTTTCAGGTGCTGGGCACGCTGATGTCGGTGGGATTGATGATGCTGCCGGCCACCAGCGCACGCTTCTGGAGCCGCCATCTGGCTTACATGCTCGGCATCGCCATGCTGCTGGCGATCGTCTCAGCATTTATCGGCCTGATTCTTTCGTGGCATTTCTCGCTGCCGGCTGGACCGGCGGTGGTGCTCAGTGCTGCGGTGCTGTTTCTGCTTTCTGTTTTGACAGGACCATGTGGCGGCCTGTTGCGCCGTCGATAACCAAACCAATAAGGGGATAGGAATGAAAAAGTTACCGCTGAGTCTGGCGATTGGCGCCATGCTGGCAAGCCCGCTGTCGCTGGCGAAAAGCGTTGATGTTGTGGCGAGCTTTACCGTGCTGGCGGATATCGTTAAACAGGTTGGTGGCGATCACGTTAACGTGAAATCGCTGGTCGGGCCGAATGGCGATCCGCACACCTTCGAACCGACGCCGCAGGATAGCCAGGCGCTGTCGAAGGCGGATGTGGTATTCGTGAGCGGTTTGGGCATGGAAGGCTGGATGGATCGCCTGATCAGCGCGTCAGGCTATAAAGGCACCATCGTGGTGGCATCGAACGGTGTCAACACGCGCAAGATGGAAGAGGACGGCAAAAGCGTCACCGATCCGCACGCGTGGAACAGCATGCAAAACGGTGTGATCTACGCCACTAATGTGATGAATGCGCTGATCAAAGCCGATCCAGAAGATGCGGCGGATATTCGTAAAAGCGGTGAAAGTTACATTCAGCAGCTGCAGAAGCTGGATAGCTGGGCGAAAAATGCCTTTGCCGAAGTGCCGAAGAGCAAGCGTAAAGTGCTGACCAGCCATGATGCCTTTGGCTACTTTGGCCAACGTTATGGCGTCAGTTTCCTTGCGCCGGTGGGCTTCTCTACCGAAGCGGAAGCCAGCGCCAGCGACGTGGCCTCGATCATCCAACAACTGAAGGCCGAGCACATCAAAACCTACTTTATGGAGAATCAAACCGATCCTCGACTGGTAAAACAGATTGCCAGCGAAACCGGCGCGCAGCCGGGCGGGGAACTTTATCCTGAGGCGCTGTCGGAAGCGAATGGCCCAGCAGCGACCTATGTCGCCGCGTTCAAACACAATGTTGACGCCATTCTGCATAGCATGAAGTAAAAAAAAGGCCGGGGAGCATCCCGGCCAACTATCACGACACTTTCCTACCTTTTTTTCTTTCTTCCCTGAACCGCCTTAAAGCGCGGGTTAGTTTTGCAAATCACATAGATGCGACCTTTACGACGTACGACTTTGCAATCCTTATGGCGCGTCTTTGCAGAGCGCAATGAACTCAATACCTGCATCTGTTCTCTCCAGCGTTACTTGTTGCGCGACAGGAAGCTGCCGAAACGCTGGTTGAAGCGCGCGGTGCTGCCTTCTTTAGCAAAGTCTTTCTGCTTACCGGTGTAGAACACGTGAGATTTTGACGAGACATCCAGCGTGACATACGGCAGCACTTCACCTTCATACTCAATGGTGCGCTCGGTTTTGATGGTGGAGCCGACTTTAAAGTATTCGTTGGCCGAGGTGTCGTGGAACACCACTGGGCGATAAAGAGGATGGATATTCGGTTTCATAGTAACCTCGCTATGTAATGTTATACTATAACAATAGTATGAGCCCGAACATGGCCGATTGCAACCGTGAAAAACGCAGGGATTTTGGCGGGGCAGGGGAACAGCAATAAAAAAGGCCGCATCAGCGGCCTTTTAGGGAAGAGTAAAACTTAGTGTTTGTGCTCAACCGGATGACCGTGTTCCAGGTCACCTTTGTTCTTACTGAAGCGGCGACGTACCACCACGAAGAACACCGGAACGAAGAAGATAGCCAGCGCGGTCGCTGTTACCATCCCGCCCATTACGCCGGTACCTACCGCATTTTGTGCGCCAGAACCCGCACCGGTGCTGATCGCCAGCGGCATTACGCCGAGGATAAAGGCGAGTGAGGTCATCAGAATCGGACGCAGACGCATACGGGATGCTTCCAGCGTGGATTCCACCAACCCTTTACCTTCCTTCTCCATCAAATCCTTGGCGAATTCGACAATCAGGATGGCGTTCTTCGCCGACAATCCTATGGTAGTCAACAAGCCCACCACAAAGTAGACGTCGTTACTTAAGCCGCGCAGCGTGGTGAAGATCAGTGCGCCGACAACACCCAGCGGTACCACCAACATGACCGAGAACGGAATCGACCAGCTCTCATACAGCGCGGCCAGACACAGGAACACCACAATCAGTGAGATAGCATACAGCGCCGGAGCCTGGTTACCTGACAAGCGTTCCTGATAGGACATGCCGGTCCAGTCGTAACCAATACCCGCCGGCAGTTTTCCTGCCAACTCTTCCATCAGGTTCATGGCATCACCGGAGCTCTTGCCTGGCGCAGCCTGGCCCAGAATCTCCATCGATGGCAAGCCGTTGTAACGTTCCAGACGTGGTGAACCGTACTGCCACTTCGCCGAAGAGAAGGCGGAGAACGGTACCATGGTGCCGCCGCTGTTGCGCACGTACCATTTACTGATATCGTCCGGCAACATACGTGAATCGGCCTTGCCCATAACGTACACCTTCTTCACGCGACCGCGGTCGATGAAGTCGTTGACGTAAGAACCGCCCCATGCTGAAGCCAGCGTGGTATTGATGTCAGACAGCGACACACCCAGCGCCTGCGCTTTCTCCTGATCGATGATCAGTTTGTACTGCGGCGTATCTTCCATGCCGTTTGGACGCACACCCACCAGCGTATCCGAATGCTGGGCGATCATGCCAAACAGCTGGTTACGCGCGGCGGTCAGCTTCTCGTGACCCAGGTTGCCCTGATCGGTCAGCATGAAGTCGAAGCCGGTGGCGTTACCCAGTTCGATAATTGCTGGCAGGTTGAACGGGAACACCATCGCATCTTTGATTTGACCGAGCGCCTGCATGGCACGACCGGCAATCGCAGGAACTTTCAGGTTGGCATCGCCACGCTCATCCCACGGCTTGAGGCTGACGAACGCAATACCGGTGTTCTGTCCACGACCGGCGAAGCCGAAGCCGTTAACGGTAAACACGGAATTAACGCTGTCTTTCTCTTTGGTCAGGAAGTAATCCGTCACCTGATCCAATACTTTCTGGGTACGTTCCTGGGTAGCACCGGCTGGCAATTGCGCCTGCGCCAGTAACAGACCCTGATCCTCTTCCGGCAGGAATGAGGTAGGCAGTTTCAGGAACAGGTACGCCATGCCGACCACGATCACCAGATAAATAAGCAGGTAACGGCCGGTGCTGCGAATGATATGACCGACACTATCAACGTAGTGGTTGGTGCTCTTATCAAACAGGCGGTTAAACCAGCCGAAGAAACCGGTGGTTTTGCCGTGAGCGCCTTTCTCCACTGGCTTCAGCATGGTGGCACAAAGCGCAGGCGTCAGGATCAACGCCACCAGCACCGACAGCGCCATCGCCGAAACGATGGTGATGGAGAACTGGCGATAAATGACGCCGGTTGAACCACCGAAGAACGCCATTGGAATAAATACCGCTGACAGCACCAAGGCAATACCGACCAATGCGCCCTGAATCTGCTCCATCGAACGTTTGGTCGCTTCTTTCGGCGGTAAGCCTTCTTCCGCCATTACACGTTCGACGTTCTCTACCACCACGATGGCGTCGTCCACCAGCAGGCCGATGGCGAGCACCATCCCGAACATCGTCAGGGTGTTTATCGAGTAGCCAAAGGCACTGATGATCGCAAAGGTTCCGAGCAACACAACAGGAACGGCGATGGTTGGAATCAGCGTCGCACGGAAGTTTTGCAGGAACAGATACATCACCAGGAACACCAGCACGATTGCTTCGAACAGCGTTTTCACCACTTCGAAAATCGAAATTTTCACGAAC
Organism: Pantoea sp. AG1095; assembly: GCF_003208415.1. Classification (NCBI taxonomy): domain Bacteria; kingdom Pseudomonadati; phylum Pseudomonadota; class Gammaproteobacteria; order Enterobacterales; family Erwiniaceae; genus Pantoea; species Pantoea sp. AG1095. Next base: position 15,544 of record NZ_QKMJ01000008.1, on the reverse strand, counting down.
GGTGTGGTGTCGTACGGATAAACCGTTTTCATGCCTGCCGGGAAGAACGGCTCCAGTTTCGCCAGTTCAGCTTTCACCGCATCGGCGGTGTCCAGTGCATTAGCGCCGGTGGCCAGTTTGATACCGATACCGGAAGCCGGTTTGCCGTTATAACGCGCGATGATCTCGTAGTTTTCACCACCGAGTTCAATCTTCGCCACGTCACGCAGACGTACCTGCGAACCATCCTGATTCACCTTCAGCAGAATATTGCCGAACTCATCTGTCGATGTCAGACGGGTTTGCGCAATGATCGAGGCATTCAGCTGTTGGCCCGGTACAGGTGGCGTACCGCCCAACTGACCCGCGGCGATCTGGGTGTTCTGGACTTTCAGCGCGTTGATCACATCCACTGGTGTCAGTGAATAGTTGTTCAGCTTGTGTGGGTCCAGCCAGATGCGCATCGCATACTGCGCACCAAACACCTGGGTATCACCGACACCCGGCATACGGCTGACCGGATCTTTGATGTTTGAAGCAACATAGTCAGAAATATCATTCTGCGTCATGGTGCCATCATCACTGACAAAACCCGCCACCATCAGGAAGCTGCTAGAGGATTTCTTAACCTGAATACCCTGTTGCTGTACTTCCTGTGGCAGTAACGGCGTGGCCAGCTGCAGTTTGTTCTGCACCTGAACCTGCGCGATATCGGCATCAGTACCGGATTGGAAGGTCAGCGTCAGCGTCAATGTACCCGACGAGTCACTGCTCGAGGACATATACATCAGTCCATCGATACCGTTCATGTTTTGCTCGATGACCTGCGTCACCGAATCTTGCAGCGTTTTCGCATCAGCACCCGGATAGGTGGCCTGGATTTCAACCGCCGGCGGTGCAACATTGGGATATTGCTCAATCGGCAGGCTGATAATCGATAGCACACCGGCCAACATGATGATGATGGCGAGCACCCACGCAAAAATGGGGCGATCAATAAAGAACTTAGCCATGTATCAGTGGCTCCTGTTATGACGATGATTTAGCAGACGGTGATTCTGGTGCAGCTTTGGCATCATCGGAGACTTCTTTTGGCGTCACCTGCGCACCCGGTTTGGCACGCTGGATACCGGTGGTGATCACCCGATCGCCTTCTTTTAGACCTTCCGTCACCAGCCATTTGTCGCCAAATGCCTGATTAGCGGTGATGTTACGCGATTCCACTTTATTATCTGCGCCAACCACCATTGCGGTTGCCTGACCGGTTGGGGTGCGTGTTACGCCCTGTTGCGGCACCAGCAGTGCGGTGGGATTGGTGCCCTCATCCAGACGCGCACGAACAAACATGCCTGGCAGCAGGCGATTGTCCGGGTTCGGGAAGATGGCGCGCAGCGTGATCGAGCCGGTGGTTTCATCCACGCTCACATCAGAGAATTCCAATGTGCCTGTCTGCGGGTATGCGTTACCGTTTTGCATCAGCAGGGTGACGTTGGCCTTACCGTCGTTCTGTTTCAGCTGACCGGATTCCAGCTCTGCGCGCAGACGCAGGAAATCATCACTGGATTGGGTCACATCGACATACATAGGATCGAGCTGTTGCACGGTCGCCAGGGCAGTGGTTTGCCCGTTGGAAACCAGCGCACCTTCGGTTACCGACGATTTACCAATACGGCCGCTGATGGGTGACGTCACTTTGGTATACGCCAGATTGATGCGCGCAGTTTCGACGTTGGCACGTGCAGCCTGGGCGGCTGCAGCAGTCTGAGCTGCGGTGCCTGCGGCGGTGTCATAGTCCTGCTGACTGATGTACTTGGTACCCAGCAGCGGCTTATAGCGAGTAATGGTTAACTGCGCAACACGCGCATTGGCTTCAGCCTGGGCGAGATCCGCTTTAGCGCTGTCGTAGGCCGCCTGATAGGTGGCGGGATCAATCTGATACAGCGACTGACCGGCTTTTACATCACTACCTTCAACAAAATTACGCTTGAGGATAATTCCTGACACCTGAGGGCGAACTTCCGCAACGCGGAAAGCCGAGGTACGGCCCGGCAGCTCGGTGGTAATTTTCAAGGGTTCGTTTTTTAACGTTACAACACCCACTTCTGGGGGCTGCTGCTGGGCGGCTTGCTGGGATTTATTATCATCACATCCTGTTAACACAAAGCTGCCTGATAGCATCAGGACGGCCGCCAGAGGCGCTAATCCTCTGTTTTTATTCATAAATAAACCTCTAGTGTCCGATATCAAATGATCAATGGATCACAAACCGATAAACCCATTGCTGCGTTAAAACACGGGTCATGCTATGGTACATACATTCACAAATGTATGTAAACTTACAAGTTTGTAAAAAAAGCCCAGCATGGCACGAAAAACCAAAGCGCAAGCTCTTGAAACACGGCATCAAATTCTTGACGCCGCATTAGCACACTTTTCCGAACATGGTGTGGCCGCCACGTCTCTGGCGGATATCGCAACAGCGGCCGGCGTCACGCGCGGGGCTATCTACTGGCATTTCAAAAATAAAGCCGATCTCTTGCAGGAAATCTGGCTGCGTTGTGACGCTGGGCTGGACGATGTGGAACTTGAGTATCAGACAAAATACCCGGGCGATCCACTTTCTGTTGTTCGTTCTATGTTGATCTATATCCTTGACGCCACAGCAAAGGATCCGCAAAGACGCGCATTAATGGAGATTATCTTTCATAAATGTGAGTTTGTTGGCGAAATGTCGACGTTACAGGATATGCAGCAGAGCTTACTGCAAGCGTGTTACGATCGAATTGAAACTGTACTACGTCTTTGTATTGATGCCAGCCAATTGCCTGCGAACCTGAATACGCGTCAGGCGGCGCTACTGATGCGCGGCTATATCAATGGCATGATGGAAAGCTGGCTGTTCAACCCGCAAAGTTTTGATTTGGCAGCCGATGCGCCTCAGCTGGTGGATGCGTTTCTTGATATGTTGCGCTTGAGTCCAACGCTGCTTAGTCGGCCTTGATTTCCGCCGCTTGTTTCTGCTCATAATCTCGCTGAACAATCGCCAACGCAGCCAGCACGGTGGCGGTAGGGACATTATTCTCTTCAAGCAGTTGAATCAGATCGACGGCAAGTTTGATGTCGTCGGGTGCGCTGTCCAGTGACATTTTTTCTCCTAAATACGTAATTTCGCCGCGACCAGCAGCATTAATAGTGCGCCCAGCAGTGCGCTGGCGAAACCGGCTGGATGCAGGGCGGCCAGATCGCCGGTGGTGAAGTAGGTGGCGATATAGCCGCCAATCAGCGCGCCAATCACCGCCAGCACCAACGTCGGCACAAATCCTCCCGGACGACCGGGAAAAATCACCCGTTTGAGCCAGCCTGCCGCTAAACCGATCACAATCCATAATACCAGCGTCATGATTTTACTCCTTTTTCTCACCGCAATGAGTATAGAGGAAAAAGCGCCGCGTTCAGCGCGGCATAGGCGGCAACTCCAGTTTGTAGATAGCGGCGCGGCAGCGTGCCAAACGTTCTTGCAGCTGATCGACTTCACGAATTAACTGCTGCTGAACGCTCAGCGTTTCAGCGCGCGCCAGATGCTGCTCGCGCTGAGCAATCATCGCCAGTAAGCGTTTTTCGTAGCCTTGATACTCTTCACGCTTGGCCTGGCGTGCATCGACACGTGGCCGCTCGCGCTTGACGCGCAGCTGCTGGCTCTGGCATTCGCGCTGTAATGCGGCAATTTGATCCAGCACTTTCTCTGCCAGCCATTGACGGCGCGCCACATCAGTGTCAGCAGCGGTTAACTGCGTCACATTGCCTTCCAGCTCGCGCAGATAATCCGCCAGACGCGTGCCGCTGGTGCGAAACAGGTGAGAATCAAAACGGGGCTGACGACAGGCACCATCCGGCTGCTGCGCAATCTGCTGGCGCAGTAACTCTAACATGGCATGGAGACGTTGCTGGGCGGGCGGTTGGGGCATCACTCTGTTTCCGACTGTGTTAACGTAACGCTGTTTTTGACTTATTCAGGCATCAGGCATGCAGCGCATTTTACTACTGAGCCTTGGCTGGCTGGCGATTGTGCTAGGTACGCTGGGCATTGTATTACCTTTATTACCGACGACGCCATTTGTGTTGCTGGCGGCCTGGTGTTTTGCCCGCTCGTCGCCGCGTTTCCATCATTGGTTGCTATGGAAGTCGCCGTTTGGTCGCTTTATTCGCCACTGGCAGCAGCATCGTGCCATGCCGCCCGGCGCCAAAGGGCGCGCCATGTTGCTGATTGTGATTACCTTTTCGGTGTCCCTTTATTTAGTAAACCTGCTGTGGGTGCGCATCCTGTTAGGCGCGATGCTGTGCCTGCTGCTGCTTTTTATGTGGCGCATTCCGGTTGTAACCGAGGATGCCAACCCGCCACAACAGTAGCGTGAGGGTTGCATTTAGCCGGGTATTTGCATAGATTTGGGCATCTTCGTGCGTGGCTTCCCTTATAAACGACTTCGCTTAACCCGGTTTCCGGGGTTTGGCGCTAGAGAAGCTGCGCGTATTAGATATTTTCTCCAGGCGTAACATTTATGACCGCAACTGCGCAGCAGCTTGAACTCATCAAAAACAGCATTAAAAGCATTCCTGACTATCCGAAGCCGGGCATTCTGTTCCGTGACGTGACCAGTCTGATGGAAGATCCGCAGGCGTATGCCGCGTCGATCGCCATTCTGGTGGAGCGTTATCGTAACAAAGGCATCACCAAGGTGGTGGGAACGGAAGCGCGTGGCTTCCTGTTTGGCGCACCGGTGGCGCTGGGTTTGGGCGTGGGTTTTGTGCCGGTGCGTAAGCCGGGCAAACTGCCGCGTGACACCTTCAGCGAAAGCTACGAGCTGGAGTACGGCACCGATGCGCTGGAACTGCACAAAGATGCCATTAAACCAGGCGATGTGGTGCTGGTGGTGGACGATCTGCTGGCGACTGGCGGCACGCTGGAAGCAACGGTGAAGCTGATCCGCCGCGCCGGTGGAGAAGTGAAAGACGCCGCATTCGTGATTAATCTGTTTGACCTGACCGGTGAAGCCCGCCTGACTGCTATGGGCGTCGAGTGCTTCAGCCTGGTGAATTTCCCCGGCCACTAAGGCCTGCGCGCTCCGCTGCACGGCGGGGCGCCACCTCTGCAAAGTTAGTGGTTGCTGATCCGCTGGTGGCTGTTAAACTACTGCCAAAATAAACAGGGTTTGCGAAGCTGCATTTTCTCCCTTCTCCCTAAATTCCAGTGATTGAATCCACATGAGCTATCAGGTACTTGCGCGAAAATGGCGTCCCCAGGCCTTCGCTGACGTAGTCGGTCAGGAACATGTGCTGACTGCGCTGGCCAACGGGTTGTCACTGGGACGAATCCATCATGCTTATCTCTTTTCTGGCACACGCGGCGTCGGGAAAACCTCGATCGCCCGTCTGCTGGCGAAGGGGCTTAACTGTGAAACCGGCATCACGTCAACGCCGTGCGGGCAATGCGATAACTGCCGCGAAATCGAGCAGGGCCGTTTTGTCGATCTGATTGAGATCGATGCCGCATCACGCACCAAAGTTGAAGATACGCGCGATCTGCTCGATAACGTGCAGTACGCGCCAGCGCGCGGTCGCTTCAAGGTCTATCTGATCGATGAAGTGCACATGCTGTCGCGTCACAGCTTCAACGCGCTGCTGAAAACGCTGGAAGAGCCGCCATCGCACGTGAAATTCCTGCTGGCGACCACCGATCCGCAGAAGCTGCCTGTGACGATTCTGTCCCGTTGCCTGCAATTCCATCTCAAAGCGCTGGACGTGGAGCAAATCCAGCAGCAGCTGGCGCATGTGTTGCAGCAGGAGCAGATTGCTGCCGAACCGCGTGCGCTGCATCTGCTGGCACGCGCCGCTGACGGCAGCATGCGCGATGCGCTGAGCCTGACCGACCAGGCGATTGCCATGGGGCAGGGCAGCGTAACGCGTGACACCGTGGCACAAATGCTCGGCACGCTCGACGATGAACAGCCGCTGGCGCTGATTGAAGCGCTGGTGGATGGCCAGGGTGAACAGGTGATGGCGCTGCTGAATCAGGCCGCGTCGCGTGGGGTTGAGTGGGAAGCGCTGCTGGTCGAGATGCTGCGTTTACTGCACCGCATTGCGATGGTGCAACTGTTGCCAGGCTCGCTCAGCGAGGACGATCTCAGCCAGGCCGATCGCCTGCGCGAGTTAGCGCGCGTACTGCCACCGGCTGACGTGCAGCTCTATTACCAAACGTTGTTGATGGGACGTAAAGATCTGCCGCTGGCACCGGATCGGCGCTTAGGCGTAGAGATGACGCTGCTGCGGGCGCTGGCGTTCCATCCGCAGGCAACGATTGCGGAGCCGGTGGCGCGTCCCACCTTGACGCCACAAGCTGCGCCGCAGGTTGCTGCGCCACAAGCCGCCGCGAAAACCGCGCCCGCACCGGCTGCGCAGCCGCAGATGGCACCGCCAAACCCTGACGCGCCGCCGGTGTCGGATGATTATCCAGACATGCAGCCCGCGCCCGATCCGTTACCTGACTCCACCAGCCAGTTGTTACAGGCGCGAACGCAGTTGCTGCGTCAGGGAGCCGGCAAAGCAAAAAAGAGTGAGCCGGCAGCGCGTTCCGCGCGGCCGGCGAATCCGGCGCTGGAACGTCTCGCTAGCGTCACTGAACGTGTGCTACAACGTGCGTCTGAACCCACGGTAAAAGCCCCGGCCAAACCGGAAGCCTATCGCTGGAAAACGCAGCTGCCGGTGGAGGTTAAAGCGGAGCCGGTGGCGACGCCAAAAGCCTTGCGTTCGGCACTGGAGCATGAGAAAACCCCTGAGCTGGCGCTGCGTCTGGCGGAAGAAGCCCAGCAGCGCGATGCGTGGGCTGCTGAAATCGCCGCGCTGACGCTGCCGAAACTGGTGCAGCAAGTGGCGCTCAATGCGTGGAAAGAGGTGGGCGAAGCCGGTGTTACGCTGCATCTGCGCAGCAGTCAGCGCCATCTGAATTCAGCTTCTGCCAGGCAGGCGCTGGCGGAAGCGCTGAGTCAGTCTGCCGGCCAGCCGGTTGAATTGACGATTATTGAAGACGATAATCCTACGGTATTGACGCCACTGGAGTGGCGCCAGGCCATTTATGAAGAGAAGCTGTCGCAGGCGCGACAGTCGATCGAAAGCGATACCCATATTCAGACATTGCGTCGATTCTTCGATGCCGATTTGGATGAAGAGAGTATTCGACCGGTGTGAACATGCTGCCGCGCGTCAACTGCGCGCAGCCCCAGCAGAGAGAGAAAACTATGTTTGGTAAAGGCGGATTGGGCAACCTGATGAAACAGGCCCAGCAGATGCAAGACAAAATGGCCAAAGTGCAGGAAGAGATCGCCGCGATCGAAGTGACCGGTGAATCAGGCGCTGGCTTGGTTAAAGTAACCATCAACGGTGCGCACAACTGCCGTCGTGTTGAAGTCGATCCTAGCTTACTGGAAGATGACAAAGACATGCTGGAAGATCTGATCGCCGCGGCCTTTAACGATGCGGCACGCCGTATTGACGAAACGCAGAAAGAGAAGATGGCTGCGGTCTCTTCAGGTATGCAGCTGCCGCCTGGCTTCAAGATGCCGTTCTGATGCAAACCAGTCCACTGCTTGAATCTTTGATGGAGTCGTTGCGCTGCCTGCCGGGCGTTGGCCCGAAGTCGGCGCAGCGTATGGCTTTTCAGCTGTTGCAGCGCGATCGTAGCGGTGGCATGCGTCTGGCGCAGGCATTGACCCGCGCCATGTCGGAAATCGGTCACTGCGCCGATTGCCGTACCTTCACCGAACAGGAAATCTGCACCATCTGCGCCAATCCGCGTCGTCAGCAAAACGGCCAGATTTGTGTGGTGGAGAGCCCGGCAGATATCCACGCCATTGAGCAGACCGGCCAGTTTGGCGGCCGCTACTTTGTGCTGATGGGGCACTTGTCACCGCTGGATGGCATTGGGCCACATGATATCGGCTTGGATCGGCTGGAGCAGCGTCTCGAGCGCGAAACCTTAACCGAAGTGATCCTCGCCACCAATCCCACGGTGGAAGGGGAAGCCACGGCCAACTACATCGCCGAGTTGTGCGGACAATATGGCGTTGATGCCAGCCGCATTGCACACGGTGTGCCGGTCGGTGGTGAGCTGGAAATGGTCGATGGCACCACGCTGTCGCACTCGCTCGCCGGACGCCACAAGATTAATTTCTAATCACTTGCCGATGTCTTCACAGACATCGGCTTGAAATCCTCTCCTTCATCCCCATTTCTCTCTCAACGTATCATCAACCCCGATTCAGTTGAGGTAGCAATGACCATGAAAGGACAAGAGACGCGTGGCTTCCAGTCAGAGGTAAAACAACTTCTGCACCTGATGATCCATTCACTCTATTCAAATAAAGAGATTTTCCTGCGCGAGCTGATTTCCAACGCTTCAGATGCCGCCGACAAACTGCGCTTCCGCGCGCTGTCGACGCCCGATCTGTATGAAGGCGACGGCGACCTGCGCGTACGTATCTCGGTCAATCCGGAAAATCGCACGCTGACGCTCAGCGATAACGGCATCGGTATGCGCCGTGATGAGGTGATTGAGAACCTCGGCACCATCGCTAAATCCGGCACCAAATCCTTCCTCGAATCCATGGGCTCCGACCAGGCGAAAGACAGCCAACTGATCGGCCAGTTCGGCGTGGGCTTCTACTCTGCGTTCATTGTGGCGGATAAAGTCACCGTGCGCACCCGCGCCGCCGGCGCTAAAGCCGATGAAGCGGTGTTCTGGGAATCTGCTGGCGAAGGCGAATATACGCTGGCAGAGATTGAGAAAGCCGATCGCGGTACCGAAATCACGCTGCACTTCCGTGAAGGCGAAGATGATTTCCTCGATGCGTGGCGCGTGCGTAACGTGATCAGCAAATACTCCGATCACATCGCGCTGCCGGTTGAGATTGAAAGCAAAGACGAAGAGAGCGACACCACCACCTGGGAAAAGATCAACAAAGCCCAGGCGCTGTGGACGCGCAACAAGTCTGAGATCAGCGACGACGAGTACAACGAGTTCTACAAACATATCGCCCACGATTTCAGCGATCCGGCGATCTGGAGCCATAACCGCGTGGAAGGTAAGCAGGAATACACCAGCCTGCTGTATATCCCGGCGCGTGCGCCGTTCGACATGTGGAACCGCGACAGCAAGCACGGCCTGAAACTCTACGTACAGCGCGTGTTCATCATGGACGATGCCGAGCAGTTCATGCCGAACTACCTGCGCTTCGTGCGTGGTTTGATAGATTCCAACGATCTGCCGCTGAACGTATCGCGTGAAATCCTGCAGGACAGCCGTGTGACCCAGAGCCTGCGTGGCGCGCTGGCCAAGCGTAGCCTGCAGATGTTAGAGAAGCTGGCGAAAGACGACGCGGAAAAATATCAGCAGTTCTGGAAAGAGTTCGGTCTGGTACTGAAAGAAGGTCCAGCCGAAGACAACGCTAACCAGCAACAGATTGCCAAACTGCTGCGTTTCGCCACCAGCCAGAGCGAAAGCGCAGAGCAGACCGTTTCGCTCGACGATTACGTGACGCGCATGGTGGAAGGTCAGGACAAGATTTACTACATCACCGCCGACAGCTATGCCGCCGCGAAGAGCAGCCCGCATCTGGAACTGTTCCGCAAAAAAGGCATCGAGGTGCTGCTGCTCTCCGATCGTATCGACGAATGGATGATGAGCTACCTCACCGAATTCGACGGCAAAACCTTCCAGTCAGTCAGCAAAGCGGATGATTCGCTGAGCAAACTGGCCGATGAAGAGACCGAAGAGCAGAAAGAAGCGGAGAAGGCGCTGGAGCCGTTTGTTGAGCGCGTGAAAACGCTGCTGGGCGAGCGTGTGAAAGAGGTGCGTCTGACGCATCGTCTCACCGACACGCCAGCGATCGTCACCACCGATGCTAACGAAATGACCACGCAGATGGCGAAGCTGTTTGCCGCGGCCGGTCAGGACGTGCCGGACGTGAAGTACATTTTCGAGATCAATCCGGATCATACACTGGTGAAACGCGTGGCTGATACCCAGGACGAGACGCGCTTTGCCGAGTGGGTTGAGCTGCTGCTGGATCAGGCGCTGCTCGCCGAGCGCGGTACGCTTGACGATCCAAACCAGTTCATCCGTCGCATGAACCAGTTGCTGACGGCGTAATCGCACCAAACCCGAAAGGTCGCCATTCATGGCGACCTTTTTTTATATCTGCTGTTAAATCTGCGCCTGATCCCGCAACCAATCGCGAAACAACGTAATCTCCGCATCGTGCTGACGCGAAGTCTTGGTCATCATCAACGTGGCGCGATCGACGCGCACAAAGCCCAGCGGCGCGATCAAGGTGCCATCACTCAACTCCTGACGCACCAGCAAGCGTGGCGCCATAATCACGCCCAATCCGTTTCTCGCCGCCTGAATGGCTAACGTCAAATTATCGAAATGCTTGCCGATCCAGTAATTGCCGCGTACGCCGCTGGTTTTCGCCCATTCGGCCCACGCATGCAGCCGCGTATCGGCGTGCAGCAATGGCAGTGAGGCGAGATCCTGCTCGCTTTGAAAGCGGGCGGCAAACTGCGGGGCGCACAGCGGGCCGATGTAATCATCGCTGATCAAAGTGGCATCAATATCGTCATCCGGCGACTGCTCGGCGCTGAGAATCAGCACATCGGTATGCTCGCTGCGCAGCTGGTCAATCTCTACCAGCGGCTGAAACTGCACTTCAATATCGGGATAGCGCTGATAGAAGCTGGCGATGCGCGGAATCAGCCATTGCGAGAGAAAGCTGGGCGCGCAGGAGACGCTGATATGATGGCGCATGCCGGTACGAATGCTTTCGCAGGTGGTGGAGAGCTCGCTAAAGGCTTTCTGACAACTCACCAGCAAACGTTCACCGTGTGAGGTTAATTTGACGCGTCCATTGGTACGCACAAACAGCGGCTTCCCCATCCAGCTCTCCAGCTGTCGAACCTGATGGCTGATGGCGCTATGGGTGACATGCAGACGTTCGGCCGCTACGCTAAAACTGCTGAACAGTGCCGCCTGGTGGAAATAGTGCAGTGCACGTAACGAAGGAAGCACGGTCATACTCGTCCCCTGTGTAAAAACCTAACAGGGATTGTCAGTTTATATCATTTTAATGTCCAGCCGCATTGGCCTAACCTTTCCCCCAGATTCTGGCAGGTTGACGGCTACGGCTCTCTGTGTTTTACGCCGACTATCACCGCAGGTTTCACCTCCCACACACAGCATAATAACCAGAGACATACCACGCGATGGCTCCACAACTTGCTTCTGCCAGGGCGGCGGCGGCGCGCGATAAGCTTCGCGGCTCGCTTTCCCGCTATTACCGGCTTGAAAATTTCGATCTCTTCTTCGCACCCTCTTTGCATATCTCGCGAGTGCTGCTTTCCCAGCTGTTTCTCCGTCAGGAGCAATCACGTAATCACACGCGCTATGCCTCGCACTATCCGGTTAGTGAACTGAGCGTGCTGCCCACTTTGCCGATGACGGCGGGCAACATTGCGCTGGTGGATCATGTTGATATGCAGCAAGGTCGCGTGCGAGCGTTAAGCGAATGTCAAAGCCACGGCGTTACCGATGCATCGGAGTCGTTTGCCACGCAGCTGCATAAACGGCTGGTGAGCGATGCGCGACTGTTTGTCGCCCGCCTTGATCGCCATGCGGCGTTATGCGGCGATCTGGTGTTAATCGCATTGCGCACCGCCGATTTCAGCACATTGGTGCGCAGCGAGCTGCGGCTGTTTGAGCAAGGATTAGCGCTCGGTGGCGCGCCAGAACAGGCGCTGGCAATGATGAAGGACAGCGAATGGCGTCCGTACAATATTGCGATGGTGGAAAAGATCGCGCTCGACTCGCCATTCATCCTGCACTCCATTCAGCAACCGGGTTTACCCTTTGCACTTTTTCCGCTGCCGAACGGCCTTAATGCCAGTGAATTGCCGCAGGATGTTCAGGTGCTGCCCGAACAGGCGCAATTACGCTTGCGCGCCGACGTGCGCGGCGGGGTCAACAAACAGCTGAACGTCACACCCGCACTGAAAAAACGCCTCAAAGACGTGCTCATGCTTAGCCGTGATTCCTAAAAACGGGCACTCTGCTGGTATTTGCTGACAAAGCAGGTCAAAGTAGACCTTTCGTGGCGAGCGCGCCCGTTTCCTTGTGGTGCGCGGGCCATAATGGTATGTTCTTCGCCTTCTCAGATTGAACAATGCGATTCGCAAGGGGAATTACGCAATGCGTATTATTCTGCTCGGAGCTCCGGGCGCAGGTAAAGGCACTCAGGCTCAATTCATCATGGAGAAATACGGTATTCCGCAAATCTCCACCGGTGACATGTTACGTGCGGCAGTCAAAGCAGGTACGGAACTGGGCCAACAGGCAAAAGCGATCATGGATGCCGGTAAACTGGTGACTGACGAGCTGGTGATTGCGCTGGTTAAAGAGCGTATCGCGCAGGAAGACTGCAAAAACGGTTTCCTGCTCGATGGCTTCCCACGCACTATCCCGCAGGCTGACGCGATGAAAGAAGCGGGCATCAAGGTTGACTACGTGCTGGAGTTCGCTGTACCGGACGAGCTGATTGTGGATCGTATTGTTGGCCGCCGCGTACATACGCCATCGGGCCGCGTTTATCACGTCACTTACAATCCACCGAAAGTGGAAGGTAAAGATGACCTGACCGGCGAAGAGCTGACCACGCGTAAAGATGACCAGGAAGAGACCGTGCGTAAGCGTCTGGTGGAATACCATCAACTGACTGCGCCGCTGATTGCCTACTACGGCAAAGAAGCGCAAGACGGCAACACCGAATATCACAAAATCGACGGCACGCGTCCTGTCGCCGAAGTGAGCACGCAATTGGCCACGATTCTCGGTTAATGCGTTAAGGGGCCGGTTGTCCGGCCCTTTTGCAGCAATTGCTTTCCCCTCCTTTAATTTCCGCTACAATTTCCCCCTGATTTTGCATTCGACCCATTCGTTTCGACATCAAGGAAATACCATGAGGCAAGAAAAGCCCGGGGTTTTGCTGGTTAACTTAGGCACACCAGACGCACCCACAACACCTGCGGTTAAACGCTATCTGAAACAATTCCTCGGCGATCCACGAGTGGTTGATACACCGCGCTTATTGTGGTGGCCGATTCTCAATTTCATCATCGTGCCTTTCCGTTCGCCACGCGTATCGAAACTGTATGCTTCCGTATGGATGGATGAAGGTTCACCGCTGATGGTATTCAGCAAGCGTCAGCGTGAAGCATTGGCGCAGCGCCTCGATATGCCGGTTGAACTGGGCATGAGCTACGGCCAGCCAAGCCTCGACAGCGCGCTGAAACGCTTGCTGGATCAGGGCGTGACCAAACTCATCGTGCTGCCGCTCTATCCACAGTTCTCCTGCTCGACGGTTGCCGCGGTTTGGGATGGCTTAGCCACCAGCTTTAAACCACTGCGCTCGCTGCCGGAAGTGGCGTTTATCCGCGATTACGCGGAGCATCCGGCTTACATCGCCGCGCTGAAAGCCTCGGTTGAGCGCTCGTTTGCGCTGCATGGTGAACCGGATCTGCTGGTGCTGTCCTATCACGGCATTCCGCAGCGTTTCGCCAATGAAGGCGATGATTATCCGCTGCGTTGCAAAGACACCACCGATGCGCTGGCCGCGGCGTTGGGCATTGCGCCGCACAAGATCATGATGACCTTCCAGTCGCGCTTTGGTCGCGAGCCGTGGCTGACGCCGTACACCGATGAAACCATGAAAAGTTTGCCGGCCAAAGGCATCAAGCATGTGCAGGTGATGAGTCCGGGCTTTGCGGCGGATTGCCTTGAAACGCTGGAGGAGATCAGCGGTGAGAACTGCGAGATCTTCCTGCATGCCGGCGGCGAAAAGTTCGAGTACATTCCTGCGCTCAACGCCGATGCGGAGCACATTGAAATGATGGTGCAACTGGTCAACGCGCGCCGTTAAGGGTGTGGCAGAGAGTGTGATATCATTCTCTGCCTGATTTTCCCTGACGGCACTCTCGATGAAATTTCCCGGCAAACGCAAATCCAAACACTATTTCCCCGTCAACGCGCGCGATCCGCTGCTGCAAGCCACGCAGCAAGAGCAGGAAGAGGGCAGTTGGGTGGTGGGTATCGACCAGACGCTGGTGGATATTGAAGCCAAAGTCGATGACGACTTTCTGCAGCGTTACGGTTTAAGCGCCGGTCACTCGCTGGTGATCGACGATGCTACCGCCGAGGCGCTCTACAACGAACTGATGCGCGAAGCGCTCATCAGCCATCAATTTGCCGGTGGCACCATCGGAAACACCCTGCATAACTACTCGGTGCTGGCGGATGACCGCTCGGTGCTGCTCGGCGTGATGTGCAATAACATCCAGATCGGCGGCTACGCCTATCGCTACCTGTGCAACACCTCCAGCCGCATGGATCTGAACTTCCTGCAGGGCGTCGATGGCGCGATTGGCCGCTGCTTTACGCTGATTGGCGAGCAGGGTGAGCGTACCTTTGCCATCAGTCCCGGCTTGATGAACCAGCTGCAGGCCAACAGCATTCCGGAAGAGGTTATTGCGGGCGCGTCGGCGCTGGTGCTGACTTCCTATCTGGTGCGCTGCCAGCCGGGCGAACCGATGCCGGAAGCCACCTTGCGCGCCATCGAATTCGCCAAAAAGCACAATGTGCCGGTGGTATTGACGCTCGGCACCAAATACGTGATTCAGGATAATCCGCAGTTCTGGCGCGATTTCCTGCGCGATCACGTCTCAATTGTGGCGATGAACGAAGAAGAAGCCTTTGCCTTGACCGGCGAGCAGGATCCGCTGCTGGCGTCGAATATGGCGCTGGATTGGGTAGATTTGGTGCTGTGTACCGCTGGGCCAACCGGTTTGTACATGGCCGGTTTCACTGAAGAAGAGTACAAGCGCAAAACCAACCATCCGCTGCTGCCGGGCGCGCTGGCTGAGTTCAACCAATATGAATTTAGCCGCGCGATGCGCCACAAGGATTGCGATCAGCCGCTGCGCATCTTCTCGCATATCGCGCCATATATGGGCGGCCCAGAGAAGATCATGAACACCAACGGCGCAGGCGATGGTGCGCTGGCAGCGCTGCTGCATGACATCACCGCTAACAACTTCCACCGCCAAAAAGTGCCGAACTCCAGCAAACACGGCCGCGCCTACCTGACCTATTCGTCGCTGGCACAGGTGTGTAAATACGCGAACCGGGTAAGTTATCAGGTGCTGAACCAGCATTCACCGCGCCTGACGCGCGGCCTGCCGGAGCGGGAAGACAGTTTAGAAGAGTCATATTGGGACAGATAAAACGCAAGGTCGCCATTAATGAACTGCACCCCAAATGTTGGACCATAATCTGACATTGAAGGTGCAGGTCTATGGCGACAAAATATCCCGTCGAATTCAAACTCTCGGCCATTCACTATTTTCTTAGCGGCCATGCCGGCATTGATGGAACGGCTAAGCACTTCAGCATTGCCCCTACTAACCTGCG
>NZ_QKMJ01000007.1:0-235457 GCF_003208415.1 Pantoea sp. AG1095 | reverse complement strand
ACCTGACCCCATGCCGAACTCAGAAGTGAAACGCCGTAGCGCCGATGGTAGTGTGGGGCCTCCCCATGCGAGAGTAGGGAACTGCCAGGCATCAATTTAAGACCCGTTACCGGGTCGTGACCTTCCCTGTGACGCGGGAAGGGCGAAACACCTGAAATCAGAACGATTGTCTGATATCAGTACAGAATCGGTGGAGCGGTAGTTCAGTTGGTTAGAATACCTGCCTGTCACGCAGGGGGTCGCGGGTTCGAGCCCCGTCCGTTCCGCCACCCTAATTAGGGGCGTAGTTCAATTGGTAGAGCACCGGTCTCCAAAACCGGGTGTTGGGGGTTCGAGTCCCTCCGCCCCTGCCAGAAAATAATCCTTTGCTTCGGCAAAGGATTTTTTTTGTCCAAAATTCGGCAGTGAAATGAGTTTGAGTTTCACTGTGATCCACTCAAACTCCCTCATTTATTATCTTATTGTGTCAAAACCGGATATTTAAGCAGCTGACGAATGTGACTTTGCTGATCGCTATTCTGCAGCCACACCGCATATAACGGTCGCACGGCGACGGGTGTATCTGGAATAACCATCAAATCACTATAAATGCCGTGCCAAAAATCAGGTAAAAAGGCACAAGCACCGGTGGTATGCAGTAATTCGCGTGTTAAATGTGCGGATGTGGTGGTTAATACGGGAACATCATCACTGGACAGATAACTTTCATGCTGATGAAAATCTGCGCCCCATTCCAGCTTGATATAGTCATATTTTTCACGCTTCTCGGTTTTACGCGCCCGGAATAATGCGAGCGAAATATGCCCTATTTGCTGGCTGGTTAACTCATCCATTTTTGGCGCTTCAGTTGTGATCAACAGGTCCAACTGACGTTCATGCAATTGCTTAACCAGTAAATGTCGCTGGGCGATACGTGCCTCGAGATGAAGGCTTTCTCGATTCTCATAAAGTGTTTGCAACCAGGGAGTTAAGTACGCTTCCCAAAGGGATGCGCTACCTCCTATTGAAAGCTCATGATGCTGTTGTGCATGCGAAACTTCCTTTTTGGCCATCAGCCAGGTGCTCATCAAGCTTTCGGCATAGGGTAATAAACGCTCGCCTGCTGAAGTCAGCCGGATGTTATTACGGTGACGAGTAAAAAGGTTTACGCCCAGCTGATTTTCCAGCTGACGAATGCGAAAACTAACGGCAGATTGCGTGAGGTAAAGCGCTTCAGCAGCACGCCCGAAATGGCGTGTTCTGCTCACTTCGAGGAAAGTTTTCAGTAATTCCGTATCCACTGCATTCTCCCAAAAATTGTTTGTCGTACTGATTTAAATGTTTTGTTTTACACTCTGTCAAGCCTATCTAATACTCCGCGCCATAAATAGCACGGCCATATGAGAGTCAGGAGCGTGTAAAATGGCGGATAGCTTCGCAACAACGAATCGTTTCTTTGATAACAAACATTACCCACGTGGTTTTTCGCGTCATGGTGATTTCACCATTAAAGAAGCTCAGCTTCTGGAGCGCCACGGTTACGCCTTTAATGAACTGGATCTCGCTAAGCGTGAACCCATTACAGAAGAAGAGCGTTCATTTTTAGAAGTATGTCGTGGTCTTCGTGAGCCACAAACGGAAGCTGAACGTGTATGGTCGAAATATACCGCACGTATCAAGCGACCTAAGCGTTTCCATACGCTATCTGGCGGCAAGCCGCAGATGGATACGGTGGAAGATTTTAGCGATAGCGATGATTAAGAATAGCGGGGCTTATATAAGCCCCGTTTTTTATTCCAGAGTCTTGTGCAGATAGATCATTAAGCGGTCGATACTGCGATATCCCACCGCTTCCTGCAAATGACTACGAGTAATCTGCTCTTCACCTGCTAAATCAGCGATTGTCCTGGCCACCTTTAAAATCCGCTGCCAGGCGCGTACTGAAAGCCCCAACGAATTCAACACTTCTTCCAGCCATTCAGCATCCTGTTGCTTCAATGGACACCAGCGTAAAATCTCTGGGTTAGAGAGATGAGCATTCACTTTTCCGCTGCGTGCTGTTTGAATCTTTCGTGCGGCGAGGACGCGAGTTAAAACTTCAGCGCTGCTTTCGCTGACTTGTTGTTTCTTACTTAGCGATCCACTGGGCAGAAGTGGGACCTCTAACGATAAATCAAAGCGATCGAGAAAAGGTCCTGATAACCGATTGAGATAGCGCAACACTTGCTGAGGTGATGAGCGATTATGGTTGCCCTGATAATGCCCGGTCGGGCTGGGATTCATCGCGCCGATCAATTGAAAGCGCGCGGGATACGTCACTTTAGCGCGCGTGCGTGAAATGGCGATTTCCCCGGATTCAATCGGTTCGCGCAAAGCATCAAGCGTTCTGCGCTCGAATTCTGGCAGCTCATCGAGGAATAACACGCCATTGTGTGCCAAGGAGATTTCTCCCGGCCGCGGCAAGGAGCCGCCCCCAACCAGCGCATAGAGTGATGAACTGTGATGAGGCGCTCTGAACGGCCGTTTGCGCCACTGATGATGGAGATTGCCACTGCTTACCAGACTGGCGATAGCGGCGCACTCCAGCGCTTCCTGGTCGTCTAACGGTGGCATGATACCGGGCAGACGCGTCGCTAACATGGTCTTGCCGGTGCCAGGCGGCCCAATCAGTAATAGGTTATGCCCGCCAGCTGCGGTGATCTCCAGTGCACGTCGGCCCTGATCCTGGCCAATGATATCGCTGAGGTCCTGCTTTTCCTGTTCAAGCGTTTCGGGCTGATAATGCGCGACAGTGAGAGTGGTTTTGTTATGGAGAAACGCACAGATTTCTACCAGATGTTTGCCAACCAGCGTCTCGCCTTGTTGAATCAACCCTACATCCTGTTGATTCTGTTCAGCTAACACCATTTGTCTGCCTGCTTGCAGTGCCGCCATCGCAGCTGGAATAGCGGCCTGAACGCCACAGAGCGCGCCGTTAAGTGCTAACTCACCCAGGAATTCAAATTGCCCCAGTTTTGCGTCTGGCAGCTGCTCAGAGGCCGCCAGAATGGCGATAGCGATGGGGAGGTCATAGCGTCCGCCCTCTTTTGGCAGATCGGCAGGCGCCAGATTGATGGTGACGCGTTTCGCCGGGAAGGTGAACCCGCTATTGATAATCGCGCTTCGCACCCGTTCCCGCGCTTCTTTTACCGTGGTTTCAGGCAGTCCAACCAGCGTCAGGGCCGGTAAGCCGTTGCTGATGTGCACTTCCACCGTCACCAGCGGAGCCTGAACACCCAGCGCAGCTCGTGTTAATACCTTCGATAAAGACATAACCGCTCCTTGTTGTCCTTATCATCAAAGCAGCCAGACAGATGAACAATGGCTTACTGCTCAACTTCAGAGCCAGATTCCTTACATTCCCTGATAATTGCCGCTCTTTCACTGAAAATCAGAGCTTGATCGTAAACTCCAAATGAAGATTACGACGCGGGCGTTATGAATTTTTATCACAAATGTAAATAACCTTTTATTTACAATGTGATAACGGCGGGCCGCCAGCGGCATCATAAAATTTTCCAATGAAAATTATTGTCAACGACACGCTAACTATGGTAACTCTGTAGGTATTACTTCGAACAATCGAAAAAACAAACAACACATGAAAGCCCTTCTACAAGTGATTAGCCTAGTCGTGATTAGCGTGGTGGTGATTATTATCCCACCGTGCGGGGCATCGCTTGGAGAAAGAAAGGCTTAAAAATCAAGTCTGGAATTCCAAAAACCCCCGCACCGAAAGGTCCGGGGGTTTTTTTTTGACCAGGCTAAATATCAGCAAATTAGCGAGGAACAGATTATGAGCAGTAGCATAAAATTCTGTTGTTCCCCTAGGAATACAGGAGAATAACCATGACAGGTGCACAGTGGGTAGTTCAGGCTTTACGCGCGCAGGGTGTCGATACAGTGTTTGGCTATCCTGGCGGCGCAATCATGCCAGTGTACGATGCGCTCTACGATGGCGGCGTGGAACACCTACTGTGTCGTCATGAGCAAGGTGCGGTGATGGCTGCTATCGGTTATGCCCGCGCAACCGGCAAGACTGGCGTATGTATCGCCACTTCGGGGCCCGGCGCCACCAACCTGATCACCGGTTTGGCGGATGCGATGATGGATTCGATCCCGGTAGTGGCGATCACCGGCCAGGTATCATCGGCCTTCATCGGCACCGATGCCTTCCAGGAAATAGACGTTCTTGGTTTATCGTTAGCCTGCACCAAACACAGTTTCCTCGTTGAATCGCTTGATGATTTACCCTCTGTGATGGCAGAAGCTTTTGCCATCGCGCAATCGGGTCGTCCCGGCCCGGTACTGGTCGATATCCCTAAAGACATTCAGATCGCCAATGGCGAACTGACGCCTCATCTGCTGCCAGTTGAGGAAGAAATCGGCCACTCCGCGCAGCACATTGCAGAGGCGCGCACATTGATGGCGCAATCGCATAAGCCGATGCTGTATATCGGTGGCGGCGTGGGTATGGCGCAGGCGGTTCCAGCCTTACGTGCCATGGCGCAGGAAACCGGTATTCCGATGGTTTCTACGCTGAAAGGTCTTGGCAGCGCGGATGCCAGCAGCGATCTCTATCTCGGGATGCTGGGCATGCACGGCACCAAAGCCGCTAACCTCGCGGTACAATCCTGTGATTTGCTGATTGCGGTTGGCGCGCGTTTTGACGACCGCGTTACTGGCAAGCTGGACACCTTCGCGCCGCACGCCAGCGTCATCCATATCGATATCGATCCTGCCGAGCTGAACAAACTGCGCCGTGCTCACGTTTCACTACAAGGCGATATGAATCAGGTGCTGCCGGCACTGAGCATGCCAATGCACATTGATGGCTGGCGCAAAGAAGTCAGCGCGATGAAAAGCGAATTCGACTGGCGCTACGATCATCCCGGCGAAGCGATTTATGCGCCGTTGTTGCTGAAGCAGTTGTCTGACCGCAAAGCGGACAGCGCCGTAGTCACCACCGATGTAGGTCAACACCAGATGTGGGCCGCTCAGCACATGAGTTTCACCGCGCCAGAAAACTTCATCACCTCGAGCGGTCTCGGCACTATGGGCTTTGGCCTGCCGGCGGCGATTGGTGCGCAGGTGGCACGTCCAGATGACACAGTGATCTGCGTGTCTGGCGATGGTTCTATCATGATGAACATTCAGGAGCTGGGCACCATCAAGCGCGGCAAGCTGCCGGTGAAAATTCTGCTGCTGGATAACCAGCGTCTCGGCATGGTGCGCCAGTGGCAGCAACTGTTCTTTGATGGTCGCTACAGCGAAACCATTCTGACCGACAACCCCGATTTCCTCACGCTGGCCAGCGCGTTTGATATCCCAGGCCAGCGCATTAGCCGTAAAGATCAGGTCGACGCCGCCCTCGATGCTCTGCTGAACAGTGAAGGTCCTTACTTCCTGCATGTTTCGATAGATGAGCATGAAAACGTCTGGCCATTGGTACCGCCAGGTGCCAGCAACGCAAACATGATGGAGAAAACCGCATGAATCAGCATCAATTGTCTATCGAAGCCCGCTTTCGTCCTGAAATATTGGAGCGCATTTTACGTGTCGTGCGTCACCGTGGTTTCCAGGTGTGTGCGATGAATATGGCCACCGCGGTCAATGCGGAGAACATTAATATCGAAATGACCGTTGCCAGCCAACGCTCAGTCGATTTACTGTCTTCGCAGTTAAGCAAACTTATGGATGTCGCTTGCGTCGAGATCCAACAACAGACAACACAACAAATCCGCGCATAGTCGCCAAAGGAAAAAGCAATGAGTACGAAGAAAGCAGACTTTATTTGGTTCAATGGTGAGATGGTTAAGTGGGAAGACGCCAAGGTCAGCGTTATGTCTCACGCCCTGCACTACGGTACTTCTGTGTTTGAAGGCGTGCGTTGCTACGACTCACACAAAGGTCCAGTGGTGTTCCGCCACCGTGAGCATATGAAGCGTCTGCATGAATCCGCTAAAATTTATCGTTTCCCGATTAAAGCCAGCGTTGATGAGTTGATGGAAGCGTGCCGCGAAGTGATCCGCGTGAACAAACTGAAAAGCGCTTATATACGTCCGCTGGCCTTCGTGGGCGACGTGGGTCTGGGTGTGAACCCGCCAGATGGCTACACCACCGATGTAATCATCGCTGCCTTCCCTTGGGGTGCTTACCTGGGCGCTGAAGCGCTGGAAAACGGTATCGATGCCATGGTTTCTTCGTGGAACCGCGTTGCACCAAACACCTTGCCAACCGCCGCGAAAGCGGGTGGTAACTATCTCTCCTCTCTGCTGGTAGGCAGCGAAGCGCGCCGCCACGGCTATCAGGAAGGTATCGCGCTCGACACCAACGGCTATATTTCAGAAGGTGCTGGCGAAAACTTGTTCGAAGTGAAAGATGGCATTCTGTTCACGCCGCCGTTCACCTCTTCAGCGCTGCCGGGCATCACCCGTGACGCCATCATCAAGCTGGCACAAGACATGGGTATCGAAGTGCGTGAGCAGGTTCTGTCGCGCGAATCCCTGTATCTGGCCGACGAAGTCTTCATGTCAGGTACTGCAGCGGAGATCACCCCGGTGCGCAGCGTCGACGGCATTCAGGTCGGCGAAGGTAAACGTGGTCCGGTCACCGGTCGTATCCAGAAGGCATTCTTTGGCCTGTTCACTGGCGAGACGGAAGACAAGTGGGGCTGGTTGGATCCGGTTAACGCATAACGAGATTTTTTGCGGGCGTCAGATGGCGCCCGCAACCTTATTATTACTGGAGTAAATAGAGCATGCCTAAGTACCGTTCCGCCACCACCACCCATGGACGTAACATGGCCGGTGCCCGTGCCTTGTGGCGCGCGACAGGAATGACCGACGACGATTTCGGTAAGCCGATTATCGCCGTGGTCAACTCATTCACCCAATTCGTACCGGGCCACGTGCACCTGCGCGATCTTGGCAAACTGGTTGCTGAGGAAATCGAAGCAGCCGGCGGCGTGGCCAAAGAGTTCAACACCATTGCGGTGGATGACGGTATCGCCATGGGTCATGGCGGCATGCTGTATTCACTGCCTTCACGTGAGCTGATTGCCGATTCAGTGGAGTACATGGTCAACGCGCACTGCGCCGATGCTATGGTATGTATCTCCAACTGCGACAAAATCACTCCAGGCATGCTGATGGCGTCACTGCGTCTCAACATTCCGGTGATCTTTGTGTCTGGCGGTCCGATGGAAGCCGGTAAAACCAAACTGTCTGATCAAATCATCAAGCTGGATCTGGTTGATGCAATGATTCAGGGCGCCAACCCGAACGTCAGCGATGCCGACAGCGATCAGATCGAACGTTCTGCTTGTCCAACCTGCGGTTCCTGTTCCGGTATGTTCACCGCCAACTCGATGAACTGTCTGACCGAAGCGCTGGGCTTGTCGCAGCCGGGTAACGGTTCACTGCTGGCCACACACGCCGATCGTAAAGAGCTGTTCATCAATGCTGGTAAGCGCATCGTTAGCCTGACCAAACGCTACTACGAGCAGGATGACGTCAACATGCTGCCGCGTAACATCGCCACCAAAGCGGCGTTCGAGAATGCGATGACGCTGGATATCGCTATGGGCGGTTCCACCAACACCGTTCTGCACCTGCTGGCAGCGGCGCTGGAAGGTGAAATCGACTTCAACATCTCCGATATCGATCGCTTGTCTCGTAAAGTGCCGCAGCTGTGTAAAGTGGCGCCAAGTACGCCGAAATATCACATGGAAGATGTGCACCGTGCGGGTGGCGTTATCGCCATTCTCGGTGAGTTAGATCGCGCCGGTTTAATCGACACCAGCGCGCGCAACATCTTGCAGCAGAGCATGCGTGAAACCCTGGATCAGTACGACATCATGCTGACCAAAGATCAGGCGGTGAAGGATATGTTCCGCGCCGGTCCTGCTGGTATTCGTACCACCAAGGCGTTCTCGCAGAACTGCCGTTGGGACACGCTGGATGATGACCGTACCGATGGTTGTATTCGTACACGCGAACACGCGTACTCGCAGGATGGCGGCTTAGCTGTGCTTTACGGCAACATTGCCGAAGATGGCTGTATCGTTAAAACCGCGGGTGTAGACAAAGAGATCCTCACCTTCAAAGGCCCGGCGAAAGTGTACGAAAGCCAGGATGATGCAGTTGAAGCGATCCTTGGCGGTAAAGTGGTAGCCGGCGACGTCGTGGTGATCCGCTACGAAGGACCGAAAGGCGGACCGGGCATGCAGGAAATGCTCTATCCGACCACTTATCTGAAATCCATGGGCCTTGGCAAAAGCTGCGCACTGATCACCGATGGTCGCTTCTCTGGCGGCACGTCAGGCTTATCGATTGGTCACGCCTCTCCGGAAGCGGCGAGCGGCGGCACCATCGCGCTGGTGAAAGATGGCGACATGATTGAGATCGATATCCCCAACCGTGGTATCAAGCTGGCGGTACCGGATAACGAACTGCACGCCCGTCGTGAAGAAGAGCAAACGCGCGGCGATGCGGCTTATACCCCGCACGGCCGCGTACGTGAAGTCTCCTTTGCCCTGCGTGCCTATGCATCACTGGCGACCAGCGCAGACAAAGGCGCGGTGCGCGATAAGTCCAAGCTGGGAGGCTAACCGATGGCTGAGTCTCAACCGCTCTCCGCGACGCCAAACGGCGCGGAGTATTTGCGCGCCGTGCTGCGTTCACCGGTGTATGAAATTGCCCAGGTGACGCCGCTGCAAAAAATGGAAAAAATTTCATCGCGTCTTGGCAACACCATTCTGGTGAAGCGTGAAGATCGTCAGCCGGTGCACAGCTTCAAGCTGCGCGGGGCTTACGCGATGATTGCCGGGCTGAACGAAGAGCAAAAAGCGCGCGGCGTGGTCACGGCTTCGGCCGGTAACCATGCGCAGGGCGTGGCGCTCTCGGCCAGCACGCTGGGTATCAAATCACTGATTGTGATGCCGCTGGCCACGGCAGACATCAAGGTTGATGCAGTACGCGCATTTGGCGGTGAGGCTTATCTGTTTGGTGCCAACTTCGACGAGGCGAAAGCCAAAGCGATTGAGCTGGCAGAGCAGCAGGGTTACACCTTCGTTCCTCCGTTTGACCATCCGGCAGTGATCGCCGGGCAGGGCACGCTGGCGATGGAGTTGCTGCAGCAGGACGCGCATCTTGATCGCGTCTTCGTGCCGGTCGGCGGCGGTGGTCTGGCGGCGGGTGTCGCGGTTTTGATCAAGCAGCTGATGCCGCAGATCAAAGTGATTGCCGTGGAATCGGAAGATTCAGCCTGCCTGAAGGCCGCGCTGGAAGCAGGTGAGCCGGTGGATTTAGCGCGTGTCGGCTTGTTTGCGGAAGGCGTAGCGGTCAAACGCATCGGCAGCGAAACCTTCCGTCTGTGTCAGGAGTATCTCGATGACATCATTACGGTGGATAGCGATGCGATTTGCGCAGCGGTGAAAGATCTGTTCGAAGATGTGCGCGCCGTGGCGGAACCTTCCGGCGCGCTGGCGCTGGCGGGTATGAAGAAATACATCCAGCTGCACGACATCAAAGGTGAGCGCCTGGCGCACGTGTTGTCGGGTGCCAACGTCAACTTCCACGGCTTGCGCTATGTCTCCGAGCGTTGCGAACTGGGCGAACAGCGTGAAGCGCTGCTGGCGGTCACCATTCCAGAACAGCAGGGCAGTTTCCTCAAGTTCTGTCAGACCATCGGCGGGCGCTCGATCACCGAGTTCAACTATCGCTACGCCGATGCGGATAACGCCTGCATTTTCGTCGGCGTGCGCTTAACGCGCGGGCTGGAGGAGCGCAGTGAGATCATCAGCCAATTGAGCGAAGCCGGTTATAACGTGGTGGATCTGTCTGATGACGAAATGGCCAAGCTGCACGTGCGCTACATGGTGGGCGGACGTCCATCCAAGCCGCTGCGCGAACGCCTGTTTAGCTTTGAATTCCCGGAAGCACCGGGCGCGCTGCTGAAGTTCCTGCAGACGCTGGGCGCGCACTGGAATATCTCGCTGTTCCATTATCGCAGCCACGGCACCGATTATGGCCGCGTGCTGGCGGCATTTGAAGCCAACGATCAGGAACCGGATTTCGAAACCCATCTCACCGCGCTGGGTTACGAATGGCATGACGAAGCGAGCAACCCGGCGTTCCGTTTTTTCCTCGCCGGGCAGTGATTACAGCTGGTGCCAGAACGCATTGATAAGCGGCTCTCCGAGCCGCTTTTTTTGTACGCAAACGCCGAGTTCCAGCGGTGCGACAGACTCCACATTCTCCAGCGTTAACACGCGATTGCGCACCGGTTCCGGGCTGTTCTCCAGCACCACATCCGGCAGCAGCGCAATACCACATCCCAGCGCCACCATTGACACAATCGCCTCATGACCGGAAACCGTGGCATAAATCTGCGGATTGGGAATGCGCTGGCGGCGGAACCATAAATCGATGCCGCGGCGTGCAGGTCCTTGTTCCGGGAGGATAAACGGAATTTGCGCCCAATCGGGTTGCTCCTGCGTCGCCTGATTGCGCACCGGGCAAGGCAGCGCCGGGGCGATCAGCACCAGCGGAATCAGGCCCAGTGGCGTAAAATCTATGCTGGCCGGCAGCGATTCTGGGCGACCGGCAATGGCGAGATCGGCCTCGCCGGACTGCACCATCTCAATCGCATCGGCGGCATCACCGGTGGTGAGTTTGATCTCTACCTGCGGATGTTCAGCGCGAAAGCGATCAAGAATCGGCGGCAGATGGCTGTAAGCGGCGGTTACCGAGCAGAACAGGCGCAGTTCGCCGCTCAGCGACGGGCCGTTAAGATCCATCACATGGCGTAACTGCTGATACTGCAGCAACGTCTGCTGCGCAAACTGGCGCAGGCGCTCACCGGCTTCGGTGAGCGTGACGGTGCGGTTATCACGCAGGAACAACGCGTGACCGACATCCTCTTCCAGGCGCTGAATCTGGCGCGAAAGAGTTGAAGGGCTGACGTGCATGGCACGCGCGGTGCGGCCAAAGTGGCAGCTTTCAGCCAGATGGAGGAAGAGTTTCAGGTCTCGTAAATCCATGCGCGTATCGCCTCAAGGTTATGTTGCAAATTATGCAATGTGACCTTGCTAATATATCAATTTAAGCAACGGAATTCCTGTCATATGATGGGGTCATTCGCGGCGTAAGAGATAACGTCGTTACTGAACAAAAACAAACACAACATCTAACCGGAGTACCCATGGCTAATTACTTCAACACATTGAATCTGCGCAACCAGTTAGCGCAGCTGGGCAAATGTCGTTTCATGTCACGCGACGAATTCGCAGATGGCGCTAGCTTCCTGAAAGGCAAGAAAGTGGTCATCGTTGGCTGTGGCGCTCAGGGTCTGAACCAGGGTCTGAACATGCGTGATTCTGGTCTGGACGTGGCGTATGCCCTGCGTGCTGAAGCGATTGCTGAGAAGCGTGCCTCTTTCCGCAAAGCGACCGATAACGGCTTTAAAGTCGGTACTTACGAAGAGCTGATCCCACAGGCCGATCTGGTGGTTAACCTGACGCCAGACAAGCAGCACTCTGCGGTCGTTCAGGCTGTTCAGCCGCTGATGAAAGATGGCGCTGCGCTGGGTTACTCACACGGTTTCAACATTGTTGAAGTGGGCGAAACCATCCGTAAAGACATCACCGTCGTAATGGTGGCACCGAAGTGCCCAGGTACGGAAGTACGTGAAGAGTACAAGCGTGGTTTCGGTGTACCTACGCTGATTGCCGTTCACCCGGAAAACGATCCAAAAGGCGAAGGCATGGCGATTGCTAAAGCCTGGGCAGCAGCGACCGGCGGCGACCGTGCAGGCGTGCTGGAATCTTCCTTCGTTGCGGAAGTGAAATCTGACCTGATGGGCGAGCAGACCATCCTGTGCGGTATGCTGCAGGCCGGTTCTCTGCTGTGCTTCGACAAGCTGGTGGCGGAAGGTCACGACGCGGCTTACACCGAAAAACTGATTCAGTTCGGCTGGGAAACCATCACCGAATCACTGAAGTTTGGCGGCATCACGCTGATGATGGATCGCCTGTCTAATCCGGCAAAAATCCGCGCTTATGCGTTGTCTGAGCAGCTGAAAACCATCATGGCTCCGCTGTTCCAGAAGCACATGGATGACATCATCTCTGGCGAATTCTCTTCAGGCATGATGGCTGACTGGGCTAACGACGACAAAAACCTGCTGACCTGGCGTGAAGAGACCGGCGCAACGGCATTCGAAAACGCACCGCAGTTTGATGGCAAAATCGAAGAGCAGGAATATTACGACAAAGGCGTCGTGATGGTTGCGATGGTGAAAGCAGGCGTTGAGCTGGCATTCGAAACCATGGTTGACGCGGGCATCATCGAAGAGTCGGCTTACTACGAATCACTGCACGAGCTGCCGCTGATTGCTAACACCATCGCACGTAAGCGTCTGTATGAAATGAACGTGGTTATCTCGGATACCGCAGAATACGGTAACTACCTGTTCTCCTTTGCGGCAGTTCCACTGCTGAAAGAGTTCATGACCACGCTGCAGCCGGGCGATCTGGGCAAAGCAGTTGAAGGTACGCAGGTGGATAACGCGCAGCTGCGTGACGTCAACGAAGCCGTTCGTCAGCACCCAATCGAATCTGTAGGCCGCAAACTGCGTGGCTACATGACCGATATGAAACGTATCGCTGTCGCTGGCTAAGCCACGCGCGACACAGTTTTCAGCACAATAAAAAACCCCGGCTTGCCGGGGTTTTTTTATTCGTGCTCGCTGTTGCTCCAGGTATGTACTCGCTGTCCCCCTCCTCGGTCCTCCCCCATGAATGGGGGAGGAAGATGCTGCCATATGTTAGTTCTGAAGCTGCATGTGGCAGCGTCTCCTTCCCCCGCTAGCGGGGGAAGGCCGGGATGGGGGACAGCAAGCACGTACAAAGTACCGCCAGCTCAATCACACCGCTTCATACAGCGTCTGATTTCGCGTCTCTTTACAGGCAATCAGCGCGATCAACGTCAACACCGCCATCGAAGCCAGATAGAAACCCACCGCCTGCAAACCGTAATGGGCGTTCAGCCAGGTGGCGATATAAGGCGCTACCGAGGCACCAAGAATCGACGACAGGTTGTAAGAGAACGATGCGCCGGTATAACGCACTTCCGTTGGGAACAGTTCTGGCAGCAGCGCGCCCATCGGACCAAACGTCAGGCCCATAATGCTCAGACCGAGGATCAGGAAGCCCATTACCAGCACCTGAGAACCGGAACCCAGCAGCATTGGGAACATCAATGCAAAGGCGATAATCATCAACGTAATGGTGATCATGGTTTTACGACGACCAAAGCGATCGGCCAGCAGACCGGCAATCGGCACCATCACACCAAAACCAATCACCGCCACCATCAGCATCCACAGGAAGCTGTTACGCGAATAGCCGAGGCCAGCCGGCGCGGGTGCGGTGCCGTAACTCATCGAATACACGGTCATGATGTAGAACAGCGTGTAAGTGGCGAGCATGATGAAGGTGCCAAGAATGGTGGCGGTCAGATGCTTGCTCAGCAGCGTGCCGATCGGCATTTTCACCTGTTTGTTCTCTTTCTGCACTTTGGCGAATACCGGGCTTTCATGCAGCGAAACGCGCACATACAGGCCAATTAACACCAGCACCGCAGAGAGAATAAACGGCACGCGCCAGCCCCAGTTCATGAACTGCTCGTCGGTCAGCAACCATGAAAGCAGCAGGAACGTGCCGTTAGCGAAGAAGAAGCCAATCGGCGCGCCGAGCTGTGGGAACGAACCATAAAGCGCACGTTTCTTCGCCGGGGCATTTTCGGTCGCCAGCAGCGCCGCGCCGCCCCATTCGCCACCAAGGCCAAGACCCTGACCAAAACGCGCCAGCGCCAGCAGCAGCGGCGCTGCCACGCCAATGGTTTCATAACCTGGCAGTAAACCAATCAGCACCGTCGAGACGCCCATGGTCAGCAGCGATGCCACCAAGGTGGCTTTACGGCCAACTCGATCGCCAAAGTGTCCAAACACGGCAGAACCGATAGGACGCGCCACGAAGGCGATCGCGAAGGTCGCCAGCGACTGCAACGTGGCCACGGTCGGATCGCCCTGCGGGAAGAAGATGTGCGGGAAAATAATCACCGCAGCGGTGGCATAGATATAGAAATCGAAGAACTCAATGGCGGTGCCGACAAGCGATGCCACAACCACTTTGCCACGTGAATTGACCGGCGTGTCGTCGTGTTTTTTGTCGAGTGTTTCTGTGATGGAGGCTTGCATAAGTGTTTCTTAATTGTAAATGTAGACAGAGAATCTTACGCACCTGGTTTGCGGCATTCAATGGCGAAAAACCGCGTCAGACCGGGCTTTTTCGGCGAATAAGTGGATAATTTCTGAGTTGCTGCGATCAGTGGCGGATGGGAACGGGAAGTGTCACTTTTTTGGCGGGAATCTCTGCAAAAGGGCCAAATTAAAGTGACCCTTTAGCGTTTCCTGCTGGTTTTCGCTGAAAAAGCAGCCAGCAGGAGACATTTTTAGCTAGTACGGCAATTGTAACAACCTCGTAGGCTTATTTAGCCTGATGCGGCTGCGGCATCTCTTTATCATCTTTGTATTTGGCGGTGGCGATCCACGCGGCGCAGAACAGCGTCAAACGCGCAAAGAAGTAGAAGAACGCCATTAAGCCGAGCACTGAACCAAAAGCCGCGCCCGACGGCGAGCTTGCCAGCTTCGGCAGCGTCAGCGTCATTACAAACTTGATCACCTCAAAGCCAATCGCCGCCAGCAGCGTGCCGCGGAACAGCGCTTTTTTACGCGGCTTGTGGCGCGGTAAAATCCAGAAGATCCACAGGAAAAGCAGATAGTTAGCCAGGATAGAGATAGATAACGCAATCACCGTCATCGCTGGGCGCAGCCACTCAATGTCTTCCAGCCCCAGCGCGTTAACGATCGCTGCCTGCGCCGCGCCGGCAATCGAGGTCAGCGACAGCGTAATCACCAGCGCAAACATCAAACCCAACAGCGAAATCAGATCGCGCGCGTACTTCTTCCAGAATTTCTCCTGATCGTCCGGCGTGCGTTCCCACACGTCGCGTGACTGCGCGCGCACCGCTTCACGCAGGTTGCCCATCCAGTTAATGCCGGAGTAGAGCGCCAGCAGCAAACCGGTTAATCCTACTGTGGCACGCTGCTGAATCGCGGTATTCACCGTATTTTTCAGCGTGGTGGCCAACGTCGGATCGCTGATGCTGTTAACGATTTTGTTGATCAACTCGGTGAGCAAATCCTGATTCGACGCCAGCACAAAACCGACCGCCGCAAAGGAGACCATCAAAATCGGTATCAGAGAGAGAAAGGAGAAGTAAGTGATCGCCGCGCCAAACTGGCTACCGAGGCGATCGTTGAAGCGTTCCAGCGCGCGCATAAAGTGCGCCACCGCCGGAATCGCCTGGAACCAGGCAGCGAAGCGCGACACATTTTGAATCGAGCCATCCACGGTTTTATTGCCGGTTTTAATATCAATCAGCGGCTTGGCTTCTGCCTCGGCCGCGGTCTGTTTAGGGGTTTTGTCCGTCATAGACGATAGTCATCCTGTTCACTGCGAAAATACAATTATAGTCTGCTAAGTTACATATTCCTGCAGGACTTGGCTGAGCCATTCCATAAACACTCGCACGCGGCGCGCCACGTTGCGGCGATGCGGATAAAGCAGCGAGATGGGCATCGGTTTCGCCGGGAAATGATGCAGCACTTCCACCAGTTGCCCCGACTCCAGTAGCGGCTGTACGCCAATCGCCGGCACCTGAATAATGCCGAGCCCTGCCATGCAGGCGGCGCGATAGGTTTCGGTGCTGTTTACCGTCACCACGCCGCCGGTTTGAACGTAATGACACTGTTTGCCATCAAAATATTCAAAGCCCAATGAAGGTTGTCCCAGCTGCTGGGTGTAATGCACCATCGCGTGTTGCGACAGATCTTCCAGCCGCACCGGCATGCCGAAGCGGGAAAGGTAGCCGGGGCTGGCGCAGTTGATCAAGGCGTGCGAGCCGATTTTCCGCGCAATCAGCCCGGAATCTTTCAGCTCGCCGACGCGCACCACGCAGTCAAATCCTTCGCGAATCACATCAACCTGACGATCGCTGCTGCTCAACTCAATTTCCAGACCGGGATAGTGCTGCAAAAACTCCGGCAATCGTGGCAGCACAAAGCCGGTCGCCATCGCCACCGACATGTCCACGCGCAATTTGCCGCTTAAGGTGCCGGGATCGTGCTGGAACAGGCTGTCCATGTCGTCGAGCATCGACAGTAAATCGAGGCAACGATCGTAATAAACCAGGCCGTCCTGCGTCAGGTGCACACGTCGCGTGGTGCGATGCAGCAGGCGCGTCCCCATTTGATTCTCCAGCGCCTGTAGCTGGCGGGATACGCTGCCTTTCGGTAAACCTAAGCTTTCTGCCGCACGGGTAAAACTGCCCATTTCTGCCACCCGCACAAAAACCTGCATAGCGTGAATTTTATCCATGTTGTTCACCGATTGTTGTTGTTAGTGAAACAGTGCTGCGTATTCCTCTGCGTTTATAGATCAATTATTCACGAATATCCTTAACACGTGTTCAATTTTCCAACTGGAGCGAAACATGAGTCATAAAATTGCATTGATTACCGGCGGAAATCGCGGTTTAGGCAAGAATGGGGCGCTGAAACTGGCTGCCAAAGGCACTGATATCCTGTTTACCTATCGCGGTCACGCGGAAGAAGCGCAGGCGGTTGTGCAGGAGATTGAAGCGCTGGGCGCGCGTGCGGTGGCGTTGCAGTTGGATGTAGGCGACACAGGCACGTTTGACGGCTTCGTGGCGCAGGTGAGAGAAGCGCTGCAGAAAACCTGGCAGCGTGACAGCTTTGATTATTTAGTGAACAACGCCGGTCACGGTCACTACAAGCTGTTCGCAGAGACCAGCGAAGATGAGTTTGATGCGCTAGTGAATGTGCACTTCAAAGGGCCGTTCTTCCTGACGCAAAAACTGCTGCCGCTGATCGTTGATGGTGGACGCATCCTGAATATCTCCAGCGGTTTAACCCGTTTAACGCTGCCGGGTTCAGGCACGTACGCCTCAATTAAAGGCGCGATGGAAGTGCTAACGCGCTATCAGGCCAAAGAGTTAGGCGAGCGCCATATCCGCGTCAACATTCTGGCGCCAGGCGCGATTGAAACTGACTTCGGTGGTGGTCGCGTGCGTGATACCAAAGATCTCAACGACCATATCGCTTCAGTCACCGCGCTGGGCCGCGTTGGTTTGCCGGATGATATTGGCGATGCCATCAGCGCGATCCTCAGCGATGAAACCGGCTGGATCACCGCACAGCGCATTGAAGCCTCAGGCGGCCAAGGTCTGTAAAAATATAAACTGATGCACATATTCGTAGCGGCGCAATTTATTGCGCAATAAATTGCGCCGCTACGGATGGTGCAGATTACAATTACAGCTCAATCGTCCCGTCAATCACCGTCACGGTTTGGCCACCAATCCAGATCGCTTTATCGCTAAAACTCACCTGAATGCGACCTTCCCGCTGAATCGCGCTGCCCTGACGTGCCCGATAATCGCGCGTTTGCTTGTTAGCCTCGAAATAGCGCGCCAGACAGGCGTTGGCGCTGCCGGTCACCGGATCCTCAGTCAAGCTGCCGTTCTCAACCAGCAATGCGCGCACTTCATACTGCTCGTTTTCGCCCGACGGTAACGCACCAAAAATTGCCGTACCGTTAACCTCAGCATGCTGATGTAAACGGTGTAAATCGGCTGCTGACGGCACCACATCCAGCACCGCTTGCGCGCTACTCATCGGAATCAGCAGCCAGCGAATACCCATATCAACGATGGTCGGCATTTGGCTGAGATCGAAGCATTCACTGTTCAGCGCGCTGCTCATCAGCGCATCACTGAACGGCGTTAATGTGGCGGCAGGCGCGGCAAATGCCAGCGCACCGTCATCGCTGATTTTCACCTCAACCAGACCAACGCCGCACTCCTGCACGATTTTGCCCGGCGTTTTCAGCGGCCAACCGGCTTCCAGCAGCGCATGCGCGGTGCCTAACGTCGGATGCCCGGCAAAAGGCAGTTCACCTTCGACGGTAAAAATGCGCACGCGGTAATCCGCCGCCGCATCCTGTGGCGGCAACACAAAGGTGGTTTCCGACAGATTGGTCCAGCGCGCAATCGCCGTCAGCTGCGCGTCACTCAATCCCTGTGCATCCATGATCACCGCCAGCGGATTCCCTTTAAACGCCGATGAGGTAAACACGTCCACCTGTTTAAATGCGACCTTCATTGTCACTCCTTCCTCGTTGAGGTTGTCTGAAATCGGGATTTACATCCTGCTGATTGCGAAAGGCCAGCAACAGGGCTATGAATAGATTAAGAATTCTGGAATCGGAGTCCGCAATGTTAAAAGTTCTTGGCCGTACTTCATCAATAAACGTGCGAAAAGTTCTGTGGCTGTGCGCAGAACTCGATATTGCGTACGAATTAGAACCCTGGGGCGATGATCCACAATCGCTGCACTCAAAAGAGTTTATGGCGCTCAATCCCAACGCCATGGTCCCGGTAATAATCGAGGACGACTTCGTGCTGTGGGAATCCAACGCTATTCTGCGCTATCTCGCCAACAGCAATGGCGGCGAATGGCTCTATCCCGACAATCCCCGCGCGCGCGCGCCAGTTGATCAGTGGATGGATTGGCAAGCCACCGAACTTAACACGTCTTGGCGTTACGCATTTATGTCGCTGGTGCGCAACTCGCCGGCGCATCAGGATCCCCGCTTGCTGGCGGCGGCCGTGAAAGGCTGGACGCACACCATGAACATACTCAACCAGCATCTGGAGAAAACTGGGCGCTATGTCGCAGGCCGCAATTTCTCGCTGGCCGATATTCCGGTTGGGCTGGCGGTGAACCGCTGGTTTGAAACCCCGCTGGAACACCCTGACTTCCCGGCGGTGCAGACTTATTACGAACGCCTGACCGAGCGCGAGCCTTACACCACCTGGGGCCGCAACGGCAAACCCTGATCCTGTCCCGGCGCGAGGCCTGTCATTTCACAGGCCAGCGCGCCAGTGTGCTGCAGCGCCCACGTATAACGTTCATCAAACGGGTAGCAGCAGGAGAGGCGTAACGCGTGTTTGTAACGATCGCTCAGGGAGTAGAGCGCGCCCGGCGTCACACAGATTTGCTCCTGCAGCAGACGATGAAACATCTCTACGGTATCAATGTTCCCCGGCAGTTCGACCCAAAAAACAAACCCGCCGCGCGGCAGGGTCGCGCGCGTGCCCTGCGGAAAGTGGCGTGCCAGAATCCCGCGCGCCGCATCCAGATTGGCGGCATAGCGCCGACGCAGCGTGCGCAGATGATGATCGTAGCCGCCGCTGGCAAGAAATTCGGCCAGGGTTTCACTTAACAAGCGTGATTCCGCCATCGACGACACCGCTTTGAGGTGAGCGATAGCGTCATGAAAACGCCCGGCAGCAGTCCAGCCGACGCGGAAATCAGGCGCCACGGTTTTGGTAAAGCTGGTGCAGTAAATCACCCAACCCTCGCTATCAAACGCCTTTACTGGCGGCGACAGCGGCCACTCAAACTGCAATTCGTCGTACAAACCATCTTCCAGCAGCGGAACGTGGTAAGTGTTCACTAACTTCGCCAGCCGCTTTTTATTCTCCAGCGGCATCACATATCCCAGCGGGTTCTGCGCGCCGGGCATGGCGATCACCGCCTGAACCCGCTTCTCCTGCAGCAGCATCTCCAGCGCATCCAGCGACAATCCCTGCTGCGGATCGGTAGGAATTTCCAGCGCTTTCAGCCCCAGCGACGCCAGCAGCGGGAACAGGAAGAAATAGGTCGGCGACTCCAAACCAATGCAATCGCCGGGTTTAGTCACCGCGCGCAGCGCCAGCTGGAGTGCTTCCATGCAGCCGTGCGTCAGTGTGATCGCCTGCGGCGGCAAGTTGATGCCGTTGTGCAGGGCACGACGCGCAATCTCCTCCCGTAAGCGCTCACTACCGGGTGGAAGCGCATAGCGTCCGATAATGTCGGGATTCTGGCGCAAAATCGACGCAGTAATTCGCCCGATCCGCGCCGCCGGATAGAAGGTGCCATCCTGCGGACAGGCTAATGAGATATTGGTGTAATCGGGATTATTTTGCGCCGCGAACACTTGCTCAATCAGCTCCAGCTTCTGCGCGCTGGGATCGTTGATTTTTGCCGGTAGCGGTTTTACTGAACGCGTCACGGCGGGCAGCACGCCACGCACGTAATAACCCGACTGCGGCCGCGATTCAATCAGGCCGCGATCTTCGAGGATTTGCCATGCATTGAGCACGGTATTGATACTCACCTGATGCGATTGTGCCACGCGGCGTATCGCCGGCAGGCGTTTACCCGGCTTCAGCGTGCCCTGATGTATCGACTCGGCAAAGCTATCGACCAACTGCTGATACAGCGTTTGACCGGATGAGAGTGGAAGGGACACAAAAGCCTCCGCGCGCGATGGGTACAATTCATTTTTGGAACAACTGTACCCATTACAATAGTGGTTTTGTGTCTCTGTTTCCATTGCAACATACGCATTAGCATGAAGGCATCATTGATTCTTCAGGAAGCGCATCATGCTCGATCCATCATTCTTCAGCTACGTCACCGTGATGTCGATCACGCCGGGTCCAAATAACCTGCTGCTGGCAACGTCGGGTGTTAACTTTGGCTTTAAACGCACGCTGCCGATGCTGTTTGGCATCCTGCTAGGCTGCGCAATACAGATGCTACTGGCGAGCGTGGCGCTGGATGCGCTGCTGCACTGGATGGGCGCGATTCGCCTGCCGCTGACGGTAGTCGGCTGTAGCTATCTGCTGTGGCTTTCGTGGAAGATTTTCCGCGCTGGCGCGCCGCAACTGCGTGAACGCCCGCGTCCCATGACGCTAATTGGCGGCATCTGTTTCCAGGCGGTGAATCCCAAAGCCTGGCTGATGGTCACCAACGTGGCGCTGATGTACGCCAACAGTAACGGCGTGCTGACGGTGCTACTGGGATTCGCCGCACTGAATCTGCCGTGCATTTTGATTTGGGCAGCGCTGGGCGATCGCCTTCGCAGCCATCTGCAGGTCGCGTGGAAACGTCAGGCGTTTAACAGTTTGATGGCGCTTTCGCTGGTGGCGACAACTGCGTGGATGTTGTACGACGCGGTGCTGCTGAGCTAGCCATAAAAAAGAGGCCGCTTTCGCGGCCTCTCATCTTGCCAATCTCCGATACTACCTTGTTACTTACCCACCACGTGCGCGGTTTCGCGCGCTTCATCGTTGGCGGCATCAGGTGTAATCACTGGTTCATAGTCGAGTTGCAGCACGCGGCTGGTATCGGCCAGCACTTTCTCGGTCAGTGCGACGTCGCCGTTCAGCTTGCGGCCCCACGATGGGATCACCATGCGGATTTTGGTCTGCCACTCCGGTGAACGCATCTGTTCCGGGAAGGCTTTCGCCATCAGCTCGAGCATAATCGGTGCGGCGGTGGAGGCGCCCGGCGAGGCACCCAGCAGGGCGGAAATGGTGCCATCTTCCGAAGTCACCACTTCAGTACCAAGACGCAGCACGCCACCTTCAACGGCATCGTTCTTGATGATTTGCACGCGCTGGCCGGCAGTGACTAAACGCCAATCTTCCTGCTTCGCCTGCGGCACGTAAGCGCGCAACGCTTCCATACGATCGCTGTCGCTTTGCAACACCTGATCAACCAGATATTTCACCAGGTCGAAGCTCTTCAGGCCAACCTGCACCATCGGCTTGAGGTTGCTGGTGTTCATCGCGCCGAACATATCCAGTAGCGAACCCTCTTTGAGGAATTTGGTTGAGAAGGTAGCAAACGGCCCAAAAAGCAGCACCTGTTTGCCATCCAGCACGCGGGTATCGACGTGCGGCACCGACATCGGCGGTGCGCCGACGCTGGCTTTGCCATACACCTTCGCCATATGCTGTTTCACCACGTCAGGATTTTCCGTCACCAGGAATGAACCGCCCACCGGGAAACCGGCGTAGCCTTTCACTTCCGGAATGCCGGATTTCTGCAGCAGCGGCAACGCCGCACCGCCGGCACCGATAAACAGCTGGCGCGTGGTCAGCACACGATTTTCACCGCTGGCCAGATTATGCAGCGTGACCTGCCAGCGACCGTCGCTCAGGCGTTTGATATCACGCACTTCCTGGCGCAGACGCAGGCGGAAATTGGCTTTCTTCTCTAAAGAGGCAATCAGCTGACGCGTTACTTCACCGAAGTTCACGTCGGTACCCATTTCGGTCCAGGTCGCCGCCACTTTCTGTTTGCTGTCGCGGCCGTTCATCACCAGCGGAATCCACTTAGTGATTTGATCGCGGTCTTCAGAGTAATTCATGCCACGGAAAAGGGTGCTTTTCTGCAGCGCATTGAAACGCTTGCGCAGGAATTCAACGTTATCGTCGCCCCAGACGAAACTCATGTGCGGCGTACTGTGGATAAAGCTTTTGGGATTGCGCAGGTTGCCTTTCTGCACGTGATACGCCCAGAACTGACGCGAAATCTGGAACGATTCGTTAATCGCGACCGCTTTGGCGATGTCAATGCTGCCATCCGCCTTCTGCGGCGTATAGTTGAGCTCCGCCAGCGCGGCGTGACCGGTTCCGGCGTTGTTCCAGCCATTAGAGGATTCAACGGCCACATCATCAAGACGTTCAACCATCTCAACTGACCAGTCAGGCTCGAGATCTTGCAGCCATGCGCCCAAAGTCGCACTCATCACGCCTGCGCCAATCAGCAGTACGTCGACGTCTTTTCGTTCCTGAAGGTTTGCACTTTCCATTGAAGCGGCGGCGAGCGCCAGATTTACCGCAGTAGTACTCATGAGGCGACATCTCCTCTCTCTGTTGACCTGAAGCTCAACAGGTTCGCAGGCGAAATAGCCGCGCTTCTTTCGAGCGCGTGGCGCTATCTCTCAAAGGTTAAGACTCAGGTATAAGTCACGGGGACGATAACGGTTAACTGCACGTTATGCATATGCATTCGAATATAACATTCTCGTATCGGAATTAAACGTTTGTTTATTTTTTAAAGGCGGAAATGATTCAGCATAAGAATTAATCAGCTCAACCTCGCGGTCATAAGGGATTTTTATCTCTTAATCAGACGGTTAGAGTAATGCAGTTGTTACGCTATTGTGAGGGGTTATAACGGGGGTGAAAACGGCGAGTGATATGCATCACATTTTAATGTGTTGAAAAATATATGTTTTAACTAGATTGATTATTTATGCGGATTTTATGTTGCGCGATATTTCGCCAGGTCGTGTAAAAGTAATGTTACATTTTTGTGGTGATGAATTGAGGTATGACCGCGTAAAGCTGCCAGAAGAAAAATGCATCACCTTGCCGGAAAAACGATCAGCGCGATCGGCGGCGCCACAGGAAGCGAATGACGAAAAACTCGAGCGCGCCCAGCAGCAAAAACCACAAACTAAAGACGATGGTATACAGCTGATTAACATCCATCAAATGCAGGCTTTCCTGCAATTGTTTTGCCAGCTCAATACCAAATGAAGGCGCGGGCAGCAGCAGGGCGGAAAGAAAGCCTAGCAGCAGAATGCCGCCTGGGATGATCAGCGTTTCGAATGGGTTATTCATGGTCATTGTCCAAATCAGTTAGCGCGGGCATTAGCGCATAAAACCGCGCTACGGTGCAATCCCCGCGCCGGCTCGCGCTCAGAAATTTCTTCTATTCCATTCACTTAGCGTCAAAAATAGCGGAAGTTAAGAGTTATAGCCTTTGCTATACTTAAATCCCTGATTTTACTGTCTTTTTTTTGACGTTTTTGCGTGTTAGACTGCGCGCACTTTTTCATTACTGAACAATAAATGCGGACAAGTAGCGGCTTTAACGCCGGTTCCGCGGCATTGATTAAAAACCCATGACATTTATCGCAACCCTGATTTTGGCCTTTGGCATGTCGATGGACGCTTTCGCCGCAGCACTGGGCAAAGGCGCGTCGCTGCATCGCCCAGGTTTCAAAGAGGCGCTGCGAACCGGCCTGATTTTCGGCGTTATCGAAATGTTGACGCCGCTGATTGGCTGGGCAATTGGCCTCGCGGCCAGCCGCTACATCATGGCGTGGGATCATTGGGTGGCATTCGTGCTGTTAACCGTGCTGGGCGGCCGTATGATGATGGAAGGTTTTCGTCAAACCGCTGACGAGCCGTGCGAAGCGCCGCAGCGTCATGGTTTTATGGTGCTGGCGTTAACCGCCGTCGCCACCAGTCTTGAT
Source organism: Pantoea sp. AG1095 (assembly GCF_003208415.1). Taxonomy (NCBI): domain Bacteria; kingdom Pseudomonadati; phylum Pseudomonadota; class Gammaproteobacteria; order Enterobacterales; family Erwiniaceae; genus Pantoea; species Pantoea sp. AG1095. The sequence continues at coordinate 211,129 of NZ_QKMJ01000007.1, read as the reverse complement.
GCGCTGGCCGTCGGTGTTGGCCTGGCGTTCCTGCAGGTGAATATCATCATGACCGCCGTCACCATCGGCGCGGCGACCACTATCATGGCAACCACCGGCGTATTGGTTGGACGCTTTATCGGCCCGGTGATGGGCAAATGGGCGGAAGTGTTGGGCGGCGTAGTGCTGATCAGCATTGGCTGCACCATTTTAAGCGAGCATTTAGGCTGGTTTAACTAACCACGTTGTCGTTATGCCATTCATGGCGACCTCTTCTTCACATCCGCACTAATCCCCAATTCTGTGATCTACTTCAAAAATAATTGCGGTAAAAACGCTCAGCGGCTATACTTTTTGCGTATTTCTTCAACAATTTTTGAACCAGGTGCTTTATGAAACGCTTTTTCCGCTACGTGTTCCGTTCTTATGTCGAGACTTTCAAACACGTACCGCCGGGTGCTTTAAATTAAGCATTCCGTCAAATACCCTCGATAATCGCGGTCAGGGATCGACCTGTGGTTATCAACGATTTTCTTATCTCTCCAGCCGCTAATCTCCCCATTTTTCCCCTAACTCGCTGATAAAACTCCTCAGCCATTAGATTTCGATCTGGCTATAGCCGCACGTTATACCCCGCCACTAAACAAGCATTCGTCACCCCATCTTCTGCGTGAAATAGTCAATTCAGGCCCTATAAACCGTCTGAAACGAGAAACATCATGCTGATCCCACAACCTTATTTACTCTTCCTCGGCGATGTAACCGATCCACTGGCCGCTAAAACCGCACGCGGCATTCACGTCTGGCGTCCAGAGCAGTGCGTTGGCGAAATCAAACTGCCGGGCTGCACCGTCACGCTTGGCCTCGACGTCCTCGACATCGCCGCTGCCAAAGCGCGCGGTGCCAAAACGCTGGTGCTCGGCACCGCCAATGCCGGCGGTTACTTGCCCACGCATTGGCTCGACACGGTAAAAAGCGCCCTCTCTGCCGGGATGAACGTGGCCAGCGGTTTGCACCATCGTCTGGTGGATGAGCCGGAGCTGGTGGCGTTGGCCAAAGAGTTCGGCGTTGAGCTGTTCGACCTGCGCCACATGCGTCCAAAACTGGACGTCGGCAGCGGTAAAAAGCGCACAGGTAAGCGTGTACTTACTGTCGGCACCGATTGCTCGGTAGGCAAGATGTACACCTCGCTGGCGCTGGAAGCCGCGATGCGTGAACGCGGCATGCAAGCCGATTTCCGCGCCACCGGCCAGACCGGTATTTTGGTCGCGGGCGAAGGTATCGCGATTGATGCAGTGATTGCCGACTTCATCGCCGGCGCGGTCGAAGCGCTGTCGCCAGCCAATGACGCCGATCACTGGGATATCGTTGAAGGTCAGGGTTCGCTGTTCCATCCTTCCTATGCTGGCGTCAGCATGGGCCTGATCCACGGTGCGCAGCCGCACTGGCTGGTGATGTGCCATGAAATGGGGCGTCCGCATATGCGTCATCTGCCGCATCAGCCAATGGTCAGCCTGAAAGATTGCGTTGAAGCCAACCTGCGCGCAGCGCACGTCACCAGCGACGCGGTTCAGCTGGCCGGTTTCGCCATCAACACCTCGAACTACAGCGAAGACGAAGCGCGCGCCTATTGTGCAGAGATCAGCGCCGAATTCGGCGTGCCTGCCACCGATCCGGTGCGTTTTGGCATTGCGGATATCGCCGCGCTGCTGCAGGAGCGTGGCTAACATGCGGCGCATGCAGATTGAAGTGCTGGAGCTGCCGCTGGCGCGTCCGTTCGCCATCTCACGCGGTACGCGCACCGCAGTCACGGTGATTCGCGTGACGCTGGAGCAGAACGGCTTTATTGGCCGCGGCGAATGTACGCCAACGCCGCGCTACGATGAAACGCCAGAAAGCGTCAACGCCGAACTGGAAGCGCTGCGCGCCGCCATGGAAGCGGGCCTGAGCCGCCTCGATCTGCAAAGCCGTTTATCTGCGGGTTCAGCGCGTAATGCGCTGGACTGTGCGCTGTGGCGTCTCGATGCCGCGCTGGCGAAGCACACGCTGTGGCAACAGTGCGAGCGTCGTCAGCCGCCATCGGTGATCACCGCCGAAACTCTCAGCCTCGACTCCATCGAAAACATGGCCGCCGCCGCTGCCGATGCGGTATCACGCGGCGCCATCCTGCTGAAAATCAAACTTAATCGCGACGACATTCTGGAGAAAGTCGCCGCGATTCGTCAGGCCGCGCCGCGCGCCACCTTAATCATTGATGCCAATGAAGCCTGGTCGGGCGTGGATTTGCCCAGCCTGTTCAACGCGCTGGCGAGTTTTAACATCGCGATGGTCGAGCAGCCGCTGCCGGCGGGTCAGGATCAGGCGTTGCAGCGCTTCACACACCCGATTCCGGTGTGTGCCGACGAGAGCTGCCACACCCGCCAGGACATCGCGCCGCTGCGCAATCGCTACGAGATGATCAACATCAAGCTGGATAAGTGCGGCGGTTTGACCGAAGCGCTGGCGATGGTGGAAGAGGCGCAGAAGCACGATATGCGGTTGATGGTCGGCTGCATGCTCGGTTCTTCACTGGCGATGGAAGCGGCGCTGCCGGTGGCGATTGCCGCTGAACATGTCGATCTCGATGGCCCCATTTGGCTGGCCGCCGATAGCTCGCCCTTCCTTTCTTACGCTCAAGGCCAAATCTGGCTGTAACCCGCATGCGGAGCAACGATGACGGACACTTTACTCACATCCAACGCCGCCAGCGTTGCCGGTTCAGAACCGGTGCTCGCGATTCAGGATCTCAGCGTCAGTTTTCGCGGCCGTAGCGGCGAAAATCAGGCGTTGAAGGGCATCAGTTTTAACATTCATCAGGGCGAAATTGTCGCCGTGGTGGGCGAAAGTGGCTCGGGTAAATCGGTCACCTCGCTGGCGGTGATGGGCTTGCTGGCCGCATCCGGGCGTATCGATCGCGGCAGCATGCAGTTCCGCGATCGTCAGGGCAACGCGCATCAGCTTGCCACGCTGAATGAAACCCAGCGCCGTGCTTTGCGTGGCCGCGAAATGGCGATGATATTTCAGGAGCCGATGACCTCGCTCAATCCGGTGCTGCGCGTCGGCGATCAGCTGACCGAAGCGCTGCGTGACCATCAGATTTGCGACAAAAGTCAGGCCGACGCGCGCGCACGTGAATTACTGCGCCAGGTGCGCATCGCCGATGTGGATCGCGTAATGAAAAGCTATCCGCATTCGCTGTCGGGCGGCATGCGCCAGCGCGTGATGATTGCGCAGGCGCTGGCCTGCGATCCGCAACTGCTGATCGCCGATGAGCCGACCACCGCGCTGGATGTCACGGTGCAGGCGCGCATTCTGCATATCCTGCGCGACCTGCAACGCGAGAAGCAGATGGCGGTGCTGTTCATTACTCACGACATGGGCGTGGTGGCAGAAATCGCCGATCGCGTGGTGGTGATGCTGCGCGGCGAAGTGGTTGAACAGGGCACGGTAACTGAAATCTTCAATGCGCCGCAGCATCCTTACACCAAAGCGTTACTGGCGGCGGTGCCGAAGCTCGGCGATATGCGCGAACACGCATGGCCGCAGCGTTTTCCGCTGTTGGGCAGCAATGCCAGCGATAACAGCGAGCAGCGCACCGCGCGCTATGACGAAACGCCGCTGCTGGATGTGCGTGGCCTGAAAGTGTACTACCCGATTCGCAGCGGGATTTTCTCGGCGCTCACCCATCAGGTGCACGCGGTGGAGCAGATCGACTTCAGCCTGTGGCCAGGTGAAACCCTGGCGATTGTCGGCGAAAGCGGCTGCGGCAAATCCACCACCGGCCGGGCGCTGATGCGGCTGATTAACAGCGACGCCGACAGCATCCATTTCCAGGGCAATGAAATCGCCAACCTGAAAGAAGCGCAGTTCCAGCCGCTGCGCCGTGAAATCCAGATGGTGTTTCAGGATCCTTACGCCTCGCTCAATCCACGTCTCACTGTCGGCTTCACCATTGCCGAACCGCTGCTGCTGCACGGCAGGGTGAAATCGCTGGAAGAAGCGTCGCCGCAGGTTGATGCGTTGCTGAAAAGCGTGGGCTTATTGCCGGAACATGCGCGGCGCTATCCGCACGAATTTTCCGGCGGCCAGCGCCAGCGTATTGCGATTGCGCGCGCCATGGCGTTGAAACCCAAAGTGATCATCGCCGACGAAGCCGTCTCGGCGCTGGACGTCTCAATTCAGGCGCAGGTGGTGAACCTGATGATGGATCTGCAACAGCAAACCGGCGTGGCGTGGATTTTTATCTCGCACGACATGGCGGTGGTGGAACGTATCGCTAACCGCGTGGCGGTGATGTATCTCGGCCAGATTGTTGAGCTGGGCCCGCGCCAATCGGTGTTCAACCAGCCACAACATCCTTATACCCAACGTCTGCTGGCCTCGGTGCCGGTGGCCGATCCCCAGAACCGGCAACCCCGCACTTTCGAAGAGGGCGAAATTCCTTCGCCGCTGCGCAAGGTGGGAGAAACGGTCATTAAACCGCGTTATCGCCAGGTTGCCCCGCAACACTGGGTCGCTGATTTTGTTTCGCGCTAACCCTCAATACCAGGAGATTTCATGAACCCGATTTTTCGCCGTACTGCGCTTGCGCTGGGATTGACCCTCTCGCTGGCCGCCGCCGCTCAGGCGCAGGATCTGCGCATTTCGATGTATGCCGACATCACCGGCCTCGATCCGCACGATACCTCCGATAACGTCAGCTACTCGGTGCAGAGCGGCATCTTCGAGCGTCTGTTCCAGTTCGATGCAAAGATGAAGCTGCAGCCGTGGCTCGCCACCAGCTACACCAGCAACGACAGCGCCACCGAATTTACCCTGACGCTGCGTAAAGACGTGACCTTCCAGGACGGCACGCCGTTTGATGCTGAAGCGGTGAAAGCCAACCTCGATCGCCTTGCCGACCAGAGCAAAGGCCTCAAGCGCAACAGCCTTTACAAGATGATTGCTAAGGTAACGGTGCTGGCGCCGGATCAGGTGAAAATCGATCTGAACCAATCGTTTGGTGCCTTCATTAACACGCTGGCGCATCCGTCGGCGGTGATGTGGAGCCCGGCGATTCTCAAGCAGTATCCGGAAGAAGCGCAGCTGCGTCTGCATCCGGTCGGCACCGGCCCGTTCAAGTTTGTAACGTGGCAGCCGGGCAAAGCGGTGACGCTGGCGAAATACGACGGCTACTGGCAAAAAGGCTGGCCGAAAGTGGATAACGTGATCTTCTCGCCCAGCCCGGAAGATGCCACGCGCGTTGCGGCGCTGAAGTCGGGCCAGGTGGATGCGATCTGGCCGCTGCCATCCGATCTAATCGCCACCGTGCAAAGCGACAGCAAACTGGCGGTGCAGCGCGATCCGAGCATTTATCTCTATTACATGGCGATTAACACTCAGCACAAACCGCTGAATGATGTGCGCGTGCGGCAGGCGATCAACTACGCCATCGACCGCGATCTGTGGCTGAAAGTGGCGTTTGCCGGCATGGGTAAACCGGCCAGTTCAGCGATTCCGGAAGGCGTGCAGTTCTACCAGAAACAAGCTACGCCGAACTATCGCTATGCGCCAGATGAAGCCAAAGCGCTGCTAAAGGCCGCCGGTTATCCGAATGGCCTCGATCTTAAACTGTGGGTCACCAACGCCACCGCCAGCGTGCGTGCCGCACAGGTATTGAAAGCGCAGCTGGCAACGGTGGGCATTCGCGCCACGGTCACGCCGATGGATTCCGGCACGCGCAACGCCAAACTGTGGGGCGTGAAGGACCCGAAACAGGCGGAATTTGATCTCTACTACGGCGGCTGGTCGACCTCAACCGGTGATGCCGATTGGGCCTTGCGTCCACTCTACGCCACCGAATCCTGGGTGCCGACCTCGTATAACGTTTCGTACTTCAGCAACGCCGAAGCCGACAAAGCGATTGCCGGTGGCTTAGCCACCGCCGATCCGGCCAAGCGTGGTGAAGCCTACGCCGAAGCGCAGAAAGTGTTGTGGAAAGAGGCACCGGTAGCGTTCCTCGGCACGCCAGACAACCTGGTCGGCAAACGCAGCACGCTGAGCGGTGTGTCGATGCTGCCGGATGGTAACTTCCTGTTTAATCAGGCGACGTTTAAGTAAAGGTTGGGTGGGGTTGGGGGCTCGCTGTCCCCCTACGAATGTGCTTGCTGTCCCCCACGAATGTGCTCGCTGTCCCCCTCCTCGGTCCTCCCCCATAAATGGGGGAGGAAGATGCTGCCACATGTTAGTGATAAAGCTGCATGTGGCAGCATCTCCTTCCCCCGCAAGCGGGGGAAGGCCGGGATGGGGGGCAGCCAGCACGGTCTGGGGGCTGCCAGCACCATCTGGGAGCAACCAGCACCATCCCAAAAAAATAAAGGAACCGCATGTTCGCATACATCATTCGCCGACTGCTGGAGATGATCCCCGTATTGCTGGTGGTCTCGCTGCTGGTCTTCGGCTTCATCAAACTGCTGCCAGGCGACCCGGCGCGTATCTACGCCGGGCCGGATGCGCCTTTGGCCGCGGTGGAAGCAGCGCGTCAGCATCTCGGACTTAACGATCCGCTGCCGCAGCAATATATCAACTGGATCGGCGGCCTGCTGCGTGGCGATCTGGGCGTCACTTATCGCACCCAACAGCCGGTGCTGGACGTGATCAAACAGGGCTTTATGCCGACGCTGTGGCTGGCGCTGGCCGGGTTTGCCTGGTCGGTGATTCTGGGCTTATTCCTCGGCGTATTTGCCGCACTGAAACGCGGTAAATGGCAGGACTGGACCTTAATGAGCGTCGCCGTCGGCGGCATCTCCATGCCCACTTTCTGGCTCGGTCTGCTGCTGATCCAGTTCGTCGCCATGCCGTTTGGCCTGTTTTCCGTCAGCGGCTTTAACCAGCCCAGCGACATCGTGTTACCGGCGATCACGCTCGGTTCCTCGGTGGCAGCGGTGATGGCGCGCTTCACCCGCTCGGCGTTTCTTGAAGTGGCGCAGGAAGATTACGTGCGTACCGCCAAAGCCAAAGGGCTGCGCAATCGGCTGGTGACATGGAAACACGTGATGCGCAATGCGTTGATCCCGGTGATCACCATGCTCGGTTTGCAATTCGGTTTCTTACTCGGCGGATCGATCGTGGTCGAAAGCGTGTTCAACTGGCCGGGATTGGGCTGGCTGTTGATCGAGTCGATCAAGGCGCAGGATCAGCCGGTGATCCAGGCATTAGTCATGCTGTTCGTGTTTGAATTTATCGTCATTAACCTGCTGGTCGATCTGCTGTATGCCGTGGTCAACCCAGCAATTCGCCTGCGACAGGAGCCCTGATGAGTCTGCAATCTCTGCCTGCCCACGCGCAGGAGGCGATCCGTTCGCCGTGGCGTGATTTCCTGCACGCGCTGGTGCGTAATCCGCTGGCGCTGGTCTCCGGTGGCTTTGTGCTGCTGCTGGTGCTGGTGGCTATTTTCGCACCCTGGCTGGCACCGTGGGATCCGATGGCGCCGGACTGGATGGCGCTGTCATCGCCGCCGTCCAGCACGCACTGGATGGGTACCGACGAACTCGGTCGCGATCTGTTTAGCCGCATCATCTTTGGCGCACGCATCTCACTGTACGTTGGCGTGCTGTCGGTAACGCTCGGCATGGTGGTGGGCGTGCTGCTGGGCCTGCTGGCGGGCTATTACGGACGCTGGATCGATATGTTGATTATGCGTGGCTCCGACGTGCTGTTCGCCTTTCCCGGCATGCTGCTGGCGATTGCGGTGGTAGCGATTCTCGGTCCGGGACTCAACAACGTGATCATTGCGGTAGCCATCTTCAGCGTGCCGGTATTTGCCCGTATCGTGCGTGCTTCTACGCTGTCGCTGAAACAGGCGGCGTACGTTGAAGCCGTGCGCTGCGCCGGTGCGCCGGATCGCGTGATTCTGCTGCGCCATATTCTGCCGGGCACGCTGTCAAACGTGATTGTCTATTTCACTATGCGTATTGGCACCAGTATTCTGACCGCCGCCGGGCTGAGTTTTATCGGCCTCGGCCCGGAACCCGATGTGCCGGAGTGGGGCAATATTCTGGCGATGAGCCGCAGCATGATGATGGCGGGCTTGTGGCACGTCAGCGTGTTTCCGGGTCTGGCGATATTTATTACCGTGCTGGCGTTTAACCTGCTGGGTGATGCGCTGCGCGACACGCTCGATCCCAAACTGAAGAGCTAAGCATGGACTTTCAACAACTGCAGCGCGACCTGCTGCTGCAACGCTGGCGCAACGAGCGTCAGCTGGGACAACCGCGCAGCGCCAGCGGGCCAACCAATCGCATCAGCGATGTGCCGGGCGTGCGCGTCGGTCACTACACGCTAGCCGACGGCGAGCGACAAACCGGCGTTACCGCGATTGTGCCGCCGGGCGACAATCTGTTTATCCAGCCGCTGCCTTGTGCGGCGGCGGTGTTTAACGGTTTCGCCAAGCCGGTTGGCCTGGTGCAGGTTGAAGAGTTAGGCGTGCTGCAAACGCCGATTCTACTGAGCAACACGCTGGCGGTTGGCACGCTGTTTACCACGCTGGTGCGCGATGCCATCAGCCGCAACCGCGAGTTGGGCCGCAGCTTGCCCACGGTCAATCCGCTGGCGCTGGAGTGCAATGACGGCTGGCTTAACGATATTCAGGCGCTGGCGATCACCGAAGCGATGGCGCAGCAAGCACTCTATGACGCCACGGCAGATTTCGAGCGCGGCAGCGTCGGTGCCGGGCGCGGCATGAGCTGTTTCAGTTTGAAAGGCGGCATTGGCACGGCATCGCGCAGTATTCCGTCGCTCAACGCCACGCTGGGCGTGCTGGTGCTGGCGAACTTTGGCGCGTTAACCGCGCTGACGCTGGATGGCGTACGCTTGGGTGAAATGATCGCGCCGCTGCTGCCGGAACTGACGCCGCAGCGCGATGCCGGTTCCATCATCATTATTATGGCGACCGATGCGCCGCTTGATGCACGTCAGCTGAAGCGCGTCGCCAAACGCGCCGGTGCCGGTTTGGGACGACTAGGCAGTTATTGGGGCCACGGTTCGGGCGATATCGCACTGGCGTTTTCCACCCAGCCGCAGCCGCAACCGCCAGAAGAGTCCACGCTGGAAGCGCTGCTCGCCGCCGCCGCCGATGCCACCGAACACGCGGTGCTGGATGCCTTACTCAGCGCCGAATCTGTCACCGGTTTTCGTGGCCATCATCGGCCGTCGTTAACGGAAGTATTGGATAAATTAATTTGATGAAAATCTTTATCTCAGCCGATATCGAAGGCATCGCCGGCGTGATGCGGCCGGAACAGTGTTCACCCGGCCACGCCGAATACCAACTGGCGCGTGGACTGATGGAACAGGAAGTTAACGCCGCAATCGATGGCGCCTTTACTGGCGGCGCAACGGAAGTGGTGGTGGCCGACAGCCACGCGCAGATGACCAACCTGCGTGCGGAAAATATCGATCCCCGCGCGCGCATGGTGCAGGGCAAACCGCGCGGCTTATCGATGGTAGAAGGCATTGAGCAGCAGCCGTTTGATGGCCTGTTCTTTATCGGCTATCACAGCGCGGCGGGTGAACCGGGTGTGCTGGCGCACACCATTAACGGCCGTGCGTTCTGGCGCATTCACATCAACGGCAAGGTGATGGGCGAAAGCGACATTTACGCTGCAGCCGCGGCTGAACAGGGCACGCCGCTGTGGCTGGTGAGCGGCGACGACCAGCTTAAAGGCTGGATTGCCGAGCATTATCCTTCGGTGGATTACGTCTGTGTGAAACGCGCCATCTCGCACACCTGCGCCGAATCCATTAGCCCGCAGGCAGCGCAAAATGCCATTCGCGCTGCAGCGACGGCCGCCGTGCAACGCAAACGCCAGGTCAGCACCACGCGGCTGAGCGCGCCCTATGAGATGCAGCTGCAAGCCAGCAAACCGGTGCTGGCGGATCTGTTCAGCCTGATCCCCGGCGTGACGCGCATTGACGCGGTCACCGTTGGCTATCGCGCCGATGACATGAACACGTTGATTAGCCTGCTGAGCGCCTTCTCCTATCTGGCGACCACGCAGTCGTGATTTTCATCAGGTCGGTCCGCATTTCCTGCTGAATTTTGCTAACCTGCGCGCAATTTATAGATCACAACGAGGCAGTCATGCAGCTCTGCAGTTTTTATCTTATTGAACAGCAAAGAAAAAGTTACGGTATTGTGCAGCAAGAGGGCGTGATTGATATCGGCTTGCGTCTTGGCGCTGACTGCCCGGACCTGAAAACCTTGCTGCAACGCGGCGCGTTAAGCGATCTCGACGTCTATGTGTCACAGCCGATTGATCACCCGCTTAGCGCCATTCGCTTCCTGCCGGTGGTGGAAAATCCTGGCAAAGTGTTCTGCGTTGGCATGAACTACGCTGACAAACGCAAAGAGTTTGCCGAGACCCTTGAAGCGCCGACGCTGTTTGTGCGTTTCGCGGATTCGCTGGCGGCGCACCAGCAGCCGCTGCTGAAACCCGCTACCACGCAGGAATTTGATTACGAAGGTGAGCTGGCGGTGATCATCGGACAAGCGGCCTATCAGGTGAAAGCCGTCGATGCGCTGCAGCACGTTGCGGGCTACAGCTGCTTTATGGACGCCACGGTGCGCGACATGCAGTTTACCTGGTTCACCGCCGGGAAAAACTGGCAGCAGACCGGCGGTTTCGGACCGTGGATGACCACCGCTGACGAGATCCCCGATCCGCAGCAGCTGGCGATCAAAACCTGGCTCAATCAGCGCGAAGTGCAGAACGACACCACCGCCAGCATGGTGCATCCGGTGGCGAAGATCATTGAGTACATCTCCGCGTTCAGCCCGCTGTCGCCAGGCGATGTGATCATCACCGGTTCACCGGGCGGCGTCGGTAAAAAACGCACGCCACCGCTGTTTATGTTCCCCGGCGATGAGATTGAAGTCGAGATTGAGAAGATAGGACGCCTGCGCCACCGTATCGCCTAAATGCGCAATAAATTGCGCCGCTACTAATACGTGCACATACCGTAGCGGCGCGATTCATCGCGTTGTTTTGACTTTCGTGCACCGACACGACATTGCGCAATAAATTGCGCCGCTACGGTATGTGCGCTCTGTTTGACCATTACGCGATTTTCAACGCGTAAACGTCACCACGCGGCTGCGGTTCAACAGCAGCCGCAGCGTGTCGCCTTCGCGCGCAATCGCGAAGCGCTTCTCCCAAGGTCCATCCTGCGCGGTAGCTAATAGGCGATCGTTGCCCAGCGACTGCAAACGCGCACGAATCGCCGCCGGGCCGATGCCCATGATTAAGCTGTCGCCCTCAATCACCAACTCGCTGCGCCACTGCGGCGCGAACCAGCGGCCCTGCAGATGATCGAGGCTGGCCTGATCGGCCTGCACCGGCACAAAACGTCGGGCGGCATGACCAATCTCTCCCACAATCGCCGCGCCAGCATGGCGTAGTTGCATCGGGAAAGTGCTGGAGAGCGACACCGCCGTGCCGTGCACATCGTCACGCCACAAGGTTTCGCCTGCGCCGAGCCAGGTGGCGGTCGCGCCTTTGATTTCCAGCCAGTCGGCGGCGTCTTCCGCCACGTAAAGTCCGGGCGTTAAATCGTGTCCTTTCTCCGGTAACGCGCGATTGAGCAGCGCCGCCATCACGCGCAGCACGCTTTCCGACGTGGTGACATCTTCGCGGTTGGCGACCAGCGCCACGCCGATTTTCAGCTCCGGATGCAGCAGGAAATAGCTCTTATAACCGGCATGCGAACCGCCGTGACCGAACAGCGTCTGGCTGCCAAGCGTCGAGCTGGTGATGCCCAAACCGTATCCGCTGGTGCGACCATCGTTGAGATTGCGCGGCGCGCTCAGGCGCTGCAGCACGCCCGCGCCCGGCCCGCTATCGGCCAGCAGGCTTTGCAGCCAGCGCGTCAGATGATTCAGGCTGCCAGTGACGCTGCCCGATGCCGAGAGATGCAAACCGGCGCTGGAGAGCTGCCACTGCGCGCCGTTTTGCCAGTAGCCGGGCACTAAACCGGGCACAATATCGAACCAGCTTTCCGGCGCAATCAGGTTGATGTCCAGCGGATCACAGATGTACTGCTGCAGCAGGTCATTGAATAACACGCCTTTGGCTTTCAGCGCCTCTTCAACCAGCCGATAGCCGGTGTTGGTGTAGGAGATTTCGCTGCCGGGCGCGTAGTTGAGATCGCCTTCGCGCGCGACAAAATCCAGCAGGTCGTCGGCGCGGGTGGCGTTGTACACCGACAATCCCAGCAGCGATAAGGTTTCGCGCACGTCCGGCAAACCGCTGCTCATATCCAGCGCCTGTCCGACAGTGATCTGGCCGTTGGCGCCGCGCAGCTGCGGCAGATGCTGCACCAGCGGATCGTCGAGCTTGAGATAGCGGCGTCCCGGTCCGGTCACCAGCGCGGCAAACAGATGTTTGGTGATGGAGGCGAAACGCACCACGCTGTCGGCGCTAAACGGCGTTTGCTGCGCCAAATCGGCCAATCCGGCGCAGTGCGTTGAGTGAATCTGCTGCGCATCAAACAGGATCATCGCACCGCCCGGCGCGCCTGGCTGTTGCCAGCTTTCAGTGATCTGTTGTGCGACATCCGCGGCGCGTTGCCAGTAAGCGGTCATGCCGGTTCCTCCAGCGTCATGCTGAGATCGAAAAGTTGGGCGGTATGTGGATGCTGGATGCGCCGCGCGCGCAGATCGTCGGCGCTCAGCTGTTCCACCATCTCGCCATTCTGCATCACGCCAATGCGCTGACACAGATGCGTTACCACCGCGAGGTTATGCGTCACCATAATGTAGGTGAGTTTGCGCTCGCTGCGGAGATCGCTGAGTAAATTGAGGATTTCGGCCTGCACCGACACATCCAGCGCCGAGGTCGGCTCATCCAGCAGCAGCACTTCCGGTTCGGCGATCAGCGCGCGCGCAATCGCCACGCGCTGACGCTGGCCGCCCGACAGCTGATGCGGATAGCGGAAACGCACCGACGCGGGCAACCCCACTTCGCTTAACGCCTGGCTGATGCGCTGTTCGGCGCGATCAAGCTGATGCACCAGCAGCGGTTCGTGCAGGATGCGATCGATGGTCTGGCGCGGATGCAGCGAACCAAACGGGTCCTGAAATACCATCTGCACCTGACGATAGAAGGCGCGGCTGCGTTTGGCGCTGAGCTGCATGCCACCAAACAGCATGCTGCCTTGCCAGTCGGCATTCAGTCCGGCGAGCGCGCGCAGGATGGTGGATTTGCCCGAGCCGCTTTCACCGACCAGGCCAAAGCTTTCGCCGTTACCGACCGAGAAACTGACGTCTTTTACCGCCGTGTGCGCACCGAAGTTGATGCGCAGGTTATCGATTTGAATCATGGGAAGCCTGTTTTCATTTTTCACGCACCATTCCGTAGCGGCGCAATTTATTGCGCAATGCCCGGATGAGCACGGTGCCAACATCAAAATGCGCGATGAATCGCGCCGCTACGCATACGGAGCGGCTTGAAACTGCGTTAGTTGCGCCACGCGGCATCGCGCTGCAATACGGGTAAACGCTCGCGCGGATGGCGCAACGACGGCAAACACGCCAGCAAACCGCGCGTATAGGGATGCTGCGCCTGCTGCAACTGCCCGGCATCGAGCAGCTCAACGATGCGGCCGGCGTACATCACCGCCACGCGATCGCAGAAGTGCGACACCAGCGGCAAATCGTGGCTAATCAGAATCAGCCCCATGCCGCGCGCCGACACAAGCTCATCAATCAGCTTAAGGATCTCCGCCTGCACCGTGGCATCCAGCGCGCTGGTGGGTTCATCGGCGATCAACAGTTCCGGATCGGGCGCCAGCATCATGGCAATCATCACGCGCTGGCCCATGCCGCCCGAGACTTCATGCGGATAGCGTTGCGCCACGGCTTCAGGGTCGCGAATCTTCACCTGCTCCAGCAGCTCAATCGCCGCCTGCATCGCCGCTTTGTGGCTGCCGCCTTTGTGCTCGCGCCAGGCTTCGGCAATCTGCTGGCCGATGGTCATCACCGGATTAAGCGAATATTTCGGGTCCTGCAGGATAAAACCGACGCGCTTGCCGCGAATTTTGCGCAGCACTTTCTCGCTGGCTCCGCGCAGATCGATGCCGTCAAAGCGCAGCACGTCGGCGCTGACTTCCGCGTTGCCCGGCAGTAGCTGCATCAGGCTGCGCGCGGTCAGTGACTTGCCGGAGCCGCTTTCGCCGACAATGGCAAACTTCTCGTGGCCAACGCTAAAACTGACGCCGCGCACCGCTTCAACGGTTTCGCTGCGCGAGCGGAAGGCAACGCGCAGGTTCTCAATTTCCACCAACATTTAGCGCTCCTTGGGATCCAGCACGTCACGCAGACCGTCGCCGAGAAAGTTGAACGCCAGTGACGTCAGGAAAATCGCGATACACGGCATTAATGGCACCCACCATTCGCTGAACAGGAAACGACGCGCGGTGGCGATCATCGTGCCCCATTCCGGTGACGGCGGCTGCGCGCCCATGCCGAGAAAACCGAGGCTGGCAGCGGTGATGATGATGGAGCTCATGTCCAGCGTGACGCGCACAATCAGGCTCGGCACGCACAGCGGCATGATGTGGCGCAGAATAATGCGCAGCGGCGAAGCGCCGGTCAGACGGCTGGCGGCGATAAAGTCGCTGTGGCGGAACTGCAGGGTTTCGGCTCGCGCCAGACGCGCATACGGCGGCCACGACGTCAGGGCAATCGCCAGAATCGCGCTCTCCACGCCGGGTTTTAGCGCGGCGACAAACGCCAGCGCCAGAATCAGACGCGGAAAGGCGAGGAAGATGTCGGTCAAACGCATCAGCGCTTTATCGATGAAACCGCCGGCATAGCCGGCGATGCAGCCAATCAGCAGACCGAGCGGCGCGGTGAGCAGCACCACGGCGATCACCATGCCGAGCGTGGTGCGGCCGCCGTAGATAATGCGCGTCCAGACATCGCGCCCCAGCTCATCGGTGCCCAGCCAGTGCGCGGCGGAAGGGGCCGCCAGACGGTTTTCCAGATGCTGCATACCGGGTTCGAACGGCGTCAGCCACGGCGCAAACAGCGCCAGCAGCAGCATCACCGCCACCACCAGCAATCCGGCCATCGCCAGCGGATTACTGCGCAGGCTGAGCCACAGGCGATAACGCCGGCCCCACACCGCCTGGCGGCGATTGGCTGGCGTGTCGTTGAGCAGCCATTCTCGTGAGAAGAAGATCATTTTACGCGCGGGTCCCAAAGTCGATAGAGAAGGTCAGCCAGCTGATTGAGCAGCACATACACGGTGCCGACCAGCAAGGTGGCGCCGATCACCGGGTTCATGTCGGCGTTCATCAGCGATGTGGTGAGATATTGGCCGATGCCGGGCCAGGCGAAGACATTTTCCGTCACCACCGCGCCCTCCAGCAATCCGGCGTAGGTCAGCGCCAGCACCGTGACCAGCTGAACCGCCACGGTGGGAAACGCATGCCGCCAAATCACCCGCCGTGACGACAAGCCTTTGGCGCGCGCGGTGATCACGAACTCGCCGCTCAGCGCGTTGAGCATAAAGGTGCGCGTCATACGCGTGATGTAGGCCATGCTGAAGTAGGCCAGAATCAGCACCGGCTGCGCCATGTGGGCCAGCGCATCCCAGAAGGCGTCCGTTTCTCCGGCCAGCAGCGAATCAATGGTGAGGAAGCCGGTGACCTGCGGCACCATATCCTGCCAGATGATGTCCTGCCGACCGGGGCCGGGCGCAATGCCGAGCACCGCGTAGAATATCAGCAGGCTCAGCAGCGCCAGCACGAATACCGGCAGCGAATGGCCGGCGAGACAGATCACGCGAATGGTTTGATCGACCCACGAACGTTGTCGTACCGCCGCCCACACGCCGAGCGGAATGCCGATCAGCGCCGCGATGACGATGGCCGCCGTTGCCAGCTCCATGGTGGCGGGGAAGAAGCGGGCGATATCGGTAATCACCGGATTCGAGGTGAGAATCGATTTACCGAGATCGCCATGCAGCAGTTGATTGAGGTAGTGACCAAACTGCACGTAAAGGGGCTGATCCAGCCCCATTTCCGCACGTACGCGCTCAACCACCGATTGCGGTGCGTTATCACCGACCGCCGCCAGCACCGGATCGGTGGGCATGACGCGGCCAATGAAAAAGGTCAACACCGACAGACCAAACAGCGTCAGCACCAGGCTTCCCAGGGTGCTGACGATTCTCTTCAGTAACGGCATCAGGCTTTTTTCACCTGCGCATACGGCCACTGCTCCAGTACGGTCATGTGGACATCACTCAGCGCTTTGCTGGTGGCCACGTTTTTGGTCTTTTGCATCATGAAAATAAACGGGCTCTTCTCGCGGCCTAACTGCTGAATCTGCTGATAGAGCGCGATGCGCTTCGTCGGATCCGGCTCATGCAGCGCCTGCTCGGTGAGTTTGTTAAATTCATCGTCTGACCAGCTGCAGCGCCACGCCAGCGTTCGCGCACGCGCGTTATCGCTGTTGTCGGTGTTAACGCAGAAGGCTTCGGTGTTGGAGTTGGGATCAAAGTAATCGGCGCCCCAAACCGTCAATGCCAGCTGATGCTGACGCGCACGCATCTTGGTCAGAACCTGGCGGTTTTCGGCGGCGATCAGTGACACTTTGATGCCAATCGCGCCCAATTGCGTCTGAATTGCCTGCGCGATGTCCGGATAGGGTTGCATGGAGTAGTGATCGAGGGTGATTTCGAAACCGTCCGGATATCCCGCTTCGGCCAGCAGCGCTTTGGCTTTCGCCACATCTTTGTGGAATGGCGTATCGTCCAGCGCCGCCGGGAAGCCGCTCGGCAGGAAGCTTTGATGGGTAACAAAACTCATCGACAGAATGTTTTTCTGAATGCTGTCGTAATCCAGCGCCCACTTCAGCGCCTGCCACACCTGCGGTTTTTTCAGATACGGATTATTGGTGTTGCACGACATCAGCATGATGGCCGACAGCGACTGATTCACCAGCGTCACGCTGCTGTCGTTTTTCACCTGCAGCAACTGTTCGGTGGTGAGGTCGTATGCGGCATCAACATCGCCTTTTTTCAGCATCAGCGCCTGCGCGGCTGGGTCGGCGATGTGTTTGAGGATCACGCGTTTGGTTTTGCTGGCGCCTTTATATTGCGGGCTAATCTCCAGAATCACCGTTTCGCTGGCATTCCAGGTGCGCAGGGTAAAGGCACCGGAACCGGCGCTGTGCTGTTTCAGCCAGCCGTTACCGAAGTCATTGTTCTGCTGGTTCGCCAGACAGGCTTTCTTCGACACGATGCTGCCGACGGTGGCGGACAAGCAGTAGAGCAGGAAGGTTTCGGCCGCCGGCGCGCCGAGTTTCATCTCCACGGTGTGCGCATCTTTCGCGGTGACCCGCTGCGTCACGTTGTCTTTGGTAAAGCCGAACTGGTTGATAATAAAGGCCGGGCTCTTATCCAGCTTGACGATACGCTCAATCGAGAACGCCACGTCTTCTGCGGTAAGCGGCGAACCATCGGCGAATTTGGCCGCCGGATCGAGATGGAACGTGTAAGTGCCGTTATCGCTGCTGACGTCCCAGCTTTGCGCCAGTTGACCAATCACTTTATCGGCTTGCTTAGGATCGGGCGTGACTAAACGTTGATAGAGGTTGCCGCAGATCTGGCCGCCGGTGGCTTCGAAGCTTTCGTGTGGATCGAGGCTGGTGATGTTATCGAGCTGCATCGCGATCACCAGCATGGTCGGTGGCGTCGCGGCAAAGGAAGAATTCAGGCTGAGGTAGGAAACAACAGGTACAGCAGTGCATCCTGCAAGAAAACGTCTTCTGGTAACCATGTAAACTCCCAACTTATTGATAATTAAAATAAAAAATCGTTATTTGATTGTTTTTTGTCTTGACTTTAGGCACCCACCGGAGGATTAATACCGGTTCTACGTCCTTTGTTTCACGCGTGTGGTTTTGCCCTTTTATGGTGCAATTTGCTCCGCCAGCTGGCAGTGCTGCGCTTTCCCCCGAACATGGAACTGAACAACATGTCTGACTCGATTACCCTCGATATTCCGGTCTTTGACGGCCACAACGATGTGCTGAATAAGCTGTGGCAGCACCATCAGCCGGACGCGGTTAATGCCTTTTTTACTGGCACCAAAACGGGCCAAATGGACTTGCCGCGTATCCGTCAGGGAAATATGGTAGGTGGCATTTTCGCCACCTGGGTGCCGTCCCACCCTCTGATTGCAAGAAGTGCGCCAGACCTCGCAGATTTTCCTCAGGAAATTATCAACTCAGCGCGCGACGCGACCTTTTCCATGCTGGCGCTGCTGCTGCGCATTGAGCAGGCCTCGAATGGCCAGGTGAAGATTTGCCGCAGCGTGCGCGAGATTCGTCACTGCATGGCGAACAAGGTGTTAGCGGTGGTGATGCACGTCGAAGGTGCGGAAGCGCTGGATACCCACGGCGAGCTGCTCGACATGCTGTATGCCAGCGGCTTGCGCACGCTGGGACCGCTGTGGAGCCGCCCGAATCAGTTCGGCGACGGCGTACCGTTCCTCTATCCCTCGTCGCCAGATATCGGCAACGGCCTGACGGCAGCAGGCAAGCAGCTGGTGCGCGACTGTAATCGCCGCCGCATCATGGTCGACTTGTCGCATATGGATGAGAAAGGCTTCTGGCACACCGCGGAAATCAGTGATGCGCCGCTGGTGGCGAGCCACTCCAACGCGCATGTGCTCAGCGCGCAGTCGCGTAATCTCACCGATCGCCAGCTGGCGGCGATTGCCGAAACCAACGGCTTTGTCGGCGTCAATTTTGCCGTGCCGTTCCTGCGTGAAGATGGCGATCGCCATGCGCCGACCGGCGTCGATGCCATCGTGCGTCACGTTGAGTATCTGCTGGAAAAAGTGGGGGAAGAGGGCGTCGGTTTTGGTTCGGATCTCGATGGCGCCACCATGCCAGGCGATTTTAAGGACGTGGCCGGATTCCCGCTGCTGGTGCAGGCGCTGGCGCAACGCGGCTATTCACGCGAGCTGCTGGAGAAGATTTGCCACGGCAACTGGCTGCGCGTGCTTGAAGCCACCTGGGGCGAATAATCATGCGGCTGCGGCATATTGAAGTCTTTCAGGCGATTGTGCAGACCGGCAGCATCAGTGCGGCGGCGCGTTTGCTGAATGTGTCGCAGCCGAATGTCAGCCGCGTGCTTAATCACGCCGAGCAGCAGCTCGGTTTTGCGCTGTTTGAGCGGCGCGCGCAGGGCATGGTGGTGACGGCAGAAGGGCGGCGCTTGCTGCCGGAAGTGGAAGATATCTATCAGCGTTTACAGGCGATTACCCAACTGACCGAGCAACTGCGGCGCGGCGAAGGGCAAACGGTGCGCGTCGGTGCTGCGCATGCGTTTGGTCAGATGGTGTTGGCGCCCGCGCTGGTGAACTGGCGGCAACAGGCGGCGTCGGTCAGCGTGGAACTGGTCACCGAGCACTTCAGCACCTTGTGCCGCATGCTGATGGATAATCAGCTCGATTTCGCGCTGGTGTTTGGTCAGCAGGTGGATGCCGATTTACTGGCGGAACCGCTGTTTCAGTCGTCGATGGTGGCGTTGCTGCCGCGCGATCACACCCACCATGAGCCGGTGACGCTGGAGTGGCTGTGCGCCAACAACCTGTTGATGATGCAGAATCAGGATCCGCTCGGTCGGGTGCTGCACCGCGCGCTGCGCGATAAAGGGCTCAATCCGGCGGTATCACTGTCGATTAAAACCTATTCGGTGATTGCCGATATGGTGCTGGCGGGCGGCGGCGTCGGGATTGTCGATCTGTTTACCGCGTGCCGTTATGCCGACCAGCTCAAGTTGTTGCCGGTCGCGCAGCCGCTACCGTTTGAAGTGATGTTAATCAGTCGCCGCGATCAACCGCAGTCGCAATCAACGCTGCAGCTGAAACAGGTGATTCGCAACAAGCTGTGGGAGATCGCGCGCCAGTGTGAATCGCAGTTTTTTACCCACCCGGCATAACGCCAATTGCCGGTGCGCATATTCATAGGCATCCGGTCGCCATGCATGGCGACTTTACGGAGCTTATAGCGATTGTGAATTAAGAAAACGCATTGCTGCTGCAGCGAGGGTGTTGAGGCGACATCCCAATCCGCTGAACGATTGAGGGATTCCAGGACGAGCCGCATGGATGCGGCGAGAGGTGGCGTTGAGCAGGAGCGAATCGACACCGGTCCGTCAGGAATCGTGAATGAGTGAAGGTACCGCGAAGCGGCGGGTTGGGCTGGCGCAAGGCCTGGGAGTGCAGAGGGCGTGGCCAGACGCCCTCTGCTCGGTCGCCGCACGAAGGTGCTGCAACTGCCTCATTACGAGGCGAACGAAAGTCGCACTGCGCTTAACTGACATGTATTACGCCATTCCTGGCGACCATTCAAACCCCATCGGTAATCGGCTTACGCACCAGCAGCAAATAGGCCAGCGCACCCACCACCGTCACACCGGCGCAAATCATCAACGCCAGGCTAAACGACTTGGTGGTATCCAGCACCCAACCGGTGATCACCGGGGCGAACGAGGCGAACACGAAGCTGGCGAAGTTCTGGATGCTGCCGACCGAGGCGGTCATGCGCGCCGTGACGTTGGCGTGAATCAAACCCCAGCACGATGTACCGGCAAAGTGGATGCAGAACAGCGCCATACCAATCATGGTCACCGCGCTGGTGGTGTCGGTGGCACGCGTTACAAAGGCGGTAAACGCGGCGGACAACAGCATGCCCGTGACGATAGAGATCTTACGCACCTTCACCGCATCATGGCCACGACGCACCAGCGCATCGACCACATAACCGTTCAGCAGCATGCCCGCCGCGCCGAACAGGAATGGAATCGCAGCCAGTAAACCGGTGCTTTTCAGATCGAGGTGATAAGTGGATTGCAGATAGCCCGGCAGCCACGCGATGTACAGCCACGCGGTGTAGTTGATGCCGCTGAAGCCAATCATCATGCCCCACATGGTGCGCTGCTTAAACAGGCCGCGCCACTCGGCAAAACTCAGCGGCTCTTTGCGCGATGCCACGCTGCCCGCCTGCAGATAGTGAATCTCTTCGCCGCTCAGCGTGTTGTTATCGCGATCGCGGTACATCAGATACCAGCCGATGGCGAGAAACATGCCGAGCACGCCGATAGTGATAAACATGCCGCGCCAGCCCATCACCATCATCATCGCGGCCAGAATCGGTGGCGCAATCGACAAGCCAATCATCGAAGCGGCGTTAAACATGCCCATCGGTATGCCGCGATCTTTGATGTTGAACCAGTCGTTGATCACCTTGACGCCGCACGGGTTCATCGGCGCTTCGCCAATACCTAAGCCGATACGCACCAAAATAAACTGGGTGAAGTTATGCACCAAACCGGCGGCCGCCTGGAACAGCGACCAGAAGAACATACCAATCGCCAGCATGATGCGCGGCCCTTTGCGATCGAGCAGCGCACCGCACGGCAGCTGCGCTAAGCCGTACGCCAGCGAGAAGGCCGACAGCAGCACGCCAATTTCTGTCGCGGATAAACCCAGTTCTCCCCGAATGGTCATATTGGCCACCGACAGCGAACTGCGGTCGAGATAGTTGATCATGGCGGCGAACAGCAGCAGCAGCATGGCGGTAATCTGGATCTTTCTAATGCGCGGCGAGCGCACCACGTCACTGCGTGCCGGGATAAAATCTTGCCCGTCTGCAGCCGGTTGTGGCGCGTTTTCGCGGCCACGAGCCGAAGTATTTTCCATTGCGACCTCCCGGATCTGGGTACTTATCGTTATGCGTTTGTGTGGGATCCTGCGGCAGCAAAACGGTGCTGCCCCAACGGATAGACTTCGAGACTAGAAGCAATCAGATCGGGATGTTGCGGAGATGTTTCAGATTCGTGCGGGAGCTAATGCTTTGTGGTTTTTAATCGGTTTTTAATTGTACTGGCGGATCGAACGGATCATCGATGTCTTGGCGGTGCCGAGATGATTGTGTAGCGCACATAACGCTTCGACATCCTGACGGCTAATCAGCGCTGTCAGAATCGCCATATGTTCCTCCAGCGCCACGATATTTCTTTGCTTAAGATCGGTTTCATCCCATTGATAATGCGAGTGAAAAATCACGGAAATAATCTCCAGCGACTGATTAAAAAACGGATTGTTGGCGGCGGAGAGAATCAGCGTGTGCATCTCTTTATCCAGCGCGGCGAAGTGGCGGTAATTGCTGGCGATGGTGTCACGCATCGAACGATGGCGATCCAGCAGGTCGCGCGCCTGCATCCAGCGCTCATCCTGCGAAGGCAGGTTGAGAAAACGGGTCAGCGCGTGGGTTTCCAGCATTTCACGCAGCTCAAACAGGTTCTCGGCATACTTCTGATCGAACTTCTTCATGCGCCATTGTCCGCGCTTCACCGGTTCCAGCAGGTCATAACGCATAAAGCGCAGCAGGAATTCACGTACCACAACCGGACTGACCTTCACCTGCTGGGCTAACTGCAGCTCGCTAAAGGTATCGCCCGGCATCAGCTGACGTTGATTGATCAGGTTGAAAAAGGTCTGCTCAAACTGCAGCGCCTGCTGATCGATCGGCGGCGTCAGGGCGTTAAAACCATCTTCTTCGCTGGGATCGCGCACGATAACGTAGGTTTCATCCACCTTTTCCAGCACGCCGCGCTCATGCAGATGCTGCAAAGTGTGGCGCACCGTAGTGCGGCTGATGTTGAACATCTCAGCCAGCGCCGCCTGCGGTGGCAACGGCGAACGGATATGCCGTTTGGCAATGCCTTCCAGCATCTGGTTAATCACGTTCTGACGTAGATTCTGGCTGCGGCTCATACGCGTCTCCGGTTTTTTATCTATTAAAAACCATACAAAGCCCAAAAAAAGCGGTTGGCTTCACACTTCCCCCAACGCAAAACGCTGCCATCGGCGATTTTCGCCATAACTGCGACAACAGCACAGGAGAAGCCAATGAAAACGATGAAAACGCTGGTGGTCGCCGAGCCGCGCCAGATGGTATGGCAGCAGCGCGCGAAGCCGACGCCCGCCGCCCATGAAGTTCTGATCAAACCGATCGCCGCCGGCATTTGTGGCACCGATATCCACGCCTGGGCCGGAAATCAGCCGTTTTTCAGCTATCCACGTGTGTTGGGGCATGAGCTGTGTGGCGAAGTGGTAGAACTCGGCAGCCAGACCAGCGGCTTCAGGCCGGGCCAGCGCGTGGCGCTGATTCCCTACGTTGCCTGCCAGCAGTGCGATGCCTGTTTAAGTGGCAAAACCAACTGCTGCGAAAAAATCTCGGTGATTGGGGTGCATCAGGATGGCGGTTTCTGCGAATACCTTAGCGTGCCGACCAGCAATTTGCTGGCGGTGGATGAGGTTGATCCCGAAGCCGCCGCGCTGATTGAACCCTTCGCCATCAGCGCGCATGCGGTGCGCCGTGCGGCCGTTACGGCGGATGAGCAGGTTTTGGTGGTGGGCGCAGGTCCGATTGGTCTTGGCGTGGCCGCGATTGCGGCGGCAGCGGGGGCGAATGTGGTGGTGGCCGACACCAGCGAGCAGCGCCGCGCGCACGTAGCGCAGAAGCTGGGTTTGGCGACGGTGAATCCATTAGATGCCGATTTTGAGGCGCAGTTGCGGGCGGAGTTTGGTGGGCGTTTGCCGGCCAAAGTGATCGATGCCACCGGCAGCCCAGCGGCGATGAACGGCGCGGTGAAACTGATTCGTCACGGCGGCATCATCGTGTTTGTCGGCCTGCATAAAGGCGATCTGGTGATCCCGGATATCGAGTTCCACAAAAAAGAAACCACGCTGCTGGGCAGCCGCAACGCCACGCTGGAAGATTTCGCGAAAGTAGGCGAACTGATGGCGAACGGGCAGCTTCGTGCCGACATGATGCTCAATCGCCATTATGATTTTTCTACGCTGGCAGAGCGCTTTGAAGCGGATGTGATTAACAACCGGGAACTGATTAAGGGCGTGATTCACTTCGAACGTTGATATTGGCACCAACCGTAGCGGCGCAATTTATTACGCAAAAAGGGGTTGGCACGGTGCCTTCACTGATGCGCGCGATAGATCGCGCCGCGACAACACTGTGCCTCCTTCTCCATATTGTCTGCATTGCCAAGCCAGCGTATTATCTCCCGCCTAAGGTGATGGCGTGCCACCTTCCCCAACCGCCGTTCTGGTCACAGACGGCTGATGACGCCTGACAACACTCGTATCCCTGCGCGGGAGACGGCGGTGTGTCAGGTGTTATTCTGTCCTGCCGCGGCCCTGCGCGTCATTCATATCAGGAGCTCCAAACTATGTTGAAATCGTTACTGGCGGTGGTGCTGGGCGGTGCGGTGGGCTGTACGCTGCGTTGGTTGATCTCATTACGTTTTAACGCACTGTTTCCCAATTTGCCGCCCGGCACCTTGATGGTGAATCTGGTAGGCGGTTTTATCATCGGCGCGGCGCTGGCCTTTTTTGTGCGTAATCCGCATATCGATCCCTTTTGGAAACTGTTAATTGTCACTGGTTTGTGTGGCGGCTTAACCACCTTTTCCACTTTTTCTGCAGAAATTGTTGGGTTGCTACAATCAGGTAAATACCTTTGGGCGATGTCGAGCGTGATGGTGCATGTTATTGGTTCGCTGCTGATGACCTTCGCCGGTTTTGCCGCGGTCAATCTGCTCGGATAACCATCGCGCTTGAAATAACTCCTCAGAGGTAGATACTGATCGCCATTCTGTGCGCGTGACGCACAGAATTTGTCACCGATTATCCGGACGATTAAGGAGCTGTGTCATGCGTTGTAACCCTAAATTCCTTAACCTGGTGTTGTTAAACGGTGAACCTGAGGAGAAGCTGCGTGCCGCACGCGCCGCCGGTTTCGATCAGGTTGAGATCTGGCGCGACGATGTACAAGCCAGTACGCCACAGTTAGCGAAGCAGTTGCAGCTTGGCTTCACCAATGTGCAGGTGCTACGCGATTTCACCGGTGCGGCGGATCGCGACCGCCAGCAAAAACGCGAAGAGCTGCGTCAGTTTATTCAGATTGCCCAAACCATCGGCTGCGACACCATTCAGGCACCGGCCAGCACGCGTGAAGATTGTGTGGCGGCGCGTATTGATGAAGATTTACGTTGGATGGCATCGGAAGCCGCGCGCTACAACATGCGCATCATGTATGAGCCGATGGCGTGGTGCAGCGTAGATAACACGCTGCCGCTGGCGTGGGAACGGCTGCAACGGCTGGACCAGCCGAATATCGGTTTGGTGGTCGATCTGTTCCACATCTGCGCGTTAGGCGGCGATGCGTCGCAGCTGGATGGCATTCCCGCTGACCGTATCTACGAAGTGCAGCTGTGCGATATGGCCGACATGCCACCACAGGATAAGCAGCCGCTCAGCGAGTACGCGCGTCACCAGCGCCTGTTGCCGGGCGATGGCATCATCGAAGTGGAACGCTTTGTCGATAAGCTGAAAAGTGCCGGTTACAGCGGGCCGGTCGGCATTGAAGTGTTTAACGATAAGTTGAAGGCGCAGCCAGCAGACGTGGCTGCGCAAAAAGCGTGGCAGGCGTTAAATCGTTACTGGCCTTAATCCTGTAAACATTGCGCAATAAAACCGGCGGCATCCATCGCACCCTGCGATGAAATGGTGTGGCCGGTTGCCGCTTCATAACGCGCTTCCACCGTCACGCCAGCCTGCTGTAAACGTTGCTCCGCCGATACGCTTTCGCTAAACGGAATCACCTCATCGGCTTTGCCGTGAATCAGCAGCGCAGGCGTATACGGCTGCGGCGTTAATGCGCCATCAAATGCCAGACGGCCGGAAAAGGCCACCACGCCGGCTAGCGGATAACGGCCCGACGCCAGCGCATCTAACGCCATGATCGAACCCTGCGAAAAGCCCACCAGAATCACTTTGTCCCACGCATCCGCCATGCCGTGCTGCGCCATCAGCTGCTGCAGCGTGTTATCAAAGGCCGCGCGCGCTTCACGCACGCGCGCCGGGCGGTTTTCGGGCGTGATGCCGGTCAGGCTAAACCACTGATATCCCATCGCGTGTTCAAAAGGATAGGGCGCATTCGGCGAGGCAAACGCCACATCCGGCAGCAGGCGCGCCCAATGTTCGCCGAGCACCGCGAGATCATCGCCGTTGCTACCGACGCCATGTAAAAAAATCACTAACGCTTTTGCCATCGCCCTGTTCCTTATAAATCGTAGGCCGCCATATCCGGGCCAACCGGCACAATGCCGTTTGGATTCAGCGCTTTAATTGAATAATAGCCCTGCTTGATGTGATCGATATTCACCGTCTGACGCACGCCAGAGACCGAAAGCATACTCTTTAGATAACGATCGAGCAGCGGATAGTCGCGCAGGCGGCGCAGGTTGCATTTAAACAGGCCGTGATAGGCGGCGTCAAAGCGCACCAGCGTGACGAACAGGCGGATATCCGCTTCGGTTAAGCGCTCGCCGAGCAGGAAAGTACGGCCATCCTGCAAGCGCAGCTCCAGCTCATCTAACTGGCTGAACACATCGTTGAACGCCTGCTGATAACTCACCTGTGTGGTAGCAAAACCGGCGCGATAGACGCCGTTATTCAGGCGCGGATAGATCGATTCGTTCAGCGCGTCGATCTCTGCGCGCAGATCCTCGGGATAAAGATCGATGCGATCGTCCGCCAGCGCGCCAAAGCCGCTGTTCAGCATGCGCAGGATATCGGCTGACTCATTATTGACGATGGTTTGCGTCTTTTTGTCCCACAGCACCGGCACGGTGGCGCGGCCGGTGAAATCGGCATCGGCACGGGTGTAGAGTTCGTGAAGGTATTCGGCTTTATTCAGCCAGTCGCGATCTGCGCCAAGATAATCACCGAAGCGCCAGCCTTGCGCGCCGAGCTGCGGCTCAACCACCGACACGCTGATGACCTTATCCAGCCCTTTCAGACTGCGCGCCAGCAGCGTGCGCGAGGCCCACGGACAAATCAGCGCTACATAGAGGTGATAACGATCCGGCTCGGCAGCGAATGCGCTGGAACCATCTGCGCTAATCCAGTGACGAAAACGGGATGTCTGACGCACAAATCCGCCTTGTTGATCGGTGGCTTGCACCGGATGCCACTCTGCACTCCACTTACCGTTTACCAGCATCATCTTCTCTCCTCAGTGTTGATGAAGTGAGCATACAGCGCTGCTGGTTGGGTGATAATCCGGGCAAAATGGCTTTCATTGCTTCCAAATTGGAAGGAATCAGCCGGGCGGATGGTGCTGGAAATGGGCGGCGAGAAAATCGATCAGCAGCCGGGTTTTCTGCGCCAGATGACGCGCCGGCGGATAGAGCGCGAACAGGCCCATGGGCGGCGTGGCGAACTCCTCTAATAGCGAGACGATTTCACCGCGCTGCAGTGCGGGTGCGGCAATAAAACCTGGTAGCCGCGCAATGCCCAATCCGGCGATCGCCGCCTGCAAACAGGCTTCGGTATTGGAGAAACAGAGACGACCGCGAATCGGCATGCTGACGCTGTCGCCGCACGGCGTCACGAACGGCCAATGCCAGGGATCGCGGAAATTGGTATCGCTGATGCACTGATGAGCCGCCAAATCGCGCCAGTGCTGCGGCGTGCCGTGTTGCAGCAGATAACCGGAAGACGCCGCTACGCGAATCGGCACATCGCCAAGGCGGCGCGCGATTAGGCTGCTGTCATCAAGCTTGCCGATGCGAATCGCCATATCAAAGCCTTCATCGACAATGTTAACTGCACGATCGGAGAAGTTCACGTCGAGTTCGATCTGCGGATAATGACGCGCGAACTCCACCAGCACGCTGGCCAACACCGCAGTACCAAAGGTACCGGGCGCGCTGATTTTCAGGCGGCCGCTCGGCGTAGTGGCGCTGTCGCGCACCGTGGCATCCAGCGTATCAAAGGCTTCCAGCAGGGTTTTTACCCGCTCGTAATAGGCGCGACCGATTTCGGTGGGCGAGAGCGCGCGCGTGCTGCGTTTAAACAGCTGCACGCCGAGTTCCTGCTCCAGCCGGGAGACCAGCTTCGACGCCTGGCCGCTGCTGGTGCCGAGGCGTTCAGCCGCACCGGCAAAGCTGCCCACTTCCAGCACGGCGACAAACATGCGGTCACAATCGAGGCGATCCATGAACATTCCAGCTGACGAGAAAATCGTAGGGTGCGGCCTGCGGGCCGCCCGTGTCAAATTCTGCACTGTGCATTTGGGGTGCAGTTCATGACTGGCAACCCTACAAAATCGCGCCGGTCCGCTGTGGATAACCGCCGCACCGGGCTAGACGGTCGGGGAAGGGAAATCGAAGCAGAACGCAGTCAGACTGGTGCAGGAGTAACGAACGATGACAAAGCTGGAAAAACAGTTGCTGAGCGCATTAAAGCAGCTACAGCAGGACTATTCGCTGCGGATGAGGGAGTGGGACGCCGCCTTAGGGGAATTGCAAACGATGTTTGGCACTACGCAACGGATGTTATGTTCAATTCACCCGCGAGGCTGTCTGATCTAAAGACCATTTTTCAATAAAGTAATTCAGGTGTGAAACTAATGGGGTATGATTAACCCCCATTAACCCTATAAACCAAATGGAATTGGAATGGAGATAGTTGGCGATAACACCTGTGTAACCAGCGTTGTACCCAAATCTAAAACCGTACTGTGCCGGGGTAAACCCCGGAAATACTGGATGGAGTTGCAGTTTGTTGATGAAAACAACGTGCCGGTTTCCGGACTGAACGTCAGTCTTGAATATCATCCTCTGGCTACGGCTGCGGAGGTGGCTGCGTCAAAACGGTTTGGCAAAGACGGCTACGATCCGACGCCTCCGCCAAATCCGCCGGTCGGCGTCACCGACAGCCAGGGCCTGGTGCGGTTTGATAACCTGTACTGGATCGGCGTTAACGTAAAAGCTGACGGGCAGCAGCTGGCTGACGAGATGGAGCAGCGCCCCTTGGGCGTCAGGCGCAACCCGAACAGCCATCCGGAAAGTAAAAACCGTTCCAGGCCGGCCACCCGGGATCTTACATGGCAGTCAGACGTGCAGAAAAAGGCGGATGCGGCCGGCCAGTGGCACCACTACGTGACAATCGGACAGCTCTGCGACCGGCTTCCAGTGATTGATAACTGGAAAGAGAATGAACCACCCCGGTTTCATTTCCCCAGCGGCGATGTGATGAAAGGGACGCCGATTGCGCGGGAAGGCCTGGATCAGCGACATGTCATCGAAGTCTGTCCATTCCGGGCGTGGTCGCTGGTGCTGCACGACACGAAAGATTACTCGCTGGCGAACGGCTATAACCTTGGGGTGATGGCCGATATGGCCTACGCAAAGGGCGGTGATACGGGCATAAAACAGTTCTTTTTTGAACAGTGTCTGGATCTGTCCCGCATGCCCGAATACATCGACTTTCCGTCGTTTTCTCAGGCTCTGGTCGTTGACGTGCCGTTCAGTCAGCGTTACATCCGGGCTATGTTCCTTGATTCAGCGGGTAAAAGTGACGGTGCCAACGATCGCCCGTTGCTCGACAGCACGCAGCTTTTTTACGTGGAAAATGCGGCTCAGGTGGTGGTGTCGTGGCGGGGAACCCAGGAAGCTCCTGACTGGTTCGTCGACTTGTCCTTTTCGCCGCAGCGCTGTCCCCCTGAACTTTCGGAGGCCGGTCGTATTCACGGCGGTTTTTTAGATGCCTACCATCTGGCTAAACGGCGTTTTAGTGGGGATTTTGATGTAATCAAAGCGGCTTTGGATCATGGGAAAAAGTTATTTATCTGTGGACACAGCCTTGGGGGCGCTCTGGGGCTGATCTATGCGGCGGAGATGAAGGCTTTTGAACCGATCCTTTACACCTACGGTATGCCGCGCACCTTCACCGCAGACGCGGTAGGCCGCCTGTATCAGGTGACCCATTACCGGCACGTCAACGACAGCGACACCATCACCAGCGTGCCGTTTGATGCCAATCTGGACAACTGGCTGTACGGCAAGTTTGGGCCTCTCGGCGCCACGTTAGGCTTTTTCTGGACTCTGACCACCGAACTGCCGGCGCAGATGGGAGGGCTGTATATCGGGGAACACTACTGGCACCACGGCAAGCCGGTGGTGTTCTTCCGCACTACCCAGACCGGTTCATTCGAAGAATGCAGGGTGATGATGAATCCGAATACGTGCAGACGGCTGAAATACAGCCAGCAGTACAAGGTGAAGCTGTTCCTCGTTCCGTCAATGGCAGAGACAGAAAGCGAGGAGGCGAAAGAGGCGCAGGAGGCGTTTATCAGCGAGTTTCCGATGGCCGATATTCAGAAGATTTTCCCACGCAATACCAACCCCGCTTTTGACCACGCGAGCAACCCCGCCCGGCACTCGATGGTGAAAGAGTACCTGCCGTTTCTGAATAACCAGCTGCTCGAGATAGCTGATCCGGAGCGGAAGCTGAGCCGTAAAACGTACAGGGCCGACTTCAGGCAGCAGATGGACACATTCGGTGACAGCTCTCCCCCGGAGGAGCTGAAGCGAAACCGGATGTTCCTGGCCCTGCAGGATATGGTGGGGAATTCGCTGATTATTACCCGAAAGTATCCTGGCGGAGAAAATGCTCTCATTCGTTTCAAATCGGTTGCGGAGGAAGAAGTTGAACTGTCTAACTAAAACGCTCGCGGCGCTTTTTCCGGCAATTGCACTGTTGCCGCTGAGCGGCTGCGCCAGTCGTCTGGACTATACGCTGAACCCTCCTGTGAGTAACGATTGGGTGACTGTGACCGTAAAATTACCGCCGGAAACGGAGGCGCTGCCGCTGGATGTTTTGTACCGCTCAGAGACGTGTCGGAAAGAGGTCTATGACAATACCTCCGAGTCGCATATGGCTACCGTCAGGGGGGGTAACCCACAACTTGTCTCTCTCAGTCAGACGGACAGCAGTGGCTATCGGAAGGCGAAGATAGCTCTGAATGGCGGAGGCAAATGTGGCTGGAAGCTGAGCGGCATACGTTTAGGGATACAGCTATCAAAAACATCTGCTCTTGCAAATGGAAAGAACATCATATCGACAAGTTATGTCTTTGATTTCGATGATGAAGGATACCGTAATGCATTTGGGTACGGTAACCCCAAAAACGTGGTTGGAAACTTACGGTTTGAGACTGATTTTTTCCCTTTGATTCAGTCTCATAGGGATGGTGAGATGGTAATTACACTGTTCGGGGGAGATATTCGTGATGAAAAATGGAACAGGTATTATCGCGTTTCCAGCATTAGTAAAATAGTGATCGAGCCGAGTATTCATATGTCGAAGGTCGTGAGAGTCGTTCCTCCAAACTCGCTTCCTGGCGATCTTATTGCAACTTATCCTGATGGTAGTACAGGGATACTTCCGTACATCTATCCAGATTATGAAAAATTGTTGTCGATGAAATGAATAGCTAGTTAGGTTTTTTCTGGGCTCTGACCACCGAACTGCCGGCGCAGATGGGAGGGCTGTATATCGGGGAACACTACTGGCACCACGGCAAGCCGGTGGTGTTCTTCCGCACTACCCAGACCGGTTCATTCGAAGAATGCAGGGTGATGATGAATCCGAATACGTGCAGACGGCTGAAATACAGCCAGCAGTACAAGGTGAAGCTGTTCCTCGTTCCGTCAATGGCAGAGACAGAAAGCGAGGAGGCGAAAGAGGCGCAGGAGGCGTTTATCAGCGAGTTTTCGATGGCCGATATTCAGAAGATTTTCCCACGCAATACCAACCCCGCTTTTGACCACGCGAGCAACCCCGTCCGGCACTCGATGGTGAAAGAGTACCTGCCGTTTCTGAATAACCAGCTGCTCGAGATAGCTGATCCGGCGCGGAAGCTGAGCCGTAAAACGTACAGGGCCGACTTCAGGCAGCAGATGGACTCATTCGGTGACAGCTCTCCCCCGGAGGAGCCGAAGCGAAATCGGATGTTCCTGGCCCTGCAGGATATGGTAGGGAATTCGCTGATCATTACCCGAAAGTATCCTGGTGGTGAAAATGCTCTCATTCGTTTCAAATCGGTTGCGGAGGAAGAAGTTGAACTGTCTAACTAAAACGCTCGCGGCGCTTTTTCCGGCAATTGCACTGTTGCCGCTGAGCGGTTGCGCCAGTCGCCCGGATTTTACCATTAATCCGCCCGCCAGCACGGAGTGGGTCACTGTGGCTGTGAAATTGCCTCCTGAGACGGAAGTGATCCCAATGGACGTCTTGTACCGATCAGAGACGTGTCGGAAAGAGGTCTATGACAACACCACTGAGTCGCATGTGACTGCGGTCAGGGGGCTGAATCCTAAACTGGTGACGTTGCAACCTCAGGGGAATGGTGATATCCGACAGGCGCGGGTCGCCGTTGATGGGGGCGGTCGATGTGAATGGAAGCTCAGTGCTATAAGGGTTGATATACAGCTGAAAGGAGATGATCCGTTAGCCTCGGGGAAACATATTATTCCAACAAGCTATGTTTTTGGTTTTGATGATCAGGCTTATGGAAGCGGAGAAGGTTCCGGCAGAAAGCGGGAAGCTCATGGCGATATTACGTTAAAAACTGAGTTATTTCCTATGATCACTTATCATCGCGACCATGAAGTTACCTTGAAATTATTTGGTGGTGATCCTGATTATCTGAAATGGAGTCGACATTACAGACTTTATGGTTCGAAGAATATAACTATTAATCCATTATTATATCTGACAAAAACAGTAACTTTGACGCCACCAAATCCGGCACCAGGCGATCTCACGGCCACTTATTCTGATGGAAGTACTGGGAAAGTTAAGGACATCTATCCCGATTATAACAAGCTACTTTTGATGAAATAGTTGCTTGTTTATAGTTCTGAAAAGGATCTTCTAAAGATCCTTGTTTTCTGCGCGTAATCTCTTGGATTGAACCCGTTCCCGTAGACATTCAGTGCGCTACACCTTTTCCCTCGCGGGAAAACCTGTTGAACTAGGCGCCTGCTTTCATCTGGCCGGGAGCCGTGAATGTCTTTGCTACATCTGTCGTCGCTGGCGGAGATCTCCGCCGTCGAATGGGATGCGCTGTTACCTGACGATCAACCGTTTTTACGCCATGCCTTTCTTCTTTCATTAGAAGAGAGCCGCAGCGTGCGGCCCGAAAACGGCTGGCAGACGGATCACCTGCTGTGGCGCGAAAACGGCACGCTGCGTGCCGCGATTCCGGGCTATCGCAAACGCCATTCGCGCGGTGAATATGTGTTCGACCATGCGTGGGCGGATGCCTGTCAGCGCGCCGGTATTCCTTACTATCCGAAATGGCTGGGCGCGATTCCGTTCAGTCCGGTGACTGGCGCACGCCTGCTGGGCAATGAAGAAGCGGTGCTGAAACTGCTTAGCGCGCTGCCGGATAACCTCTATCAACACGGTCTGAGCGGCGCGCACATCAACTTCACCACGCCGTTCGCCAACCACATTATGCAGCAGCAGCCAGACTGGCTTGAACGCCTCGGCTTGCAGTATCACTGGCACAACAAAGGCTATCGCGATTTTCAGGATTTCCTCGACACGCTGATGTCGCGCAAGCGCAAACAGCTGCGCAAAGAGCGTGAGCAGGTGATGAGCAGCGGCTTTGAATTCAGCTGGTATCGCGGCGATGAGCTGCGCGAGGATCAGTGGGATTTTGTTTACACCTGTTATGCCAACACTTACGCGGTGCGCGGCCAGCGGCCCTATCTGACCCGCCACTTCTTTAGCCTGCTGGCGGAGCGCATGCCGCATTCGATTCGCGTGGTGATTTCCTCGCTACAAGGGCAACCGGCAGCGATGGCATTCTGCTTAATGGACGGCAACACGCTGTACGGCCGCTATTGGGGCTGTCTGGCGGAGTTTGATCGGCTGCATTTTGAAACCTGCTTCTATCAGGGCATGGATTTCGCCATCGCGGAAGGTGTGCAGCGTTTTGATGCGGGCGCGCAGGGCGAGCATAAGCTGGTGCGCGGCTTTGAGCCGCACATCACCCATTCGTGGCACTATCTGTGTCATCCCGGTTTGCGTGATGCGGTGGCGGATTTTCTGCTGCAGGAACGGGAAGGCGTGCGCGGCTGGGCAATTGAAGCGCGCGACGCCTTACCGTATCGGCGTGGTGATTAATCCGCGCCGACAAAACCGCCGGTCTGATGCTGCCACAGGCGCGCGTAAAGTCCGCCGTGCGCCAGCAGTTCGCGGTGGTTGCCCATTTCGACAATCTCACCTTGCTCCAGCACCACCAGACGATCCATTTTGGCGATAGTGGAAAGACGGTGCGCGATGGCGATCACCGTTTTGCCCTGCATCAGCGTTTCCAGGCTCTCCTGAATCGCCGCTTCCACCTCGGAATCCAGCGCCGAGGTGGCTTCGTCCATGATCAGAATCGGCGCGTCCTTCAGCAGCACGCGCGCGATGGCGATACGCTGACGTTGACCGCCCGACAGCTTCACGCCGCGCTCGCCCACGTGCGCATCCAGCCCGGTGCGGCCTTGCGGATCAGAAAGCAGCGGAATGAACTCGTCGGCGCGCGCGCGGATAATCGCCGCCTGCAACTCCTCTTCCGTCGCATCCGGACGACCATACAGCAGGTTTTCGCGAATTGAGCGATGCAGCAGCGACGTGTCCTGCGTGATCATGCCGATTTGTCCGCGCAGGCTTTCCTGCGTCACTTCAGCGATGTTCTGATCGTCAATCACAATACGGCCGCTGTTGATGTCATACAGCCGCAGCAGCAGATTCACCAGGGTGGATTTACCGGCCCCGGACGGGCCAATCAAACCGATCTTCTCGCCCGGCTTGATGTTGAGGTTGAGGCGATTGATCACCTGACGACTGCCGCCATAATCAAAGCGCACATCCTCAAAACGAATCTGGCCGCGCGTCACCTGCATGTTTTTCGCGTTCGGCTCATCCTGCACGCTCAGCGGCTGCGCGATGGTATTCAGGCCGTCCTGCACCATGCCGATGTTTTCGAAGATGCCGTTCACCACCCACATGATCCAGCCGGACATGTTCACCAGACGAATCACCAAACCGGTCGCCAGCGCAATCGCGCCAACGCTGATCAGCGACTGGCTCCACAACCACAGCGCCAGGCCGGAGGTGCTGACAATCAGCAAGCCATTCAGCGTCGAGAGCGTGATATCCATGGTGGTGACCATGCGGCTGGCGTGCTGGGTTTTGTCGGTTTGCTCCTGAATGGCTTCGCGCGCGTAACGCTTCTCCAGATCGTTATGCGAGAACAGTTTGATGGTGGCGATGTTGGTGTAGCCGTCGACAATGGTGCCCATTAATTTCGAGCGCGCTTCTGATGACACCACCGAACGCTGTTTAACGCGCGGCACAAAGAAGCTCAGCGACACGCTGTAAGCCACAATCCAGATCACCAACGGAATCATCAAGCGCCAGTCGGCTTCGGCGAACAGCACCAGCGAGGTCACCGCGTAAATCACCACGTGCCAGATGGCGTCCACCAGCTGTACCGCCGAATCACGCAGCGAGTTACCGGTTTGCATGATGCGCTGGGCAATGCGCCCGGCAAAATCGTTCTGGAAGAAATTCAGGCTTTGACGCAGCACGTAGTTGTGATGCTGCCAGCGGATCATGCTGGTCATGCTCGGGTTAATACTTTGATGCACCAGCATATCGTGCGCAGCAATCACCACCGGCCGCAGAATCAGCGCGACAAAACCCATCCACAGCAATATTTGCCAGTTGTCGCTGAACAGCGAAGCGGGCGTCGAGTGATTAACCAGGTCAATGATGCGGCTGAGATAGCTGAACAGCGCCACTTCGATCAGTGCTTGTGCCAGCCCGACAATCAGCAGCGCGACAAAGCTCGGCCACACCTGGCGCAGATAGTAGAAGTAGAACGGCCAGACGCTGGCGGGTGGGGAATCGGTTGGCGCATCCTGGAAAATATTGATAAAACGTTCAAAACGGCGATACAACATAGAATCACTCTTCCCGAAATGGTGAGAGTTAACAGCTTAGTGCAAGTGAAAAGGGATTACCGACATGGATTTACACATTCGCGGTCGTGAGCCGGGCGATGCCGCCGCCTACCAACGCCTATACAGCCATCCTGACGTTTATCGCTGGACCACGCAGTTGCCGTGTCCGAGCATAGTGACCTGGCAGAAAAAATTCGAAAAGATGGATGAGCTGGGATACATCGGCTTTGTTGCGGAGATTGAGGGTGCGATGGTCGGTGAGCTCACGCTGTTTGTCGAACAGCGTCCGCGTACGCGTCACAGCATCAGTTTTGGTATCAGCGTCGATCCGGCGTTTGGCGGGCGCGGCATTGGTGAAAAGCTGATCCGCAACGCGATGGATTACGCCTTCAACTGGCTCGGCATCATGCGTATTGAGCTGGAAGTGTTCCACGATAACGAACGCGCGCTGCGCCTGTATCAAAAGCTGGGCTTCGAGCGCGAGGGCGTGAAGCGCAAAGCCTGCCTGCGCGACGGCGAATATCACGATATCGTGCAGATGGCTAAACTAAAAAACTGATGGGTTTTGCGCAATAAATTGCGCCGCTACGGAATTGTGCACGCATTCGTAGCGACGCGATTCATCGCGCGAATTTGACCTTTTACTGACTCTTCTCAACGTACTTCTGCATATTCTCTTTGGTCACCAGCTCAAACGGGATCCACACGTGTGAATCCACTTTCTCGCCTTTGATCAGCTTCTGTGCCACATCCACCGACGTTTTGCCCTGGCCGACCGCATCCTGGAAAACCGTGACCTGAATTTTGTCCTGCGACAGCGCTTTCAGGCCGTCTGGCGTAGCATCGATACCGCCAATCAGCACCTTTTTATTGCTTTTGGCCAGCGCCATGGCCGCGCCAATCGCCATCTCATCATTATTAGCCGCAACGATATCAATCGCTTCATCGTTGCCCAGCCAGCTATTCATCAAATCCATGCCTTCATTGCGCGCGTAGTTAGCGGGCTGTTTCTGTACCACTTTCATGCCGGGATATTTCGCCACCACTTGCTCAACGTCTTTGGTGCGTTGCAGCGCACCGGCGTCGGTCAGGTTACCGATCATGATCGCCACATTGCCTTTGTAGTTAGCCATTTTCGCCAGCGCTTCCATCTGCAAGGTGCCGGATTCACGCTCGTCGGAGCCGACAAACACCACGCC
The DNA here is from genome assembly GCF_003208415.1 of Pantoea sp. AG1095. Classification (NCBI taxonomy): domain Bacteria; kingdom Pseudomonadati; phylum Pseudomonadota; class Gammaproteobacteria; order Enterobacterales; family Erwiniaceae; genus Pantoea; species Pantoea sp. AG1095. Next base: position 173,961 of record NZ_QKMJ01000007.1, on the reverse strand, counting down.
GGCCGGCAGCGATTTATCGCCCGGCGTGCGGTTGACGTACACCAGCGGAATTTTTGCCTGCTGCGCCAGCCTGGTGAGCTGCGGCGTGCTGGCGGAATCGACCGGATCGACGATGATCGCATCCATGCCCGCACCGATAAAACTCTGCACCTGATCGGTCTGACGTCCGACATCGCCGCGTGCATCTTCAAACTGAATATCAAGCCCACGCGCTTTGGCTTCTTTATCAATCGACTGGCGAATAATGGTGAGGAAGTTTTGATCGAAGTAGGCCATCGACACGCCAATTTTTTCCGCCAGCGCCGATAGTGACGCCGAGAGCAGGCCGAGCAACACAATCGCCTTGAGGATTTTCATCGCAGACTCCAGAGTAAGCTTGTTATTAGAATGAATGTTTCATCGATATAAAAAATGGCTAAATGAAATCATTTTCAGCCTACGAGCCCGCCACCCGGCTGACAATCAGCAAGGTTGGATTTTGCAGCTAAGCGCACACTTTGCTCTCGGGTGCGTCTTACTTTGCGCGCTCATAGTTGCACTGCTAAGGATTTTCTTAGAGTTGGCGCACATTGCGGTGCAACAGCCTGCGGATTTTTGAGGTTCTGTGCAGCGCCGCACCTTGCTTTGTGCTGGCTGCCAATTCTGGCGCTAATTAGCACTGTCGATTCCGCCATTCGCCCAATGACCACGCCTGAAACTGCTTCCTATAGTTGCTGAACAGGGAAATAAAGCGGTATTCCGGCACGTTCATTTGAGGAATTCAGCCCATGCTAAAAGCCAATCATCGTCCACAGAACAGCCACGTACGCGTTGGGATCCTTTGCCTGATCCTGTTTCTTTCCGTGGTGGCGTATGCCGACCGCTCGATCCTGTCGATCTCAGGATCGGCGATCAAAGATGAGTTTGGACTTTCGGCGATCCAGCTTGGTCTGATCCTCTCGGCATTTAGCTGGGCCTATGTGATCGGCCAGATCCCCGGCGGCCTGTTTCTCGATCGCTTCGGCACCAAAAAAGTGTATGGCGTGACGCTGGCGCTGTGGTCGATCTCCACGTTGCTGATGGGCTTTGTCGGCGAGTTCTCCAGCGGCATGACCATGGCGCTCACGCTGATGTTTGCGCTGCGTTTCGCGCTGGGCCTGATTGAAGCACCGAGTTTTCCCGCCAATGCGCGCGCGGTGATCATGTGGTTCCCCAGCGCTGAACGCGGCGTGCTTCTTCACTCTTTGCCTCGGCGCAATATTTTGCCGTCGCCATCTTTTCGCCGCTTTCCGGCTGGCTGGTGTCGCGCTTCGGCTGGGAATGGCCGTTCTTTGTGCTGGGCGGCATTGGCGTACTGGCAGTGTTTGTCTGGATGGGCTTTATGCGCAGCCCGCGCCATCATCCGCAGGTCTCGGAAAATGAATTGCGCTACATTGAGCAGGGCGGCGCGCTGGTTGATATCGATTCGGCACAAACGCTAAAAGCGCGTCCGCCGTTGAGCAAAGCGATGTTCAGGAAGCTGCTCAGCAACCGCATGCTGTGGTGCGCCTATATCGGCCAATATTGCATCATCGCGTTGAGCTACTTCTTCATCACCTGGTTCCCGATCTATCTGGTGCAGGCGCGCGGCATGAATATTCTTGATGCCGGTTTTGCCACCATCGCACCAGCGGTATTTGGTTTCCTCGGCGGCATCAGCGGCGGCTATATCTCTGATAAGTTGCTGGCGAACGGCTGGAGTTTATCCTGGGCGCGTAAAACGCCGTATATCGTCGGCATGCTGATGGCGGCATCGCTGGTCCTGGCGGCGGTGATCCCCAGCAACGTCGGCATTATCGCCATGATGTCGTTCGCCTTCTTTGGTAAAGGCGTGGCGGCGGGCGCCGGAACCTGGACGATTGTCAGCGATACCGCACCGAAAGAAGCGGTTGGCCTTGCGGGCGCGATTTTTAACGGCATCGGCAATATGGCGGGTTTTATCACGCCGCTGCTGTTCGGCATCATCGTCGGCTTAACCGGCAGCTACAGCATCGGGCTGGTGTTTGTCGGCGCGCACTGCGTGGTTGCTGCACTGCTGTTCCTGCTGGTGATGGGACCGATTGAACGTGTTGGTGCGGAGCAGAATCCTGCTGCCTCTTATGAAAATCCGGAGAAAGCGCGCGGTATTAAAGCGGTTTAATCATCGGCTCATAAATTTTTGGAATCCCGATCTGAAATTCGTTATAATGTTAAAAAATGCACTTGAGCACAGTGCGTCAGTGCAATAAGTTGCCCACCATGTTTACATCAGGTGTGGTAGTAGATGAAGGGTTCAATTCACAGTTTCAGGGACGATTGGCTGCGATTATTTTTTGTTTATGCAACACCGCATAAGCATATCCCGGCCATGATTGAGTCCGCATTGGCGCGCAAGCTCGACATCATCCATGCCGCAACATCGCATCATGATTTGCGTTCACCACCGGGTAATCGCTTTGAGGCCTTAAGACCTCCGCTATTGGGGTATTATTCAATACGGATAAATGAGCAGTATCGACTAATTTTTCAATGGGTTAATGGCACGGCAAGAGATCTCTATCTCGATCCACACACTTATCGTAAACACCGCTAGCAGCCACTTGTGGCCAACTGCTAACCGTTAAAGAGAAGCAATAATGAAACAGGCGATGCGTAAACCGACCAGCGTTGGCGATGTTTTGCAGTACGAGTTCCTCGAGCCGCTTAACCTCAAAGTGAATGACCTGGCAGAGATGTTGAACGTGCACCGCAATACAGTCAGTGCATTGGTGAATAACAACCGTAAACTGACCACCGAAATGGCCTATAGGCTGGCAGCTGTTTTCGATACTTCAGTCGATTTTTGGCTGAATCTGCAGCGCCATTTGGATCTATGGGAAGTGGAAAACGATGCCAGAACACAGGAAGAGTTGAGCAGGGTAACGCCGTTAAGTGCCTTTCTGGCGCAACGTTCAGCGGTTGTAGCCTAAAATCATGGTCGCCATAAATGGCGATCCAACGTCGTAAAATTCGCATTTATACGCACCCCTCTCGCAAACCTCACCGATCGCACAAATCCACTCTGAAGATTTTTTGCTCAGCTGCCGATACCTCCTTACCACCCACTGATATTAAGGAGCGATATCGTGATAAAGCTGATTAATGTTGACGAACTGCGGCAGGGAATGTTTATCCACAAACTGGAGGTTTGGTGGGTCAAAGATAAGCGCATTCGCAACCAAATGCTGATCACTGATAAACGCCAGATCGCGATGATCCGCAATGAGGGGATCCTGCAGTTATGGATCGATCTCGACAAATCGGTTCAGGCACCCGTCACGCCTGCGCCGAAAAAAGAGATTCCTCAAACCCCGTTTTTCCAGGAGATGGATCAGGCGCAAAGCATCTTCAATCAGGGGAAACCGCAGGTGCTGGCGATGTTTAACGAGGCGCGCATGGGACAAGGCCTCGACCTCGATTACACCCTTGATCTGGTTGATCAAATTGCCGGTTCGATCACCCGCGAACCTACGGCACTGCTGAGCGTGGCTCGCCTGAAGAATCACGACGATTACACCTATTTGCACTCAATGGCGGTGTGCGGTTTGATGATCTCGCTCGGCAAAAAAATGGGCCTCGATGAGCATCAGCTGCGGCGCGTTGGTATGGGCGGTTTGCTGCATGATGTGGGTAAAGCCGCGGTGCCGCTGGAGATTCTCAACAAACCCGGCAAGCTCAGCGATGAAGAATTCACCGTGATGCGTCAGCATCCGATTGTGGGCGCGCAGATGCTAATGGACGCCAATGCCGGTGAAGATCTGCTGGATATCGCGCTGCATCACCATGAAAAGTATGACGGCAACGGTTATCCGCACGGACTGAAAGGCGACGAAATCTCACTGTATGCGCGCATGGCATCGGTATGCGACGTCTATGATGCCGTCACCTCGAATCGTCCTTATCGCAAAGGCTGGACGCCTGCCGAAGCGATGCACAACATGTTGAGCTGGCGTGGCCACTTCGACAACACGCTGTTGCACGCCTTCGTACGCACCATCGGCATTTATCCGGTGGGATCGCTGGTGCGACTGGCTTCCGGGCGCGTGGCGCTGGTGGTACAGGCTGGCGAAAAATCGCTGCTCAAGCCCAAAGTACATGTGTTCTGGTCGCTGCACGCGCAGCGCGAAGTGAAACCGGAAGCGCTCGATCTCGGCGACAGCTTCTGCACCGACAGCATCACCGGCGCGGAAGACAGCAGCTTATGGCAGAACATCGATCTGAACCGCATCTGGGCGTTAGAAAGCGCTTAATTCTTCACCATTTTTATACTTTATTTACGCCCGCTTCCCGCCTTTTTACCTCTTCTTTATGCCGCGCCGCGCATGCTTGCAGCATTACCAAAATCCTCTGGAGGTTGCTGTGAGCGTGGGCGTGATAGCCGGCATCGTGCTGGTGTTTGTTCTTCTGGGCTACCTGATTTATGCCCTGCTTAATGCGGAGGCATTCTGATGGCGGCGAATGCATTTATGCTAATTGCGGTGTTTCTGCTGGTACTGATGGTGCTGGCACAACCGCTGGGACGTTATCTCGCCCTGTTTGTCGCTGACAAGCCGCTGCTGCCGCGCACCGAACGCGCGCTGTGGCGACTGGCCGGTGCCGACGGCGATGCCATGCGCTGGCCGCACTATCTGCTGGCGATTCTGCTGTTTAACGCGCTGGGTTTTGCCTTGCTGCTGCTGATGTTGATGACGCAGGCCGCGCTTCCGCTGAACCCGCAGCATCTGCCTAATCTCAGCTGGGATCTGGCGCTCAATACCGCCATCAGCTTCGTTACCAACACCAACTGGCAATCCTACGCCGGGGAAAGCACGCTGAGCTATTTCAGTCAGATGGCGGGCCTCACGGTGCAGAACTTCCTGTCGGCGGCGACCGGTATCGCCGTGGCGTTTGCGCTGATTCGTGGTTTTGCCAACCGTTCGCTGGATACGCTCGGCAACGCATGGCGTGACCTGACGCGCATTACCCTTTACGTGCTGCTGCCGATCAGCCTGGTTATCGCGTTGTTCTTCGTCAGCCAGGGCAGTATTCAAACCTTCGAACCTTACCATGCGCTCACCACGCTGGAAGGCGCGCAGCAGACGCTGCCGCTCGGTCCGGTGGCATCGCAGGAAGCGATCAAAATGCTCGGCACCAACGGCGGCGGTTTCTTCAACGTCAACTCGGCGCATCCGTTCGAAAACCCGACGGCGCTGACCAACTTCGTGCAGATGCTGAGCATCTTCCTGATCCCGGCGGCGCTCTGTTTCACCTTTGGTCAGCATCTGGGCGATCGTCGTCAGGGCCACATGTTGCTGTGGGCGATGACCATCATGTTTGTGCTGGCGGTGATCACCGTGATGTGGGCCGAACTGCGTGGTAATCCGCACTTCCTCGCGCTCGGCGCAGACAGCGCCATCAACATGGAAGGCAAGGAGACGCGCTTCGGCATTCTCAACTCCAGCTTGTTTGCGGTGATCACCACGGCGGCGTCGTGCGGTGCGGTCAACGCCATGCATGACTCCTTCACCGCGCTCGGCGGCATGGTGCCGATGTGGTTGATGCAGCTGGGTGAAGTGGTGTTCGGCGGCGTCGGTGCTGGCCTGTACGGCATGCTGCTGTTCGTGCTGCTCGGCGTGTTTATCGCCGGGTTGATGATCGGTCGCACGCCAGAGTACATGGGCAAAAAAATCGACGTATGGGAGATGAAGATGACAGCGCTGGCGATCCTGGTGACGCCAACGCTGGTGCTGCTCGGCACCGCGCTGGCGATGATGACCGACGCCGGTCGCGCCGGTATGGCCAATCCTGGTATTCATGGCTTCAGCGAAGTGCTGTACGCGGTTTCCTCTGCATCCAATAACAACGGCAGCGCCTTTGCCGGACTGAGCGCTAACACGCCGTTCTGGAACCTGCTGCTGGGCTTCTGCATGTTGGTGGGCCGCTTCGGCATCATCATTCCGGTGCTGGCGATTGCCGGTTCGCTGGCGGCGAAGAAAATTCAGCCAGTCGGCAACGGCACGCTGCCAACGCACGGCCCGCTGTTTATCGCGCTGCTGATTGGCACCGTCTTGCTGGTGGGCGCATTGACGTTCATCCCCGCGCTGGCATTGGGCCCGGTCGCGGAACATCTGCAATTAATTCAGGGATAACGGAATCATGAGTCGTCAACAACTGGCGCTATTTGATGCGGCGCTAACCCGCGTTGCCATGCTGGATGCGCTGAAAAAACTCGATCCACGCGTGCAGTTCCGCAACCCGGTGATGTTTTTGGTGTGGATCGGCAGCGTGCTGACCTCGGTATTGGCGGTGGGCATGGCCAGCGGCGCGCTCAGCGGTAACGCGGGCTTTACCGCCGGCGTCGCCATCTGGTTGTGGTTCACCGTGCTGTTCGCCAACTTCGCTGAAGCGCTGGCGGAAGGGCGCAGCAAGGCGCAGGCCAACAGTCTGAAAGGCATCAGTAAAACCAGCGATGCGAAAAAACTGGCCGAAGCGCGCTACGGCGCAGCCTGGCACAACGTGGCGGCCGATACGCTGCGCAAAGGCGATGTGGTGCTGGTGGAAGCCGGTGACATCATTCCGTGCGACGGCGAGGTGCTGGAGGGCGGCGCATCGGTGGATGAGAGCGCCATCACCGGTGAATCCGCGCCGGTGATCCGTGAATCGGGCGGGGATTTCTCCTCGGTGACCGGCGGTACGCGCATTCTTTCCGACTGGCTGGTGATTCAGTGCAGCGTCAATCCGGGCGAAACCTTCCTTGACCGCATGATTGCGATGGTGGAAGGCGCGAAACGCCGTAAAACGCCGAACGAAGTGGCGCTGACCATTCTGCTGGTGTCGCTGACAATTGTGTTCCTGCTGGCGACCGCCACGCTGTGGCCGTTCTCAGCGTATGGCGGCACGCCGGTCAGCATCACGGTGCTGGTGGCGCTGCTGGTGTGTTTGATCCCGACCACCATCGGCGGCCTGCTGTCGGCCATCGGTGTGGCGGGCATGAGCCGCATGCTGGGCGCGAACGTCATCGCCACCAGCGGCCGTGCGGTGGAAGCGGCGGGCGACGTCGATGTGCTGATGCTGGATAAAACCGGCACCATCACGCTTGGCAACCGTCAGGCGACGCAGTTTCTGCCCGCGCCGGGCGTCAGCGAACAGCAGCTGGCCGATGCGGCGCAGCTGGCATCGCTGGCCGATGAAACGCCGGAAGGGCGCAGCATCGTGGTGTTGGCGAAGCAGAAATTTAACCTGCGTGAGCGTGACTTGAGCAGCATGGGGGCGAGCTTCATTCCCTTCTCGGCGCAAACGCGCATGAGCGGCGTAAACGTGCAGGATCGTCTGATCCGCAAAGGCGCGGTCGATGCGGTTCGTCGCCACATTGAAGCCAATCATGGCCGCTTCCCGTTAGAAGTGAATGCCGCCGTGGAAGAAGTGGCGCGCGCTGGCGGCACGCCGCTGGTGGTGGCCGAAGGCGCGCAGGTGCTGGGCGTGGTGGCGCTGAAAGATATCGTCAAAGGCGGCATCAAAGAGCGCTTTGCCGAGCTGCGCAAGATGGGCATCAAAACGGTGATGATCACTGGCGATAACCCATTAACCGCGGCGGCGATTGCGGCGGAAGCCGGCGTCGATGACTTCCTGTCTGAAGCGACGCCGGAAGCCAAGCTGGCACTGATTCGTCAGTATCAGGCCGAAGGGCGCTTAGTGGCGATGACCGGCGACGGCACCAATGACGCACCGGCGCTGGCGCAGGCCGACGTGGCGGTGGCGATGAACTCGGGAACCCAGGCGGCGAAAGAGGCCGGCAACATGGTCGATCTCGACTCGAATCCGACCAAGCTGCTGGAAGTGGTGCACATCGGTAAACAGATGCTGATGACGCGCGGTTCGCTTACCACCTTCAGTATCGCCAACGACGTGGCGAAGTATTTCGCCATTATTCCGGCCGCGTTTGCCGCCACCTATCCGCAACTCAACATGCTCAACGTTATGGAGCTGCATTCGCCGAACTCGGCGATTCTGTCGGCGGTAATTTTTAACGCGCTGGTGATTGTGTTCCTGATCCCGCTGGCGCTGAAAGGCGTGAGTTATCGTCCGCTGAGCGCGGCGGCGCTGCTGCGACGCAACCTGTGGATTTACGGTGCGGGCGGATTAGTGGTGCCGTTTATAGGTATTAAAGCCATCGATCTGCTGCTAACGCTGCTTGGTCTGGCTTAAGGAGAAGAGAAATGAGTCAGTTACGTCCGGCTATTGTATTGTTACTGGTGCTTACGCTGCTCACCGGCGCGGTCTATCCGCTGCTGACCACCGGTCTGGCGCAGTGGTGGTTCCCATCGCAGGCCAACGGTTCGCTGATTGAGCAGGATGGCGCGGTACGCGGTTCCGAGCAGATTGGGCAAATGTTTAATCAGCCGGGCCACTTTTGGGGTCGACCTTCCGCTACCGGCGATGCGCCTTATAATGCATTGGCCTCCAGCGGCAGCAATCTGGCAGGCAGCAATCCGGCGCTGGATAAAGCGGTAGCGGAACGCGTCGCCGTGCTGCGTGCGGCGAATCCGCAATCGCCCAAAGCGGTGCCGGTGGAGTTGGTCACCGCATCGGCGAGCGGATTAGATCCGGATATTTCGCCAGAAGCCGCGTTGTGGCAGGCACCGCGCATCGCCGCCGCGCGCAAGATGGCGCTGAAAGATGTCGAGGCGCTGATTGTGCGCCACACCGAGCGCCCGCTGCTGCCGTTTGTTGGCGAAGAGACGGTAAACGTGCTGCGTCTGAATCTGGCGCTGGATGATTTACAAGGATAAACACCTCGCGCAATGCACTGCGCCGCTACGGTATATGCACGCAATCGTAGCGGCGCGATTCATCACGCTGTTTTTACGATGGACGATCGATGAACGACGATATTGCCCGCCCCGATCCCGATGCGCTGCTGCTGAACCACAGCGACAGCCATCGCGGTAAGCTGAAAATCTACTTTGGCGCCTGTGCGGGCGTGGGCAAAACGTTCGCCATGCTGCAGGAGGCGCAGCGCCTGCGGGCGCAAGGTCTCGACGTGTTAGCCGGCGTGGTAGAAACCCACGATCGTGCAGAGACCGCCGCGCTGCTCAACGGGCTGGCGCTGTTGCCACGGCGTACCACCGGCCGTTCGCGCCATGCCGAATTCGATCTCGATACCGCGCTGGCGCGCCATCCGGCGGTGATCCTGATGGATGAACTGGCGCACACCAACGTGCAGGGTTCGCGTCATCCCAAGCGCTGGCAGGACATTGAAGAGCTGCTCGAAGCGGGCATTGACGTCATCACCACCGTTAACGTCCAGCATCTGGAAAGCCTGAATGATGTGGTCGGCGGCGTCACCGGCATTCAGGTGCGTGAAACCGTGCCCGATCCCTTCTTTGATAGCGCCGACGAAGTGGTGCTGGTGGATCTGCCGCCGGACGATCTGCGTCAGCGGCTGAAAGAGGGCAAAGTCTACGTCGGCGACCGCGCCGAACGCGCCATCGAAAACTTTTTCCGTAAAGGCAATCTGTTCGCGCTGCGTGAGCTGGCGTTGCGTCGTACCGCCGATCGCGTGGATGACCAGATGCGTGCCTGGCGCGATCGGCAAGGCCGCGACAAAGTGTGGCACACGCGTGACGCCATTCTGCTGTGCATCGGCGACGATACCGGCAGCGAAAAGCTGGTGCGCACCGCCGCGCGTTTAGCGGCACGGCTCGGCAGCGAATGGCACGCGGTGTATGTGGAAACGCCGCGCCTCAATCGGCTGCCGGAAGCGCGCCGTCGCGCCATTTTACGCACGCTGCAACTGGCGCAGGAACTTGGCGCTGAAACCGCCACGCTCTCCGATCCCGATGAAGCGCGCGCGGTGCTGCGTTACGCGCGCGAGCACAATCTCGGTAAAATCGTGACCGGCCGTCAGCCACAACGGCGCTGGCGGCGCGACAGCTTTGCCCAGCGCCTCGGCGAACTCGGCCCGGATCTCGATTTGCTGGTGGTGGCGCTGGATGAACCGGTGCGCGATGCGCCGCATCCGCTCAGCGGCCAGCGCGCCAGCAACGAAAAATGGCGGCTCTATCTGCGCGGCTGTGTGATGGCGCTGCTGCTGTGTATTTTGGTCACCGGCGTCGGCCGCTGGCTGCTGGTGGCGTTTGATCCCGCCAACAGCGTGATGATTTATCTGCTGGCGGTGGTGCTGGTGGCGCTGCGCTATGGCCGCTGGCCATCGGTGTTCGCCACGGTGATCAACATCATCGCTTTCGACCTGTTCTTTGTCGCGCCTACCGGCACCGTGGCGGTGTCGGATTTGCAGTATCTGGTGACCTTCGCGGTGATGCTGGCGGTGGGCGTGATTGTTGGGAATCTGACAGCGGGCGTGCGCTATCAGGCCAAAGTGGCGCGCTACCGTGAACAGCGCGCGCGGCATCTGTATGAGATGGCGAAAGCGCTCGGCAGCGATTTGACGCCGCAGGATATCGCCACCACCAGCCAGCGCATCATCGATGTCACCCTGCAGGCGCGCAGTTTACTGCTGCTGCCGGATGAGCAGGGCGAGCTGCAAACCGTGGGCGATACCGCGATCGGTACGCCGCCGGATCTGGCCATCGCCAAATGGAGTTACAGCAAAGGCCAACCGGCGGGCGCGGGCACCGATACCTTGCCGGCGGTGCCGTACCAGATTCTGCCGCTGAAAAGTGGTAATCACTGTCTCGGCTTGCTGGTGGTGGAACCGGAAAACCTGCGTCAGCTGATGATCCCCGAACAGCAGCGTTTACTGGAAACCTTCACCGTGTTGATTGCTAACGCGCTGGAACGCATGGCGCTGTCGCACAGTGAAGCGGCGTCGCGGCTGGCCGCCGAGCGCGAGCAGCTGCGCAATGCGCTGCTGTCAGCGCTGTCGCACGACCTGCGCACGCCGCTGACGGTGCTGTTTGGTCAGGCGGAGATGCTAATGCTCGATCTCGCCAGCGAAGAGTCGAAGTATGTCGGCCAGGCCAATCAGATTCGTGAACAGACGCTGAGTACTATCCGGCTGGTGAGTAACATGCTGGATATGGCGCGCATTCAATCCGGTGGACTCAATCTGCGCGAAGAGTGGGTGGCGCTGGATGAGGTGATTGGCGGCGCGCTGAGCAGCATGGGCCCGTCGCTGAAGGGCCATGAATTTATCCTCGATTTACCCGAGATGGTGCTGATCAAAGGCGACAGCGCCATGCTGGAGCGGGTGTTTACCAATCTGATCGAAAACAGCCTGAAATATGCGGGCAACGCGGCGCAGCACGGTATTCGGGCGTGGCGCGATCGCGATCGGCTGGAGATTGCGGTGTGGGACAGCGGTCCCGGCATCGCGGCGGAGAACCTCACGCGTATTTTTGACAAATTTGCGCGCGGTGATAAAGAGTCGGCGGTGCCGGGCGTCGGCTTGGGTTTGGCGATCGGTAAAACCATTATCGAATCCCATCGCGGGCGCATCTGGGCGGAGAATCGGCCGGAAGGCGGCGCGGTGTTCCGTTTGTCATTGCCGCTGCCCGCCGCGCCTGAAATTTCTGAAGAAGGGCTGAAATAACTTCACATAAGTTCGGTTATACTCGCCCACTTGTCTGTTGATTAATGGGAACTTATGGAACGTTTTATCGAAAACCTGATGTATTCATCGCGCTGGCTGCTGGCTCCGGTTTACATGGGACTTTCGTTGGGCCTGCTGGCGCTGACCATCAAATTCTTCCAGGAAATTTTTCACCTGTTGCCGCACGTCTTCAGCATTGCGGAGAACGATTTGATTCTGCTGCTGCTGTCGCTGGTGGATATGACGCTGGTCGGCGGTTTGCTGGTGATGGTGATGCTTTCGGGTTACGAGAACTTTGTCTCCAAGCTGGATATTGATGAGCACAGAGAGAAGCTGAGCTGGCTCGGTAAAATGGACTCCGGCTCGTTGAAAAACAAAGTCGCGGCCTCGATTGTGGCGATTTCGTCGATTCACCTGCTGCGTATCTTTATGGACGCGCGCAACATCGAAAACGAAAAGCTGATGTGGTACGTGATTATCCACCTGACGTTTGTGCTGTCGGCCTTTGTGATGGGCTGGCTGGACAATATGTCGAAGGGGGATAAGAAAGCGGTGAAGATGTAGTTTGTGCGCGCTGTCCCTCACCCCAGCCCTCTCCCGCAAGCGGGCGAGGGGGCTGAGGGTGCTACCATCGGCACAAGCGGGCGAGGAGGCCGACCGCGCTACCATCGGTTCCCTCTCCCGTTGGGAGAGGGTTAGGGTGAGGGAAAACCGCTACCGCGTCGCTGGCTGCGTCCCCGCTAACTTCGGCATCACGTCCCGAACCATGGCGAAAAACTTCTGTAACCGCGCCGGATAGTAGCTGGCCCACGGATAAGTCAGCCACACCGGCAGCGGCGGCGCTTGCCACTCCGGCAACAGCTGAATCAAATCCCCTTTCGCTAAATCCTCCTGCACCACCCACGATGACACCACCGCCGCGCCCATCCCGGCAACGGCGGCTTTGCGCACCGCGTATAAACTGTCGCTGGCGAGGCGCGGGGCAATCGCCAGATTCACCGGCTGACCATCGTTAATACGCTGCAGGGCGATTTCGTTGCGATAAAAACTGGTCAGCGCCAGCCAGGGCAGGTTGGTGAGCTGCGAGACGTCCTCAATCGGCGGGTGCGCGGCCAGCAGCGACGGTGCCGCCACCACAAAGCGCGGCACTTCCGCCAGCAGCACCGCCACGATGGACGCATCGCTGGGCGCACCGACCTGAATGGCGCAGTCGATGTTTTCGCTGATGAAGTCTGGCGTGCGGTCATTCAGCGTCCACTCCACGTTTAAGCGCGGATAGCGATGCAGATAATCAATTAACGGTTCAATCAGCTGATCCTGACCAAACGCATGCGGTGCCCGCACGCGCAGCGTGCCAATCGGGTCGTCGCTGGCACCGGTGAGGTCATCCTCCAGCGCGTGCCAGGTCGCGACCAGCTGACGCGCCTGCGCATAACAGCGCTCGCCATCGTCGGTGAGTTTCAGCGCATGCGTGGTGCGCATAATCAGTTTGAGACCAAGCCGCTGCTCAAGCGCCTGCAGCCGTCGGCTGATAGTGGGCTGCGTGGTGCCGAGCTGGGCGGCGGCGGCGGAGAGCGATCCGCTCTCGACGATGCGAATAAAGGTCTGCATCAGTTCGATACGATCAAGGCTGGATGGGTTGTTCATACGCACCACGCATAACAGTTCTGTGTTTGAGCAGTCTACCGCGTATGGCGGCAACGCGCTTTAATAAGCGCACTTTCACGGGGGAATCCACTATGTCAGCTATATCAACGTCAGCCATGCCAGCTGAAAAACTGCCCGCGCCGCTGGTCTTCACGCTCGCGGCCGGTGCCGGACTCAGTGTCGCATCGATTTACTACAGCCAGCCGATGCTGGATATCATCAGCAAACAATTCAACGTCGGCATCGGCAGCGTCGGCATGGTGCCGATGCTGACGCAAGCCGGTTACGCGCTGGGCATTTTGCTGCTGGCCCCGCTCGGCGACCGCCACGATCGCCGTACCATTATCCTGATTAAAGGTTTGCTGCTGGTTGCCGCGCTGCTGCTGTGTGGCTTCTCGGGCGGATTGAACGCCTTGCTGATCGCCAGCTTCGTCACCGGTTTAACCGCCACCGTGGCGCAGGACATCGTGCCCGCTTCAGCGGCGTTAGCGCCGGAGCGCAGCCGCGGCAAAATCGTCGGCACGGTAATGACGGGATTGCTGGTGGGGATTTTGCTGTCACGCGTGGTAAGCGGCGTGGTGGCGGAGTATTTCGGCTGGCGCACCATGTACATGATTGCGGCGGCGGCGGTGTTGCTGATTAGCGTGGCGCTGTGGCGCGTGCTGCCGCGCTTTACGCCGGGCACGTCGGTGAGCTATCCGCGTTTGCTGCTGTCGCTGGCGCATCTGTGGCAGCACCATCAAACGCTGCGCCGCGCCGCGCTGGCACAAGGTTTGTTGTCGGTGGGCTTTAGCGCCTTCTGGTCAACGCTGGCGTTGATGCTGAGTCAAAACTTCCATCTGGATAGCGCGGTCGCTGGCGCATTCGGCCTCGCCGGAGCCGCGGGCGCATTAGCCGCGCCGTTAGCGGGCAGCGTTGCGGATCGCATCGGTCCGGCGCGTGTTACGCAGTACGGTGCCACGCTGGTAATGGTGTCGTTCGCGCTGATGTTCCTGCTGCCGCTGCTGCCGATGCCGGCTCAGCTTGGTCTGATTATCATCAGCACCATCGGTTTTGATTTGGGGGTGCAGGCCACGCTGGTGGCGCATCAGACGCTGGTTTACAGCCTGGCGCCAGAAGCACGCAGCCGCCTTAACGCCTTGATGTTTACCGTTGTTTTCATCGGCATGGCGACCGGCGCGGCGCTGGGTAGCCTGGCGCTGGCACATTGGGGCTGGACCGGAGTAGTCGCACTCTCAACATTGGCCGCTGCGCTTGCCCTGATGATTCGCCTCGCAAGCCGTCATCTGAAAAACTGATCGCCTAACATGTGCCAGGCTTAAAGGAGAATGTTATTTAAAAACGGAGCGTTATGAATTTCCTGGCCTGGACCGCCGCCACCGGCGGTCTTTTACTTCTTATGTCACTGGCTTCCGGTTGGATACACCGCGGGCCAGTGACCTCATTTGGTCTCTACCTGTTCGCGGGCATTCTATGTGGCCCGTGGATGCTCAATCTGCTGCAAGTCGACATCATCGGTCACGCCAACCTCGCCGCGCATCTTACTGAAATCGCGATGGCAGCCTCGCTGTTTATCACCGGGCTGAAACTGCGCTTACCGCTCAACGCGCATGCGTGGCGGCTTGGCGTCAGGCTGGCGTTTCCCGCGATGCTGCTCACCGTCGGCAGCATGACGGTGCTGGTGCACTGGATCACCGGCTTTGACTGGGCGATGTCGCTGGCGTTTGGTGCCATTGTCGCGCCGACCGATCCGGTGCTCGCCAGCCTGATTTCAGTGAACGATGCGCGTGATGACGATGCCCTGCGCGTAGCGCTCTCCAGCGAAGCGGGCATGAACGACGGCTCGGCGCTGCCGCTGCTGATGCTGGCGATTTTGCTGTTGCAGCCGGGCGAACTCAGCACCGCTGCGCTCGGTGAATGGTTCGCCAAAGATGCGCTGTGGGCGATAGGCGGCGGGCTGGGAATCGGCTTTGCGCTGGGCTGGCTGATCGGCCAGCTGGCGACGCATTTACGTACCGCCAATCAGGATCTGGCACCCAACGATCTGTTCGCGCTGGCGCTGATTGCGCTCAGCTATGCCGCCGCGCAGTCGGTGGATGCGTCGGGCTTCCTCGCCACCTTTGCGGCTGGCGTCGGTTTACGTCGTGCGGAATTGCGCGTGGTGAAGCACTATCCGCAAGATGAGATGTCTGAAGAGGAGCGTTTCTTACCAGCTGAAGCGCGCGTGAATACCGGTCAGCGGATGGCGCAGGGCAGCAGCGGCATGGTGAAATCGGTGGGTTTGGTGATCGGCGATGCGCTCTCCTTCGGTGATACTATCGAGCGTTTGCTGGCGGCGGGCATGATGGTGGTGCTCGGTATTACGCTGGCGCAGCACTGGAATCTCACCGGCATTGGCCTGGCGCTGCTGCTGTTTGTGGTGGTGCGCCCGCTGGCGGTGTGGATCACCACATGGCGCTGCGATATTCCGCTGATGCGACGCTTGCTAATTGGCTGGTTGGGTATTCGCGGCATCGGCAGTATCAATTATATTGCCTATGCATGGGTGCACGGCATGCGTGGACCGCAGGCGGAGCAGATGGTGGACATGGCGCTGACGTTAGTGGTGTGCAGCATTGTGTTGCACGGCATCACGGTCACGCCATTGTTAAACTGGCGTGCTGCCCGTCAGGCCGCCCGCGCCGAACAGAACGAAAAATGATTTATTGGAAATTATTGGAGCCTATTATGAAAGCGTTATTACTCGCCCTCGTTGGGCTGTCGCTGTCGGCCGGTGCGTTGGCTGCCGACGGTGACAATAATCAGGAAGAGAATGTTTATGCCAGCCAGCTGTGTCATCTGGTGAGCAGTGAAAAGAAGACCAGCGATTTGGATGGCTACACCGAGAAGTTGAAGTCGCAACTCGCGGCCAGCCAGTCTTCTTCGGCCATGCAGCAGCCTGAATTCAATGAAGAAATCGCGCAGGAAGTGATTAGCGCATGGCTGGAGTTGGGCGAAGATGAGCGCGGTAAACTGCGTAAAGATCAGCAGCAGTGCGAACAAACGGTAATGACCCAGTTCCAGCAACAGGACTAATACCCGTCATACTTCAAGCTGCAGGTGCGTTGGCTGCGTGTGTTCACCCCAGTCACTTACTTTTGTAAGCTCCTGGGGATTCACACCCTTGCCGCCTCCTGCAGCTCGAATTATTTAGGGTATTCGAAAAAACTCGCGCCTTTTTAGGCGCGTTTTTTTATGGCTTTTTTGTACGATTTACGTACATAATCGCCAACGTCGAAATCAGACACGCGTCACATAATGAGATTCAGCTGTTGAAGCTGGCATTTTTTGCATACTGGCACTGGGCAAGATGATTACACGTCGTCACTTTTTGTTGGCTACTGGAGCAACCGTTCTCTCGATGACCGCGGGCAAGCTGTTTGCCCGCGATGACGTCATTCCGTTGTGGCCCGACGATCCGCCGGGCGGCGGCGGTCCTTCCGGCTTGCTTAAAGTGAATTCGCACGGTTCCTGGACCAATATCGTTTCACCCGCGATTCAGCGTTTCCGCCCGGAAAATCCCAACGGCGAAGCGGTGATTGTGGCGGCGGGCGGCGGCTATCGTTTTATCGGCATGGGCCGCGAAGCCTGGCCGGTAGCGCGCTGGCTTAATGCCAACGGTTATACCGTGTATGTGCTCAGCTACCGTTTGCCGGGTGAGAAGTGGCAGGCGGGCAATCTGGCACCGCTGCAGGATGCGCAGCGCGCCATTCGTCTGGTGCGTTCGATGGAGCGCAAAGTGCATGTGCTGGGCTTTTCTGCCGGTGGCCATCTACTTGGCATGGCGGCGGCGCGTCCGGATTTCGAATCCTATCCGGCGCAGGATCCGCTTGACCAGATCAGGCCGAAGGTGGATAGCGTTGGCCTGATTTATCCGGTGATCACCCTTGAAGCGCCATATCAGCACACCAACACGCATCTGATGATGGTGGGGAAAAACGCCACGCCAAGCCAGGAAGCCAACTGGTCAGTGCAAAATTACGTCACACGTCAATATCCCCCGACGTTCCTCGCGCAGGCCGAGGACGATCGCACCTCCAATCCTCATAATACTGAACTGATGCGCGATACCTGCCGCCGCATGCGCGTGCCGGTTGAGCTGATTGAGCTCAGCAGCGGCGGTCACGGTTTTGGTCTCGGCAAAGCGGGCACGCCTGCCGCATTGTGGGATCAGGCGTATGTGCGTTGGTTGGATAATCAGAGCTGATTACGTCAAATTGAAATGCGCATCCGGCTGCAGTGGTTCCGGTAGCGGCATATCGCCATTCATCGCTTTCAAATTGCGTTCGATAGTGACGCACAGCGCATCGAGCGGCAGATGATTCGGTGCGGTGCCAAACGGATGTTCCAGCTCCTCCGCCAGCGCTTCCAGCGATAAAAAGGTGTAGGAGATAAACATCGACACCAGCGGCGTCATCAGGTGCAAATCCGCCACCAGCGCAAACGGCAGCAGCGTGCAGAACAGATAAACGGTGCGATGCAGAATCAGGCTGTAGGCGAACGGAATCGGTGTGCTGGCAATGCGATCGCAACCGCCCAGAATCGCTGATAGCTGATTCAGATTCTCATCAATGCTTTGCCAGACAATATCCGACACCAACCCTTCATCGCGGCGTAGCGCCAGCCATTCACTCAAACACACTAAAATCTGCGACGTCGGCATCGGATGATGCAACACCGCGCTGTGCCAGTTAGCCGGCAGCAAACGCTGTAAATCGGCCTGCACATCGGTTTTACGCAGGCGATGTTTCAGGCACCAGCAGAACGCCAGCAGCAAGCCGGTAAATTCCCGCACCTGTTCTTCGCTCACGCCACGCATGCTTTTGATCTGCCGCAGCAGCGAGCGCTGGGTGATATGCAGGCTGCCCCACAAGGTGCGGGCTTCAAGAAAGCGCGCATAGCTGGCGTTATTGCGAAAGCCGAGGAAGATGGCGATCGACACCCCAACCAGGCTAAAAGGCGCAGTGGTGAGGTGAATGCCGAAAGTGGAGTACCACGGATAGCCAAAGATGGCGATCAGCGACATCAGCAGGTTAAGTGACAGGCGAAACACGATGTTGCTGAGCACCGATCCATGCCAGTCAAAAAGCCGGAGAAACCAGTGTTGGTGAGGACGTACGATCATTATGCGATGGTGTATTTTTTAGGTTTTGTGGCGACAGGTTACGCCGCCGGGCATCAAAGGATCAACGCCATTGCCAAAGGTTTTAAGACAAAAGCCGTGCTGCTCGCCTCACGCATGACGTGGCAGGCCGACTTTCAGCGCATCGATAAACAGCCGTAGCGCCATGGATTGATGCCGGTTGGGTGGGAACCACAGCGCAATCCCCGCCGATTGCACCCGCCAATCGGCCAGCAGCTCCACCAACTGGCCGCTGCGCATCTCCTTCTCGACATACAGCGACGGCACATAAGCAATGCCTAAACCGGCGAGAGCGGCCTGCGCCATCAGCGCGTTGCTGTCCAAAGTCAGCGTGCCTGGCACGTCAATCTCCTGCTTTTCTTCCGCCTGCGCATATTCCCACTGATAACGTTTTCCGCTCGGTAAGCGCTGGCGAATGCACTGTTGCTGTAGCAGATCGCGCGGATGATTAACCGCCGCGTTTCTCGCCAGATAAGCGGGCGCGGCGACGGTGACAAACGTCAGCGGGCCGCCAAGCGGAACGGCCACCATATCCTGCGGCACATCCTCAATCAGCCGAATGCCGGCATCAAAACCGGCGGCGGTGATATCCACCAACGCACCTTGCGCGGCGAAATCGAGCTGGATATCGGGATAGCGCGCGCTAAAGTCCGCCACCACGTGCTCCAGCAGCAAAGCGATCGCGGCATCGCTGGCGCTGATGCGCAGCGTGCCGTAATGCTGATGGCGGCTGGCGGAGATGTCGTGCAGCACATCATCCATCTGGTTCAGCAGCGGCGAGAGTCGATCCAGCAGTTGCTGCCCGGCATCGGTGAGCGACACGCTACGTGTGGTGCGTTGAAACAGCTGTACGCCCAGATTGTGCTCCAGCGTTTTCACCAGATGGCTGAGTGACGAGCGCTTGAGGCCGAGCATTTCAGCGGCATGACGAAAGCTGCGCTGCTCGCCCAGCGTTTTGATGGCCTGCAGTTCGTGCCAGGAAGGACGTCTCATTGGTGGCTTTTCCTCACCGGGTCATGCGCGATTGGGTAGATTATCTCCACCAGTAAAGCGATCTACCATCAGGTTTTCAATATGAGGAGCACAAGATGAAAACCTGGTTGATTACCGGCGCCAGCAGCGGGCTGGGCCGATTGATGAGTGAACGTTTACTGGCACGCGGCGATCGCGTAGTAGCGACGGTGCGGCGTGAACAGGCGATGGCCGATCTGCAGCAAACCTATGGCGAACGGCTGCAGGTTATTACGCTCGATCTGGCGCACACCGCCAGCATTGCGCCCACCATTGAACGCGCCTTTGCCGCCGTCGATCGCATTGATGTGGTGGTGAGCAATGCCGCTTACGGCCTGTTCGGCGCAGCTGAAGAGTTGAGCGATGCGCAGATTGATCGGCAGATCGCCACCAATCTTACCGGCTCAATCCAGCTGATTCGCGCGGTGATCCCGTTTCTGCGCCAGCAAGGCGGCGGGCGCATCGCACAGGTTTCCTCAGAAGGCGGCCAGGTCGCTTATCCCAATTTCAGCCTGTATCACGCCACGAAATGGGGGATTGAAGGATTTGTCGAGGCGGTGCGCCAGGAAGTCGCCAGTTTCGATATCGATTTCCTGCTGGTGGAACCGGGCCCCACCGCAACCCATTTTGGAGCGGGGCTGGACGTGGCAGATGCGCTAGAAGTTTATCGTGAAAACGCTGCAGGCCAGCTGCGCCAGGCAATTCTTTCAGGCGATTTCACCATTGCTGGCGATGCCGGGAAATGCGTCACGGCGATGATCGCCACGCTGGATCAGGCCAGCATGCCGCTGCGTTTAGCGCTTGGCAGTACGGCGTATCAGAACATCGAAGCTGCGCTGGAAGGGCGGTTGGCGGAGCTGCGCGGGCAACGCGATGTGGCATTCGGCGCGGATGTGTAATCGTATAATTTAAAAATCACGCGAGTGCCATGCAGAACGCGTGGCACAAAAAAGCCGGGAAGACCGGCTTTTTGTTTAATCATCGGTAAGTTGTTCTGGCATGCACTCGTAAAGCTCAGCGAGCTTGGCGAGATTAAAATCACGCGGTTTTTCGCTTTTTTCCATCGCAGAGACAGACGCTTGCGTGATGCCAAGCGCTTCAGCAACCTGCTTTTGGGTCAGTTTACGATAGATGCGCCAAGCGGCGTGAAGAGTGACACCCTTATTAATGGCGATGTCTACGACGTCACCTGGAATCAAGGCGTCATCATTAATACCGGATTCGTAAGGGATTGATTCCCATAGTTCAGTGAAATCAGCATGTTGAGTCATTTTTTCGAACAGCTCGATGGGAACAATTGCCGCTTTGCGGTTGCCAGCACTGTCAGTGATGAATTCGATCATAGGATGTATGTTCCAGTATTCAGCGTTATCAGTTTTTTGAAAACGAGTTGAGAATCTGTGAATTAAGGCAGCAAATCTCTACCTTGATTATTTAT
Organism: Pantoea sp. AG1095; assembly: GCF_003208415.1. NCBI lineage: Bacteria > Pseudomonadati > Pseudomonadota > Gammaproteobacteria > Enterobacterales > Erwiniaceae > Pantoea > Pantoea sp. AG1095. Next base: position 153,117 of record NZ_QKMJ01000007.1, on the reverse strand, counting down.
ATGTTCCGCTGGTACGTCTCATTACCTGCTGAATAGCGATGATTTTCGGTTCCTCGCCTTTGTTGTAGTCGAACAAAACACGATAATTTCCCCATCTAAGCCGATAGTCAGCCTGACCATTTTTCAAAGACTTAACATCCAGATTGGGCGGAACAAGCGGAAACTTTTTTAACTCATTCACTTGCTCATTCAGCTTCTTCCTTTCGTTAGCGTCTGCAATGGCTCGCATCTGCTTCAGAGCAGCTTTGCGCCAATGTAGCTCTGGCATTCCCTTACCTCACTTGTTACAAACACTCCTCACTGGATTTAGATATTATAGATATTCTTTTCTATATCTGCAATGTATATAGATTTTTACTGTGTTTTAGTTCTATATAATCACAAAGCAGAGGGTTTGGCGGCTATCCATCATCAACGCTTTTGAGCCATCTTCAGAATAGAATGGCGTGCACCGTCGCACGCAGCGCAATACCGAGCAGAATGCCAGGCACGGCAAAGCGGAACAGGCGCGGGAATCGGCTCGACAGGCCAAGGTAAATCCCGATGCCGGGCAGGTCAAAGGTCTGAATCAGTAGTCCCGCCGAGGCGTTGATGTTGTGCGCGCTGTATAATCCTTTCTCCACCAATCCCGCCACCACGCCGTAATAGGCGGTGCCGCCCGCCAGACATTTGGTCAGCGCCGGCAGAATATAGACTTCGGAAATATTCAGCTTATCCAGCAGCGGCGACACCAGACGCGTCAGCATTTCAATCCCGCCCGCTTCTTTCAACATGCCAACCACCGATAATGAAATAATCAGCATCGGCAGCGAACCCAGCGCCAGACGAATCGCATCGGATCCGGCGCTATTAATGATGCCAATCAGCCCCATTTTATTTTCACTGTTGGTAACGGCCTCATCTTCATTTAATAGCGCCGCATCGGAAAGTTTGCGGCCAAACAGGTGATAGGTTGCCGCCGCCGCTAATACACCGCCGCAGATCGAAATAATTAGCGCTGTGCTCCAGTGTAATCCCGCCGGAATCAGGGGATAAAAGGTGCTGGCCTGGCCCATCGCAAACAGCATCGCCAGCGTGGCCGCCATATGACGATCGGACGTACCGCGCTTTTCCATGATGGTCAGCGCCGCCAGCGGGGCCGCGAAGCTGACGAAATTAAGTTGAATCATGGCAAAAAATGCCAGCCCGGTAATACCGAAGGGTTTTAATAACGGTGTGGCATGACGTACAACAAAATCCAGTACGCCTTTGACCTCCAGATATTTCATGATGAATAACATCACCACCATAATCGGAATCAATGTGTAGAGCGCCACGTCTACCGAGGCTTTGCCTGCGGACATAATGATATCAATAATATTCATGCCCGATTCCGACCTTTGTTCACACCGTTCTCCCCGTAAAAATAAATAAGCTGGCAATGCCATGAAGTTTGCGGTGCGCATTAATACGCATCCTACAGCAATGAAATAAATCTTATCCTGTGCGTGGATTATTGAGTAGTGAAGAAAAAGGAATGTAAATTGCAGCCATAAAAAAACCAGCCATGAATAAATGGCTGGTTTTTCAATTCCGGCGGGAAATATTAACGCATCGTCACAAACTCTTCCGCCGCCGTTGGGTGAATCGCTACGGTGTTATCGAAGTCTTGCTTGGTTGCGCCCATTTTCAGCGCCACCGCGAAGCCTTGCAGCATCTCATCCATACCGTTACCGATACCGTGAATGCCGACAATCTTCTCTTCCGGGCCAACGCACACCAGCTTCATACGGCACGGCTGGCGATGCTGGGTAACGGCGGTATACATCGCGGTGAAAGAAGATTTATACACTTTCACCTGATCGTCGCCGTACTGTTCGCGCGCCTGCGGTTCGGTCAGGCCCACGGTGCCAATCGGCGGATGGCTGAACACCACGGTCGGCACGTTGCTGTAATCCAGATGCTCGTCCGGTTTGTTGTTGAACAGGCGCTCGGAAAGACGACGACCTGCCGCCACGGCCACCGGCGTCAGTTCCACCGCGCCGGTGTTGTCACCTACCGCGTAGATGCCTTTCACGCTGGTGTTCTGGAACTTATCGACGTTGATGTAACCTTTGTCGTTCAGCGCCACGCCGGTTGCTGCCAGGTTGAGGTTGTCGGTCGCCGGCTCACGGCCAATCGCCCACACCAGGCAATCCACGGTTTGCTCGTGGCCGCTTTCCAGCTGCAGCGTCAGGCTGCCGTCGGCGTTTTTAATCACGGCTTTTGGAATCGATTCGGTGTGCAGCGTTGGGCCTTCGGCCTGCATCACTTCTACCAGCGTATCGACGATCAGCGGATCGAAGCTGCGCAGTGGCGCATGCTTACGTACGAAGAGATGCGTTTCCGCACCCAGCGCATTGACCACGCCCGCCAGCTCCACCGCGATGTAACCCGCGCCCACGACCGCCACGCGTTTTGGCAGCGCATCGAGTTCGAAGAAACCGTCAGAATCGATACCGTATTCCGCGCCCGGCACGTTTGGATGGCTTGGACGCCCGCCGGTGGCGATCAGAATATGATCGGCAGTGAGTGTTTCACCGTTCACTTCCACGGTGTTGGCATCGATAAAGCGCGCGAAACCTTTGATCACCTCAACCTTGTTTTTACCCAGCACGTTGTCGTACGAGCTGTGAATGCGGTCGATGTAGGCGCTGCGGTTTTTCACCAGAATTGACCAGTCAAACCGGTTTACCGTGGTATCAAAGCCATAATCTGGTCCATAAAGATGAATAGCTTCAGCGATTTGTGCCGCATGCCACATGACCTTTTTCGGTACGCAGCCGACGTTGACACAGGTGCCGCCCAGCTCTTTGGCTTCAATCAGCGCGCACTTCTGGCCATGCATCGCAGCACGGTTAATCGAGGCGATACCGCCGCTGCCGCCGCCGATGGCGAGGTAGTCAAAATGTCTGGTCATCCGTTATGTCCGTCTGTTGGAAGAAAATTGGCATAGAGTTTAACGCCAGGATGATTATTGACGCAAAGATTGCACCTATGATTGTAATAGCATTGATTTTTATGTCCGATTACAGGGAAGCATAGCATGCAACTGACATTCCTCGGCACCGGCGGCGGTGCGCCCAGCCTGCAACGTAACGTCACGGCGATAGCGCTGACGCTATCGAAACGTGGCGACACCTGGCTGTTTGACTGCGGCGAGGCGACGCAGCATCAATACATGCGCTCTGCGCTAAAGCCGGGCAAGCTGGAGAAAATCTTTATCACCCATCTGCACGGCGACCATATCTTTGGGCTGCCGGGTTTGCTCACCAGCCGCTCCATGGCCGGCATCCCCGAACCGATGACCATTTACGGGCCGAAAGGTATTCGCCAGTTTATCGAGACGGCGCTCAGTTTGAGTGGCTCGTACACCTCTTATCCGCTGGAGATTATCGAGATTGAAGCCGGTTTGGTGCTGGATGACGGCGAAGTGCGCGTGACGGCCTGGCCGATGAATCATGTGATTGAGTGTTATGGCTATCGCATCGAGCAGCACGATAAACCGGGCTTCCTTGATGCGCCGCGTCTTAAAGCGGAAGGCGTACCGCGCGGGCCGTGGTATCAGGATTTGAAAGCGGGTAAGCGCATCCAGCTGGAAGATGGTCGCGAGATCAACGGTGCGGATTATCTTGGCCCGGCTACCAAAGGCAAAGTGCTGGCGATATTTGGCGATACCGCGCCCACCGACGTGGCGCTCCAGCTGGCGGCTAATGCCGATGTGATGGTGCATGAAACCACGCTGGAGGCGGCGCTGCAGGAGAAAGCCAATGGACGCGGCCACTCAACCACCATTCAGGCTGCGGAAGTAGCGAAACAGTCGGGGGCGAAGCGCATGATCGCCACGCATTTCAGCTCGCGCTATTTGTCTAAGGATCGGGAAAAACTGTTGGCGGAGTGCCAGTCGGTGTTTGCTGCGACCGAGCTGGCACATGATTTCGCGGTGTTCGAGGTTTAGTGCTGTAGCGCCGGATAGGTGAAGAACAGCAGATGCGTCATGTTGAACAGGAAATGGATACCGGTGGCGACCCACAGGCGTCCGCTCCACTGCCACGCCAGGCCGTAAATCAATCCGGCGAGCGTGGCGAAGATCATCAGCAGCGGCCCGCCGGGGAAGTGCGCCAGACCAAACAGCAGCGACGTCAGCAACAGGGCCGCCACGGCACCAATGTGCTGGCGCAGACGCTGTTGCAGATAGCCACGAAAGAACGCTTCTTCTGCCAGTGATACGAAGAACAGGTTCGCCAGCATAAAACTGCCCAACCATTCCGGCCAGTGGGGTTCAACGGCCAGGCCACCCAACTGCACCGCGACATACAGCAGCAGCGGAATCGCCGCCAGCAGCGCCAGCCACAAAATTTTAAGTCGCGGCGGCGCAGATTGGGTGCGGAACAGCTGCGGCAAGCAGATGAGCAGCACAAACGGAATCAGCGCTTTATCGAAGTTGTACGAGAAACTAAAGGGCAGGCTGAGCGGCCCGGCCTGCACATCTTCCACCTGGCGCGGATTTTTGAAGCCCGGGAAAAAGTGTACAAACAGGCCGATGGCAATGGCAACCAGCGCGGCTTCACTCACCCACTGAATCCAGCGCGCGTTATTTTCCACGCGAATCCAGGCGATGACGGCAATGGCGCCGAGCAGCAGCATCGCCGGCCAATCCAGCACATCCTGGAACAGCCCAAGAATGGTGGCGAGCGTGAGCAGCAGTACCGAAAAACGTTTGGCGGGCGGCAGCACAGCAAGCGCGCCAGCCAGAATGATCCACATGATAATAGTCCTAATTGGCTGGCGACGCGGTAAGGCGAACTTACTCTGGCACGATCTGCGTGACGCTGAAGTGACCGGTTCCGGCCGGCACCAGCTTCTGATGCAGCCACGGCAGCAGCTCTTCCATCTGCGCTTTCAGCTTCCACGGCGGGTTAATCACGATCATGCCGGAAGCCGTCATGCCGCGCTGATCGCTGTCTGGACGCACCGCCAGTTCAATCTGCAGAATGTTGCGGATATTGGTGGCCTGCAGATCTTTAACCATGTGTTTGATCTGCTGACGCATCACCACCGGATACCACAGCGCAAACACGCCGGTGGCGAAACGCTTGTGACCTTCCTGAATGCCTTTCACCACATCCTGATAATCGCTTTTCAACTCATACGGCGGATCGATCAGAATCAGGCCGCGGCGGCTCAGCGGCGGCAGCTTGGCTTTCAGCTGCTGGTAGCCATCACCACGCGCCACGCGCGCGCGGGAATCTTTGCTGAACTCGGTGCGCAGCAGCGGGTAATCGCTGGAGTGCAGCTCTGTCAGCTCCATTTTGTCCTCTTCACGCAGCAGGAAGCGGGCAATCAACGGCGAACCAGGATAGTACTTTAAGGTGCCGTGCGGATTGAGATTACGCACCGCCGAGAGATACGGCTTGAGCAACTCCGGCACATCCGGCTGCTGCCAGATGCGGCCAATGCCTTCCAGATATTCACCGGTACGCTCGGCGTGCTCTCCGCTCAGCAGGTAACGTCCGGCACCGGCGTGGGTATCCAGATAGAGGAAAGGTTTTTCCTTCTCCATCAGAGCGGTGAGGATCAGGCTTTCAACGGTGTGTTTCAGCACGTCGGCATGGTTGCCGGCATGAAAACTGTGGCGATAACTCAGCATAAAAAAAGGGGGTCCGCGGTTGCATCAAAGGGAGTGAAAACATCGTGTGTGGCGCGATTATAGCCGCGCTGCATAAAAATTGCTGACGTTTTGGCTGCCGCTTAAGTTTTGCGCCAATGCGCCGCTATAGCCCGGTGCGATCAGACTTCTTGCCGGTAAATTTGCTACGGAATGACGTGATACTCGAAATTTCATCACGGATTAAGTAAGTTAGTTTCCGATAACGAAGCGGTCATGAGCGAAATGCCAGGTGGTTCTGGCAGGAAACTTTCCGGTGAAGACCGTATAATTTTTTGCTTAAAGCATCTCAAACAACTCCTGGTGACAATAATGAAAAAAATGACTGGTGTCGCGGTGGCAAGCCTGTTGGTACTGACTGGCTGCGCGAAACAACAACCCGTTCATAGTTTAGTAACGCCGCCGACTGCGGACGAACAATCCGCCGCGCAAACCGCGCCAGAGCAGCAAGGTACGCCATTTGTGGCTTCAGCGCCGGCGCAACCCGCGACGGCTTCACTCAGTGACGACCGTTCCAGCAACATTCAGCAGTGCCGTAAAGAGCTCGACGCGATGCGTCTGTATAGCCAGGCGTCATTTGACAGCTATCAGGCCGAATTCCAGAAAATCGGTGCCCAGACCAATAAATATCTGCAAATTAAAGATTCGATTGGCGCGGATATAAACGACTTAGTGATGCCGCGTTATCAATTCCAGATTCGTGAATTGTGCTTCCGTATTAAGACACGTCTGTCACAGCTGATTATTCGTCAGGCCGGTTAAACCATAACGATTTAACTGCATTCGCTAAGTAGCAGCGCGAAATTTCGTGCTGAGGATGGGCTTCATCTCTATTTTATTAATAGAGATGAAGCCTTTTGTGTTCTTAAGGCTGTTACAGGAGATTGTGATGACACAGCGTCATCTGCCGTTTGTCTTTATTATCATCGCATTGTTCTTCCCTGCTCTGGCCTGCGCGGCCGCTGAAGATGATGTATTGCAAGCGTTTGGCGATGCAGCCCGCACGTTGCCTCCTGTTCCAGTGCAAAAGCCAAAACCTCAGCTAAAACCGGTAGCGCCAAAATTAGCTGAGAAACCTGCCGTAAAATCGAAAACGCCGGAGCAGCTTCACCAGCTCCGTGCGCAAATAAGCGAGCTTGAAAAACAGAAAGCCGCACTGCAACTAAAGAATGAACAGCATGAAAAAGCGCTGAAAGAACAGCAGGCGAACAGCGATAACAAACGGGCGGCGCTGGATGAAGAAAAACAGCAGCAAACACTAAATATCATCCGGCTAACTCAAGAGCTCAAAGCCGCACAGCAGCAAACGACGGATGCAACCGCGCTACGTAAGCAACTTACCGCAGCGCAGGCTGCTGCTAAGCGCGATCAGGATGCGCTAAAAACTCAGCTGGCCGAAAGTGAAAAATGTCGCAGGCACTACAAAAACAACAATCTGAGAGTGAGAAAAAGCTCGCGTCACTGAATGAAGTAAAAGTGATGCAGCAGCAAAACATAGTGAAACTCACCGCTGAACTGGAGGCTGCGAAAAAGCAGCCAGCAGCAGTGGTTGCAGCCGCAGAACCCAAAACCGATGCTGAGCGCGATGGCTATATGCTGGGGCAATCGATCGCCAGCAATGCGGTCGTTCAACTACAGATGGTAAAAGATACCGGTCTCACCATCAGCATTGATCAGTTGATCGCGGGATTCAGCACGCAGTTACAAACTGGCACTTCGCTAATGAACAGTGAAGAGATGTCACGGCGATATGCTGCGATGCAGGAGACGATCAATAAAAAGATGGGATCGCTGATTGAGAAGGGCTATGACCAGCTCAACAAACATTTAGAACAGCGCAAAGCGTTAGTGACGCAAAATGGTGTGCGTTGGTTTGCCGTAAAAACAGCCAAAGCTAAGCTTATTCCTGACCAGCAAGTGGAAGTCAGCGTGAAAGTCAGTACCTTAGGCGGCAAAGTGATTAACGATTTTGCTGATGACAAAGTGCCGTTTGATAACAATCTGCCTCCCATGTTGTATGAAGGGATGTCGTTAACGGGAGCCGGCGGCGCAGTAGAAGGCTGGGCACTGGCAAAAGATATCATCGAACGCGAACCGCTGCCGCCGTGGGTGGCGCCCTACGATGTGATTCACTACCAACTCGCGATTAAATAATCTTCAGCCCGCCTTCTGGCGGGCTTTTCTTCATAAGTCCAGGCTCAGTGGCATTGATTTTCCTGTCATCAAGCCGCATGTTAGTAAAATGCGTCGCGCGAGCATTCGCGCCACTACTTCATCATGAAAGGACTGCGCTTATGACCAATCCGTTACTCACGCCTTTTTCGCTGCCCCCGTTTTCTGCTATCAAACCTGAACATGTGGTTCCTGCGGTTACCGAAGCGCTGAACGACTGTCGCGCAGCGGTAGAGCGCGTTGTGGCGCAAGGCGCGCCTTACACCTGGGAAAATCTGGTGCAGCCGTTGGCTGAAGTTGACGATCGCTTAGGTCGCCTGTTCTCGCCGGTCAGCCATCTGAACTCGGTGAAAAACAGCCCGGAACTGCGCGAAGCTTACGAGCAAACGCTGCCGCTGCTGTCCGAATACAGCACCTGGGTCGGCCAGAATGAAGGTTTGTATCAGGCCTATCGCAACCTGAAAGAGGGCGATAGCTACGCGGCGCTGGATACCGCGCAGAAGAAAGCGGTGGATAACAGCCTGCGTGATTTCGAGCTGTCCGGTATTGGCCTCGATAAAGAGAAGCAAAAGCGCTACGGCGAAATCGCGGCACGTCTTTCTGAATTGGGTTCGACCTACAGCAACAACGTGCTCGACGCCACCATGGGCTGGAGCAAGCTGGTGACCGATGAAGCGGAGCTGGCGGGTATGCCGGAAAGCGCGCTGGCCGCCGCCAAAGCGCAGGCCGAAGCCAAAGAGCAACAAGGCTGGCTGCTGACGCTGGATATCCCAAGCTATCTGCCGGTGATGACTTACTGCGACAACGCTGCGCTGCGTGAAGAGCTGTACCGCGCATATTCAACGCGTGCTTCCGAACAGGGCCCGAATGCCGGCAAATGGGACAACGGTCCGGTGATGGCGGAAGAGCTGGCGCTGCGTCATGAACTGGCTCAGCTGCTGGGCTTCGACTCTTACGCCGACAAATCGCTGGCAACCAAAATGGCGGAAAATCCGGCGCAGGTCATCGACTTCCTGACCGATCTGGCGAAACGTGCCCGTCCGCAGGGTGAAAAAGAGCTGGCTCAGCTGCGCGCCTTCGCGAAGAAAGAGTACGGCGTCGACGAGATGAATCCGTGGGATCTGACGTATTACGGCGAGAAACAGAAACAGCATCTTTACACCATCAGCGACGAGCAGCTGCGTCCGTACTTCCCGGAAGCGCGCGCGGTGAGTGGTCTGTTCGAGGTGGTTAAACGCATTTACGGCATCACCGCTAAAGAGCGTAAAGACGTCGATGTTTACCATCCAGACGTGCGCTTCTTCGACCTGTTCGACGAAAGCGGTGAACTGCGCGGCAGCTTCTACCTCGATCTCTACGCACGTGAACACAAGCGTGGCGGTGCGTGGATGGACGATTGCGTCGGCCAGATGCGTAAAGCCGACGGCAGCCTGCAGAAGCCAGTGGCCTATCTCACCTGCAACTTTAACCGTCCGCTGCAGGGCAAACCGGCGCTGTTCACGCACGATGAAGTGATCACTCTGTTCCATGAATTCGGTCACGGTCTGCATCACATGCTGACGCGCATCGAAACGCCGGGCGTGTCTGGCATCAGCGGTGTGCCGTGGGATGCCGTCGAGCTCCCGAGCCAGTTTATGGAAAACTGGTGCTGGGAGCCGGAAGCGCTGGCGTTTATCTCCGGCCACTACGAAACCGGTGAACCGCTGCCGAAGGAACTGCTGGATAAAATGCTGGCGGCGAAAAATTATCAGGCGGCGCTATTTATTCTGCGTCAGCTGGAGTTCGGCCTGTTCGATTTCCGTCTGCATACCGAATTCGATCCCGCCCAAGGTGCGCGCATCCTCGAAACCCTGCGTGAAGTGAAGAAGCAGGTTGCCGTGGTGCCAAGCCCGGAATGGGGCCGTTTCCCGCACGCCTTCAGCCACGTCTTTGCTGGCGGATATGCGGCTGGTTACTACAGCTATCTGTGGGCCGACGTGTTGGCTGCCGATGCCTATTCGCGCTTCGAAGAAGAGGGCATTTTCAACCGTCAGACTGGTCAGTCGTTCCTCGACAACATCCTGACGCGTGGCGGTTCCGAAGAGCCCATGGAGCTGTTCAAACGCTTCCGTGGTCGTGAACCGCAGCTCGATGCGATGCTGGAACACTACGGAATTCAGGGATAAGCCGGCTTGTGAAAATTGGTTTAATCGATGAAACGGGCGCCGGAGACGGCGCCTTATTACATTTAGCCGAGCGCTGGGGTTTGCAGCAGGACGAACAGGCGACGATGGCGCTGGTGTTAACCGCTGAGCATCTTGAGTTGCGTAAACTGGATGAGCCGAAACTCGGCGGCATCTTTGTGGATTTCGTCTCGGGCGCGATGGCGCATCGGCGTAAGTTTGGCGGCGGTCGCGGCGAAGCGGTGGCAAAAGCGGTCGGCATCAAAAGCGGTTATCTGCCAGACGTGGTTGATGCAACGGCCGGTTTGGGGCGCGATGCGTTTGTGCTGGCGGCGCTGGGCTGTCGCGTGCGCATGCTGGAGCGCCATCCGGTGGTGGCGGCCTTGCTGGACGATGGTTTGCGTCGCGGTTATCAGGATGCGGAGATTGGCGGCTGGCTGCGCGATCGGCTGACGTTGCTGCACGCTGTTAGCCAGCAAGCGCTGAGCGATATCACGCCTGCGCCGGATGTGGTCTATCTCGATCCGATGTATCCGCATCGCCAGAAAAGCGCGATGGTGAAGAAAGAGATGCGGGTGTTTCAGTCGTTGGTCGGTGCGGATGATGATGCTGATGCGTTGCTGGAACCGGCGCGCCGTCTGGCGAAGAAGCGCATTGTGGTGAAGCGTCCGGATTACGCGCCGCCGTTAGCGGGCGTGGTGACGCAGGATGCGGTGGTGACCAAAAGCCATCGTTTTGATATTTATCCGCCGCAGGGGTAATAACGCAAACAATGCGCAATACATTGCGCCGCTACAAAAAATCAGGCCGGTAACCCGGCCTGATTTTTATTCTTCGTCTTCGTCGCGTAACGGCACAATCAACATGTCGATATGCACGGTGTTAATCAACTGGCGCGCCGATGACATCAGCTTGCTCCAGAAGTCCTGATGGTGACCACACACTACCAAATCCACATCATATTTCTTAATCGCATCCACCAGCACCTGGCCAAGATCGCCGCTGCCGCTCAGGGTTTCACTGATCGGATAACCGGCGTTAATCGACAGCTCTTTCAGCGCGGTGTGCGTCTCTTCAGAAATACGCTTCTGCATGTCGCCCAGATTGACATCAATCAGCCCGGTGTAGAGGTCTGAATAGTTCACATCAACGTGGATCAGCGAGATTTTTGCATCATAAGGACGGGCCAGCGAAACGGCTTTATCAACCAGCAACTGGCTTTCCGGGGAAAGGTCTACTGCAATCAGGATGTGTTTATAAGCCATGATAAAACTCCTTTCTCAAGATTCGGGGCAATCTTCCTGCTTTCACGGTCGGCGATTCCTTTGCGCGAGACGGCGATGAAGCGCCACCAACCAACTATTTCAGCCTTGCAGGCGGTTTTTGTTATGTCCTGAGTATAGCCAGAGTTGTTAACAAATGCTGCAAGCGCAAGTTCGCTTGTGAGGAAGATCAAGCGTTATCGGCTTTTTCACTCGCCCTGAACGAAAATCATCGCTGGAAAAAAATTCAACAGATCTCCTACACTGAAAATAAGTGCCACTGCCATATGCGTTGCGCACTCAGGTTCGCATAACAACAATGCAATCGACATCATTCAATGGCTGGTTTATTTCCCGTGCGGCGTCTACAGCAATTCCCCGCTGCGTTCGACGTCGTTGCGGCTCCAGCCGGGAGGGGAACATGATCAGCACTATCGCGCTTTTTTGGGCTCTGTGTGTGGTTTGTCTGGTGAATATGGCGCGCTATTTCTCTTCTTTGCGCTCACTTTTAGCCGTTTTGCGCGGTTGCGATCCGCTGTTATATCAATACGTGGATGGTGCGGGTTTCTTCACGTCGCACGGGCAGCCGAGTAAGCAGGTGCGGCTGGTGCGCTATATCTGGGAGAAGCGCTATCACGATCATCATGACGACGAGTTCATTCGCCGCTGTGAGCGCGTGCGCGGGCAGTTTGTGCTGACCAGCGGGCTCTGCTTTTTGGTGGTGGTGAGTTTGATTGCGATGGCGATCTGGCAATAAAAAGGGCAATAAAAAAGGGCAATAAAAAAGGGCGACATCGCGTCGCCCTCGAATATTTCTGCGCTTTGCTTAGATCAGTTTCAGTGCAATCCAGTAGAGCGAACCCGACAGCAAAATACACACCGGCAAGGTGAACACCCACGCCATAGCGATATTTTTGATGGTGCGACTCTGCAATCCTCCGCCATCGACCAGCATAGTACCGGCCACCGACGACGACAGAATGTGCGTGGTAGAAACGGGCATACCGGTGTAACTGGCCACGCCAATCGATACTGCGGCCGTCACCTGCGCCGACATCCCTTGCGCATACGTCATGCCTTTCTTACCGATTTTCTCACCAATGGTGGTGGCAACACGACGCCAGCCAATCATGGTGCCGATGCCCAGCGCCAGCGCCACAGCCACAATAATCCAGATCGGTGCGTACTCAACGGTGCCCAGCAAATCGCTTTTCAGCTTGTTGAGGAAGCGCTTATCGTCCGCGCTGGTTTCCGGCAGCTTGGCCACTTTATCTACGGTATCGGAAACGCACAGCAGCAGGCGACGCATCTGGCTGCGTTGATCAACCGTCAGCTGATCGTAGCTCTGCAGATTGTTCAGCAGCAGCTGCGCACGATCGATAGCCTGCAGCGCACGGCTGCTGTCGCAATGGAACTCCTGCGGACCGCCAAGCGATTCATCTGGCGTTGGCACCACAGGCGGCGCCATCTGCACCATGTGCGTCAGTGATTCGTTGTGCTGCTGATAATACTGCTCCAGATGGTTTACGGCATCGCGCGTGCGGGTGATGTCATAACCCGACGCATTCAGGTTCACCACAAAACCAGCCGGCGCAACGCCGATCAGCACCAGCATAATCAGGCCAATGCCTTTCTGACCATCGTTAGCGCCGTGTGAGTAGCTCACGCCAATCGCGGAAACGATCAGGGCAATGCGCGTCCAGAACGGGGGCTTTTTCTTGCCATCAATCTTTTCACGGTCAGCAGGCGTCATGTGGATGCGTGAACGCTTGGTGGTTCCGCTCCAGTAGCGACGCAGGATAAAGATCAGACCTCCTGCAATCACCAGACCTACAATCGGCGAAAGAATCAGGGACATGAAGATATTGATGACTTTCGGCAGGTTGAGCGCGTCAACCACCGAGGTGCCGGTCATCAGGGCGTTGGTGAGACCAATACCGATGATGGCGCCAATCAATGTGTGAGAACTGGACGCCGGCAAACCCAAATACCAGGTGCCAAGGTTCCAGATAATCGCGGCCAGCAGCATGGAGAAGACCATGGCAAGGCCGTGGGCCGAACCGACATTCAACAGTAAATCGGTCGGAAGCATGTGAACGATGGCATACGCCACGCTCAATCCACCAAGTAAAACACCTAAGAAGTTGAAAACACCCGCCATGACAACCGCCAGTTGCGCCCGCATCGCACGGGTATAAATGACAGTCGCGACCGCGTTAGCAGTGTCGTGAAAACCGTTGATTGCTTCGTAAAACAATACAAACAGCAGAGCAAGAATCAGTAACAGGCTGGTACTGAGGTCGAGACCAGCAAACAGATGTAGCATAAACGTTACGCCATTTTGGGAGGACATGAACGCGGCGCATTATCTGCGACAACGTGCGCGATATGAAAGAAAAATATAGCTCTTTATTGTCTTAAAATTGTAATGCAGCGTATAGATTTAGCTGAAAACAGCTTAAAATTAGTAAGTTACATTATGACACATTTACGGCATTTTTTTGAAGCTGGCGCTAAAAGCCGCAAATCCCTACAATCAGCGCCTTTCGGGCAAGGCGGATAAAAGCAGTGGAAAAGTTTGACGTTATCATTATTGGTGCAGGCGCAGCCGGCATGTTCTGTGCGGCGCAGGCGGGACAATTGGGTCGCCACGTATTGCTGCTGGATAACGGCAAAAAAGCCGGTCGCAAGATTTTGATGTCGGGCGGCGGTCGCTGCAACTTCACCAACATGCACACCGAACCGGCGGCGTATCTGTCGCACAATCCGCATTTCTGCAAATCGGCGCTGGCGCGCTACAACCAGTGGGATTTCATCGATCTGGTCAATCGCCACGGCATTGCGTATCACGAGAAAACGCTCGGGCAATTATTCTGCGATGACTCCGCACAGCAGATTGTCGATCTGCTGTTGAAAGAGTGTGATGCCGGGCAGGTGACGCTGCGCCTGCGCAGTGAAGTGCTGAGCGTTGAGCGCGACGATAACGGTTATACCTTGCAGCTGAACGGCACATCGGTGCAGGCAGAAAAACTGGTGATCGCCAGCGGCGGGCTCTCAATGCCAGGCCTCGGCGCCACGCCGTTTGGCTATAAAGTGGCGGAACAGTTCGGCCTGAAAGTGTTCCCAACGCGCGCGGCATTGGTGCCGTTCACGCTGCATAAACCGCTGCTGGAACAGCTCAACACGCTGTCGGGCGTCGCGCTGCCCACCACCATCACCGCGCAGGACGGCACCTTATTTAAAGAAGCGATGCTGTTTACCCATCGCGGCTTATCGGGGCCCGCCGTGCTGCAAATCTCCAGCTACTGGCAGCCGGGTGAATTCGTCACCATTGATTTGTCACCTGCCACTTCGCTGGATGATTTCATTCATGTGCAGCGCGAAGCGCATCCCAATCTCAGCCTGAAAAACAGCCTGGCGAAAATTCTGCCAAAACGGTTGGTGGAAGTGCTGCAGGAGCTAAAGCAGATTCCTGACGTCACGCTGAAGCAGCTAAACAGCAAGCAGCAGGGCGAACTGGTCAGCACGCTACATCAATGGCGCGTGCAGCCAAACGGCACCGAAGGCTATCGCACCGCCGAAGTGACGCTAGGCGGCGTCGATACCACCCAACTGTCGTCAAAAACCATGGAAGCGCGCGATGTGCCAGGTTTGTTCTTTATCGGCGAAGTGGTGGACGTTACCGGTTGGCTGGGCGGCTACAACTTCCAGTGGGCGTGGAGCTCGGCCTGGGCGTGCGCGCAGGCGCTTTAACTCACGTCGCTATGATGGCGCATTTCCTTTCTCCAGCGGATGAACCTATTGATGTTAAAACTCAAATTTATTGTGCCGTTGCTGATCGTCATCAGTGCCGCCGTTTGGTGGCTGATGCCGCATTACAGCGATGAGGACAAAGGCTATTACATCGCCATGTTCTGTACGCTCACTCATGATGGACGCGGCAATGCTCCGCAAGATATGCAGCAGATTATTGAAGGCAGTAATTCCGATTACGCATTACAAAAGGTGCATTTCCAGCAAGCTTTGGCAGAGCATCTGCAAACGGTTTGGCAGGATTTGTCACCGCAACAGCAGCAACAAGCGCGGCAGGAAAGACTCTCCTGCCGCCGTTTGATGTCTGAGAAATTGCTACCGGGCCAGCCGGTTCAGTAATTATTGAACGGGCAGCGCAGGGATTAAAAGCTGCGCCGCCGTTTTAAGAAGCCGCTCAACACCTTCCCGCTCCCATATCGCAAAACGTTTCGCAGCAGAATCTGACGCCAATTTTGCGAGACGCCCCGCATCCGCTTGGACGTTACTTGTTGTACTAATTGATATTTTTCGCAGTGCCGCGCAAAATACACACAGTCACATGGTGCAGCAATCGCTCGCTGAGCATGATGTTGGCACGCGCCTCACATCAACTCAGGAGCTTCACGGATGACACTCGCGATGATGAACACACACAAAGCCTTTAAAGCACTGCAGTTGGCCGGCGTCAGCGACCAACAGGCCGAAGCCATGGTCGAGATCTTTACTGAGATGCAGCAGGATAATGCGTTATCTCGTGCTGATTTAATGAAGGCCGGAGAAGGAATTACAGGGAGCATTAAAGAACTGGATGTTCGACTTACCGGCGATATCAGAGAGCTGGATATTCGGCTTACTGGTGCGATTAAAGATCTGGATGTTCGGTTAAGTGGCGCGATTAAGGATATTGAGGAACTGAAAGCTGACGTGAAACAACTCAAAGCGGATGTTGCCACGCTGAAAACCGATATGCGCTGGATCAAACGTTTGCTAATGGTGATGACCACCACGATGGCCATTGCAGCGATCAAATACATTTTCTCTTAGATCTTGTGCTCCTGCGGCAGGAGTACAGTCGGCTGTACTCTCAGCGCGGCGCGATTCACATTCCCGCACACGCGCTGCCAGCAAACACGCTCAGCGCCGCGTAATTTGAAGCGGCGCACACTTATCACGAAGTAAAACTACAACACTGCGCTCCAGATTATCAGACTGGAGTCCAGCATGTTGGAAATTACGCCTGTCCCCGCGCTGACGCGCGCCATTGCGATTCTCGACTTTATTGCCCAGCACGGACCGTGCAGCGCCGCCGAGATCATTGAAACGCTGGCGCTTCCCAAAAGCAGCGCCTATCTGCTGTTCGCTGAACTGAAAAAACAGCGTCTGATCACTATTGATCGCAACAACAACTATTGCCTGTGGACGCGGCTGGTGGAGTTTGCCGGTCACGCACTGCAGCGCATGGATATCCGCGATATTGCGCGTCCACCTCTGACACGTTTAATGCAGCAGACCAATCTGCTGTGCCACCTCGGCATCCTCGAGGGTGGTCACGCCTGTTACATCCTCAAACTCGAATCCGCCGCCACCATCAGCGTGCGCTCACACGAAGGCAAAAGCCTGTCGCTCTATCGCTCGGGCATTGGCAAATGTCTGCTTGCCTGGCAGCAACCTGAAGAGCAGGAACGCATCATCAGCGGCCTGCGTTTTGTGGCGGTGACGCCAACCTCGCTGCGTAATGCCGACGCGCTGCGTACCGAGCTGGCACGCATTCGCCGTCAGGGCTGGAGCTTTGATAACGGTGAAGATTATCCCGATGTGCGCTGCGTCGCCGCGCCGATTTTCAATGCCCGCCAGCAGCTCGTCGCCGCCATTTCGCTGGTGGGCACCCGACTCGACATTGACGACGACAAACGCGATTACCTTGCTGGCCAGGCGATTGCCTGCGCCCGCGATATTTCCCGTCTGCTGGGCTGGCGTAGCCCGGCGGAAAAACACGCCTCGTAACCAGGAGAAGAGCATGTCCCTACCTAAAATTAAAACTGTCCGCGCCTACTTTGCCGGTGGCGCTACCGCGGATAAAGCAGCGGCTGGCGGCGATTACCACGATCAAGGTGCCAATCACTGGATTGATGACCACGTCGCCACGCCCATGAGCAAATACAAGCAGTATGAGCAGTCGCGTCAATCCTTTGGCATCAACGTGTTAGGCACGCTAATTGTCGAAGTCGAAGCCGATAACGGTCAAACCGGTTTTGCCATTACCACCGGCGGCGAAATGGGCTGCTTCATCGTGGAAAAGCATCTCAACCGCTTCCTTGAAGGACGCTGCGTCAGCGATATCAAACTGATTCACGACCAGATGATGAACGCCACCCTGTATTACGCCGGATCGGGCGGCCTGGTGATGAACACCATTTCATGTGTCGATTTGGCGCTATGGGATCTGTTCGGCAAAGTCACCGATCTGCCGGTGTACAAACTGCTGGGCGGCGCGGTACGCGATGAACTGCAGTTCTACGCCACCGGTGCGCGTCCGGACCTGGCGCAGCAGATGGGCTTTATCGGCGGCAAAATGGCGGTGCAGTGGGGACCGCACGATGGCGATGAAGGCATCCGTAAAGAGGTGGCGCGCATCGCTCACTATCGCGAAAGTTGCGGCCCGGATTTCTGGCTGATGCTTGATTGCTGGATGAGCCAGGACGTCAATTTCGCCACCAGGCTGGCCCACGCCTGCGCACCTTATAACGTCAAGTGGCTGGAAGAGTGTTTGCCGCCGCAGCAGTTCGAAGGATATGCCCAGCTGAAACAGCAAGCGCCGCAGGGCATGTTGATCACCAGCGGCGAACATCATGGCACGCTGCAATCATTCCGCACGCTGGCTGAAACCGGCATCGATATTTTGCAGCCCGACGTCGGTTGGTGCGGCGGCCTGACCACGCTGGTGGAAGTGGCGGCGCTGGCGAAATCACGCGGCCAGCTGGTGGTGCCGCACGGCTCCTCGGTTTACTCGCATCACGCGGTGATCACCTTCACCAACAGCCCATTCAGTGAATTCCTGATGACCAGCCCGGATTGCAGCACGCTGCGCCCGCAGTTTGATCCGCTGCTGATCAACGAACCGGTGCCGGTTAACGGTCGCATGCACAAATCGGTGCTGAATAAACCGGGCTTCGGCGTGGAGCTGAATCGCGATGGACTGAAGCGTCCTTATCAACACTAATCGCAGCGGCTGCGGCGACGCGTCGCAGCCCTGCGTGAGGGTTTACCATGGATAATCTGGTGTTAAGCGCGGTTAAAAAGAATCGCGTACGTCTTATTCCTTTCATGTTGATGCTCTACGTGTTGGCGTTTCTCGATCGCGCCAACATTGGTTTCGCCAAAGAGGCATATCAACTTGATACCGGCCTGAGTAATGAAGCTTACGCGTTAGGTGCTGGAATCTTCTTTGTGGTGTACGCGCTGCTTGGCGTGCCGGCCAATTTGCTGATGCGACGCTTTGGCGCGCGCAGCTGGATTGGCGGCACCACGCTGCTGTGGGGATTGCTTTCGGCGGCGATGGCATTTGCTGATACCGAAGCCAAATTCCTGCTGGTGCGTACCTTGCTCGGCGCCGCTGAGGCGGGTTTCTTCCCGGGCATGATTTATCTGACCTCGCTGTGGTTCCCGCAACAGCAGCGCGCTAGCGTCATGGGACTGTTCTACATGGGCGCGCCGCTGGCGTTGACGCTGGGTTCACCGCTCTCTGGCGCACTGCTGGAAATGCACGGCGTGCTAGGCCATCCCGGCTGGTTCTGGATGTTTATCATTGAAGGATTACTGGCGGTGGCAGCCGGCGTTTTCACTTTCAGCTATATCGACGACACACCGGCGAAAGCGCGTTTTCTCAGCGCCGAGGAGAAGCGGGCGCTGCAACGTCAGCTGGAGAGCGAAGAGCAGCAGAAGCCGACTTCACATCTGCGTGATGCGCTGCGCAATGGTCGCGTCTGGCAGCTCGCCATTATCTATATGACCATTCAGATAGCGGTTTATGGCCTGATTTTCTTCCTGCCTTCTCAGGTCGCAGCGTTGTTGGGCACCAAAGTCGGTTTCCTCGCCTCGCTGGTGGCGGCCATTCCGTGGGTGGCCGCGCTGTTTGGCACCTGGCTGATTCCGCGCTATTCCGACCGCAGCGGCGAGCGTCGCCGGGTCGCGGCGTTCACCTTGCTGGCTGCTGCCGTCGGGATTGGTTTGTCCGGATTGGTTTCGCCGCTGTTGGCCATCATTGCGCTTAGCGTCGCGGCGGTGGGTTTTATTGCCGTGCAGCCGGTGTTCTGGACCATGCCGACGCAGCTGCTTTCTGGCACTGCGCTGGCGGCGGGCATCGGCTTCGTCAATTTGTTTGGTGCTGTAGGTGGCTTCCTCGCACCGCTGATTCGCGTAAATGCCGAAATGCACTTTAACAGCAGCGCTGCCGGATTGCTGGCGCTGGCGCTGATTGCCGCCATCGGTTCACTCATTATCCTCAGCCTGAAAGTGGAGCGTCAGTTGCCACACTCTCAGCAGCCAAGTCATTAAGTAAGGAGCAGCTATGCAGGATCCGTTAAAAAATCCCTTTAAAGCCGGATTGGCGAAAGGCGAAACGCAGATTGGTTTGTGGCTGAGCAGCACATCGTCGTATCTGGCCGAAATTGCTGCCACCAGCGGCTACGACTGGTTATTGATAGATGGCGAACACGCCCCGAATACCGTACAGGATCTCTATCATCAATTGCAGGCCGTTGCGCCTTATCGCAGCCAGCCGGTGATACGGCCAATCGAATTCCAGACGGCACTGATCAAGCAGGTGCTGGATATCGGTGCGCGCACCTTGCTGGTGCCGATGATCGATACCGCTGAGCAGGCACAGACGCTGGTGAAGGCGACGCGCTATCCGCCTTACGGCACGCGCGGCGTCGGCGCAGGCGTGGCGCGGGCGGCACGTTGGGGGCGCGTGGAAAATTATATGGCGCGCGCCAATGAAGAGTTATGCCTGCTGATTCAGGCCGAAAGCAAAACGGCGATTGATAATCTCGATGCGTTGCTGGAGGTTGAGGGCGTTGACGGAATCTTTATTGGTCCGGCAGATTTGTCAGCCTCATTGGGCTATCCCGATAATGCCGGGCATCCTGAAGTGCAGAAAGTGATTGAGCAGAGTATCAAACGCATCCGCAGCGCAGGAAAAGCGGCCGGTTTTCTGGCGGTTAATCTGGAAATGGCGGAACGCGCTATTCGGTGGGGAGCTAATTTCGTTGCCGTCGGTGTGGATACTATGCTGTATACCGATGCGCTGGATAATCGGCTCGCGCATTTTAAAAAGAGCGTAAATGCGCTGAATAAATCGAGTTACTAATTGAGAAACGGATGGTATGCCATCCGTTTCTATTCAATTAAAGCGTTCATGAATTGGAATGAAGAAGTCTGTTGGCGTCAAATGGCGCCAAAAAAGAGTCAATTATTTATCAACGCATCGCACAACCAATTCGCGGCATATATTTATCGTTACGTACCGCGGGCGTGATAATTGCTTTATTGCGTTCGGTGGCGTTAAATCCCGCCTGACGGCAAAGCACACAGGGATCGCCACTTTCACGCATTGCAAGTTTGGCTTCCTCATCCAGCTGGCGCTTACGGCAATAAAGTGGCGTGCAGCCCAGCACATGTTTAAATGAGCGCGTGAAAGATTGCTGGCTTTCAAAATGATATTTCACTGCCAGGCTGATAATTGGCACATTGCTGTCTTTTAAGTCATTAATGCAATGAACCAGTTTCTTTTTTCGGATGTAGCGTGCCAGCGTCTCATTGTGATAACGGGCGAAGAGTTTCTGTAAATACCATTTCGAATAGCCAGACTTCAGTGCAATATCATCAATCGTTAAACGTTGATCCAGGTTAGCCATAATCCATTCGGTTACCGAATCAATTACCCCTTCATTATATTTTTGCTGTGTCATCATAGTCCTCCATTAACAGTGGCAGAGTGTAATTTAATTAATCTTTCCAATCTGCAATTAATGTAAAGTTTTCTGGTTATTTGGCTGTTTTAATATTTGTCATCAAGACCGGTCTTGGTTTTCGTGAATTTACAGGTTTTCTTGTTGTGATGGTGTTGAGTATTTATCGTAATAACGGGCGTTATTATTAACTCAAATTTTTCATCGCTTCGCGGCGCTTAATAGTAAAAGGTGTGCTTTCTGGCGGCACACCTCATCAATACTTAACGCGGATTAACGTGCCACACTGAAGGTTTTCACTGTTGAGGAATCACCTAATGGGTTTTCGTTTCAAGCCAAAACAGTCACTTGCCGTGATTCTGGCATCAGTGACATTAGGCGCTGTTGCTCCGGCGCTCGCCGCCAATGTGTATGGTGAACAGCTCGAAGGCTTTAGCTATCCCTATCCGCTGCAGCACTTTAACTTCTCCTCGCAGCAGCAAGCGCTGAGTATGGGTTATATGGATGTCAAACCTACGCAGCAGGCCAACGGTGAAACCGTGGTGTTGATGCACGGCAAGAACTTCTGTGGCGCAACCTGGGATGACACCATCAAAGCGCTGAGCCAGAAAGGTTATCGCGTCATCGCGCCAGATCAGATTGGCTTCTGCAGCTCAACTAAACCAGCTAACTATCAATACACCTTCCAGCAACTGGCACAGAACACCCATCAACTGTTGCAGCAACTGGGTATCGACAACGCCATTATGGTTGGGCACTCGACCGGCGGCATGCTGGCGACGCGTTATGCGCTGATGTATCCCAGACAAACGCAGAAGCTGGTGCTGGTCAATCCCATCGGCTTAGAAGACTGGAAAGCCAAAGGCGCGCCGTGGCGCTCGGTGGATCAGTGGTATCAGCGTGAACTCAAGCTGGATGCGGCAGGCATCAAGAAATATGAACAGCAGACATATTACAGCGGCCAGTGGAAGCCGGAGTATGACAAATGGGTCGATATGCTGGCTGGGCTAAATAGTGGGCCAGGCCACAAGAAAGTGGCGTGGAACTCGGCGCTCATCTACGACATGATTTTCACTCAGCCGGTGTATTACGAGTTTAAAGATCTACGCGTGCCGACCACGTTGATGATTGGCACCGCAGATACCACGGCGATTGGCAGTGATATCGCGCCGCCGGAAGTGAAAGCAAAACTCGGGCATTACAATGTATTGGGTAAGCAGGTGGCGCAGCTGATTCCCGGCGCACGCTTAATCGAATTCCCGGGCATGGGGCACGCGCCGCAGATGGAAGAACCGCAGACGTTTAATCAGACATTGATTGACGCTTTGGCTGACAATTAACCGTAGGGTCGCCATGAATGGCGTAATGCTCGTCAGTTAAGACATGAAAACCCGTAATTACCGAGCGCACACATAGTAGCGGCGCAATTCATTGCGCGATAAATCGCGCCGCTACGGAAGGTGCGGTGATTTGATACGGCGCTTAACTGATCGGCATTACGCCATTCATGGCGACCCACAATCAACTCAACTTCTTTTTCCCGTTCTTAGCGGCGTACATCCGTTCGTCGCTACCTTCCAGCAGCTGTTCCAGCGACTGCGGATGATCGGGATCGAACTCAACAATGCCCGATGAGAAGTGCAAAGCGTAGCGGCGCTCCAGATTCTGGGTTTGCTGTTGCAGGAAACCATCAAAGCGCGCCAACACACCTTCGGTATCGGCTTGCTGCAAGCCATTAAACAGCACCACAAATTCGTCGCCGCCCAAACGGGCAAAGATATCCGCATGGCGGAAACTCACCTTCATGGCGTTGGCAAAGTCCATTAATGCGCGGTCGCCTTCGCGATGACCGAGCGTATCGTTAATGGCTTTAAAGCGATCGAGATCGAGGAAAGTCAGGCTGGCCGGTAACTGCTTCAGCTGGCACTCATTCAGCGCCAGCTGGCCGAGCGTCATAAAGCCACGGCGGTTGGTGATTTGCGTCAGTTCATCGGATGTTGCGGTCTGGAACGCCACCAGCTCCGCTTCCGCCATTGCGGCTAAATCACGCAATGTATGGATATCATCCGCATCGAACTGGCGCGCATGATGATCGATAATGCACAAGGTGCCGACTTTCGCACCAGCCGGCGTGCGCAATGGGCAACCGGCGTAGAAACGCACCGGATTATCGGCATTTTTAACCAGTGGATTATCGAAGAAGCGCTCGTCATCAAGCGCGTTTTCTACCACCATCACATCATCCTGCAGCACGGCGTGGCCACAGAAAGAGGTATTGCGCGGTGCGGTGGTATCGCTTGAACCCGCAGTGGATTTGAACCACTGATGGTCCTCTTCCAGCAGGCTGACCAGCGCAACGGGTACACCAAACAAACGACGGGCAAGGCGGGTTAAACGGTCGAAACGCTCTTCTGCTGGCGTGTGCAGAATGTTGAGCGCACGTAACTGGGCCAGACGATGTGACTCGTCCGCAGGCAGTGCAGGTGCTTTCATCGCGTTACTCTTATTAATTATGGAATTACAGAAACACTGGTGTTTAAGCCACAAAGGCTGAAAGCGCCTGGCAACGGTATGCGATGTCCGATGCCAGGCGTAACGATAATCAGAGCACTTTTTGCTCAGCGAGATCAAGGGCAAAATAGCTGAAAATGAGATCCGCGCCGGCACGTTTAATCGCGCCAAGGCTCTCCAGAACCACATTACGTTCGTCGATGGCACCCGCCTGCGCGGCGAATTTGATCATCGCGTACTCACCGCTCACCTGGTACGCAGCGAGCGGCAGCGTGGTGCGTTCGCGGATATCGCGCAGGATATCGAGGTAAGCGCCAGCCGGTTTTACCATCAGAGAATCTGCACCTTCCGCTTCATCAAGCAGCGACTCACGCAGCGCTTCACGGCGGTTCATCGGATTCATCTGGTAAGTCTTACGATCGCCTTTCAGCGCGGTGCCTGCGGCTTCACGGAACGGGCCGTAGAAGGAGGACGCGAACTTCGTCGAATAAGACATGATGGCGGTATCGGTGAAGCCGGCGGCGTCGAGCGCCTGGCGAATGGCTTTCACCTGGCCATCCATCGCGGCAGAAGGAGCGATAAAGTCTGCGCCGGCTTGTGCCGCAACCACGGCTTGCTTGCCGAGGTTGATCAGCGTTTGGTCGTTATCGACGCCGTGATCGCACAGCACGCCGCAATGGCCGTGGCTGGTGTATTCGCAGAAGCAGGTATCAGACATCACGATCATTTCTGGCACGGTGTCTTTGCAGATACGCGACATACGCGCCACTAAACCGTTTTCATTCCAGGCATCGCTGCCGGTGGCGTCGGTGTGGTGGGAAATACCGAAGGTCATCACTGAACGAATGCCCGCTTTGGCAATACGTTCAATTTCATAAGCTAAACGTTTCTCGGGGATACGCACCACGCCCGGCATGGCGTTAATGGGCACATACTCGTCCACGCCTTCTTCAACGAAAATGGGCAGTGCCAAATCGTTGATGCTGAGGTGAGATTCCTGGAACATTTCGCGCATTGACGCGCTTTTGCGCAGCCTTCTTGGGCGCTGGATCAGATTAAATTCAGACATGCTTTACAACTTATGCAGGTTAAAAAAGTGGCAATAGTTTACCCCTTTTCGCGGCTGTGCATGAAGGATTGTGTGCGGAAACGAAAACTCCCGCCGGGTGGCGGGAGTCGGGAAGATTACTCGTTGATGTCCGGATGCTGCTGCACCAGGTTTTTACGTTTCGCCTCAAGCTTGGCGATCTCGTCATCAATATCTTCGATTTTCTGCTCGATGTTGTCGTGATGCTCCTGCAGGATCTCACGTGCTTCATCCATGTCCGACGCGGCTGGCGTGGCACCGCGCAGCGGCTTGTTGGCGGTCTCTTTCATGAAGATACCGGTAATCAAACCAATCACCGCGACAACCATCAGGTAGTAAGCCGGCATATACAGATTGTTGGTGGCTTCCACTAAATAAGCAGCGAATGTCGGCGTTAGACCGGCAATCAGCACCGAAATATTGAAGGCACTTGCCAATGCGCTGTAGCGAATGTGGGTTGGGAACATCGCAGGTAGCGAGGATGCCATTACACCGGTAAAGGCGTTTAAGATCACAGCCATCAGCAACAGACCGGCAAAAATCAGACCCAGCACGCCACTGTTAATCAGCATAAAGGCCGGAATCGCGAAGGCAAACAGGGCGATACTGCCGATGATGACAAACGGACGACGGCCAAAGCGGTCACTCAGCATGCCCATTACTGGCTGCACAAACAACATACCCATCATGATAGCGATGATGATCAACACGCCGTGATCTTCCGAGTAGTGCAGGTTATGCGACAGGTAACTCGGCATGTAGGTCAGCAGCATGTAGTAGGTCACGTTGGTGGCAATCACCAGACCGATACAGGCCAACAGGCTTTTCCAGTGTTTGGTCGCGATCTCTTTAAACGACACTTTCGGGCCGTCGCGCAGACCTTCACGGTCGCCTTGTTCCAGCTTGTCAACGTGCTGCTGGAACGCCGGCGTTTCTTCCAGGGCATGACGCAGATACAAACCGATAATGCCGAGCGGCAGCGCAATAAAGAACGGAATACGCCAGCCCCACTCGAGGAATTTCTCTTCACCGATAATGGTGGAGATCAGCACCACGACGCCCGCACCGAGCACAAAACCGGCGATGGAGCCGAAATCAAGCCAGCTGCCCATAAAGCCGCGCTTGCGGTCAGGCGAGTACTCGGCAACGAAGATCGATGCACCGGTATATTCACCGCCGACCGAGAAGCCCTGCGCCATTTTTGCCAACAGCAGCAGAATCGGTGCCCAAATACCAATTGAGGCATAGGACGGTATCAAGCCGATACAGAAGGTACTGATCGACATGATAACGATGGTAATAGAAAGGATTTTCTGGCGACCATATTTATCGCCCAACATGCCGAAGAACAAACCACCGAGTGGACGAATCAGGAACGGAACTGAGAACGTACCCAGTGCAGCAATCATCTGTACACTTGGAGAAGCATCCGGGAAGAACACCTTACCCAGCGCGTAAGCCACAAAGCCATAAACACCAAAATCAAACCATTCCATCGCGTTGCCCAGCGAAGCCGCGGTAATGGCTTTACGTAAACGGGAGTCATCGATAATGGTGACATCATCAATCCCGATAGGTTTTACACGCTTCCTACGTAGTTTCATGCAGATACCCTGTATTGGAATTCGAAAAATCCTCAACGCTGCGGACTCAAACAATGCCAACAGTCCGCGGCGTTGAGAAAATTAAAGCATAGCGGGGAAATAACGCTTTTTCCCTGCCCTGCCGGGCAATTATTAGGAAAGTAATGATTGCCAACCGCGACAGAGTATACCGATTTTGTGTGATATTTGTCATGTTCTCACCATTAACTGGCTATTTTTTAGCTAATGCTGTGGCCTGTTAGCGCTTAAAACGCGTCGAAAAAAGGCCACAATTTCACGCAGCGATTTGCAGTAAGCGTGCGCCATCTCGCGAAACTACATATACTTGCGTGAGTTGCTTTTTTGGAAATCAGGTTTCATATGGCGCGCTTTGTTTTATTTGCCAAAAGTCTCTGTTTTGATGCCGACCAACAGGTGTTTTATCCACTCAATTCTCCCGCTCAACGCGTGGCATTAAGTCCGCTGCAAAGCGCGGTATTACGTCGCGTGCTCAATGCCCAAGGCAAGCTGGTGCGTAATCAGGCATTGCATGTGCTGTTTCAGCGCGAACCTTCTGAGATCCCCTTTGCCGATCGCTTAACGTTGACCATTGCTGAGATCAATCGTCTGGCGCAGCAGGCGCACGCGCCAGGTGCATTGGTACATCAGGTGCCGCTGATTGGCTGCGTGCTGGCCGAGCAGGTCGATGTCGAATCCTTCAGTGAGGTCGCTACGCCTGCTGCTGAAGCTGAAAAGCCGGTCACGGTGCAGCCCGAACCTGCTGTGAAAGCGGTCGCCGTGAAGAAAAAATCCTGGCTGTGGCGTGGCGTGCTGGCGGGATTATTACTGCTAAATGTGGCGCTGGCACTGATTATCCGTCAGGAGTTTGCGCCAACCGAACATGATGGCATGCAATTTAAATTTTATGGTCAGGAAGCGCAGACGCAGGTCTTTATCAATGAAAGACTTTCTGCCGATTCTTTTGTCGTTCAGGATGCTATGCGCCGATTCCGCGAGTTAAAACCGCGCCTGCCGGATGGCTCAGTCCCGCCGTTGCTGTACATCAACCGTTCACGCATTCGTGCCTTCAGCAGTGCTTTCCTTTGCCTCCAACCCATCGAGCAAAAGAATAATGGATGTATTTCATGGTTGATATCTAATCAGGAGCTACCTGATGCGTAAGTCATTACTCACATTGGTTGTTATTATTGCGTTCATTCTTCCCTGGGCGTGGGTGCTGTTGGTCCGCCCAACCGTTGTGGTACCCGAATGGTGTGATGTTCCCTATCGCATTGATAATGAAGGGAAGCCAACGGGTACGCTGGATGCGACGGTACGCACACGTTTTAAAGCGGATGGTAGCGGCGCATCAACGCTAATCGGCACGGTAACATTGCCGGATCGCCAATATCGCTTAAATCGCGTTTCTGTCAGTAGCTGGCATCGTCAGGGCGATTTTATGCTGGTGAATACCCGTAAAGTGCAGGCGATGGCCGATGATACGGTGCCCGAGCCACTCGCTGCGCAGATACTTTTCACCTCGGCGCGAGAATCCCACAGTGATTATTATCAGATGTATCAACTCCCCAATGGCGATCAAATAATCAATTATTCTGGTATGCCGCGGCTTTATTGCCATACCTGATTGATGCGCACATAAATAAGAAAAATTTACCATTAAGCGAGGCGGCAACCTCTGCTTGCCAGCTCCAAAACATTGGGTAATACTCTGCCGCCGTGCTTTGGTGGAGTGTTCATGTCGAGGATAAGCGCCCAGTCTTTTAAGAATCCCTGGTTGTCGATGAGCGACAGTGTAGAAAGCAATCTTATCAATCTTGTGCCTGCGGCACAGCGTACGACTGCCGTTTCCATTAGCTCGGTGGCGTGGATTAACTGTGGCGAACGAACCGATGCGAAGCTGGCATTATTGGCGCAACAACCCGATGAACTGCTGCAACGCCTGAAAAGCTGGCGTCAGGACGGATTACTCTCCCGCCAGGCGACCGAGAGCTTGCGTCAGCTGCAACGGTTGACGCAAACCAGCATCGCATGTAACCAACCCATCACGCAGCTTGATGAATATCAGCAGTTGGTGGGGCAGTTAACGCCGACGCTGGAGCGCATTAATCAACGTCTCAATGCCCAGCGCGATGTGCCGAATGGCGCGCTGGCGGAAGACAGCCTTGAAGTGGCGCTGCGCATTGCGGAAAAACGGCGCGCAGGCCGTTCAGAGCAGCGAGCGCAGTGGCGCACCCGTTAACCATCCCTGAATATCTTCCACCGCCTGCGTGAAGTAGGTGCGATAATTGCTGTCGGCGACATAGCCGAGATGCGGCGTCGCCAGCACGTTCGGCAGCTGACGCAGCGGATGATCGGCGGGCAGCGGCTCCTGTTCAAACACATCTAATCCCGCACCGGCTAACTGACCCGATTGCAGCGCGGCGATCATCGCCTGTTGATCGACAATGCCGGCGCGCGATGTGTTAATCAGCAGCGCGCCGGGCTTCATCTGCGTCAGCGCCGCTGCATCAATTAAATGGCGTGAGCGCTCGCTCAATACCAGATGAATGGACACCACATCGCTGCTACTGAGCAGCGCAGCCAGCGATGCCGAACGTTCTGCGCCACACTCGGCGGCACGTTCGGCGGTTAAATTCTGGCTCCACGCACACACGCGCATCCCAAACGCCTGCGCCACTTTTGCCATCTCGCCGCCGATTTTACCCAATCCAAGTAATCCCAGCGTTTTGCCCTGCAGGCTCATGCCAACGGTGTGCTGCCACGCGCCGTTGCTGCGCAGCGCCTGATTCTCCGGCACGATATGGCGCGCCAATCCCAGCAACAATCCCCACGTCAGTTCCAGCGGTGCCGCGCTGCTGCTGGCGGTACCGCACACCGCGATATAGCGTTCCGCGCAGGCATGTAAATCGATAGAGGCATTACGCATGCCGGAAGTGACTACCATTTTCAGATTGGGCAAGCGGCCAATCAGCTCGGCGCTGAGCGGCGTGCGTTCGCGCATAACTACCAAAATATCGGCGTGCGCGATGCGCTTAACCAATTCATCCTGGTCGGCGAAATGTTCAGTCAGAAAAGTGGTGTGCACCAGCGGGGCGAGAGACGCCCAATCGGCAAGCGACTGGGCGACGTTCTGGTAGTCATCAAGAATGATGCAGTTCAGGCTCATAATGTTCCTCAACGAGAAGTGGCTTGTGCCCTTGCTCGCTGAGCCAGGCACGCAGCCGGTCATTATCCAGCGGACGGGCATAATAGTAGCCCTGAATAAATATCACACCACGCTGCCGCAGGTACTCAAATTGTGTTGCGGTCTCGACGCCTTCGCCCAGCACATCCAGTTCCAGCTTGTGGCACAGATTAATAATCGCATCCAGCACCGGCGTTTCCACGTCGAGGCCTTCAATGGCATTGATAAAGCCGCGATCGATTTTCAGGTAGTCCAGCGGGAAGGTGAGCAGGTAGGTCAGTGAACAGTGGCCGGTACCGAAATCATCAATCGCCACCTTCATGCCCTGCGCGCGCAAATGACGCAGTTTACACGCCACCTTTTCACCCTCTTCAATCAGGCTGCGTTCGGTCAGCTCCAGCGTGATGCACAGCTGTTTGTCTTTGATGCGCTCAGCAAACAATTCAATATCGGCCACGAAATCGTCATGCTGCAGATGCTCCGCCGCCAGATTCAGCCCGAGGTGAAATCCGGGCTCGACCTGCCAGCTCTGAATATCTTCGGCCATCAACTCCAGCAGATGCTGCGTCAACGGCACAATCATCCCTTCGGCTTCAGCGGCGCTGATAAAGATATCCGGACGAATCATCACGCCGTTGGGCCGTTGCCAGCGCAGTAAGGCTTCAACACCGGCGCAGGCGTGCAAGGTATTGCTGTATACCGGCTGATAATGCACTGAGAACTGGCGGGCGCGGATAGCGCGACCAATCTCATCGTGCCAGGAAATACGACGACGCAGCCAATTGGCGGTGAGGATCATCAGCAAAATCGAGAAAATCGCCGCCATCGGCAGGAAGATGAACAGCGCCTGACGCCAGGCTTTGAGCAGCTCAGAAGCCGGAACGGTTACATTAACGGTGATGGGATAGCGGCTGGAGTCGGCCTGAAAAGATTCACTTTTCATATACAGCTTTGGCTGCATGTCAGCCGGTCCGCTGGCGATCACTGCGCCACCGCTAAACTGCAGGCTCATGTGGTAACCGCGTGAACCGCCAATGGCGTTCATGAAATCCATCAAATATTGGCCGTCGATTACCGCCCAAAAACCGCTGGTATCGGGAAGCTGACGCATAAACACCACCGCCGGACGATTCGGCACGCCAACCGTTCCGTGCACCGAAATGCTCCACCAGGCTTTGCCGGTTATCGGCGGCGGCTGCATCATCATCTCGGTCAGGGTGCCATGTCGCAGGCCAAAGGCGGACGAGCAAATGATGTCATTGCCTTTCAGCATACCAATGGATCGAAAATAGGGATTGAGCGTACCGGCGCGCTGCAGCTGATCTTCGATTTTGGCACAAGGCTGGTACTGATACTGGCGCATCTCAGTGATCATATTCCAGGCGTTGTCACTCATCTTTTCAGCCTGAGTAATCAAGGTATTGGCGGTTGAAATCTGCTGTTGGCTGACGGTGTGACGCGCTTCGATGGCCGTACAAAGGATGCCGAGCACCAACGGCAGCAACCCGGCACAAACGATTAAGACCCAATCAAAATCGTGATGTCGTTTTTTCAGTGGCACCAGACAATCCTCAGTCGGTTTAAGCTGCGCTTGCGGCGTCAGCAGCATACCATTTTCACAGGGCTGTGTAGGGTAGCGATTTAAGAATAAACCGGTCTGATACAGGTCAATGATCAATCTCACTTTGCGTTTAATGACATTGTTTTGCCGTTATTGGCATTTCCCAGCGGCAAAAACGCTATGCCACGATGTTAGGTAAGCACATTGACCTGAAATGAGGAGCGGAAATGAGCACGGAAACCCTGGATGTCACATCATTACGGCAGCGCATCAGCGAAGGCGAATGGCAGGCGCGCATCAAACTGGCGCAGGCTTATCATCTGGCGGCGAAGCTACGCTGGACCGACCATATTTACACCCATTTTTCCCTGCGCGTACCGGGCGATCAGCCGCACTTTCTTATCAACGCTTTCGGGCAAACCTTCGATGAAATCCAGGCGGAAACGCTGGTTAAAATCGACATCGACGGCAATATTATTGACGACCCAACCGGGCTGGGAATTAACCTTGCCGGGTTTGTTATTCACAGTGCGATTCACCGCGCGCGGCCAGATGCCCATGCGGTGATGCATACGCACACCGCGGCCGGCATTGGCGTTTCGGCGCAGCGAAACGGCATGCTGATGATTTCGCAACACAGCACGCGTTTCCATAATCGCCTCGGCTATCACGATTACGAAGGTATCGCGCTGGATCTCGACGAGCAGCAGCGCATCGTTGCCGATCTCGGCGATCTTAACGCGCTGATCCTGCGAAATCACGGCCTGCTGACCAGCGGCGGCAGCATTGAAGAAGCTTTCTACAACCTCTATTACCTCGAGCGCGCCTGCCAGGCACAGTTGGCGGCACAATCGGGTGGCGCGGATCTGATCATTCTGCCGGACGCCGTTTCCGAGAAAGCCGCGCAGGCGTTTGACAACAGCATCCGTAATCGCAAATATCAGCTGCACTGGGATGCTTACATCCGCCAGCTCAACCGCAACGCACTCTGAGAATCTCCCCCGATGAAATGGCTAAAACCGGTAGTTTCTGCGCTGCTGCTGTGCGCGGCGTTTGGCAGTCAGGCCGCGCCTGATTTGAGTAAAGTCACGCTGGTGCTGGGCGATCAGGCACGCAATCTGCGTTCGCTGATCGAAGCGGCAGATGTCATGAAAGACGCGCCTTATCACTATCGCTGGGCGAATTTCCAGGGCGCGGCGCCGCTGTTTGAAGCGCAGCGTGCGGGTGCGGTCGATACCTCGTACGCTGGCGATTTGCCGGTGCTGATGGCGGCGTCGGGCGGCGTACCGCTGAAGATCATCGCCACCAACGTCGGTGACGCCAGTTCGAACGGGCTGATCGTCCCTGCCGATTCGCCGATCCACAGCGTGAAAGATTTGGCTGGCAAGCAGGTTGTTGTCTCGTCGGCGCGCGGCAGTATCTCGCAGCACTTGCTGTATGAGGCGTTGGAAGAGGCGAAAGTGCCACGTGATACGGTGCCGGTGCGTTTTGTGTTGCCAACCGACGCCAGCGCGGCGTTTAACTCCGGGCAGATTGCCGCATGGGCAACCTTCGATCCCTATTTAGGTATTGCGGAAAAGCATGGCGCGCGTCTGCTGCGTGACGGCAAAGGGCTGACAACCGCGCTGTCGTTTGTCACCGCCACGCAAAGCTCGCTCGACGATCCCGCGAAGCGCGCGGCGATTGCCGATTTCACCCATCGTCTGGCCAAAGCGCGCGAGTGGGCGCTGGCGCATCCGCAGCAGTATAACGAGGTGTATGCGCAGTTAACGCGCCTGCAACCGGCGGACGCGCAGCAGATTACTGCGCGTATTTCCCACGGTGTACGTGGCGTGACGCCGGATGATGTGGCAAAGGTGCAGAAGGTGTCGGACTTGTTTAGCGAGTTGAATATCCTGCCAAACAAAGTTGATGTACAGGCGATTACCGACAACAGCGTGTTTCAAACGCAATAACGTAAAATCACGCCGCTACGGCATGCACTGAATCTGTAGCGACGCAATTTATTGCGCGACCTTGAGTGAAAGAGCCTTAACGCGCCCGTTTGCCCGGCCGTCCATTACCCAACATAATCGCCAATCGGCTTCCGCCCGGCGTGGTTTCCATCAAAATCTTGGTCACGCTGGTGAGCGGCACCGACAGCAACATGCCGACCGGACCCAGCAGCCAGCCCCAGAAAATCAACGACAGAAACACCACTAGCGTCGAGAGTCCCAGCCCGCGCCCCATCAATCTTGGCTCCAGCATGTTGCCGAACACCATATGAATCGCGCTGAACAGCGCCGCCACCAGCATGGCGTCATAAATATCATTTAACACCAGCGCCTGAATAAATGGCGGAATACCGGCGATGATCGGGCCAATGTTGGGGATGAAATTAAGGATGAACGCCACCACGCCCCAGAACAGCGCGAACTTCACGCCGAGCAGCAGCAGCGACAGCCAAACGGCCACGCCGGTAATCAAACTCACCAGGGTTTTCAGTGCCAGATAGTGCGTCACACCTTTCAGCGCGCGGTGCAGACCGGCGATGCGGATTTGTGGATTAACCATCGCATTGCGCATCTTGTACGGCAGATGACGCACTTCAAACAGCATAAACACCACGGTGAGGATCAGCAGCAGGACGTTGGTCATCGCGCCGGACAGCTGTTTTAGCACCGATGTTGCCATGTCCATCACCACGTTGGGATCGAGGCGCGCAGCCAGCGCTTCGGTAGAGATGTTGATATGAAAACGCGCGGCAAAATGTTGCACCACCGCCAGTTTCTGCTCCAGCATGGCGCGGATTTGCGGATAGGTATCGCTGAAGTCACTGGCCGAGCTGGCGAGTACAGCAATGAGTAACAGTACGACGATAAAAATCACGGTGATCACCAGCGTAATCGCCAGGCCACGTTTGACGCCGCGCCGCATCAGCATCGTGACCAGTGGATTGAGCACAATAGCTAAAAAGCTGGCGAGTAAGAAGGGCACCAGAATGTCCGAGGCGGCGCGAATGCCCGCCAGAATAATCACCAGCATCGCCAGTTTTACCAGGATGTTCTGGCCAATTTTTTCCTGAAGCAGGTTATTCATTCTCTCTCCTGAGACAAAATTTCTCAGGAGAGTGTAGTTGATGAAAATTAACCATCTGTTTTTTAAGATAAAGAGAAATTTTTACAACACGCAACATCCGTAGCTACCTGCATGAACGTCAAGCGGTAGCTGTGAAATTTTCACACCTCGGCTTACCGTGCCGACATCAATACTTATTTAAACATCGGCACAGACAAACAGCGAGCAAGGTAAGGTGTTAACTATTTAATTAAGCGATCATTCGTTCATTCCAACCATCTTTAAACTGAATATTTCCATCGACGTATTTCCACATAATAGTTTCATAACGAATCTCGACATTTTCCATATGTGTGCTTGCTATGCCTGCTGGTACGAGTGATGGAGTAATGCTGGTTATTTTTACGTTTTCAAGAACAATGTTAAAGTATTCTGTTTCAATTCCTGCCTCATTAATTCTATACATTTTTATCGTGGCTGATTTAAGTATTCTGCCCTGACACAGCGCGCGAAATAATAATGGCGTCGTCTGGTCAAATTCTTTCTGGAAAACTATTGGGGCATGGATTCTTGCTGCTGTTAACTTTCCGGTATGTCTGTCGGCTGGAACCGATATGTTATGCGTTAGAGTGCGCATTTCAATTGAGCCGAGTCGTGTAGGCATCAGGCATCCACCCGTGATAGGGGATCCGTTTTCATCTGTTAGCCATAAATGAGCTGGAGTTGACATAGTTAAGTTCCTTTTAATTTTAACGAGGGCGGTTAAACCAGACAACAAACGCAAAGGTAATGATTATCAAAGCCCCTATGGCCTGAAGTGCGTAGGGGCGAAAGTACGTTACTGCAAAAACACCGAAAGTAATAATTAAAACAAGCGGAACGTAGCCCCAAAAGAAATATGATGCCTGCGCCTTTAACCATTGTTTTAGAAAATTACGCATGCCTACTTCACCATGTTAATTATTGCGTTGGTAATGTCACTCTCAAATGCTTGAGCTTTCATAAAAGTCGGCTCGACGAGGAAATACATCATTTCGAGTCTTTGCATGTGCAGGGCTTGATAATACATCGGCGCTTGCAGCCTAAGCCTTTCAGCACTATCAGCAGCTTGTTGTACGATGCCGTATAGCCCTAGCCCGGTAACAGTTAGCGCGGCGGTCTTTCCTGTCCAGGCGACGATGGATGAGTTAAAGCCTATGCCAAGGCAAACAGCTGTTGTTATTCCAATGATAAAAGTCTGATTGTTTAGTGTGTTAGAGGAGATGATCACGCCTGCTTTTAATAAACCGGAATTGATTGCTGAAAGTTGTTCGCGTGTTTTGAATCTGAAAATTTCTTCAAAATAGATGTGAACCAGCCTATAGATAATGTCACGTCTTTTGACCACTTCGGCAATGCCATCCAGGAAGCGCAAGTCTTCTTCTTTTAGCTTTGCACATACATCTTGATAGTTATCGGTGAAGCAAGATGTGTAATACACCAAGCGTGTTGCTCCGTCGCCAATTTTACTGGCTTGCTGAAGTACCTGGTCTTTTACACCTATAAGAGCTTTTTCAAGCTGTGACGCCATCAACTCATCGGCTTTGATGCCCTTGAGTATCAAATCACTGTGATACATGCCGTTTCCTTACGGTTAGAAATCATCCCTAGTCGAAACTACAATTTACCCATTTAAAGTGTAAGGTCAATGCCGCACGGACATGGGTTTTAAAAAATGTGGATAAGATGACAGTTAAACCCACAATCACAGCTTAAATAATTTTAATCATCAAGGTCCTATTTATGCGTGATGAATCACGCCGCTACGGTATGTATGACTATTTTTCATGACGCCGCATCAGCACCGTGGCCGCCAACATCAAACTCAAACTGGCGCAAAGCGTCAGCGTGGCCATCGCCATACCTTGTCCCACCGAGCCCTGTTCGAACTGACGCCAGATAAAGATCGCCACGGTTTGCGTGCCTGCCGGAGCCAGCAGCAGCGATGTCACCAGCTCGCGCGACGCTACGGCAAACACCATCATCATCGCCGCCAGCAAGCTGGGCGCGACTAGCGGCAGCACAATCAGACGCAGCGCCTGCACACGTGATGCGCCGTGCACGCGCGCCGCCGGTTGCAGCGTGGGTGCCAGCTGGCGCAGCGCGCTACTGACATAACGCACCGGCCACGGCAGCAGCAAACAGCTGTACGACAGCAGCAGAATAAACATCGTGTTGTAGGGCGAAACCGGCCAGAAACCGCGGTTCCACAGCAGAATCAACCCCACGCCCACCACCACGCCGGGCATCGCCGCAGGCAGCAGCGCCAGGCCATCCATCATTGCCAGCAAACGGGTTTTCCCTTCTGATACGCGCCAGGCGATCAGAAAACCCAGCGCGCCGGTCAGCAGCGCCGCGCCGAGCGCCAGGCCAATGCTGGTGGAGAAGGCCGCCAGCGCATCGCCTTGCTGGCTGAACAGCGCGCCGAAGTGGCGTAGCGTCAGATTACTCAGATGTAATCCGCCGGAGAGCGTATTCAGTAAGCCGCTCAGGGTCATCGCGCCGAGCGGCAGCACCACCGCCAGCAGCACGGTGACAGCAAACGGCAGCAGCATTAAGATTTGTAAGCGTCCCGCATGCGCCAGTTCCTGACTCACCGGTTTGCCACCAACCGCCGTCACATCGCTGCTGCCGGTCAGTTTGCGCTGCAGCAGCCACGCCGTGAGCGCCATCAGGCTCAGCATCAGTGACAGCGACGCCGCGCCAGGCAGATCGATCGGCCAGTCGGCGAGTTTGGTTTCAATACCGACGGTCATCAGCGTCAACTTCGCCTGCGCACCGAGCGCCGCAGGCACGCCGTACTCCTCAATCGCCAGCGTAAACGCCAGCAGCACGCCGCCCGCCAATGCCGGTAAGGTGAGCGGCAAGGTGATGTGCCAGAAGCCGCGCCACGCCGATGCGCCATGCACGCGCGCCACCCAGGCGAGACGTTGCCCGCTGGCCAGCAGCGAACGCGACACCGCGAAATAGACCACCGGGAAGATGTTCAGCGTCATCACGCCAATCATGCCGCTGCTGCTAAACAGCAGGCTGTCGAAGTTGATGCCGGTGAGTTGTTCGATATATCCGTTGCGTTGCAGCGCCAGCGTCCATGACAGCGCCACAATGTAGGGCGGCGTCAAAAAGGGGATCAGAAACAGCAGATCCCACAGCGCCGCGCCCGGCAAGCGGAACAGGCCGCGCAGTGCGCCGAGCGGCAAGCCCAGCAGCAAACTGCACAGCGCCACGCCGCCGCCGATTTTCAGCGTGCCCAGCCACATCGCTGCCAGTTGCGGATCGTCTAGCAGCGCCGGAAAAGCACTAAACGCGCCGCGCCAACTGCCTTCGCCGAAGTAGGGAAATAACGCTTGCAGCACGATAAACAGCAGCGGCAGCGCCACCAGCAGCAATAACGCCAGCAGAATCACGCCATTCAGGGCACGCGACATCGCTTATTGTCCGAACAGGGCGCCAAAGCGCTTTAGCACCGCCGAACGTTCGCTGCTGCCATCCTGATTAGTCGGCAATAACTTGATCTCAGTAAAAAGCGGACGTTGCGCTTTGATATCGGTACGCGCCGGCATCAGCCAGGCTTTCGCCACTTGCTCCTGACCTTCATCTGACAGCACGTAATCAACGAATTTCTTCGCATCGTCTGGGTGCTGGCTGCTTTTCAGGATCATCATCGGACGCGGTGCGACCACGGTACCGTTTTCCGGGAAGATCACCTTCACGCTCTCGCCCTGCGCGATGTTGTTATAGGTGACGTAATCGACCGCGCCAAACACCGCCGCTTTCGCGCCTTGCAGCACCGGCGTCACCGCCTGCGCGTTGGGGCCGCTCATCACCATGCCGTTGGCTTTCAGCTGGTCAAACAGCTGCCAGGCTTTTTCGCCTTCGCTGTTTTGCAGGCCAATCAGCAGATCGAGTGACGCGCCAGACAGCGCCGGATCCGGCGTGGTGACGTTATCTTTGAAGGCGGGCGCGGTGAGATCCTGCCAGGTTTTCGGCTCTGGCGTGTTGCTTTGCGTATTCCACACGATGCCGAGCGCGGAAATGCCTTGCGCGACATAGTTGGCGGTTTTGAACTGATCCGGCACCTTCGCCGCGTTGGCGCTGTTGAACGGCAGCAGCCAGCCGCGCTGTTGCAGATCTTCGGCGGTATCCCACGAAGCCGAGATCAGCACGTCGGCTTGCGGATTGGCCTGTTCCGCTTCCAGACGCGCCATCACTTTGCCGGTGGTGGCCTGGAAAATATTCACTTTGATGCCGGTCTGTTTTTCAAATCCGGCGGCAAGACTTTTCGACAGCGAACCCGGACCGGCGGTGTATACCGTCAGCGCCTGGGCGTCGTTGATCATGATGGCGGAAGTCAACATCATCGCGCTGATGGCTCCAGTTTTAACTGACTTGAGAGATGGCATTGCAGTCCCCTGAGAGGTGAGTAACGGAAACAATCTGGCCCTGCGCCAGGTGAATGATGCGGTCGGCCAGCGTGTTGGCTTCGTCGCGATCGTGCGTAACGTAAACAGCGGTGATGCGCGCCGTGCGCAGCAAATCCGCCATGGTGTGAACCAGAGTTTCACGCAGGTCGCGGTCGAGGTTGGAGAGCGGTTCGTCGAACAGCAGAATGGCCGGTTTGGCCACCAGCGCGCGCGCCAGCGCCACGCGCTGCTGCTGGCCGCCTGAAAGCAGCGCCGGTTTGCGATCGCCAAAATCCTCAAGGCCCACCTGCGCCAGTGCGGCATCGGCCTGTTGCCGCGCGGCGGCTTTTTTCATGCCGCGCATGCGCAGCGGAAAGGCGACGTTTTGCGCCACCGACATGTGCGGCCACAGCGCGTAATCCTGAAACACCATGCCAAGGTTTCGTTTTTCCGGCGCATCACAGTGGCGCGGTGAGGCCACGCAGCGTTGGCCAATCCACAGTTCGCCGGCGGTAGGCTGCAACAAACCCGCCAGCAGTTTCAGCAGCGTGCTTTTGCCACAGCCGCTCGGGCCGAGCAGCGCCAGAATTTCGCCTGCGGGAATGGTCAGGGAGAGATCGTGCAGAATAGTCAGGTTATCCACCGACCATCTGAGATTTTTCAGTTCAATAGGCAGCGCGGCATGCGTCATCGGCCACCTCCCGCGAAGGCGTGAGCGTTACGCACGCGCGCCTGAGAAATCAGGGGCGTCATCAGATTGTTATCCTCTTTGGGATTTGATTGGGGGCGAGTCTACGAGCGCGATATGACGAAATGATGACCATAAAACTGGGCATTTCACTGATGCGGATAAAACCAAATGGCGTATAGTTATCCTCTTGTTATAAAAATTCCGTCACCCACGAGCGCAATCACTCATGCCTGACTCGCCTGCCGCCGCACCTGAACACGGTCGTTTTCGCCTCAATTTACTGATCCTTTCCATCGTGAAGTTCAACTTTGCCAGCTATCTCACCATCGGCTTGCCGCTGGCGGTGCTGCCCGGCTTTGTCCATGACGGACTGGGCTACAACGCCTTCTGGGCCGGATTAGTGATCAGCCTGCAATACATCGCCACGCTGCTCAGTCGCCCACACGCGGGACGCTATGCCGATCTGTGGGGGCCGAAAAAAGTGGTGGTGCTGGGGCTGGTGGGATGCTTGCTGAGCGGCATCTGTATTTTGCTGTCGGCGCTCAGCGATGGGCAGGGCGTGCTGAGCCTGGTGCTGCTGTGTCTGGGGCGCGTGATTCTCGGCATCGGACAGAGTTTTTCCGGCACCGGTACGTCGCTGTGGGGCGTGGCGCGCGTCGGTTCGCTGCATATTGGCCGGGTGATTTCGTGGAATGGCATTGTCACCTATGGCGCGATGGCGATCGGTGCGCCGCTCGGCGTGGTGATTTTCCGCAGCGGCGGCTTGCTGCTGCTCTCCAGCATCATCATTGCCATTTGTGTGCTGGCAATTGCGCTTGCGCTGCCGCGCGCATCAGTGAGAGGCAGCAAAGCCAAGCCGCTGCCATTCCGTGACGTGCTGGGCAAGGTGTATGGTTTCGGCCTGATTCTGGCGATGGGTTCCGCCGGATTTGGCGTGATCGCCACCTTTATCACGCTGTTTTATCAGGATAAAGGTTGGGATGGCGCCGCCTTCGCGTTGACCATGTTCAGCGCCGCGTTCGTCGGCACGCGTCTGCTGTTTCCGAATGCCATCAACAAGCTCGGTGGTTTGCGCGTGGCGAGTATCTGCTTTGCGGTAGAAGCGATGGGCCTGTTTCTGGTGGCCGGTTCATTCGACCCGTGGATGGCGAAGATGGGCGCGTTCCTCACCGGCGCGGGTTTCTCGCTGGTATTCCCGGCGATTGGCGTGGTGGCGGTGAAAGTGGTGCCGCAGCAGAATCAGGGCAGCGCGCTCGCCACCTATACCGCGTTTATGGATTTGTCGCTGGGCATCACCGGGCCGATCGCCGGTTTCATCATGAGTTATGCCGGCGTGTCGCTGGTCTATTTCCTCACCGCACTGCTGGTGTGTTTAGCGCTGTTCTGCACACTGCGCATGATTAAGCGGATGCCGGAAGAGCCGATGGGGGAGGTTAAAGAGAACGCATAATTTTGCTATTGAACTCAGGCATACCCTAAATAGTTTAAGTCAGAGCAAGGCGGCAAGCGTGAGAATCCCCAGGAGCTTACGCCCGTAAGTGACTGGGGTGAGCACGGGCAGCCAACGCAGCTATGGCTTAAAATATGACGGGTATGAAAAAAAGGCCTCCGACCGAGGCCAACACTAACAAAATGTGTCATTAGACACAGATAAGGGTTCGTTTTCAGGCTTGCAGCAACTCGATGCTGTAGCGAATTTGGCGTTCAATCTCAGCGGTATTCCACGTCTCCAGCGATGAGGCAAACGGCTCAAATGCGTAAATGCCTTTATAGCCCAACATCTCCAGACGTTTCACCTGCGCCACGCTGTTCAGCACATCGCGGTCGCTGAGCATGATGCGTTGTTCATCGGTCAGTTGCGCCGTTGGGCGGGTATCTTCCACGCCGGATAAATGCACCAGACCAATATGGTTGATATCAATCTCCTGCGGGAACTCGTTTTCGGCGTTCTCATACAGGTGATGATGGAAGGTATCGAGCAGTACCTTAAACGGGACTTGTGCTTGCTGAATCAGTTGCTGCGTCTGCACCGCCGAGCGCAGCGAACTGACCGGGAAGCCCAGCGGTTCAACCAGCCCCTGAATGCCATACTTTTCAAAGCGCGGCGCCAGTACCTGTAGCGCTTCCAGCGTCTGCTGGGGCGAAATCTGAATCCCTTCATTGAGCGGACACATCACCAGCGCTTTTGCGCCGATGGCCTGAGCTTCCTGTAGCAGCGCGTCGGCTTTAGCCAGCAGCGACTCATCGGCACGGTTAAACGGATAGAGCGCGTTAATCGTCACGATTTCAATGTGGTACTTATCCGCTAGCGCGCGCAGCTGCGCCGCGCTGAGATCATCGGTTACCTTGCCGCTCTGCATGTCATTACGCAGTTCAACCTTGCTCAATCCCAGGCGTTGTACCAGCTGAAAGAAGGCTTCCAGCGTTAGCCTGGGCGCAATTTTACGGTTAATACAGAAACGGGTCGGATCGATGGCCATGTGCGGCTCCTGTAAACGGATACGGATTAGGTGCTGCAAAGAGAACATTTATTTCATTATTATTGAATTATGAAATATCAGATATTGGATCTGCCTCGCAAAAATTTCATATTTCGTTTCGCGTTGCATGGGGAAGCTGGATTTCAGACATAAATTCGGTGCGGGCAACGGCTTAGCGGCAGAGCGGTTTGGCGAGCCTTTAGCACCAGCAGTGCAGCGCTACGGGCTGATTTACACCCGGCTGTCAGCGCAGGCGGAAAAAATGCGATCCATGCCGCTAAAAGGAAATTTTCTAAAAAGAAGTATTTGAAAAATTCATTTCATTACGATAGCTTCATAGCACGCTTTAAGTATTGCCTGCACACGCAGCGTCGCGGTTCGAACGGGCTATCTGCAGGGAACTTCACATCTAAGAGGCAACGACATGACTATCGTAGGAAACTTTATCGGCGGCAAAATTACCCACAGCGCCAGCAATGAAACCATTCCCGTGTACGATCCGGCGACCGGCAAAGTCGTGCGTGAACTGACGCAGAGCACCGCTGCTGAAGTGGAAAAGGCGATTGAAGTCGCGCATGCCGCCTTCCCGGAATGGTCGAAAACCGCGCCGTTGCGTCGTGCCCGTGTGATGTTCAACTTTAAAGCACTGATGGAAAAACATCGCGAAGAGCTGGCGGCACTGATCGTGTCTGAGCACGGTAAAGTGTGGTCCGATGCGCTGGGTGAACTGACGCGCGGTATCGAAGTGATCGAGTATGCCTGCGGTATTCCACATCTGATTAAAGGTGAAAACTCACCGAGCGTGGGCACCGGCGTTGACAGCTATTCGCTGATGCAGCCGGTCGGCGTTGTCGCCGGTATCACACCGTTTAACTTCCCGGCGATGGTGCCACTGTGGATGTTCCCCATCGCGCTGGCGTGCGGCAACACCTTTATCCTCAAGCCACCGGCGCTGGATCCTTCCGCATCTGTGCGCATGGCCGAACTGCTGAAAGAAGCGGGCCTGCCGGATGGCGTATTCAACGTGGTGCATTCGTCTAACGAAGATGCCGAGCAGCTGTACAAAGATCCGCGCATCGCCGCAGTCAGCTTCGTGGGTTCTTCCGGCGTAGCGGAGCACATCTATAAAACTGCCAGCGCCCACGGTAAACGCGTGCAGGCGTTTGGCGCGGCGAAAAACCACGCCATCGTGATGCCCGATGCCGATCTCGATGCCACCGTGAACGCCATTATGGGCGGCGCGTTTGGTTCAGCGGGTGAACGCTGCATGGCGCTGCCGGTTGTGGTTGCCGTGGGTGACGACACCGCAGACAAACTGATTGCGCGTCTGACGCCGCTGATCAAAGCGCTGCGCGTCGGTCCTGGCATCCAGAAAGGTGCCGAAGAGAATGAAATGGGGCCGGTGGTTTCTGCTGCGCACCAGAAGAAAGTGCTGGGCTACATCGACAAAGGTGAGCAGGAAGGCGCGAAGCTGGTGGTTGATGGCCGCGGCATCCAGGTTGCTGGCCATGCAGAAGGTTACTACGTTGGCGGCACGCTGTTCGACAATGTGACGTCGGATATGACCATCTGGCGCGAAGAGATCTTCGGGCCGGTGCTGAGCATCATGCGTTCCAGCGATTACGACAGCGCACTGCAGCTGGTTAACAGCCACGAATTCGGTAACGGTAGCGCCATCTTCACCAGCAACGGCCACACCGCGCGTGAGTTCGTGCAGAACGTCGAAGCTGGCATGGTTGGCGTTAACGTGCCGGTTCCGGTTCCGATGGCGTTCCACAGCTTCGGCGGCTGGAAGCGTTCGGTATTTGGTGCGCTGAACGTGCACGGTCCAGACGGCGTGCGTTTCTACACCCGCATGAAAACCGCCACCGTGCGTTGGCCGAGCGGCCAGCAGACCGTATCTGAGTTCAGCATGCCGACGCTGGGCTAATTTCGCTCAACAAGGAGGAACAGGATGTCTCTGATTTCGAAAGCGCAAAAACCCGACAGCAACGGCCGCATCCAGCACATCACGCCGGAAAGCGCGGGCTGGGAATATGTCGGCTTTGATGCCTATCTGCTGAAAAAAGGGCAGAGCCTGAAGCTGAGTAGCGGCGACAAAGAGTTGTGTCTGGTGCTGGTGGCGGGCTTTGCGTCGGTGAAAACCCGTCACGCCGAGTTTCCGAATCTGGGTAAACGTCTGTCGCCGTTTGAA
This sequence comes from Pantoea sp. AG1095, assembly GCF_003208415.1. Lineage (NCBI taxonomy): Bacteria > Pseudomonadati > Pseudomonadota > Gammaproteobacteria > Enterobacterales > Erwiniaceae > Pantoea > Pantoea sp. AG1095. Next base: position 109,263 of record NZ_QKMJ01000007.1, on the reverse strand, counting down.
CGCACTCCGCCTTACTCAGTTTACGTACCGCATAACGACGAAGTGGAAGTGTATGCGGATAGCGATCTGGAGCTGGCGGTGTGTAATGCACCGAGCAGCGGCAACCTGCCGGCGCGACTGATTGCGCCGGAAGATGTTGGTGTTGAGCAGCGTGGTAAAGGGCGTAATCAGCGTCTGGTGCACAACATTCTGCCGGACAATAAAGAGGCCGACAGCCTGCTGGTGGTGGAAGTCTACACCGATGAAGGCGCGACCAGTTCGTATCCCAGCCACAAGCACGACCAGAAAAACAGCCCGGACGAAACCTATCTGGAAGAGACCTACTATCACCGTTTCGATCCTGAGCCAGGTTTCGCCATGCAGCGCGTCTATACCGACGACCGTTCACTCGACGAGTGCATGGCGCCGTATAACCGCGATGTGGTGACGGTGCCGCGTGGCTATCATCCGGTGGCAACCATTGCCGGGTACGATAACTACTATCTCAACGTGATGGCGGGTCCAAAACGTCTGTGGAAATTTACCTGGGAGAAGGATCACGCCTGGGTGAACAGCGACCATTATCCGCGTTCGTAACATGCGCACCAACGTAAAAAAGGGCAGCCACTTGGCTGCCTTTTTTGTTAGCTGGTCGACTCTGCGAAGAGATTATTCGCTGGGCACGTTGTTGTTCAACGCCAGCGACACGGCGAGCGTCTGTGCCAGACACAGCGAAGCGACCTGCGAACGGAAGCCATCCACTTGCGCTTCACGCACCACAAAGCACACATCGCTGAAGGCGGCCAGCGGGCTGACCTGACTGTCGGTGATGGCAATCAGATGCGCGCCACGTTTGGCACCCAACTCAACCAACTCCACCGCTTCACGCGCGTATGGCGAATAGCTGATGGCGATCACCACGTCTTTCGGGTTCACCATGCTCAGCTGCTCGGTGAACATGCCACCGAGGCCGTCGATCAGGAACGCACGACGCTCCAGATGGCGCAGCGCATACACCAGATACGATGCCACGCTGAATGAGCGACGCAGGCCGATGATGTAGATGTTCTCGGCTTCATCGAGCATTTTTACTGCGCGGTTGAGCTGGTCCGGATTCACCTGCATCGCCAGCTGTTGCAGCGCCTGGCTATTCACCATGGTGAAGACATTGAGAATTTCGGCCGGGCTCTCAGGTGAAGTGGCGCTGTCGTCAGTGGCGGTCTGGCGGAACAGACGTGCGCGCTCGGTATAGTTAACGGTCTCTTCCATCAGGTGCTGACGGAAAACCTGTTTCATTTCGTTGAAGCCGCTGAAGCCAAAGGCGTTGGCAAAGCGGATCAGCGTCGAGGGCGGCACATCGGCATGTTGTGCGATGGAAGCAACGGTATCGAAAGCGATGCTGTTACTGTTATCAAGGATATAACGAGCCACCTGCTTCAGGCGTTTGCTCAGCGTCTCATAGCGACGACGGATCTCGTCCTGTAACAAGGTTAATTGCGTTGGATTATTGGTCATTACTTCGGCCCGCTAGAAAAGAAAATATGGCTGGATAATGAGCGCTATAGTACCAGATGGATGGAAAATTTCATTTGTTTGGCATCATCGTGACGCTTATTTCATCGGTTTATGAAATGCCTCACAGAATATGCAGGTTTTCCCCTCACCCTAACCCTCTCCCGCAAGCGGGCGAGGGAACCGTCTTGTGCGGTACACCGGATCGCGTTCATTACTCAACAGTTGCTGGATCGGTCCCTTCTCCCACTTGTGGGAGAAGGTCAGGATGAGGGCCAGCGAGCATAATCAAAAAAGCGGCCAATTGGCCGCTTTTTCCCAGCTAACTTCGCACTTAACCGCGTACAGCGCGCCAGTAGCCGATCAACCGCAGGTAGTTCCCTTTCACGGTCTCAACCAGCGCTGTATCATCCAGCTCGCCTTGCAGCCACTGGCGTGACGGCTGGCCGAAGATGGTGCGGCCTACCGCGAAACCTTTCACCCACGGCGCTTGCGCTGCGGCGGCGAAACCAGCTTTCAGCGTCTCTTCCGGGGCATCGAGGCCCAGCAGCAGAATGCCGCGGCAGTGCGGGTCGTTCTGCTCGATCAACCCGCTGATCGCCTGCCAGCTTTCGGCAGACAGCGGCGGCAGTTTCCACCAGTCTGGCTGAATGCCAAGGCTGTAGAAGTGGCTCAGCATGTCGTAATAGTAGGATTCGTCGCGGTCCGGATTGCTCTCCGGCAGAATCAGCTCCAGCAGCAGTTCGTGCCCGCTCTTGTTACAGCCATTCCACACATCGAGCACCAGCTCATCCTGCTCTTTACGCAGTTCCGCGCTGTCATGCGGATGGTAGAACACCAGACATTTCACCACGTGCTCGGCTGGCCAGTCGACCAGCTGTGAGCCGATGTTGCCGTGCTCAAGACGCAGCGGACGTGAACTTGGCAGCTCAATCGGACGCCCAATCCACCAGTTTTTACCGGTAATCGCGTTCAGCGCTTTCTGGCCGTAAGTGGTATCCGCGAGGATGCCGCTCTTTTCATTCAGGCCGGCTTCATTGGCCGCTTCTTCTGCGGCACGCAGCAGCAGCAGTTTCAATTCTGGGATGCGCGCTTCGCTGACGCCCGCTTCGCGTGCCATATCAGCCAGCTGTTTGCGATGGTCGAAGGCGAACACATTCAGCTCTGGCCACTGCTGTTTACGCGTGGTGACGCGATGCAGGTGATTAAGACGTACATCAAGATCCGGACGTTTCACCTCTTTATCGCGGCTAAGGAAATCATCCAGCTCTTCTTTGGTCGGCATCGCCGGTGCACAGCCGTGGCGCGAAACCACCAGCGCGCCACAGGCGTTCGCGTAACGGCACGCTTGCTCCCAGCTTTCATCATTCAGCCAGCCGCGCAGCAGGCCCGACATAAAGGCATCGCCCGCACCCAGCACGTTCAGCACTTCAACGCGCACGCCGCTCTGCAGTTTGGTCTGTTCCCAGCTATCCGGGATCTCGCCCTCAAACACCACGCAACCCAGCGGACCGCGTTTGCACACTAATGTGGCCTGGCTCGATTGACGCACATTTTTCAGCGCGGTCAGCGTATCGGTGCTGCCACCGGCGATATGAAACTCTTCTTCCGTTCCGACCACCAAATCGAAATAGTGCAGCACTTCCTGCAGTTGTTGCGTCACTTCGCCCGATTCAATGAAACGCGTTTCGCCGTCGCCGAGTGAGGTCAATCCCCACAGCACCGGACGATAATCGATATCCAGCGCGGTGCGCAGGCCGTTGCGTTTGGCGATATCCAGCGCTTTCAGTACGGCGGCGCGGGTTTGCGGATGCGAAAGGTGCGTGCCGGTGACGGCGACCGCGCGTGAAGAGGTGATGAAATCTTCGTTAATATCTTCCGGCACCAGCCCCATATCGGCGCAGTTGTCGCGGTAGAAGATCAGCGGGAAGCTCTCTTCATCTTTGATCCCAAGGATCACCAGCCCGGTCAGGCGCTGCTTATCGGTAATCAGGCCATCGGTATTGCAGCCCGCACGTTGCAGCTCTTCACGCAAAAAGCGGCCGTTATGCTCGTCACCTACGCGCGCCAGCATCGCCGATTTCAGGCCCTGGATCGCCGTACCGTAGGCCACGTTGCCGGAAGACCCGCCGAGATATTTGTTGAAGCTGGTCATATCTTCCAGGCGTGATCCAATTTGCTGACCGTAGAGGTCGACGGCGATGCGTCCGATACAAATCACATCAAGCCGCTTCTGTTGTGTACTCATACCTATTGTTTCCTTCTGTGATAAGCAGACACTGCGGGCGCTGCCGCCCAACGTCGAGCGCTTTGCTTCCGGGTTCTCAAGGTGCCTGATTGGCTTTGGTCGCAGTATGAGGAATAAAAATTCCAAATTCAATATGAAATGAAACATCCATCACGATTTTGTGAGCCAGGTAAAACTCTGACCAGGCCGCAAAGCAGCGTTGGAATCTTTCGGAGTTCCAGTGATAGTCAGGCTTGTGAGCCAGGTCTCAGGAAATTGCTGGCGAATCAAGGAAGCTACTGAAGTGAAATGAAATTTCGTTATGACCTGCAAATGACCTGTTACTGTTCCACTTTTCCCCCTTTCGCGGCTTGCGCAGCCCACGTTTCATTGCTGAATTTGATCTCCATCGCAAAATGAAATGTTTCTTCTGTAATCGTGTTTAATGAAAAAAATATTTGTTTATAATCGCCTCACGTTTCACTTAATCTGCGGGCGCCGTGAACGGCAGTTTTTACCCGAACCGCGATGTACCTCGCCGCAGGTACCAGCATGTAAAGGAAGAAGCATATGGGCACAATCAGACTCACCACGGCACAGGCGCTGGTAAAATTTCTTGATAACCAATACCTGAACGTTGACGGCGTTGAAACCAAATTTGTGAAAGGCATTTTTGCCATTTTCGGTCACGGCAACGTGCTGGGATTGGGACAGGCGCTGGAGCAGGACAGCGGCGATCTGGTGGTGCATCAGGGCCGTAACGAGCAGGGCATGGCGCACGCCGCCATTGGCTTTGCCAAGCAGTCGCTGCGTCGTCAGATTATCGCCTGTACCTCATCGGTCGGTCCCGGCGCGGCCAACATGATTACCGCTGCTGCCACCGCGACCGCCAACCGCATTCCTTTACTGCTGCTGCCGGGCGATGTGTTCGCTACGCGCCAACCGGATCCGGTATTGCAGCAGATTGAACAGAGCCACGATCTCAGCATCAGCACCAATGACGCGTTCCGCGCGGTGAGCAAATACTGGGATCGCGTCAGCCGCCCGGAACAGCTGATGACTGCCTGCATCAACGCCTTGCGCGTGTTGACCGATCCGGCAGAAACCGGCGCGGTGACGATTGCGCTGCCGCAGGACGTGCAGGGCGAAGCCTGGGACTTCCCGGAATACTTTTTCCAGAAACGTGTGCATCGTCTGGATCGCCGCTTGCCAACTGCCGCGCAATTAGAAGATGCGCTGGCGCTGATTGCGCGTAAACACAAGCCGCTGATCATTGTCGGCGGCGGCCTGAAATACTCTGATGCCGGGGATGCGCTGCTGAAATTTGCCGAGCGCTTCAACATTCCGTTTGCCGAAACTCAGGCCGGTAAAGGCACCATCGTTTCCGATCACCCGCTCAATGTCGGCGGCGTGGGCGAAACCGGCTGCCTGGCGGCCAACCTGCTGGCGAAAGAGGCCGATCTGGTGATTGGTATCGGTACGCGTTACACCGACTTCACCACCGCGTCGAAATGGATTTTCCAGAATCCGGACGTCAGCTATCTGAACCTCAACGTCAGCAACTTCGACAGCTACAAGCTGGATGCGGTGCAGCTGCTGGCGGATGCGCGTGAAGGTTTAACCGCGCTGGAAAGCGAACTGCAAGGTTTCGAAAACCATTGGGGCGGCCAGATTGAGCTGTCGCAAAGCAAGCTGTTGAAAGAGACGCAGCGCGTCTATGCTGCCACCTATAACACCGACGATTTCATTCCGGAAATCGCCGACCACGCCGATCGCGAAGCGCTGTTTGCCGAGTTTGAGCGCCTGACGAAATCGGTGCTGACGCAGAGCAGCGTGCTGGGCACCTTAAACGAGCAACTCCCAAAGGATGCGGTGATTGTCGCGGCAGCGGGCAGTCTGCCGGGCGACCTGCAGCGCGTGTGGCGCACCAAAGATTACAACTCGTACCACGTTGAGTACGGCTACTCCTGTATGGGTTATGAAGTGAATGCCGCGCTGGGCGTAAAGCTAGCGCAGCCGCAGCGTGAAGTCTACGTCATGGTTGGCGACGGTTCGTTCATGATGCTGCACTCCGAGTTGGTCACGTCGATTCAGGAAGGGGCGAAAATCAACGTGGTGCTGCTGGATAACATGACCAACGGTTGTATCAACAACCTGCAGATGGAACACGGCATGGACAGCTTCACCACCGAGTTCCGCTTCCGTAATCCGGAAGGTGGCAAGCTGGATGGCGGCTTTGTGCCGGTGGACTTCGCGGCGATCGCCGGCGGTTACGGCTGCAAAACCTACCGCATTACCACGCTGGAACAGCTGGAAGCCGCGTTGATCGACGCGCAGAAGCAGACCGTTTCCGTGCTGTTCGACATCAAAGTGCTGCCAAAAACCATGGTGCACAAATACTTCAGCTGGTGGCACGTCGGCGTGGCGCAAACCTCTACGTCAACGCGCACGCAAGAAGTGGCCGACAACCTTAACGTGCATATCGAACAAGCACGTAAGTATTAAAACCTCTTTTAGGCCGGAGCTCTCCGGCCTTGTTTTACCCTAACTTATCCGACTCTACAGGTGTAATTATGACGCTCAAACTCGGTGTAATTGGTACCGGTGCAATTGGTCAGGAACACATTCGTCGCTGCAATAACGTTTTGCAGGGTGCCAAAGTGGTGGCGGTTTCTGATATCAACATAGAAGGCGCGCGTGCTGCGCTGCAACGTCTGAATATCGAAGCCGAGGTGTATCAGGATGGTCATCAGGTGATCAACTCGCCGGAAGTCGATGCCATTCTGGTGACGTCCTGGGATCCGACCCACGAAGAGTTTACGCTGGCGGCAATCACGGCCGGCAAACCGGTGTTCTGTGAAAAGCCGCTGGCGCTGAGCGCTGAAGGTTGCCGTCGCATTGTGGATGCCGAGATCAAACACGGTAAACGTCTGGTGCAAGTGGGCTTTATGCGCCCGTACGATGCCGGCTATCGCGCGCTGAAAAAAGTGATCACCGGCGGTGAAATCGGCGAACCGCTGATGCTGCACTGCGCGCACCGCAACCAGAGCGTCGGCGAGAATTACACCACCGACATGGCGATCACCAACACCCTGATTCACGAGCTGGACGTGCTGCGCTGGCTGACCGAAGACGACTACAAAACCGTGCAGGTGGTGTTCCCGCGCACCACGCCGAAGTCTCATGCCAATTTGAAAGATCCGCAGATCGTGCTGTTCGAAACGCAGAAAGGTATCCGCATTGATGTGGAGATCTTCGTTAACTGCGCGTACGGCTACGACATTCAGTGTGAAGTGGTGGGCGAAGAGGGCATCGCTAAGCTGCCGGAGCCTTCGGCGATCCAAACGCGCAAAAACGCGCGTCTCGGCGTGCCGCTGCTGACCGACTGGAAAGACCGTTTCATTGATGCTTATGACGTTGAGCTGCAAGCGTTTATTAATGACGTGAAAGACGGTCAACTGACCGGACCTTCTGCCTGGGATGGTTTTGCTGCTTCCGTGGCCGCCGATGCCTGCCACAAAGCGCAGAATAGCGGTGCGATTGAGCCGGTAACCATGCCGCCGCGTCCGGATTTCTACGCCAAATAACTGAGCTGTGCGCTAAATACTCCTCGGCGGCTCAGCGGCCGCCTCTGTGAATCAGGGACAACACCATGAACAAAGACAACGTTAAACTGGCGATCGCGCCAATCGGCTGGACTAACGACGACATGCCAGAGCTGGGCAGCGAAAACACCTTCCAGCAAACCGTGAGTGAAATGGCGCTCGCGGGCTTTACCGGCAGCGAAGTGGGCAGCAAATATCCGCGCGATCCGGCGATTCTCAAGCCGATGCTCGATATCCGTGGCATTCAGATCTGCAACGCGTGGTTCAGCACCTTCTTCGCCAACGGCGACAAAGCGAAAACCATCGACGAATTTATCAATCACATGAATTTCCTGCATGCGATGGGCGCGCGCGTGATTGGTTGCTCCGAGCAGAGCAAAAGTATTCAGGGCACCACGCTGGCGGTGCTGGAGCAGAAGCCGATTTTCAGCGATGAAGAGTGGCGCTTAACCGCGGAAGGCTACAACGAGCTGGCGGAGATCGCCGCGAAAAAAGGCATGCGTTTGACGCTGCACCACCACATGGGCACCGGCATTCAGACGCCAGCCGAGATTGACCGCTTTATGGAATCGACCAATGAGAATGTTGGCCTGCTGTACGATACCGGCCACATCTACTATTCCGAAGGTTCACAGCAGGCGATGCTGGATGTGCTGACCAAATATCTGCCGCGTATTTTCCACGTGCATCTGAAAGACGTGCGCGACAGCGTGGTAGCCGAAGTGCGTGAGAAATCGCTGTCGTTCCTGGATGGCGTGAAGAAGGGGACTTTCACCGTGCCGGGCGATGGCGTGATCGATTTTAAACCGGTGTTCAAAATCCTCGATGATTACGGCTATAAAGGCTGGATGGTGGTGGAAGCGGAGCAGGATCCGGCGCTGGCCAATCCGTTCGAATATGCGGTAAAAGCGCGTAAATACATCCGCGAGAATGCGGGGTTGTAAGGGCAAATGCGCGCAATGCATTGCGCCGCTACGGGATGTACACGCATTCGTAGCGGCGCGATTTTTCGTGCTGTTTTCCATAAAAAAGGCCGTTATCCCATCAGGATAACGGCCTTTTAATTGGCTGAGATTATGACGCTAACGACAACGCCGGTTTCTGTGCGTTGACCGCCAGCCACTCGGCAATGCGCGCCTGCTCGGCTTCGTTCAGCCACATACCTTGTTTGGTACGACGCCAAATCGCATCATCCAGTTCGCGTACCCATTCGTTTTTCACCAGGTAACGCAGCTCGGCTTCGTAGAACTCGTGACCGAAGTTTTCACCCAGATCGTCGATGCTCTTCGCGCCTGCCAGCAGCTCTTCGGTGCGGCTGCCGTAAGTCCGCGCAAAGTGACGCGCCATTCCTTCGCTGATAAACGGATAGCGACGACGCAGGCTGGCGGTGTAATCCTCGCGTGAACCGGAGAAATCCCCGCCCGGCAATACCGCGTTTTTGGTCCACGCCGGGCCGATATTCGGGTAGTATTTGGTCAGTTTCTCCAGCGCATGTTCCGCCAGCTTACGATAGGTGGTCAGCTTGCCGCCGAACACGGACAGCAGCGGCGCCTGGCCATTGTCGTCATGCACATCCAGCGTGTAATCACGGGTGATGGCCTGCGGCGAATCCGATTCGTCATCGCACAGCGGACGTACGCCCGAGTAAGTCCAGACGATGTCATCTTTGCTCAGCTGCTGTTTGAAGTGTCCATTAAACACGTTCAGCAGGTAGCTGATTTCGTTGTCATCGATCTTCACGTCTTTCGGATCGCCTTTGTACTCCACGTCGGTGGTGCCGATGATGGAGAACTCATCCATCCACGGAATCACAAACACGATACGGTTATCTTCGTTTTGCAGGATATACGCCTGCTTTTCGCGATGGACGCGCGGTACCACGATGTGGCTGCCTTTGATCAGACGAATGCCGTACGGCGATTTCAGCTTCAGGCCATCGTCGAAGAACTCTTTTACCCACGGACCGGCCGCATTGACCAGACCTTTGGCGCGCCAGGTGTAGGTTTTGCCGCTGTCGATATCTTCGGCTTCCACCATCCACAAACCGGCTTCACGCCAGGCGCGGGTCACGCGCGTGCGGGTGCGTACTTCGCCGCCCTGTTTTTCCACTTCCTGCGCATTGAGTACCACCATGCGCGCATCATCAACCCAGCAGTCAGAATATTCGAATCCGCGCGTGATCTCCGGCTTGAGGGCCGAATCCGCGCCAAAACGCAGGCTCTTACTACCCGGCAGCGTGGTGCGTTTGCCGAGGCGATCGTACATAAACAGGCCCATGCGGATCATCCACGCCGGACGCAGATGCGGACGGTGCGGCAGACGGAAGCGCATCGGGAAAGCGATGTGCGGGGCCATTTTTAGCAGCACTTCACGTTCTGCTAACGCTTCGCCCACCAGGCGGAATTCATAGTGTTCAAGGTAGCGCAGGCCGCCGTGAATCAATTTCGAGCTGTTGGAGGAGGTTGCACAGGCCAAATCCCGCGCCTCCAGCATCAGCACCGACAGTCCGCGTCCTGCAGCGTCCACTGCAATGCCGGCTCCGTTAATGCCGCCGCCGATCACGATCAGGTCTTTGGTTTCCACGTCATCTCCTCCGATGTTCGGAATAGTTCTAAAATGTTCGTTTTCGAGCGTAATAATAATCGGAAACCAACATCTACGCCAGCGGTTAACTGAATAAAAACATTTTTGCGTGATATAGCTAACATTCCGACAGGAAAAAAATCACATAACCACAGGACTTGTCAGGTTATCGCGGCGCGTTCTCAGGTTAAACTAGGCGCTAATTGTGATGAAGTAATGAGAGACACCATGGAAACCTTCGAGTGTATTAACGTCCTGCAGGCGCAAGAGCATCTGGCACAAGGTGCGCAGCTGGTGGATATCCGTGATCCGCAGAGCTTTATGATGGGCCACGCGGCGGGCGCGCAGCACCTGACCAACGACAATCTGGCGGATTTCATCGCCAACGCCAATCAGGCTTTGCCGGTGCTGGTGATGTGCTATCACGGCAACAGCAGCAAAGGCGCGGCGCAGTTCCTGCTGGGCCAGGGATTCAGCGCGGCGTACAGCATTGACGGCGGATTTGATGCCTGGCGCGCGGCATTCCCGGCGCAGGTTGCCCTCGGCGACGCCTGAGCCCATCGCATAAGGAAGGAGATCACCGCATGATGCGCATCACCCAGTTCAATAATCCGCGCATGGCGCAGGCGTTTGTCGACTACATGGCGACTCGCGGCGTGACGCTACGCATTGAGCGCGAAAGCCACTTTGTCATTATGTTGGATGACGAAAGCAAGCTGGAGAGGGTCGAAAACGAACTCGCGCAGTTCGTGCGCGATCCCAACCATCCGCGCTATCAGGCGGCCAGCTGGCATAGCGGCAACACCGAAAGTGGCTTGCGCTACGAGCGCACCCACATCTGGGCGAGCATTCGCGAACGCGCAGGTCCGCTCACCATGACCATCATGATCGCCTGCGTCGCGGTATTTATCCTGATGCAGATCGTCGGTGATGATGTGGCGCTGGATTGGCTGGCATGGCCGGCGGATTCTTCGCAATATTTCCAGGTGTGGCGCTGGTTTAGCCATGCGCTGCTGCACTTCTCGCTGCTGCATATCCTGTTCAACCTGATGTGGTGGTGGTATCTCGGCGGTGCGGTCGAGAAGCGTCTCGGCAGCGGCAAGCTGTTTGTGATTATGCTGATCTCGGCGCTGCTAACCGGCTGGATGCAGGCCAAGTTCAGCGGCGTGCTGTTTGGTGGTTTGTCGGGCGTGGTTTACGCGTTGATGGGTTACTGCTGGCTGCGCGGCGAGCGCGATCCCGAAAGTGGTATTTATCTCGAGCGCGGCCTGATTGGCTTTGCGGTCGTATGGTTGGTGATTGGCTGGTACGGCGCATTTGGTCTGTCGATCGCCAACGCCGCGCACGTCACCGGCTTGCTGGTGGGTTTAGCGATGGCATTTGTTGATACGCGTAAGATTACGCGTCGTTAGCAGCACCAATAAAAGAAGCGGCCACGAGCCGAGGAGAGAGATGTGAAGCAGACGCAACGTCATGACGCCATTATCGATCTGGTCCGGCGTCAGGGATATGTCAGTACCGAAGAGCTTGTTGATCACTTTGAAGTCAGCCCGCAAACCATTCGGCGTGACCTGAACGACCTGGCCGATCAGAACAAAATCATGCGCCATCACGGCGGGGCGGCGCTGCCGTCCAGCTCAGAAAATACCGCATGGCAGGATCGTAAAATGATGTGGTCGGCGGAGAAAGCGCGCATCGCCGAGCGCGTGGCGAGCCAGATCCCTGATGGCGCCACGCTGTTTATTGATATCGGCACCACGCCGGAAGCGGTGGCGCATGCGCTGCTCAATCACAACAATCTGCGCGTCGTCACCAACAACCTCAACGTGGCGATTCTGCTGATGGCGAAACCTGATTTCCGCGTGATTATCGCCGGCGGCGAAGTGCGCACGCGCGATGGCGGCATCATGGGCGAAGCGACGCTGGACTTCATTTCGCAGTTCCGCCTCGATTACGGCATTCTCGGCATCAGCGGCATTGATATGGATGGTTCGCTGCTGGAGTTCGATTATCACGAAGTGCGCACCAAACGCGCCATTATCGAAAACTCGCGCTGCGTGATGCTGGTGGTGGATCACTCGAAGTTTGGCCGCAATGCGATGGTCAACCTCGGCAATATGAGCCTGATTGATTACATGTATACCGATCAAAGCCCGCCGGCCAGCGTGCTGAAAGTGATTGAACAGCACGAAGTTCACCTCGAACTTTGCTAATGCCGTAGCGGCGCAATTTATTGCGCGATAAATCGCGCCGCTACAAAAATCAGCACCGATTTTTTTCACCGCACCTGCATTTCCCTGTCGCTTTTTTCTGCGCCCCCAGCTTTACTTATCCATTCACCTCTTGCGCTCGCCCGGCTTTACCGTTAACGGACTTGAAGGGATTGATATGTCGCAGCAAAAATTCAATAAAACACGTTTCGACGCCGCGCTCACCCGCCAATGGCAGCATCTCGGACTCACTTCCGCCCAGCAAATGACACCGCAGCAATGGTGGCAAGCGCTGAGCCGCGTGCTGGCAGAAATGCTAGCGACGCAGCCACCTGCGCCAGCCAAACACGGGCAGCGCCACGTCAACTATCTGTCGATGGAGTTTCTGCTGGGGCGTTTGACCGGCAACAATTTGCTCAATCTTGGCTGGTATAACGAAGTGCAAGCCGCGCTGGCGGAACATCAGGTTGAGCTGAGCGAACTGCTGGAAGAGGAAGTGGATCCGGCACTCGGTAACGGCGGATTGGGGCGTTTGGCCGCTTGCTATATGGATTCGATGGCGACCGTCGGCCAGGCTGCGATGGGCCACGGCCTCAACTATCAATACGGCCTGTTTCGTCAGACGTTTGCCGACGGACAGCAGCAGGAAGCGCCGGATGACTGGCAGCGCGATCGCTATCCGTGGTTCCGCTACAACGCCGCGCTGGATGTGCAGGTAGGCCTCGGCGGCAAGGTCAAAGAGAACCACGATGGTAGCCTCAGCTGGCGACCTAAAATTCACCTCAAAGGCGAAGCCTGGGATTTGCCGGTGGTGGGCTATCGCAACGGTATCACGCTGCCGCTACGCCTGTGGAAAGCCAGCAGCGCACAGCCGTTCGATCTCACCGCGTTCAACAACGGCCAGTTCCTGCAGGCTGAGCAGCAAGGCATTGCAGCCGACAAGCTGACCAAAGTGCTCTATCCCAATGATAATCATGCCGAAGGTAAGCGGCTGCGCCTGATGCAGCAGTATTTCCAGTGCGCCTGCGCGGTGGGCGATATTCTGCGGCGTCATCATCTCGCCGGGCGCGCCATTCGCACTTTGCCTGATTTCGAAGTGATCCAGCTTAACGACACGCATCCCACCATCGCCATCCCGGAGATGCTGCGCGTGCTGCTGGATGAGCATCAACTGAGTTGGGACGATGCGTGGCATATCACCAGCCGCACTTTTGCGTATACCAATCACACGCTGATGCCGGAAGCGCTGGAGCGCTGGGATGAGAAGCTGGTGCGCGACCTGCTGCCGCGCCATATGTTGATCATCCGCGAGATTAATCGCCGCCTGAAAAAGATAGTGAAGCAACGGTGGCCAGACGATAAAGCGATCTGGCACAAGCTGGCGGTGGTGGCTGATGGTCAGGTGCGTATGGCGAATCTGTGCGTGGTGAGCTGTTTCGCCGTCAACGGCGTGGCGGCGCTGCACTCCGAGCTGGTGGTGAAAGATCTGTTCCCGGAATATCACCTGCTGTGGCCGAACAAATTCCATAACGTGACCAACGGCATCACGCCGCGCCGCTGGTTGAAACAGTGCAATCCGCTGTTGGCGACGCTGATCGATGACAGCTTGCAGGTTGAGTGGGCCAACGATCTCGATGCGCTGGCGTGGCTGGCACCTTTCGCCCGCAAGAAGGCGTTTCGTCAGCAGTTCCGCGACATTAAGCAGCAAAACAAACAGCGGCTGACGCTCTACGTCAAGCGCGTCACCGGCATTGATATCAATCCGGATGCGCTGTTTGACGTGCAGATTAAGCGACTGCATGAGTACAAACGTCAGCACCTCAGTTTGCTGCATATGCTGCACTGCTATCGCCAGCTGCGCGACAACCCGGATAACCCCGACTTCGTGCCGCGCGTGTTCCTGTTTGGCGCCAAAGCCGCGCCCGGCTACTACCTCGCCAAAAATATCATCTATGCCATCAACAAAGTGGCGGAGGTGATCAACAACGATCCACTCGTCGGCGATCGCCTCAAAGTGGTGTTTATCCCGGATTACCGCATCACCGCCGCAGAGCTGATGATTCCGGCCGCCGATCTCTCCGAGCAGATTTCCACCGCCGGTTATGAGGCTTCCGGCACCGGCAATATGAAGCTGGCGCTGAACGGCGCGCTCACCATTGGCACGCTGGACGGCGCCAATGTGGAGATTGCTGAAGCGGTGGGCGCGAAGAATATCTTTATCTTCGGCAACAGCGTGGACGAGGTGAAAGCGCTGAAGGCGGGCGGCTACAGCCCGAAAAAGCTGCGTAAACAGAATCCTTATCTGGATGGTTTGCTGAAGGAGCTGGAGAAGGGCAAGTTCAGCGACGGCGATAAGCATGCGTTTGATTTGATGCTGCAAAGCCTGACCAAAAATGGCGATCCCTGGCTGGTGCTGGCCGACTTTGATGCCTACATCGCCGCGCAGCAGCAGGTGGAAGCGTTGTGGAAAAACCCGGACGCCTGGACGCGCGCAGCGATCCTCAATACCGCTCACACCGGCCGCTTCAGCTCTGACCGTTCAATTCGCGATTATCAGCAGCGGATTTGGCAGGCGGCCCGATAAAGACACGATTGATGATTTTGGAGACACGATGACGCTAAACAAGCTGGACCAGGCGACACAGGATGCCGGCATTTCGCTGCGCTTTATTAACGCGCACGGCGAGCCGGAAACCATCAGCGATGAGACCAAACGCGCGTTGCTGGCAGTCATGGAAACGCCAACCGGTAAAGCGCCACCGCTGCCGCCGGTGCAGGTATTTGCCGCTCGCAGCAAGCGCCAACTGACGCCACAAGGCAGCGGCACCTTTTCCTGGCAGCTACAAACCGAACAGGGCAAAATCTTCAGCGGCGAAGTGCAGGGCGGAGAACCGCTCACACTGCCGCCACGTCTGTCACAAGGTTATCACCAGCTCACGCTGCGCAAAGGTCGCCAGCAGTGGCAAACTCGCATCATCATTGCGCCACGCCGCTGTTTTATCCCGGCATCAGTCGAGCAAGGAGAGAAACTGTGGGGCGCGTTAGTACAGCTTTACACGCTGCGATCGGATGACAATTGGGGCATCGGTGACTTCGGCGATTTGGCGCAAATGCTGGAGAACGTTGCCAATAATGGCGGTGACTTCGTTGGCCTTAATCCTTTGCATGCGCTTTATCCTGCACAGCCAGAACATGCCAGTCCTTACAGCCCAACCTCGCGTCGCTGGCTCAACGTGCTGCATATCGACGTTAATCGGCTGGAGGATTTTCAGCGTAGCGAGGCAGCGCAGCGTTGGTGGCAAAGGGCGAAAACACGCAAAGCGCTGGATCAGGCGCGCGCGGCTGAGTTTGTCGATTACAGCGCGGTGGCCAAACTGAAATTGGCCGCGCTGCGCTTTGCCTGGCAGCGCTTCCAGCCGCGCGCCGCTGAAGATGCCGGATTCCAGCAATTTATCGTTGAGGGCGGCGACCATCTGCGTTATCAGGCGGCGTTTGATGGCATTCTCGCCGAACGCAGCCAGCAGCATCCTGATGAATGGGGTTGGACCAACTGGCCGGAAGGCTGGCGCAACGCTTTGCTGCCGGAGGTGCAGCAATGGTGTGCGGAACACGAAGAGGAGATTCAGTTCTGGAGTTGGTTGCAGTGGGTGGCGCAAGAGCAGTTTGCCATCTGCTGTCAAATTAGCCAGCAGCTTGGCATGGAAGTGGGATTATATCGCGACTTAGCGGTCGGCGTGGCGCAAGGCAGCGCCGAAACCTGGCAGGATCCGGAACTGTATAAACTCGGCGCTTCCGTTGGCGCACCGCCGGATCGCCTCGGTCCGCAGGGGCAAAACTGGTGTTTGCCGCCGCTCGATCCACATGTGATGCGCGCGCGCGGCTATCAGCCTTTTATCGACTTGCTGCGCGCCAATATGCGTGACTGCGGCGCTTTGCGTATCGATCACGTGATGGCGCTGCTGCGCTTGTGGTGGATTCCCTACGGCGAAAGCGCGGATAAAGGCGCTTACGTGGCCTATCCGGTTGAGGATCTGCTAGCGATCCTGGCGCTGGAGAGTCAGCGCCATCGCTGCATGGTCATTGGCGAAGATCTCGGCACGGTGCCAAAAGAGATCGTCAGCCTGCTGCGCAAAAGCGGCATTTTCTCGTGGAAAGTGTTGTTCTTCGAGCAGCACGGCGACGGCCGCTATCGTCAGCCGCACGAGTATCCCGTGCAGTCGATTGCCAGCGCCAGTACCCATGATTTGCCGACGTTGGCGGGATTCTGGAGATATGAGGATCTTTTTCTGGGTCACAAACTGGGCTTGTACCAGGAGAGCGTATACATGTCATTGCTAAGGCAAAGGGATACACAAAAACAGGCGCTATTGGATGTGCTGCATCAGATGAATACGTTGCCTGCGCGCCACGGTACCGTTGCCAGCCGATTGTCCTTCACACCGATGCTCAATCGCGGCTTCCACCGCTATCTGGCGCGCACTAACAGCGCATTGCTGGGGCTGCAACCTGAAGACTGGCTTGCTATGACTTCACCGGTCAACGTGCCGGGTACGGTAGATGAATATCCAAACTGGCGGCGCAAGTTAAGCGTCACAATCGAAAAGATGTTTAGAGGAAACGTGCCGGGCTTATTGAATGCGGTGAATACCGGGCGCAGGAAGCGTTGAAGAACGCGCGGCAGCGTCGGGTTGCTGCCGCGTGCTTAATCAGTAGTACGAGTGCTCGCCGCGCTGGTGCTCGGTCAAATCGCGCACGCCTTTCAGCTCAGGGAAGGCTGCCAGCAGCTCTTTCTCGATGCCATCTTTCAGCGTGACGTCGATCATCGAACAACCGTTACAGCCGCCGCCGAATTGCAGAATGGCGATGCCGTCATCGGTGATTTCCATCAGCGATACGCGACCGCCGTGACCAGCCAACTGCGGGTTAATCTGCGCTTGCAGCAGATATTCCACGCGTTCCACCATTGGCGCATCGTCAGAGACTTTCCGCATTTTGGCGTTAGGCGCTTTCAGCGTCAGCTGCGAACCGAGGTTGTCGGTAACAAAGTCGATTTCCGCGTCATCGAGGTACGGTGCGCTCAGCTCATCAACAAAGGCTGACAGTTTTTCGAACTTAAATTCGGTATCAGTCGCTTCTACTGCATCGGGTGGGCAGTAAGAAACACCGCATTCTGCGGTTGGCGTACCCGGATTAATGACGAATACGCGAATCTGAGTGCCATCTTCTTGTTTGGACAGCAATTTTGAGAAGTGCTCTTGCGCAGCATCAGTAATAACGATCATGGCGATTGCTCAATAGTTGACTAAATTACTTGGTTATAATACGCCCAACACCGACGCTCTACAAGGTACGGCACAGGCAACCAATGTGTACGCTGGCCGCGCCTTGCGCCAGCAGGATGCGGCTAATTTCCGCCACGGTACTTCCGGTCGTCACAACATCGTCGATAAGCAGGATATGGCGTCCGTGCACCGGCATTTCAAGGCGAAACGCGCCGCGCAGGTTCTTTTTGCGCGCGCTGGCGCTCAATGAATGCTGAACTGCGCCCTGTCGCACCCGCTTTACCGCTTCGCGATATTCACAGCCCAGCCAGCGAGACAGCGGTTTTGCTAGCAGCGCCGCCTGATTGTAGCCGCGTTGCCAGGCGCGCCGACGATGCAGCGGTACGCTCAGCACCAAATCTACACGCGGCAGCCGGTAATCACGACGCATTGTTAACAATTTTAACAAAATCAGCCGCGCCAGCATCACTCTGAGTGCGGTTACGCGAGAAAACTTCAGCTGCTGCACCCAATCGCTCAGCGGCGGCAGGTAATCGCTGACGCAGCTCAGGCTCTGCCACGGCGGCGGGCGGCGCAGGCAGCGCCCGCAGGGCTGCATTCCACTGGCCGGTAAACCGCAGCAGGGACAGAGTGCCGGTAGCCGCGGAATTTGCTGCACGCAGCGGCTGCACAAACCGTGGCTGGCAATCTGCAACGGCAGGCGGCATAGCCAACACAGGGCCGGGATTGGTAGCATAGCGACCTCCTTATCACTTTTCCGGAGTGTAACCGATGAGTTCGCTTTACTGGCACACCACAGGCACGGGCGATCGCGATCTTGTGCTGCTGCACGGCTGGGGTTTGAACGCCGAAGTGTGGCAAAACATCGTTCCGCGACTCAGCTCGCATTTTCGCCTGCATCTGGTGGATCTGCCGGGCTTTGGCCGCAGCCAGGGTTTTGCGCCGCTGACCTTAGCGGAAATGGCGCAACAGCTGTTGCCGCAGTTACCCGACCGCGCGGTGCTGCTCGGCTGGTCGCTGGGTGGATTGGTGGCCAGCCAGCTGGCGTTAACCCAGCCGGAGCGCGTTGCAGCGCTGATCACCGTTGCCTCATCGCCGTGTTTTACCGCGCGTGATCAATGGCCGGGCATCAAGCCCGAAACGCTGCAAAATTTTCAGCAGCAGTTGAGCACCGATTTCCAGCGCACCGTGGAGCGCTTTCTGGCGCTGCAAACTATGGGCACGGAGAACGCGCGCCAGGATGCGCGTCAGTTGAAAGAGGTGGTGTTATCGCAGCCGATGCCGTCGGTTGAAGTGCTGGAAGGGGGATTAGAGATTTTGCGTCAGGACGATTTGCGTGCCGCGCTCGACGATCTGCCGCTGCCGTTCCTGCGCATCTACGGCTATCTCGATGGGCTGGTGCCGCGTCGCATCGCAGAAGAACTGGATTCACGCTGGCCAGCTTCATCCTCGGTGGTGATGGAGAAAGCCGCGCATGCGCCTTTCATTTCTCACCCCGATGAATTTACCCAGCTGATCATGACGTTTACCGCAGCCACATAAACTGCCACGCAGCCAGCGTTAAGGGCTGGCTGCCATCCAGCTTCTCCCCGCTAATCACATCCTGCATATGCCGCGCCAGCGGTAACTGTGTCGTCACCTCATGACGGCTGAGATTAAACACACACAGCAAACCCTCATCGCTATCCGGCTGATGGCGACGCAACACCAGCAGGCTATTTTCGCTTTCCAGCAGCGTCATCGGGTTATCGGGATGAAACGCGGGCTGCCGCGTGCGCAGTTGAATCAGCGCGCTCAGGCGTTCATACACCTGTTGGCGCAGCGGGTTGCCGCCGCTGATCCACTGTTCCATTTCACGCAGGCTGTACTTCTCCCGGTTGATGGCACGGTTATGACCGGCGGCCCGCACGCCTTCATTGTCGTTGCGCGAGCCAAGAATACTTTGAATGTAAATCGCCGGTACGCCAGGAAATGACAGCAGAATCGCGTGTGCCAGCAGGAAGCGGCGCAAACGCGTGTCATCGTCATCGTCCTGCTGATTGAGCGCATCGAAATAGGTGACATTGATTTCGTAAGGGCTGGTGGTGCCATCGGCATTGTTCTTGTAGGAGACAAGCGCGCCTTCCAGCGCTAAATCACGCACCAGCGCCACAATCTCCACTTCCGACAAAATGCCGCGCGCCGGATTGAGTCCAATGCCGTCGTGCGAGGCGAGAAAGTTAAAGAAAGTGGTCGTGCCGCCGCCTAAATCCAGCGTGCTGGCCCATTGACGCAGCGCACGCGCCGATCCGGAATGAATGGCGTGCAGCACCAGCGGCGGCAGCGAAAACTGATACACCATTTGCGCTTCATCTTTGCCGTTACCGAAATAGCTGATGTTGTCTTTGTGCGGCACGTTGGTTTCGGTGACGATCACCGTACCGGGCGCCACTTCATTGGCGATGGCGCGAAACAGCTTCACCAGCTGATGCGTTTTCGGCAGGTGAATGCAGTTGGTGCCCGGCGTTTTCCACATGTAGCCCACCGCGTCGAGCCGCACATAATCCGCGCCTTTGTTCAGGTAGTCGAGCAGCACATCGACCATGCGAATCAGCACTTCCGGATTGCCAAAGTTGAGGTCGATCTGGTCGGCGCTGAAGGTGGTCCAGATATAGCGCGTCTCGCCGTCGGCCATCGCAAACGGTGTGAGCAGCGGCGAGGTGCGTGGACGCGTCACCGCGCTGAGATCGGTCGCCGGCGGCATGCTGATAAAGAAATCATCCCAACCCGGATCCTGCGCCAGAAAGTGTTGAAACCAGCGGCTGTGCGCCGACATGTGGTTGCAGACAAAATCAAACATCAGCCGCGTTTCGCTGTGCAGCGCGCTGATGTGCTGCCAGTCGCCGCAAATCGGATTGACCTGGTGATAGTCGATAACCGAGAAGCCATCGTCGGAAGAGTAGGGAAAAAACGGTAACAGATGCACCAGGCTGAAAGTGGATTGCAGATGCTGCTGATAAAAACGCGAGAAGCTGGCAAGGGTTGGCTGTTCAGGTTCGCGGAATTGATCGGCATAGGTAATCAGCACCACATCTCTCTCATCCCAATGCGCCTTGCGCGGCAGTTTTGCCGTATCGCGTGCGGCACGAATGTGCGAAAGCAGGCGTTCACGCGCCGCGACCGGAAAGCTGCCGTGATAAATCTCATCGATTAAGGCGTTGATAATATCCATTGGATCGCTGGGCCACGCGGAAGGTTATTTTTTCAGCGTAGTTGGATGAGGAGATTTATCAAGCTGATACGCGCGGAGACGAGGGTTTCTCCGCGCGTTATTTACGGCAGGAACTTAGCGTTTTTTACCGAATGCCGCGGCGAGCGCATCGCCCATCGCGCTATTGCCGGCAGACGAGCTGGCAGGTTTGCCGCGACCTTTGTTATTGGCCGCCGGGCGGGCGTTTTCTTTGCCTGCGCTGCGGTTGCTGCCGCGAGCATTGCTTTCACCGGGCTGCTCGTCCAGACGCATGGTGAGCGCAATACGCTTACGCTGCATATCCACTTCCATCACCTTCACTTTGACGATATCACCGGCCTTCACCACCTGATGGGGATCTTCAACGAACTTGTCGGAAAGGGAAGAGATGTGCACCAAACCATCCTGATGCACGCCGATATCGACGAAAGCACCGAAGTTGGTGACGTTGGTGACGGCGCCTTCCAGCACCATGCCCGGCAGCAGATCGTTGAGCGTTTCCACGCCTTCAGCAAATTGCGCGGTTTTAAACTCCGGACGTGGATCGCGGCCCGGTTTTTCCAGCTCTTTGATGATGTCTGTGACCGTGGGCAAGCCAAAGCGCTCATCGGTGAAGTCGCGGGCATTCAGATCGCGCAGACCGCCAGCATTGCCCATCAGCTCATTCAGCGCCTGCTCGGTGGCGGCCAGAATGCGCTCGACCAGCGGATAGGCTTCCGGGTGCACAGTTGAGGCATCCAGCGGGTTATCGCCGTGGTTGATGCGCAGGAAGCCCGCGCACTGCTCAAAGGCTTTCGGCCCGAGGCGGCTCACCTTTAGCAGTTGCTGACGATTCTGGAAGCGGCCATTTTCATCGCGCCAGCTAACAATATTCTGCGCCATCATGCGGGTTAAACCGGCCACGCGGGTCAGTAGCGCCACAGACGCGGTGTTGAGATCGACACCCACGGCGTTTACGCAGTCTTCCACCACCGCATCCAGCTTCTTCGCCAGCTGGCTTTGGCTTACGTCGTGCTGATATTGGCCTACGCCGATCGATTTCGGATCGATCTTCACCAGCTCGGCGAGCGGGTCCTGCAGGCGACGCGCGATGGAAACCGCGCCACGGATGGAAACGTCGAGATCCGGGAACTCCAGCGCCGCCAGCTCAGAGGCGGAATAGACCGATGCACCGGCTTCGCTGACGATTACTTTCTGCGCGTTGATTTGCGGGAACTGCTTCTGTACGTCGAGGAAGAAACGCTCGGTCTCGCGCGAGGCGGTACCGTTACCAATCGCCACCAGTTCAACCTGATGTTTGGCGCACAGCGCCGCCACGGCCGTGGCGGCTTTCGCCGCCTGGCCGGTGTGCGGATAAATGGTATCAGTGGCGACCAGCTTGCCGGTGGCATCTACCACCGCAACTTTCACGCCAGTACGTAAGCCTGGATCGAGGCCCATGGTGGCGCGCATGCCCGCAGGCGCGGCCATCAGCAGATCGTGCAGGTTACGGGCAAATACGTTGATGGCTTCATCTTCGGCGCGTTCACGAAGGGTGCCCATCAATTCAGTTTCGAGGTGCAGCAGCACTTTGATGCGCCAGGTCCAGCTCACCACCGCTTTACGCCAGCTATCCGCTGGCGCGTTATTCAGGCGCAGCTTGAGGTGTTCGGCGATCAGCGTTTCGCCATAGCTTTCACGCGGGGCTTCATCGAACTGCGGATCGGCATTCAGCGACAGCTGCAGCACGCCTTCATTGCGGCCGCGGAACATCGCCAGCGCACGGTGCGACGGGACGCCGCTCAGCGCTTCGTGATGATCGAAGTAGTCGCGGAATTTCGCGCCTTCTTCCTCTTTACCTTCCACCACGCGCGAAACCACATGCGCGTTCTTCCACAGATATTCACGCACTTTCGCCAGCAGCGTCGCGTCTTCGGCAAAGCGCTCCATCAGGATGTAGCGCGCGCCATCCAGCGCAGCGCGCACGTCGGCGACACCTTTGTCGGCATCAACGTAGCTGGCGGCCAGTTGCTCGGGATCCTGCGATGGGTCCTGCCACAGCGTATCGGCCAGCGGTTCCAGACCGGCTTCAATAGCGATCTGTCCGCGCGTGCGACGCTTCTGTTTGTACGGCAGGTAAAGGTCTTCCAGCTCGGTTTTGTTCAGCGTGCTGTTGATGGCGGTGGCGAGTTCAGGCGTGAGTTTGCCCTGTTCGTCGATGGATTTCAGAATCGACTGGCGACGATCGTCCAGCTCGCGCAGGTAACTCAGACGGCTCTCCAGCAAACGCAGCTGGGTGTCGTCGAGTCCGCCGGTCACTTCCTTACGATAACGTGCGATAAACGGCACGGTGTTCCCTTCATCAAGTAAGCGAACGGCAGCATCAACCTGGTCGGCGCGTGCCTTCAGCTCACCTGCGATAATCTGGCTCAGTGAATCTTTCATCATCATTAACAATGCTTACACAGGGTTGGAAATAGCGGACAGTTATACGGAATGAGGCCGAAAATTGCCAGCCGGTGGCCCGTGAATCCGTCTTTTTCTGAATGCAGCGCGCGCAATCTTGCTGATGGTCAATCGGTCGCTTATTGTTAGCCTCTTTGCTGCGAAGAACCGCCGTCACCACGAGTTGAAGTCATGAAAACCCAACTGATTACCCGCGAAGGCTATAACAAGCTGCGTGCCGAACACGACCATTTGTGGAATGAAAAGCGTCCGGAAGTCACCAAAATCGTCTCCTGGGCGGCCAGCCTCGGCGATCGTTCGGAAAACGCGGATTACACCTACAACAAGCGTCTGCTGCGCCAGATCGATCGCCGGGTGCGCTATCTGCGCAAATGCCTCGCCGATCTGAAAATCGTCGATTACGCGCCGCAGCAGGAGGGCAAAGTGTTTTTCGGTGCCTGGGTGCAAGTGGAGAATGAGCAGGGCGATGTGAAGCGTTTCCGCATTGTTGGCCCGGATGAAATTTATGGCGAGACGATGAAAGAGTACATCTCGATCGACTCGCCGATGGCGCGCGCGCTGATCAAGAAAGAAGTGGATGACGAAGTGGTGGTCAACACGCCGGAAGGGCAGAAGCTGTGGTTCGTCAACAGCATAGATTATGTGAAAGAGACGCCTTAAGAAAGCGCAATCGCCGTTGGTGTAGTACTCAACACTCTTTCGCAAAACGCACACATCGTCGCGGCGTAATTGACTGCGCGATTAATCGCGCCGCGACGTAATGCGGTACTGGATAGCAGAGGTGAACTGAATGGCCGTGATGCGTTATTTACCGGCCTGGGTCGCGGTGGTGGTTGAGGTACCGCTGCCACCTTTGTCGCCGCCGCCCATGGTCGCCAGCGCCACGCCCAGCAGCGCGCCTACAGCGCCAACACCGATCGCGTCCGAGTTACCCTTCGCCGTCGTGGATGCCTGCGCGCCCGCCGCTTCGCCCGCGCTGGTGGCCGCCTGAACCTGAGTGAAGCTGGTCAGTACCAGTGCGCCCAGCAGAATTACCGTTTTTTTCATTTTTCTCTCTCCACATGAACTCAAAAACAACAGGTACGAATCCAGTGTCGGAGATCGAGAGAAGCGAGGAAAGAGGAGATTACTGATTGATTTGTAGGAATTAATTTAACACTGGCCTTGTTTTTCATCGCTCGGGAATTGTTCCGAAAACAGATGCGCATTCCGCAAGAGAAATGCCCTATTTTATGCTGCCATCACTGCAACTCAGGCCTATTCTTCACCATCACCTTAAGTCAAATCGCCCTGAACGCCTCTCTGGCGGCGGGATTTTTTGTCATGAACCAGTAACAGAAAGAAAATGCGCCAAATTTTCAGATAAGCGCTAAGCGGCTTGAAAGCACAGATAAAAAACGCGAAGCGAAGCGCATTTCAGGGTCAAAAATAAATATAAGCTGCTGTTTAATATGCTTTGTAACAATTTCGGCTAGAATATAAACCATTAATGACTGTCACACTGAGGCCTCTTTTTTTAACAATATTGGCTCAGGCAATGGCGCCTTTGGGAGTTGAACATGCAAGAGAACTACAAAATTCTGGTCGTCGATGATGATATGCGTTTGCGTGCGTTGCTGGAGCGCTATCTCACCGAGCAGGGCTTTCAGGTGCGTAGCGTTGCCAACGCCGAGCAAATGGACCGACTGTTAACCCGCGAATCCTTCCACTTGATGGTGCTCGACTTGATGCTGCCGGGCGAAGATGGTTTGTCTATCTGCCGCCGTTTACGCAGTCAAAGCAACCCGATGCCGATCATCATGGTCACCGCGAAAGGCGAAGAAGTGGATCGTATCGTCGGTCTGGAAATCGGTGCGGATGACTACATTCCAAAACCGTTTAACCCGCGCGAACTGCTGGCGCGTATTCGTGCCGTATTGCGTCGTCAGGCCAATGAGTTGCCGGGCGCGCCTTCGCAGGAAGAAGCGGTTATCGCCTTCGGTAAGTTTAAGCTGAACCTCGGCACCCGCGAGATGTTCCGTGAAGATGAGCCAATGCCGCTGACCAGCGGTGAGTTTGCCGTGCTGAAAGCGCTGGTGAGCCATCCGCGTGAGCCGCTGTCACGCGATAAGCTGATGAACCTGGCGCGTGGCCGTGAATACAGCGCCATGGAACGCTCCATCGACGTGCAGATCTCGCGTCTGCGCCGCATGGTGGAAGAAGATCCGGCGCATCCACGTTACATTCAGACCGTTTGGGGTCTTGGCTACGTATTCGTTCCGGACGGCAGCAAAGCATGAGGCGATTGCGCTTCTCACCCCGCAGTTCGTTTGCCCGCACCTTGTTATTGATTGTTACCTTGCTGTTCGTCAGCCTGGTAACAACCTATTTGGTGGTGCTCAATTTCGCCATTCTTCCCAGCTTGCAGCAGTTCAATAAGGTCCTCGCGTACGAAGTGCGTATGTTGATGACCGATCGGCTGCAGCTGGAAGACGGAACGCAGTTGGAAGTGCCACCGGCCTTCCGACGCGAAATTTATCGTGAGCTGGGCATCTCGTTGTATACCAACGCGGCGGCGGAAGAGAGCGGTTTGCGCTGGGCGCAACATTACGAATTCCTCAGTGAGCAGATGGGCCAGCAGCTGGGCGGTCCTACCGATGTCCGTGTCGAGGTGAATAAAAACTCGCCGGTGGTGTGGCTGAAAACCTGGCTGTCGCCGGATATCTGGGTGCGCGTGCCGCTCACCGAAATCCATCAGGGCGACTTCTCACCGCTGTTCCGCTACACGCTGGCGATTATGCTGCTGGCGATTGGCGGCGCCTGGCTGTTTATCCGCATCCAGAACCGACCCCTGGTGGATCTGGAGCATGCGGCGTTGCAGGTCGGTAAAGGCATCATTCCACCGCCGCTGCGTGAATACGGCGCGTCGGAAGTGCGTTCGGTGACGCGGGCGTTTAACCAAATGGCGGCCGGTGTGAAGCAGTTGGCCGACGATCGTACCTTGTTAATGGCGGGTGTCAGCCACGATTTGCGTACGCCGCTGACGCGCATTCGTCTCGCTACTGAGATGATGGGCGAGCAGGATGGTTATCTGGCGGAGTCGATCAATAAAGATATCGAAGAGTGCAACGCGATTATCGAGCAGTTCATCGACTATCTGCGTACCGGTCAGGAGATGCAGACCGAGCGTGCCGACCTCAACAGCGTGCTGGGCGAAGTGGTGGCGGCAGAGAGCGGCTACGAGCGCGAGATTGAGAATGCGGTGATGTCCGAGGATTTGATGCTGGATATCAACCCGCTGTCGATCAAGCGCGCGCTGGCGAATCTGGTGGTCAACGCGGCGCGTTATGGCAATGGATGGATTAAGGTCAGCAGCGGCAAGGAGCTGAACCGCGCGTGGTTCCAGGTGGAAGATGATGGTCCGGGCATCAAGCCGGATCAGCTACAGCATCTGTTCCAGCCGTTTGTGCGCGGCGACAGCGCGCGCAGTACCAGCGGCACCGGTCTCGGTTTGGCGATTGTGCAGCGTATTATCGATGCGCATGAAGGCTCGCTGGAGATTGGTGACAGCGACCGGGGCGGATTGCGGATTCGTGCCTGGTTGCCGATTCCGGAAGGCAGCAGCGCTACGGCGGTGGCGAGTATCAATCACAGTGCGTGATACCCGGCGGGCATTTATGCCCACCGGGTTTTCACATCACAACTGCGGACCCGCCTGCACTAACGCTTTACCCGCATCGTTATCGGTATATTTCTCAAAGTTAGTAATAAAGCGCTGCGCCAGATCCTGCGCGGCTTGCTGCCAGGCCGCTTCTGTCGGCCAGCTGCGGCGCGGATCGAGAATCGCGCTATCCACCTGCGGCAGTTCTTTAGGCATCTGCAGGTTGAACACCGGCAAGGTGTCAGTCTCAACCTCATCCAGCTCACCGGCCAGAATCGCGTTGATGATGGCGCGCGTGTCTTTCAACGAAATGCGCTTGCCGCTGCCGTTCCAGCCGGTATTCACCAGATACGCCTGCGCACCTGCCGCTTCCATGCGCTTCACCAGCACGTCGGAATATTGCGTTGGGTGCAGCGTCAGGAACGCCGCGCCAAAGCAGGCAGAGAAGGTGGGCGTTGGCTGCGTGACGCCGCGCTCGGTGCCGGCCAGTTTGGCGGTAAAGCCAGACAGGAAATGGTATTGCGTCTGTTCTGGCGTCAAGCGTGAAACCGGCGGCAGCACGCCAAAGGCATCGGCGGTAAGGAAAATCACCCGCTTCGCATGGCCCGCTTTCGACACCGGCTGCACGATGTTCTCGATATGCTCGATCGGATAAGAGACGCGGGTGTTCTCGGTCTTGCTGCCGTCGGCGTAATCCACGCTGCCATCGGCGCGCACCACCACATTTTCCAGCAGCGCATTGCGGCGAATCGCCCGGTAGATCTCCGGCTCCGCCTGCTCAGACAGATTGATGGTTTTGGCGTAGCAGCCGCCTTCAAAGTTGAACACGCCGTCGTCATCCCAGCCGTGTTCGTCATCGCCAATCAGCTGGCGATCCGGATCGGTGGACAATGTGGTTTTACCGGTGCCGGACAGGCCGAAGAACACCGCCACATCGCCCGCTTTGCCGACGTTAGCCGAACAGTGCATTGAAGCGATGCCTTTCAGCGGCAGCAGGTAGTTCATGATGGCGAACAGCCCTTTCTTCATCTCGCCGCCGTACCAGGTGCCGCCAATCAGCTGCATGCGCTCGGTCAGGTTGAAGGCGACGAAGTTCTCGGAGTGCAGACCTTGCGCCTGCCAGTCTGGATTGGTGCACTGCGCGGCGTTCATCACCACGAAATCCGGTTTGAACTCAGCCAGTTCGGCTTCGCTCGGACGGATAAACATGTTTTTGACGAAGTGCGCCTGCCAGGCCACTTCCATCACGAAGCGCACGCTGAGGCGCGTGTCAGGATTGGCACCGCAGAACGCATCAATCACAAACAGGCGTTTGCCGGAAAGCTGCTGGGTGCAGCGATCTTTCAACGCCTGCCAGGTTTCCTGTGACAGCGGCTGGTTATCATTTTTGCCGTTGCCGACATCGTTCCACCACAGCGTGTCGCGCGTGGTGTCATCCCGAACGATGTACTTATCTTTTGGCGAGCGACCCGTGAAGATGCCGGTATCCACGGCAATAGCACCGCTCTGCGTCAGAATGCCTCGCGCATAACCTTCCAGCTCTGGGCGAGTTTCTTCCTGAAACAGGGTGTCGAAATCAGGGTTGTACACCACTTCGGTGGTGCCGCTGATGCCCATAGAGGCGAGGTCTTGCGATGTCAGGCCGTTAACGCGCATGTGACTGCTCCTTTAATCGGTATCTGTTACTGCATATTTTTTATGGGGTGATTCTGCCGCCTGCCTGCATAGCCACGCAGGGCAGATCGCGCGCAGTGTACTCTTCTGAGCACGGCGGAAAAGAGAAGATAGTCAGAAATGCGAGCTGGAACGTGACAAGTAGAGAAATCTGCCACTTATGAAACTAAAGTCAGCGTTATTTAGCTAATAACCGTGATAAATGATAGGGATACGTTCAGCATGAATGCGGGCGGATGAACCGCCCGGCAGGTAATTAATGCACGTGATCGCTGTTGTTGGTTGGCGCGTTACGAATGGCGGCAATATCCACTGCATCGAACACGTAATGCGATCCGCAATAGTCGCAATTCATATCGATTTCGCCGTCCTCTGCGAGGATTTCGTCCACTTCCTCAACCGGCAGCGTGCTCAGCACTTCACCGCAGCGCTCGCGTGAACAGGTGCACTTGAAGCTGACTGGCGACGGATCGAACACGGTGGCTTCTTCCTGATGATACAGGCGCCACAGCACGTCGGTGGCGGGCAGCTCAATCAGCTCTTCGCTCTTCACGGTTTCGGTCAGCGTGGCGAGGTGATTGAAATCATCCAGGCTCGGCTCTTGCGCTGGCAGCACCTGCAGCAGAATGCCGGCTGCGCCTTTGTCGCTGGTGCGGATAAACAGGCGCGTTGGCAACTGCTCAGAACGCATGAAGTAATCTTCCAGACAACCCGCCAGCGTATCTGCTTCCAGGCCAACCACGCCCTGATAGCGCTCGCCTTTCTCTGGCGAAATGGTGATCACCAGATAGCCGTTACCGACCATCTCTTTCAGGCTGCTGCCGGGTGCGATCTCCGCGTCTTCTTGCACGCGCGCCACGCCACGCAACTCCTGACGGTTGTTACCGTTGATCACCGCCAGCGTCAGCGGACCGTCGCCCTGTAACTGCACCGTGATATCACCGTCAAACTTCAGCGTTGCCGTTAGCAGGCTGGTGGCTACCAGCAGCTCGCCCAGCAAGGTTTTTACCGGCTCAACGTAGTTGTGATTTTCGGCGATTTCACGCCAGGTTTCGCTCACATTGACCAGCTCGCCGCGCACGGCGACGTTTTCGAACAGGTAACGGTGCAGTTGATCGTTTGCAGACATAGTGTTTCTCTCGTTGGGGGCGCGTTATTTATCACCCGACAATTTAAATTTCATCAGATCGCGGCGCTCTTTCTTATCCGGGCGGCGATCGGGGTGCGGCATGGTTAAGGCATTCATCTTGCGTGCCAGCGCGGTTTTCTCGCGCTTGTCGATGCTGGCGGCGGTTTCGGCATACAGCGCCTGGGCTTCGCTGGCCGGACGACGCTGATCGGTCACGGCGGTGATCACCACGGTGCGCTCATCGTTGCCCTGACGCAGCGTCAATTCAGCATTGAGCTCCACCAGTTTGCTCGGCTTGCTGCGCTGACCGTTGTAATGCACTTTGCCGCCTTCGACCATTTCGCGTGCCAGCGCACGCGTTTTGTAGAAGCGTGCGGCCCACAGCCATTTGTCGAGGCGCACGCCTTCGCTCACTTTCTCTTTCATGGTATTGCGGCTCCTGCTTTAACGCAGCGTCTCACACAATTGGCGATAATCGCGTACCGCCGGATGACGCTGGAAAGGTTGATCGGGCCGACCGGAATCCGGATTGCTGACGCCTAAGCACCAGCGAATGCCCCAGCGTGTTGCTGCATCCAGAATCGCTTCGCTGTCATCAATGAATAGCGTGCGCGCGCTGTCAAACGCAGTGTGTTGCTGAACGGCTTGCCAGAGACGCGGATCCTCTTTCGGATATCCAAAGGTATGGGTGGAAAGTAATAAATCAAGGTGGGCAGCTAATCCGGTCTGCTCCAGTTTCACATCCAGATTGTAAGGATGCGCATTGGTCAACAGAATCGTGCGCTTACCTGCGGCACGCAGCGCCTGCAATAGCGGCAGCGTATCTTCACGCATTGCCGCGCGGTGGCGCTTCTCCCACGTCATGGCGCGAATATCCAGCGCCAGTTCCTGCGACCAGTAATCGAGACAATACCAGTTTAGCGTATGCACCACGGCCTGGTATTTCTGCTCAATCAGCTGATGCGCTTCGCCCAGCGTGATGGCGCGTTCGCGGCTCAGGGTTTCCGGAACGTGTTCCAGCCAGAAGTGGCGATCAAAGGCGAGATCGAGCAAGGTGCCGTCCATATCCAGCAGCACGGTATCAATCTCTGACCAGTTAAGCGTAACCTGCATTGTCTTTCTCGCCGCAAAAAAGTGGGCGACAGGGTAGCACAGAAGGGGAGGGCTCAGAACAGCGAGCGCACGCTCTGCATAGTGTTCAGATTGTGGTTGAAGCACTTATCGTAATACTGCTGAATTTCCGCCATGCGCAGGCGATTGCGATGAATACGACGCAGCGCCAGCAAGCCGTTGATCAGCGCGCTGGCAATCAGCACCAGCATCAACAGCGTAGTACCCAAATAGCGCCATTGCGCCATGGCATCCGGCTCGTTATGCAGCGCGATATGGCGTGTGCCGTTGGCATCGGTGGTAATACTGGTGATGATGCCGCTGGCGGCGAATGGCGTATGCAGCAGCATGCCGGACATGCGTTGCAGTTCGCGCCATTGCGAAGGCGCATCAAGATCGAACAGCGGTACCGACGGCTGCGGCTGCATCACCATCTGACGACCTTCATCACTGACAATCAGGAAGCCACCCGGCGGTGGACTATTGAGGTTTTCAGCCGCACGACGCGTTTCACGCGCGAAGAAGCTGGAGGTGGCGGTGTTCACCAGATTTTCCAGCGCTTCGGCACTCACCGGACGCAGCAGGACGTTCATGCCATTCAGCTTGCCAGAATCCGCACGGTGAATCAGTGAATCCCAATCTTTGGCGTTGCCGAGATTCACCAGCGCATTTTTCAGGCGTACGCAATCCTGCTGCTGGCTGCACAGATCCTGGGTTTTCAGCACCAAATCCGAGAAGTCATCCAGCAGAATCATGCCCGATTTCTGAATCGCCGAGGCGAGCTGCGGATTGAGTTTGGGATCGGTATTGGTTTCCGGATGCAGCTGGCGCGTGGTGGTATCGAGCAGCGCCGAGGCTTTATCGATGATCTCCGATTGCGGCTGTGGCAGCGGCGCGGCGTTATTCCAGTAAATCGCCGAGCAGTCGAACGGCATGTAGGCGTAGCTGCGATTGCTTTGATAATTGCCCGGTACCGAACACATGCCGGTGCCACCCACTTTCAAAATGTCGCCGATGTGTAGCGGCAGCGCATTCAGCTTATCCACGCTATTCACTTCAATGCTCTCGGTGCCTTTCACCCATGCAAGGCTGAGTTTGATCGGCATGCTGAGAGGAATCCAGGTGAATAGCATGACCAGCACCAGCAGCGAGCCGCACGCCAGCACCAGATTTTTACGCCAGCGCTGCACCGGGAAGTTACGCACTTCATCCTGCAGCGACAGGAAGCGCCCCTGACGCACTACCTGACGATTGAGGTACATATCGACGTCGGTGGTTTGGCCTAAATCGTGCGCTACATACGGCTGCCAGTGCGCGGGATAGATTAAATCAATAATGCCCAGCGAGATGTTGCTCTGCTCCTGATTGGATTCACCAAACAGGCCCCAGCGCTTGGGCGCACCGCGCAGGCAATGCACATCGCGCAAACCTTTGGCGCCAGGGAAGCGATAGAGGAACCACAGGCTAACGGCGATCATCAGGCAGCCGAGCAGCGCAATCCAGCCCATTAGGCTGCCGGGCAGCACCAGACTCAGGAAGAACAGCAGGAAAGCGAAACAGATGGCAACCGCTTCACGCGTGCCGTCGGCGCGAGAAAGCTGATACTCTTCTGAGGTCTCTTTGCGTACCTGCAGCAGCTCAACATTCTCGCTCTCTTCTTTACGAATCGACGCGTTAGTGGACATCGGACGCACCAGTGGCGGCAGCGCCGGTTGTTCTACCGCGTAATTCACCAGCGAATGTCCGTTAAGCGAAATCACCAGCGGCAGCGTTTGCGTGCGGATCAGCTCTACGTGGTTCTCTTCGGCTATGTACTGTTCCCAAAGCGGCGGAAGATGCACTTCGACTTCATCGAGATAGTAGCGCCACTTCTGCGGATCGTCGGTGGAGAGGCCATAGCGGGTGATGGAGCGGGTGACAGGATAAACATTGTTGCTTTGCGCGGTGAGCGTCAGCGCTTGAGGTTCGCGCGGCTTCTTTGCGGATCGCGCACTGCTGTGTTGCTGCTGTTTCACCAGTAGCGCGATGTACTTTTCAACGGCAGCGCGTTCTTCGTCGGTGAGCTTGCGATTAGGCGGACTGATAAACGGCAGTGGTTTCGCCAACGGCGGACGATGCCGCATAGCGAACCAATAGCCGATACCTGCTAATAAGGAACAGGCGAGCATGACAGCCAGAATGACAATATAAGTGCTCATGCTTTGCTCAATCCAGCCAAAAAACTGCCTTCACGTTAACGAATTACTCCCGGTGAATCCATCAATACAAGTCAATTTTGGCGAGCAGATGTCATTCTGACAAGGGAAAAGTCAGATAAAATAACGCGCAAAATCATTTAATTATAGTTTGTTAGATCATTCCTTAACGGGATGTTAACCAGACATGACTCAACTAAATATCGGTATTTTCTGAATTTAACCCAACACCGTTGACTTATTGTGAATTTTTAACTGCATAGATAACAAGAAGTTGTTAGCAGCCATAAGTGAATGTGTGTCACCATAGTTTACTTACGCTGCGTGTCGCACAATAGTTCTGGCTTCGGTATGCTGGCGTCATCACGTTTCACAGGGTTGTGCTAAGTTTGAGGCTGATATGAAAACCCCAATGAAAAAACCTGACATCCTCAATGTGGCAGCGGTGGCCCGCTCCCGCCTGTTCACCATCGAAGCGGTCGATCTCGCTTTCAGTAATGGCGCGCGCCGCGTTTATGAGCGGATGAAACCTTCCGACCGTGAAGCGGTGATGATTGTGCCGATTATTGGCGATGACGTGATCCTGATCCAGGAGTACGCCGTCGGTCTGGAAAGCTATGAACTGGGCTTTCCTAAAGGGCTAATCGATCCTGGCGAAAGCGCCTTTGAAGCCGCCGATCGTGAACTGAAAGAAGAAGCGGGATTTGGTGCCACCAAACTGGAAGCGCTGGGCAAGCTGACCATGGCGCCCTCATATTTCTCCAGCAAGATGAACATCGTGGTGGCGGAAGGTTTGTACGAAGAGAAGCTGGAAGGTGATGAGCCGGAGCCGCTAATTGTCCATCGCTGGCCGCTAAATAATCTGCTGGCGCTGCTGGATGAACCCGACTTCCGCGAAGCGCGTAACGTCAGCGCGCTGTTTATGGTGCGTGAGTGGCTGGTGAAGCAGGGCCGTTTAAGCTACTAAATTGCATCATCATTAAAAAAAGAAAGCCGGCGCATTTGCCGGCTTTTTTGATCAGAACAGTTCGTGGCTTTCGCCGTTGTCCATGAGGGTGGTGCCGACATCATGCACCGAATACTCGGTTGGCTGGGTGCCGTTGATGAAGTACTCCTGGCGCGAGTTACCGCCGTTAGCCAACTTGCCGGTGCCGCGATCGATGTTAACGGTGACCACGCCATCTGGCGGTGTCAGCGGCTGTACCGGCACGCCTTCCAGCGCGGATTTCATATAGTCATCCCACGCTGGCTGTGCACTCTTCGCGCCGCCTTCGTAACCGGAGATTTGATCCGGTATCGCACCTGACATGGTGGAGCGACCCAACGCGCGTGAATCATCGAAACCGATCCACACCGACGTCACCACGCCCGGACCATAACCAGAGAACCACGCATCTTTCGAGCTGTTGGTGGTACCGGTTTTGCCGCCGATATCGTTACGCTTCAGGTCACGACCGGCACGCCAGCCCGTTCCCATCCAGCCCGGCTCGCCGAAGATGTTGGTGTTCAGCGCGCTCTTGATCAGGAATGACAGCGGCGTGTTGATCACGTGCGGAGCATACTGCTGCTCGCCACCCGGCTGTGCAGGCACTTGCTCCAGCTCCGGTTGCGGCACGGTTTGGTTCTGCGATTGATCGGAGGTCGCGACATTCTCGACGCTCTCTTCATTCAACGCGACCGACTTTTTGGTATCGCCATAGATCACCGGCAGGTTGCACTGCGGACAGGCAATCTTCGGTTTTTCTTCGAAGATCACGCCGCCTTGTTCATTCTCGATCTTCGCGATGAAGTAAGGATCAACCAGGAAGCCGCCGTTCGCCATCACCGCGTAGCCGCGTACCACCTGCATTGGGGTAAAGGACGCCGCGCCTAAGGCTAACGATTCGGTATGCACGATGTTCTGCGCCGGGAAGCCGAAACGCTGCAGATATTCCGCCGCGTAATCAACGCCCATCGCACGCATCGCACGTACCATCACCACGTTTTTCGACTCGCCTAAGCCCTGACGCAAACGGATTGGACCTGCATACGTTGGCGGTGAGTTCTTCGGACGCCAGTCAGCACCCGCACCGGCATCCCAGCGCGAAATCGGCACGTCGTTGAGAATCGATGCCAGCGTTAAACCGCGATCCATCGCTGCGGTATACAGGAAGGGTTTGATGTTGGAACCCACCTGACGCAATGCCTGGGTTGCGCGGTTGAACATGCTCTGGTTGAAGTCAAAACCGCCGACCAGCGCGCGAACCGCACCATCTTCTGGATTGAGTGACACCAGCGCCGAGTTCACCGCCGGAACCTGGCCGAGCCACCAGTCGTCATTCACTTTACGCACCCAAATCTGCTGGCCGGTCTGCAGCACCTGCGTCACGCTGCGCGGCGTTGGGCCTTGCAGCGTGTCAGATTTGTAAGCGCGTGCCCAGCGTACGCCGGCCATATTCAGCGTAACGCTGCTGCCATCTTTCAGCATCGCCGTGGCGTGATCGGCGCTGGCGCTGGTGATCACCGCAGCATTTAGCGGTCCGTAAGTTGGCAGATTTTTCAGCGCATTCTGGATGCGGGTTTGATCCCAGCTCGCTTCGCCCACTTTCCACAGCACATTGGTTGGACCGCGATAGCCGTGGCGCATGTCATACGCCATCACATTGTTACGCACCGCCTGCTGTGCGGCTTCCTGCAGATGGCGGGTGACGGTGGTGTAAACCTTGTAACCATCTTCATAGGCTTTATCGCCATAACGCTTCACCATCTCCTGACGCACCATTTCACTTAAGTAAGGTGCAGAGAAGGCGATTTCCGGGCCGTGATAGCTGGCCGTCAGCGGCGAGTTACGCGCTTCGTTATATTGCTGCTGCGTGATGTAGTTTTGATCCAGCATACGCGCCAGCACCACATTACGACGCGCCAGCGCACGCGTATGAGAATAGAGCGGGTTGAACGTCGAAGGTGCTTTTGGCAACCCAGCAATCATCGCCATTTCACTCAGCGACAGTTGATCAATAGGTTTACCAAAGTAGACCTGCGCCGCCGCGCCCACGCCGTACGCGCGATAGCCGAGATAAATCTTGTTGAGATAGAGCTCAAGGATTTCATCTTTGCTCAGCAGCTGTTCGATACGGATCGCGAGGAACGCTTCCTTAATCTTACGCATCAAGGTGCGTTCCGGGCTGAGGAAGAAGTTACGCGCCAGCTGTTGAGTAATGGTACTGGCACCCTGCGAGGCGTGACCGGACATCAGCGCAATGCTGGCTGCACGGAAAATCCCCACCGGATCGACACCGTGATGCTCGTAGAAACGGCTATCTTCGGTGGCAATAAACGCTTTGATTAACTCAGGCGGCATCTGTTGTAGGGTCAGCGGGACACGGCGCTTCTCGCCGTACTGGGCGATTAGATCGCCATCCGCGCTGTAAACCTGCATAGGAGTTTGCAGGCGCACATCTTTCAATGTGTTCACATCAGGCAGCTGCGGCTCTATGTATTTGTATAAACCATAAACCGTGCCGGCTCCCAGCAAAATGCAACACACTGCAAGGATCAATAAATACTTTACGAACTTCACCTGAGAATTCCCATCTGTTGTCGTTTGAGCAGTTTATAAGCAACCGCGCGGTAGTATAAAGACAAGCCTGACGCATTCATATACCTGTCAGGCTTGAAGTTGCCGGGGTATCAGCACTCTGACCTTTTAATGATAAGGAGATCGCGCGTATGGCTTTTCAGCGCTGGCAAATTGGACTGGATATCCAAAACGGACAACTGTGTGCCCTTGGCATCGAACGCCGACGTCATGGTTGGCAGTTGCGACACTGGTGGCAACAAACGCTGCCGCAAGATACGTTAAGAAACGGCGTGCTGCAAACCACGCCTGCGTTACTGGATATGTTAGGGCGCTGGCAGCGCCATCTGCCGAAGCGCTATTCACTGCGCGTTGGCCTGCCGCCGCAGTTGGTATTGCAACGCACTTTGCCGCTGCCGGAAACCTCGCTGCGTGAACCCGCGCTGGGGCGCTATGTGGCGGCTTCTGCGCAGCGTCTGTTTCCCGTCGAACCCGCTTCGCTGTCGCTGGATTATCGCTCACCGGGCAAGGATGCACCGCTTTACGTTACCGCGGCACGGCGCGAGGTGATTACGCAATGGCTGACGCCGCTCAAACAGGCAGGTCTGCGACCGGACGTGTTTGAGCTGAGTAGCCTGGCGCTGACGCAGATCGCCATGCGCCTGCCGTTACGCCACAACCACTTATTGATTCATCCGCTTAGCGATCATTGGCTATGGACGCTGGTGGGGGAAAGCACCACTTCAGGTGCGGCCACTGAACCTCTCACCCTCGCGCAGCTGCGCGAAACCTTCCCGCAGATGGAAAGCGTATTCTGCACCTCAACTCAGGTTTTGCCTGGGGAGCAGGTTAAACGCTGCAAGCCGTTTTCGCTGCTGCACTATCTGCAACCGCCGTTGCCTGCACAGGAAGGTATTTTTGCCATCGCGCTTGGGCTGGCGCTGCGCCCGGAGGATGTCTGATGCTGGCGGTCAACCTGCTTCCCTGGCGCATCCAGCAATCGCAGCGGCGGCGCCAGCAGAGTCTCTCGCTGCTGTCGCTTACGCTGGTCTGCACCTTGCTGATCCTCTCATTACTGTGGTGGCGCGGCGTCATTGCACGGCAGCAACAAATGGATGCGCTTATGGATATCACCTCTCTCCTCAGCGCGCTGCAGCTACAGCTGGAACAGCAGCAATCGCTGTTGAAGCTGCGTGAATCACTTCTTCAGGCGCAGCTGGCACAGCTGCAACGGCAAGATCAGCATCAGCGCTGGCAGCATTTTTGGCAGCAACTGCCGGAGTTAATGCCAGACACCTTGTGGCTCAATCGCCTCGAACGTCGGCAAGGGCAACTGGTGTTGGAAGGGCGGGCGCAGAGCATGGCGGCTGTCAGTGATTTTCGTCATCAGCTCATGACTCAGCCGCTGTTCAGCAGCGTAAAGCAGGGCGGTGTGAAGCGCGAAGCGGGCGGCGACTATCGTTTTGCTTTGCATGCGCGCGTGCAGGAGGTAGCCGATGAATGAACTCCTGCAGCGCTGGCTGATGCTCACGCTGCCGCTGCGCATGCTGGGACTTTTGACGTTATCGCTGGGGCTGTTTGCGCTGACGTGGATCGTGCTGCTTCGTCCGCAGCAGCAGATGCGTGAAGCGCAAGCGCGGCAGCTGGAACAGATGCGTCAACAGCAGCAACAGCGGTTGCAACAGCTGGCTTCACTTCCGGCTATTGATGTGTTGCAGAGCGAGATTAGCCTGCTGCAGCAACCCACGAAGGATACCGGCACTCAGCAAACGCTGGAGCGAATCGTAGCAGCGCGCGGCAATCAGCTGGAAGCCTGGCATCCGGATAGCCAGCCGCAGCAACTGCAATTAAGGCTTGCCTGGCCGCAATTTCTGCCGCTGTTTAGTGAACTAGCCAGCACCCGATTACCGGTGCCACAACGCTTTCAGCTGCAAGCCGAGCAAGGCGTATTGAACACGCAACTGTGGCTGGAGAGTGACGATGCGGAGTAGCGCCTTGCTGTTGTTACTCTGCAGCTCGCTGGCACTGGCGCGCGATCCTTTCCAGCCGCTGGCAGCAACGCTGTGTCAGACGCAGGTTGCTGCGCCAGAAGGCTGGCGCTTACAGGGCATTATTGGCACGGCGCCGCACTACGTGGCGTGGCTGGTGTCACCTCAAGGCAAAAGCCATCGGCTGGATAATCAAGCGCCTTTTCCCCAGCCGCCCTGGCAAGTCGTGCAGCTTACGTCGCGCATGCTGGTGTTGAGCGCAGCACAAAGCTGCACGCCACAGCAAATCACATGGGTAATAAAAGGAGGTTTTTATGAAATGGATGACGTTACTGATGCTGCTGTGTCTGAGCATGCCGCTGCGCGCTAACGACGACCAATTAAGTCTGACGTTTGATGATGCGCCGGTTGAACGCATTTTGCAGGCGCTGGCAGATTATCAGCAGACCAACCTGCTGATTGCGCCGGGCGTTGAAGGTCGGCTGTCGCTGCGATTAGACAATGTCGGCTGGGATCGCGCGCTCGCGCTGGTGACGCAGCTGGCAAAACTCACCGTGGTGCAGGAAGAGGGCGTTTTGCTGGTCTATCCGGAAAGCTGGCAGCAGCAGCAGGCGCAACAGGAAAAGGTGGAGCGTGAGGAGGAGAAGCAGCAAACGCCGCTGGAACAACAAACCGTGACGCTGCATTACGCCAGCGCCAGCGATATTTACCGCAGCCTGCAAGCCGAACGTTCGTTGATGACGCCGCGCGGTAGCGTCACGGTCGATAGCCGCACCAACAGTTTGCTGCTGCGCGATACGGCTGAGGCATTACGTGACACCGAGCGCTGGTTAAAAGCGCTGGATTTGCCGCTCGAGCAGGTTGAGCTCGCGGCACATATCGTCACCATCAATGAAGAGCATCTGCGCGAGTTAGGTGTTAACTGGGGCAAGTCACCGGCAGAAGTGGTAACGCAGGCGTTGCGCAACCCGCTGCTCGAGATTCCTCTTGCGGTGAGTAATCCGGCGTTTCGCGCGGGCGTGACGCTGGGCCAGGTCAGCGGCGAATTGCTCAATCTGGAACTGAGTGCGCTGGAGCAGGAGAACCAAATCGAAATCATCGCCAGTCCGCGCTTGTTTACCTCGCATCAGCAAACCGCCAGCATCAAACAGGGCACGGAAATTCCTTATGAGGTGAAATCGGGCAACAGCGGTGCCACCGCCATTGAATTTAAGGAAGCGGTTTTAGGCATGGAAGTGACGCCGGTGGTGCTGGGAAATGGCCGCATTCAGCTCAAACTGCGGCTGAGCCAGAACTTGCCAGGGCGCAGTGTAAACATTGGCGACAACCAGGTGCTGAGTATTGATAAGCAGGAGATTGAGACTCAGGTGACGCTGCGCGATGGCGAAACCTTAGCGCTGGGCGGCATTTTCCAGCAGCAGCGTACGCAGAGCGAAAAACGCGTGCCCTGGCTGGGCGATATGCCTTTATTAGGGAATTTGTTCCGTCAGCAAACTGATGAGCAGAAGAAAAAGGAGCTGGTGATCTTTATTACTCCCAGACTGGTCAGGGAAGCAGCGCTTACTGCCGGATAAAGCGGAAAATTCGTTCTGGGAGGCCAACTGCGTTGACGCAGGGCTGGAATTAGCTTACAAGGTTTAGCGATTTTCAAAACGGTGTAACGGAACGCGGCAGAATAACCTTCCGAATGACGTTGGTCACAAGCGATACTGACGTCAAAAGAAATATCGCCAAAATAATTCGAGCTCCAGTAAGACGTTAAATGAGTGAATGCACTGTGCTTACATCGGTAAGCGATGACAGTGGATGACCCCGGCCAGCGTGCCTGTAGCACGAAATATAGCGGATCAGCGGAGGTGCGTTACCGTCTCGCGAACCACAGACCGGTCCTGTTAAGAGGTCGCCGGGGGCAATTTATTCGGTTGCCAAACGGCCATGAGTGTTGAGATAATTTTCCGTCTGACTCTTGTTAACGCTCATGAGGTCTCAGTTCCTGTCCCGCCAGCTATGCTGAACGCGGGGTATCATCAACGAATTCTTAGTAATACCGATAAAATGGCAGAGAAACGCAATATCTTTCTGGTTGGGCCGATGGGTGCCGGCAAAAGCACTATTGGTCGTCAGTTGGCTCAGCAACTCAATATGGAATTTTTCGATTCCGATCAGGAAATTGAGCGACGCACCGGAGCGGATGTAGGCTGGGTATTTGATGTGGAAGGCGAAGAAGGCTTCCGCGATCGTGAAGAAAAGATCATTAATGAGCTGACCGAGAAGCAAGGCATTGTCCTCGCGACCGGTGGCGGCTCAGTCAAATCCCGCGAGACCCGTAATCGTCTCTCCGCCCGCGGTGTGGTCGTATACCTTGAAACCACCATCGAAAAGCAACTTGCACGAACCCAGCGTGATAAAAAGCGTCCGCTGTTGCAGGTTGAATCACCGCCGCGCGAAGTACTGGAAGCGCTAGCTGGTGAACGTAATCCGCTTTATGAAGAGATCGCTGATGTCACTATTCGCACTGACGATCAGAGTGCAAAAGTGGTGGCCAATCAGATCATCAACATGCTGGAAAAGAACTAATCCAGCGCCCTGAGGGCTCAGCAATAGGTATCGGTCATCATGGAGAAGATCACTGTCTCACTCGGGGATCGCAGTTACCCCATCACCATCGCTGCCGGACTGTTTAACGATCCGGCTTCTTTTTGGCCGCTCAAAGCAGGCGACAATGCCATGCTGGTGACAAACCAGACCCTGGCGCCGATCTACCTTGAACCCCTGTCAGCGCTGCTCAGCAATGCCGGCATTAAGGTAGATCAGGTCATTTTGCCTGATGGTGAGCAGTACAAAACCCTGGCGGTCATGGACGAGGTATTCACCGCGCTGCTGAAAAAGCCGCACGGTCGTGATACCACGTTGATTGCACTCGGTGGTGGCGTGATTGGTGACTTGACCGGATTTGCTGCAGCCAGCTATCAGCGTAGCGTGCGCTTTATTCAGGTGCCGACCACGTTGTTGTCTCAGGTTGACTCCTCCGTCGGTGGAAAAACCGCGGTAAACCATCCACTCGGCAAAAACATGATTGGGGCGTTTTATCAGCCCGCGTCTGTCGTAGTGGATACTCATTGTCTGGCCACTCTGCCACCGCGCGAATTAGCGTCCGGTCTGGCGGAAGTGATCAAATACGGCATTATCCTTGATGGCGAATTCTTCCAGTGGCTAGAGCAAAATCTTGATGCTCTGCTGGCGCTGGATGAAAAAGCCTTGGCTTACTGCATCCGTCGCTGCTGCGAGCTAAAAGCAGAAGTGGTTGCGGCTGATGAGCGCGAAACCGGCGTACGTGTACTGCTCAATCTGGGCCATACTTTTGGTCATGCGATTGAAGCGCACATGGGCTACGGCAACTGGCTGCACGGCGAAGCGGTGTCGGCTGGCATGGTGATGGCCGCACGTACCGCTGAACGTTTAGGGCAGTTCACCTCGGTTGAAACCGATCGCATTATCGCACTGCTGCTGCGTGCTGGTTTGCCTGTACATGGCCCGGCGAGCATGGCGGCGGAAGATTATTTGCCACACATGATGCGCGATAAGAAAGTGCTGGCGGGCGAGCTGCGTCTGGTGCTGCCTCTCGCTATTGGCCGCTCTGAAGTGCGTGGCGGTGTGGCTCATGATATGGTGCTGGCAGCAATTAACGATTGCCAGAAACCCTGATTATTAGAAGTGATGAGTGGTGATGCGGCGTGTGGGAAGCGCGTCGTTTTACGGAGGAGGCTAAATGGATGAGTTCAAACCGGAAGACGAGTTAAAACCTGACGCCAGTGACCGCCGTCCGACGCGGCCACGCAAATCGTCTTCTGCGCCGAAAGTGAAAGTACCGGTTTCCCGTCAACATATGATGATGGGCATTGGTATTTTGGTTCTGCTGTTGGTGGTGCTGGGGATTGGTTCAGCATTAACCGGCCCAGACGAGAAGAAACCCGCAACCAATACCGCAAATAATGGCGCGGCACCTTCTGCCGGTGGCAGCGAAAAGAACATCGACCTTTCGGGAT
This sequence comes from Pantoea sp. AG1095, assembly GCF_003208415.1. Classification (NCBI taxonomy): domain Bacteria; kingdom Pseudomonadati; phylum Pseudomonadota; class Gammaproteobacteria; order Enterobacterales; family Erwiniaceae; genus Pantoea; species Pantoea sp. AG1095. Next base: position 66,853 of record NZ_QKMJ01000007.1, on the reverse strand, counting down.
CGACGTCCATGAGCGGCCAGCAAAACGCCACGCCTTCTGCTGAAGGCAGCGCAGCGCAAAACACCGCGGGAACAACTGCACCAGCGGGCAGCGATGGTCAAGCTATCTCGATGCCATCAGTCTCCTCGACGCCGACGCAAGCTGCGCCTGTGGATACGCCAGCTAATCAACAACGTGTCACGCTGCCGGGCGATCTCAATAGTGCGCTGAACAATCAGCAAGGTTCTGTCGATGCCGCAGCACAAGGCGCGCAGGGTAATAGCTCGCTGCCAACCGCGCCAGCCACAGTCAGCGGCAACGGTAAAGCGATCACGCCGCCAGCCATGCGTTCAGAAACCCCCGCGCGCACCAGCAACAATGGTACACGCGAGACGCACGCGTCGACGCCGCATAAAACACCGGCCGCCACTAAACCAGCAGCTGTGAAAGAGAACAACACCCGCACCACCGCGACGCGTAATCCCGCGCCTGCCAGTGCGAGCGGTGCCAGCAAATCGTTGCCGTCGGGCGGAAACTACACGCTGCAGTTGAGCGGTGCGTCGAAAGAAGAGAGCCTGAACGCCTGGGCGAGAAAACAGAACCTGAGCGGTTATCACGTGTATAAAACCACGCGTAACGGCGAACCTTGGTATGTGTTGGTGAGCGGCGCTTACGCCACGCCAGCCGATGCGAAACGCGCCGTGGCATCGCTGCCAGCGGAAGTGCGTGCGGCCAATCCGTGGGTAAAACCGCTTAGCCAGGTGAAGAAAGAAAGCCAGTAATGAGATGTGGGGCCGCAAACATGCGGCCCCGTTTAAAGCGCAGAGCTGCTGTCGGTTCCACCACAGCCAATAATTAAGATGTAATAACCACGACAGCATGAAAAAAAATCGCGCTTTCCTGAAATGGGCCGGAGGGAAATACCCGCTCCTCGATGACATCCGTCGTCATTTGCCACAAGGTGATTGTCTAATCGAACCCTTTGTCGGCGCCGGTTCCGTGTTCCTCAACACCGACTATGACCGCTATCACCTGGCGGACATCAACGGTGATCTCATCAATCTGTATAACATCGTCAAAACGCGTACCGCGGCTTTCATTGAAGACGCGCGCCAGCTTTTCAACGCTGAAGGCAACACGGCAGAAACCTACTACGCGCAGCGCATCGCCTTTAATGCGAGCAAAGATGAATATCAGCGCGCGGTGCTGTTTCTGTATCTCAATCGACACGGTTATAACGGTCTGTGCCGCTACAATTTGCGCGGTGAGTTTAACGTGCCTTTTGGCCGGTATCGCAAGCCGTACTTCCCGGAAGCGGAGCTGCTCTGGTTTGCCGAACGGGCGCAAAAAGCGACCTTTGTCTGTGAATCGTACGATGTTACTCTGAACAACGCCGTTGAAGGCTCAGTGGTTTATTGCGATCCGCCGTATGCCCCGCTTTCGGCGACAGCAAATTTTACCGCTTACCACACCAACAGTTTTAGTCTGCGCGAGCAGCAGCATCTGGCTGAGTTAGCCAATAAGCTTTCGCAGCAAAATCGCATCCCGGTACTGATTTCAAACCACGATACGGTACTCACGCGTGAGTGGTATCAGAATGCGGATTTACACATAGTCAAAGCCCGGCGTTCCATCAGCCGAAGCATAAGTGGTCGCACGCAAGTCGACGAACTGCTAGCGCTTTTCCGCTAGCCTGTTTCGTCCGCGACCAAGGCATTACGCCAGCTCAGGCTGGCGCACAAAATTGGGAGAATCGGATGAAACAATTTTTACTGGCCCCATCAATTCTGGCTGCTGACTTCGCGCGTTTGGGTGAAGACACGGCCAAAGCGCTGGCGGCAGGTGGTGATGTGGTCCATTTCGATGTGATGGATAACCACTACGTTCCCAATCTGACGATGGGGCCGATGGTGCTTAAAGCGCTGCGCGATTACGGCATCACTGCACCTATTGATGTGCATCTGATGGTTAAACCTGTGGATGCATTGATCCCGGAATTCGCTAAAGCGGGCGCCACCTTCATCACTTTCCACCCGGAAGCCAGCGAGCATGTTGATCGCACGCTGCAGCTGATCAAAGAGCATGGTTGCAAAGCGGGTCTGGTGTTCAACCCTGCGACGCCGCTCCACTACCTCGATTATGTAATGGATAAGTTGGACATCATTCTGCTGATGTCGGTGAACCCAGGCTTTGGCGGTCAATCCTTCATTCCCGGTACGCTCGACAAACTGCGTCAGGCGCGTCGCCTGATTGATGAGAGTGGCTACAACATTCGTCTGGAAGTGGATGGCGGCGTGAAAATCGATAACATCGGCCAGATTGCTGCCGCCGGTGCCGATATGTTTGTTGCCGGTTCCGCGATCTTCGGTCATCCGGATTACAAAAAAGTGATCGATGAAATGCGTGGCGAACTGGAGAAAGTTAATGGCTCATTTCACTGATATCCGCGCGCTGGCGTTTGACCTCGACGGTACGCTGGTCGATAGCGCGCCGGGCCTGGCACAAGCCATCGATCATGCGCTGAGCGATCTGCAGCTGCCGCCGCCGGGTTTGGCATTGGCTTCTACCTGGATTGGTAACGGCGCTGACGTGATGATGACCCGCGCGCTGACCTGGGCGCTGGGACGCGAGCCGCATGCCGAAGAGCAACGCGATGCGCGTGCGCTGTTTGACAAATATTACGCGCAAACGGTAGAAGCGGGCAGTACGCTGTTCCCGCAGGTAGTAGAGACGCTGGCGGCCTTGCAGGCGAAAGGCCTGCCGTTGGCGATCGTCACCAACAAGCCAACGCCATTTGTGGCGCCGCTGCTGAAGTCGCTCGGGATTGCTGAGTACTTCACGCAGATTATCGGCGGTGACGACGTAATTGTGAAAAAGCCCCATCCGGCGGCCATTTTCCTCGTCCTTGGCCATTTTGGCGTGCTTCCGGGACAATTGCTGTTTGTCGGCGATTCTCGCAATGATATTCTCGCGGCCCAGGCGGCAGGCGTACCGAACATCGGTATGACATTCGGCTACAACTACGGCGAGCCGATTGCTACCAGCCAACCCGATTTAACTCTCGACTCTTTTGACGAACTTTTGCCCGCTATCGGGCTGTGATTATCAGGACATAACATGAGCAAACCCATCGTTTTCAGCGGCGCCCAGCCTTCCGGTGAACTGACCATTGGCAACTATATGGGTGCGCTGCGTCAGTGGGTGCAGATGCAGGATGATTTTCACTGCATTTACTGCATCGTCGATCTGCACGCCATCACCGTACGTCAGGATCCAACCGCGCTGCGTAAAGCCACGCTGGATACCTTAGCGCTCTATCTTGCCTGCGGCATCGACCCGGCGAAGAGCACCATCTTTGTTCAGTCGCACGTGCCAGAGCATGCGCAGCTGAGCTGGGTGCTGAACTGCTACGCCTATTTTGGCGAGCTGAGCCGCATGACGCAGTTCAAAGATAAATCCGCGCGCTACTCGGAAAACATCACCGCAGGCCTGTTTGATTATCCGGTGCTGATGGCGGCCGATATCCTGCTCTATCAAACCAATCAGGTGCCGGTTGGCGAAGATCAGAAGCAGCATCTGGAGCTGAGCCGCGATATCGCCCAGCGTTTCAATGCGCTGTACGGCGATGTGTTCAAAGTGCCTGAACCGTTCATTCCGAAATCGGGTGCACGCGTGATGTCGCTGCTTGAGCCGACCAAAAAAATGTCCAAGTCAGACGACAACCGTAACAACGTGATTGGTCTGCTGGAAGACACCAAAGCGGTGGTGAAGAAGATCAAACGTGCGGTGACCGACTCCGCCGAGCCGCCAGTGGTGCGTTACGACGTCAAAGAGAAAGCCGGTGTATCAAACCTGCTGGATATTCTTGCGGGCGTGACCGGTAAAACCATTGCGCAGTTGGAGCAAGAGTTCGAAGGCAAAATGTACGGCCATCTGAAAGGTGAAGTGGCTGAAGCGGTTTCCGGCATGTTGACCGAGCTGCAGGAGCGCTATCATCGTTTCCGTAGCGATGAAGAGTTGCTGAATCAGGTGATGCGCGATGGCGCAGCAAAAGCCCGCGCTCATGCGCAGGAAACGCTGAAGAAAGTGTATGAAGCGGTAGGTTTTGTCGCACAGCCGTAAGCGGTTTGCGGAATAGAACAGAACGGCGGGTCATTTGACCCGCCGTTTTTTATTTGATGCGATGTAACGCCAGTTCCGCGCCATCCCAGAACAGGCGGGCGTTACCGTCAGCCAGCACGCTGATCACCGCGCCCGGCGCAGGTCCCCACGCCTGATTGCCACAGCTCACATTGAAACCGTAACGGAAGGTGAAATCACGATCCTGCCCCGCGCCATTGGCGGCGCTCAGGCGCGGTTTAGCGTTGCAGTTATCGACGGAAGGATTGATGCTGCGTTCAGCAGTGCCGCGCGTCCAGGTGATCGCATTCGGCTTAAACGCCACGCGTGCGCCCATAAACTGCGGATCATTCTTGATATACAGCTGACCGACTTCCTTCTTAGGCGTTACCGCCACCACCTGCCATTCACCCACCACGTTCGACCAGGTAACCGGTGCGGCGGTAGCAACCGCGCTTAACGGCAATAACAACGCGCAAATCCGTGAAGCAACGCGCATGGAAACTCCTTATTGACGAGAAAGATGGCCCATAGTCTGGCGACAAAGCGCAGCGCTGTACAGTTTTTTGCCGTGTCAGAACCAGCGTAACTGTGAACGCAGTTCCACTACGTGACCAACAATAATCAGAGCCGGACTGGCAAACTGCTGCGCCAGCGTGGCCAGTTCCGCCAGCGTTGCGGTCTCAACGCGCTGCTGCGGCGTGGTGCCGTTCTGCACGATCGCCACCGGCATCGCAGCATCCATGCCGTGTTGCAACAGCTGCTGCTGAATTTCCGGCGCCTGCGCCAGCCCCATATAGAACACCAGCGTTTGCTGTTCAGCCGCCAGCTTGCGCCACTCGATTTCGCCATGCTGCTGCAAATGGCCGGTGACGAAACGTACGCTCTGCGCGTGGTCGCGATGCGTCAGTGGAATACCGCTGTAAGCAGAACAGCCCGAGGCGGCGGTGATGCCCGGTACCACGCTAAACGGGATGTTGTGCTGCGCCAGCAGTTCCAGCTCTTCACCGCCGCGGCCGAAGATAAAGGGATCACCACCTTTTAGTCGCACCACCCGCTTGCCGCTCTGCGCCTGCTCAAGTAAAACCTGGTTGATCTGCGATTGCGGTACGCAGTGATTGCCGGCTTGTTTGCCGACAAAGATGCGCTCCGCATCGCGGCGGACCAGATTAAGAATCGGCGCCGAGACCAGGCGGTCATACACCACCACATCGGCCTGCTGGATGTGCTGCAAACCTTTCAACGTCAGCAGCCCCGCATCGCCCGGCCCGGCGCCTACCAGCACCACTTCGCCTTGCTGCGACAGCGGCGCATCGAACAAGGTCTCGACGATGTGCTCGGCGCGTGGTCGATCACCATTCGCCAGGGTTTGCGCCAGACGATCGCTCACGAAGAAGCGCTCCCAGAAAGCGCGCCGCTGCGCCATGCTGTTAAAGCTACGCTTCACACGATTGCGCAACGATCCGGCTAAGGACGCTAACTCACCCAGATGTTGTGGCAGCATCGCTTCAAGTTTTTCACGCAGCAAACGCGCCAGCACCGGCGCGCGACCGCCAGATGACACGGCGATCATCAGCGGCGAACGGTCGACAATCGACGGCATAATCGCGCTGGCTTCCTGCGGCGCATCCACCAGATTGCAAAAGATGCGCCGGCGCTCAGCCGCATCGCCAACCTGCTGATTCACCGCATCATCATCGGTGGCGGCAATCACCAGCCAACAATCCGCGAGCCAGCGCTCGTCAAACGCGCCGGGGAGTAAGGTCAACTTTCCCTGTTGTGCCCACTGCTGAAAAGCGGGAGAGAAATCCAGCGCGCCAACCTGCAAATTGGCACCGGCGTCCAGCAGCAAACGCGCTTTGCGTTCTGCTACATCGCCACCGCCCACCAGCAAACAGCGCTTGCCTTGCAGGCGGCAAAACAGCGGAAAGTAGTCCATAGCTCATCCTGAAAAAAGCCCGCGCAAGGCGGGCTGAAAAAGTGTTATGCCGTTTTGAGCGGCGCGGCTTGCGCTTCGGCCTGCGGGCGCTGCGCCTGAGGTGTGGCGTACCAGTAACCGAGGCCCATCAGCACCATGCCGGAGAACATATTGCCCAGCGTCACCCACAGCAGGTTGTGGCCGATGCCGCTTAGCGTGAAGTCGGCATTATGCTGACCAAACCACGACAGCGCAAAGACCGTCATGTTGGCAATCGAGTGTTCGTAGCCGGAAGCGATGAACGCCAGCAAACACCACCAGATGGCGATGAACTTCGCCGTGCCTTCGGTACGCACCGCCATCCAAATCGCAAGGCAGACCAGCCAGTTACAGAGCGCGCCTTTAAAGAACAGCGCCATGGCTGGCTGCGTGGTTTTTGCCAGCGCCGCGCTGTGCAGCAGCGATCCGGCATTTGGCAGCAGCGGACCCGCCGCATAGTAATAAATCAGCGCGACGAATACTGAACCGACAAGATTACCCAGCCAGGTTTGCGGCAGCACGCACCATATCTGGCCTTGCTTGATGCTGCCGGCTTTGACGCCGATGGTCAGGAACATGGTGTGGCCGGTGAACAACTCGGAACCAGCGATGATCACCAGCGTTAAAGCGATACCGAAAGTCGCGCCCATCAGCAGCGGACGATAAGCCGGATCGACCAGATTGCCGAGCGTGAAGATCAGGATAATCGCCAGGCCAACGTAAGCGCCCGCCATCGCCGAGCTGATCCAGAAGGCCAGCGGGCTGTGCTGCGCCGTACGCACAATGCGCGCCGCGTTGGCGGCGCATTTATTCAGGGTGTCAGTAAACATAGTGACGTCTCATAAAGTGAAGGAATGCTGTCAGGCGCAGATCTCGACCTTGCCATCGCGAACGCGCACCGGATAGCTCGCCACCGAGCACGCTTCGTCTTCCAGACACAAGCCATCGCTCAGGCGGAAGCGCTGTTTCTTCAGTGGACTCGCCACCCACAGCGCCTGCTGATGCTCCGCAATCAGACCGCGTGACAACACGCTGGCCTGGGCGAAAGGATCGATATTGCTCAAGGCGTAGAGTTGCTCATCGTCGTGCGGACGGAAGAGGGCAATCTGCTGGCCTTTGATCAGCGCACATACGCCGGTCGCAGGCAGAATTTGGCTGAGTTCACACACCGAATGCCACTGGCTCATACGTCGATCTCCTCAATCAAAGTGACCGCAATGCGCTCGGCGGGTTGCGCCGGACGATGCTGATCGCGTTGGTTGATATGCTGTACCAGCGGATCGCGGCGATCGCTGTTGATAAAGGTGCGGAAGTGACGCTGCTGCTGCGGATCCTGCAGCGTCGCGGTCCATTCACATTCCACTGCCGCGCGCAGACGCGTCAGCTCCGTTTCCAGCTGTGTATTCAGACCGAGTTTGTCATCAATAATCACGCTGCGTAGATAGTCAATGCCGCCTTCCATGCTTTCCAGCCACAGCGAGGTGCGCTGCAGACGGTCGCCGGTGCGGATGTAGAACATCATGAAGCGGTCGAGATAGTGCAGCAGCGTATCGCGATCAAGATCGGCAGCCAGCAAATCGGCGTGACGTGGCTTCATGCCGCCATTACCGCACACATACAGGTTCCAGCCCTTCTCGGTGGCGATGATACCCACGTCTTTGCCCTGCGCTTCGGCGCATTCGCGCGTGCAGCCGGAGACGCCAAACTTCATCTTGTGCGGGGTACGAATGCCTTTGTAGCGATGCTCCAGCTCAATGCCGAAGCCGAGGCTGTCCCCTACGCCAAAGCGGCACCAGACGCTGCCGACGCAGGTTTTCGCCATGCGCAGCGCTTTGGCATACGCTTGTCCGGTTTCAAAACCGGCATCAATCAGCTGCGTCCAGATCGCTGGCAGATCGTCGCGCTGCGCACCAAACAGGCCAATACGCTGCGAGCCAGTGATTTTGGTGTAGAGATTGTACTGGCGCGCCACGGCGCCAATCGCCATCAATCCTTCCGGCGTGATTTCGCCTCCGGCCGAGCGCGGGATCACCGAGTAAGTACCGTCTTTCTGAATATTGCCGAGGAACAGATCGTTGCTGTCCTGCAGCGGTGCGAGCTGTGGCTTCAGCACATATTCGTTCCAGCAGGAAGCCAGCAGTGAACCAACCGTCGGTTTACACACCTCGCAGCCGTAGCCCTGACCATATTTCGTCAGCAGCGCGTCGAACGATGTGATCTCTTCCACGCGAATCAGGTGATACAGCTCCTGACGCGAATAGGGGAAGTGCGCACACAAATGATTGTTCACTTCGATGCCCTGACGGCTCAATTCAGCGTTCAGCACCTGAGTAATCAACGGAATACAGCCGCCGCAGCCGGTGCCGGCGCGGGTTTCGGTTTTCAGTGCCGCGACGGTGTGGCAACCGCCTTGCACCGCTCTGACGATATCGCCTTTGCTGACGTCGAAGCAGGAACAGATTTGCGCGCTGTCCGGCAGCGCATCAGCCCCCATTACCGGCTTCTCGCCGCTGCCCGCAGGCAGGATCAGCAACGCCGGATTTTCCGGTAGCGCGATGTTATTCAGCGCCAGCTGCAGCAGATTGCCGTAATCGCTGGTGTCACCGACCAGCACCGCGCCCAGCAGCGTGCGGTTATCTTCGCTAACGATCAGGCGCTTATAGATATTTTTCTGCTCATCGAGCCACACGAAGCTGCGCGCGCCCGGCGTGCGGCCATGCGCATCACCAATGCCACCGACATCAACGCCCAGCAGTTTCAGCTTGGCGCTCATATCTGCTCCGGCAAACGCGTTGTCGCGGCCAACCAGCCGATCGCTGGCGACCTGCGCCATTTTGTAGCCCGGCGCGACTAAGCCATAAATACGGTTCTGCCAGGCGGCACACTCACCAATGGCGAAGATATCCGCATCGCTGGTCTGGCAATGATCGTCAATGGCGATACCGCCGCGCGCGCCCAGCTGCAGGCCGCACTGTTTGGCCAGCTTGTCTTGCGGGCGAATGCCGGTGGAGAAGACGATAAAATCGACATCCAGCGCGCTGCCGTCAGCAAACTCCAGCGTTTTACCGCTTTGCGCGTGATGGACGATCTGCTGGGTGTTTTTGCCGGTGTGGACGCGCACGCCCATCTGCTCGATCTTGCGACGCAGCTGCTCGCCGCCTTGCGGATCGAGCTGTTCCGCCATCAGCACCGGCGCGAACTCAATGACGTGGGTTTCGACGCCGAGGTTTTTCAGCGCGCCTGCCGCTTCCAGTCCCAACAGGCCGCCGCCAATTACCGCGCCGCGTTTGCTGCGGCGTGAACAGGCTTCAATGGCGTTGAGATCTTCAATGGTGCGATAGACATAGCAATCACTGCCTTCCGCGCCGGTAATCGGTGGAATCCACGGATAAGAGCCGGTGGCGAAAATCAGCGTGTCGTATTGCACCGCGCGACCGCTATTCGAGTGAATCAGTTTTTCATCGCGGTTAATGGTGATGGCGCGTTCGCCGAGCAGCAGCTTTACCTGATGCTTTTCGTAATACCCTTCGCGAACCAGTGAGAGTTCTTCGGCGGTGTGATGGGAAAAATAGGCGGAAAGGTGGACGCGGTCATAGGCGACGCGGGGTTCTTCACAGAAAACGGTTATCGCAAACTGATTAGATTCATCTTTGTCGATAAGTTCTTCTATAAAGCGGTGGCCGACCATGCCGTTGCCAATAATAACGACACTGTGCTTGCTCATGCTTGCCTCAAAAATTGCGGTATCTGCGCCTACCTTAGCGCGGCGCTTTTGGAACTTATTGATATACATCAAGCGCACCCTTATATACCTATTTCGAGTTATGTAACTGATTTTGAAAGAATTAGTTAAGTGGCTTATTTGGTTGATAATTACCTAATCATTTCTTCGCCGCACATTCCGTAGCGGCACGATTCATCGCGCAATAAATTGCACCGCTACGGAATGTGCCCGGGGTGACAGGGTTTTTCATGCTAGCTTTAGGTTTTGTGTTTTACAGGAGTACGGCATGGCCAACCCGTCACTGAAGTGGATCAACAACCTGCGCTTAGCGGGCCAGCAAGGCTTGTGGCAGATCGAAATCGCCAACGGCAAGATTGCGCAGATTCGCCCGCAGCCGCCGCAAACTGCAGCCCAGCCTGACGCGCTGGATGCGGAGGGCGGACTGGCGAGCGCGCCGTTTATCGAGCCGCATATTCACCTCGATACCACGCAAACCGCTGGCGAACCCGCCTGGAACCAATCCGGCACGCTGTTTGAAGGCATCGAGCGCTGGGCGGAGCGCAAAGCGCTACTGAGCCATGACGATGTGAAACAGCGCGCGCAGCAAACCCTGAAGTGGCAAATCGCCAACGGGATTCAGCATGTGCGGACTCACGTCGATGTTTCCGATCCCACGCTGACCGCGTTAAAAGCGATGCTGGAGGTGAAAGCGGAAATGGCGCCGTGGATCGACATCCAGATTGTGGCGTTTCCGCAGGAAGGGATTCTCTCTTATCCGAACGGCGAAGCGTTGCTGGAAGAGGCGCTGCGCATGGGCGCGGATGTGGTAGGCGCGATTCCGCACTACGAATTCACCCGCGAATACGGCGTGGCGTCGCTGCATAAAACCTTTGCGCTGGCTAATCGCTACGATCGGCTGGTGGATGTGCACTGCGACGAGATCGACGATGAGCAGTCGCGCTTTGTCGAAACCGTGGCGGCGCTGGCACACCGCGATGGCAACGGCGAGCGCGTCACCGCCAGCCACACCACGGCGATGCACTCCTACAACAATGCCTACACGTCGCGGCTGTTCCGTCTGCTTAAGCTCTCAAATATCAACTTTGTCGCCAATCCGCTGGTGAATATCCATCTGCAAGGGCGCTTTGATAGCTATCCGAAACGTCGCGGCATCACGCGGGTGAAAGAGCTGCTGGAAGCAAATATCAACGTCTGCTTTGGCCACGATGATGTGTTCGATCCCTGGTATCCGCTCGGCACCGCCAGCATGCTGCAGGTGCTGCACATGGGATTGCATGTCTGTCAGCTGATGGGCTACGAGCAGATTGATAATGGATTGCAGCTGATTACCACTAACAGCGCCAAAACCCTGCAGCTGACGAATTACGGTATTGAGGCAGGTAATGATGCCAGTCTGATTATTCTGCCGGCGGAGAGTGGATTTGATGCGGTGCGGCGTCAGGTGCCGGTGCGTTATTCAGTACGTAAAGGTGTATTGGTCGCTGCGACGCAGCCCGCCAGCAGTGAGATCTATTTAGCGGGAAAAGAAGCGGTAACCTTCAAACGTTGAAGAGCAGGGCGGACTGCGGTCCGCCCGTCAGACTTAGTGGGTGACGTGACCGTGCTGACGATGTTTGGTTACAAAGCCGAGCAGAACACACATCACAAACACCACGGCGTACAAACCGTTAGCCGTTGAGAGCGCAGCATGTGCGCCACCTTGCGCCACGATTGGGCCGGTTACCACGAAGGTCAACATGGTGCCGACGGTGCCGCAGGTCAGGATGAAGTTCACCAGCTTCGGTGAAGAGACTTTGGTTTGCAGCGATCCCAGCGTGATGATGGTGGTGTAAATCGCGCTGGAGCTGAAGCCCAGCGTCATGATGATCCAGTGCAGCATGCTGGCGTCTTTGGAGGTGACGAACCAGTACATCAAGCCGGTTGCCAGCGCCGCCAGCACCATCAGGATGCGCTGCAGATCGAAGAAGCGCAGCACGAAGCTGAACACCCACATGCCGACCATGTACGCGGTCCAGAAGTTACCCACCAGCTGACCGGCAGCGGCGATATCCATGCCCATCGATTTGGTGGCGTATTCCGGCACCCACGAGATGAACCCGAGCTGGCCGAGGATATAGCAGAGTGCTGCAATCGACAGGAACAGCACGCCGATGCCCCATTTCTCTTTCTCAACGCCTGGCTTAGCGGCTTCGCTTTTCAGCACCGGGAACTCAATGAACAGCGTCAGCACAAAGATCGCGACATAAATGATGCCGATGCAGGCGTAAACCCAATACCACGGTAGCGCGCGCGCCAGTAAGATACCGGCGATGATCGGAAAGATGGTGCCCGCCATGCTGAAGAACGAATCGGTAAACAGCAGACGTGCGCCGCGCTGACGGCCATCGTACAGATGGGTGATCAGGAAGGTACCGATCGACATCGTGATGCCGCTGACGACGCCGAGGATAAACATGCACAGCGAGAAGACGGTGAGATCGTGGCTGGTCATCAGACCGGCAACGGCGAGGATCATCAGCACAAAGCCAAAGATCAGCTGGCGCTTCAACGGCACAATCACCATCAGCCAGGCGTTCAGGAACACCGACACCAAAATGCCCGCATTGAGGAATGTGAAGGTGTTGCTCATTTCTGAAATAGGGCGCTGGAAATACTGCGCGATATTGTCCAGCACCATACCGGTAACGATCACCAGTGCGCCAGTGAGCGCATAGGAGAAATAGCTAATCCAGGTAAGGCCAATGCGATTACGGTTTGTCATGTTCTGAACCTGTTAAGCGCCGAAGGTGGCAAAAAGTGTCATGAATTGTAAGTGTTGCTGTGATCTTAATAAACAACGAGTGTAACAAGGCGGAAATATTTCATTGAGAGTGTGATTTTCATCACGCAAATGATTGCGTGGCGGCAAAAGTATGACAATAGCAACATCCACGTAAATATCGGTAAAACGCTGGCTCTTGGATCACATGCTCTTTACAATCAATCTCGTTTTTGAGCTAGCTCTCCATGGTAAGGAATCTTTCATGCTTAAACGTACTTTGACAGCGGCGGTTGCCCTGTTAGCGCTCTCTTCCGTATCGTCTGCCGCGCTCGCCGCAAAAGGCGATCCTCATGTGCTGCTCACCACCTCTGCGGGCAATATTGAACTCGAACTGAACAACCAGAAAGCCCCGGTTTCGGTGAAAAACTTTGTTGATTACGTCAACAATGGTTTCTACAACAACACCATTTTCCACCGCGTTATTCCTGGCTTTATGATTCAGGGCGGCGGTTTCACTACCGACATGCAGCAGAAGCAAACGGTAGCGCCGATCAAGAACGAAGCCGACAACGGCTTGCGTAATCTGCGCGGCACCATTTCGATGGCGCGTACCGCAGATAAAGACAGCGCCACCAGCCAGTTTTTCCTCAACGTAGCCGATAATGCGTTTCTCGATCACGGTCAGCGTGATTTCGGCTATGCGGTATTTGGTAAAGTTGTGAAAGGCCAGGATGTGATCGACAAGATTGCGCAGGTCCCTACCAAAGATGTGGGACCGTACCAAAATGTGCCGTCAAAACCGATTGTTATCCTCTCCGCCAAAGTCCTGCCTTGATTCTGAAACGCGCCATTTTCGCATGGCGCGTAATTGGCTCTCCGGCAAAGCAAAAAATTGCTGCTTATACTTAGGGCTCATTGCTTGCCGGAGGCGCTATGACTAGCAAACTCACTGAGAAACAGAAAGCCACTTTGTGGCAGCAGCGCCGTGCTGCGAGCTACCAGGCCAGCTGTCGACTGGCCGGATATACCTATAGTGAAGCGCTTATCGATGCCGAACATGCTGAGGAGCGACTCGAGTCGCTGAGGAGGCAATATGGTGGATAACAGCTTAGCGGTACGCGATCCCTATTTGTGGCACAACGACAATGTGTTGAAGAATCGCCTCGATATTCATGATGAAGCCCAGCTGCGCAAAGCGGAACTGGCTTTCAGCACCGCGCGCCTGGCGACGTTAGAACTTGGCCAGCGCAGCATCGGTTTGCCACGTCTTTGCCATATTCATCGCACGCTGTTTCAGGATCTCTACAGCTGGGCGGGAGAATTGCGCACCATTGATATCTGGCGCGATGAAACGCCGTATTGTCATTGCGAATACATCGAGAAAGAGGGCAACACGCTGATGCAGGCGCTGGAGGAAGAGCGCGGCCTGGCTGACCTTGAGCAGGAAGCGTTCGTGGCGCGTATCGCACATTACTATTGTGAGATCTTCGTGCTGCATCCGTTCCGCGCCGGCAATGGCCGCGCGCAGCGCATCTTCTTCGAGCAGTTGGCACTGCATGCCGGGTATCAGCTTTCGTGGGAAACACTCGAACGCGATGCGTGGCGCGCTGCGATCTCGGCGGGCGTCGCCGGCGATCTGGCACCGCTTGCCGCGCAATTTGCGAAAGTGGTGAGCCCGGCGAAGGTTTTACAGTAACACTTCAAGCCCGTGTTTTTGCACCACGGACAACAGCTTAAGAGAGATTCCGCCGGGGCGTTTAGCCCCGGTTTCCCATTTCTGCACGGTTGACACACTGGTGTTGAGATAGCGGGCAAAAACCGGCTGACTAACATTCAAATTTTCGCGCAAGTTCTTAATCGCCTGCGCATCGAGCGCGGCGACATCGCCCAGGCAACGTTCATCAAAATCACGCATGCTCTGTTTGCTGATGGCATCTACTTCAAACAATCCGGATGCCGCGCTGTGAATGGCTGCAAAAGCCGGACTTTTAAATTTACGCGTTATGGCCATGACACATCTCCACTAACTCCCGAACGGCGAGCAGCCGATTCAGAGTCTCATTTGAAATTAGCGAGTATTGTTTTGCCAGCTCACGAAAGCCCTCAAGTTCGCTTTCACTCAGGTTGCTCTGATCCTGTTTGGCAAATAAAAAGGTATAAATCCAGTTTTTACCCCCTTTGGCCAGAATGATGGCGCGATCGCGATTTTGCTGCAGACGCTTTTTAAATACGCCACCACCCAAATCATCGGCATAACCCAGTTTTACTGCTGCAATTGCCCGACAAAGTTCTTTATCGCCAATGAGATGCCGACGGGCTTGCTTACTGAACCATTTGGTTTTGAATACTCGCGTTGTAGCTGACATAGTCACTCTCCAAAATATAGCACTGGGTGCGAGAGTAATCAGAATCTTTTTCGTCAGCTAGCGGGTATTAAGATTGAAGGTGTTAACATGGCTTTTTTGCGACCTTTCTTGCGCCAGTTGCCGCAATGACACACTGCTACGACCTACTATGCTGCTGCTAATCGATAACTACGACTCCTTCACCTGGAATCTCTACCAATACTTCTGCGAGCTGGGCGCGGATGTGCGTGTGGTGCGCAACGACGCCATTACGCTGGATGAGATAGCAGCGCTGCCGCTGACGCATCTGGTGATTTCGCCGGGCCCATGTACGCCGGATCAATCTGGCATCTCGCTCGCGGCTATTCGCCATTTTGCCGGGCGCTTGCCGATCCTCGGCGTTTGCCTTGGACATCAGGCGATTGCGCAAGCCTATGGCGCGCAGGTGGTACGCGCGCGGCAGGTGATGCATGGCAAAACCTCGCTGATTCAGCACACCAACCAAGGTGTGTTTCGTGATCTGAATAATCCGCTTACCGTGACCCGCTATCACTCATTAATTGTGGCGCGCGATACGCTGCCCGCTGAGTTTGAAGTCACCGCGTGGAGCCTGCGCGACGGCCAGCCGGATGAGATCATGGGCTTCCGCCATCGCAGCTTGCCGCTGGAAGGCGTGCAGTTCCATCCGGAAAGCATCCTCAGTGAGCAAGGGCATCAGCTGCTGGCTAATTTCCTCAACGCGTAACTTATGTTTGCCTTCGTGTGACTTTTTATGCATATTTTGTGATTATAATTTCACATCAGCTCAACAAATAACCCGATGAGGTCGTCAATGGCAGCGGAAAAAATAGCGGTAACCCGGGAAACGTTCGATAACGTAATTTTGCCTGTTTATGCACCTGCGCAGTTTGTGCCGGTAAAAGGCAAAGGCAGCCGAGTGTGGGATCAGCAGGGCAAAGAGTATATCGATTTCTCTGGCGGTATCGCGGTGACTGCATTGGGCCATTGTCATCCGGCGCTGGTGGAAACGCTGAAAACCCAGGGCGAAACGCTGTGGCACACCAGCAACGTGTTCACCAACGAACCGGCGCTGCGTCTGGCGAGTAAACTGATTGCCGCGACCTTTGCCGATCGGGTGTTTTTCGGTAATTCCGGCGCGGAAGCCAACGAAGCGGCATTCAAGCTGGCGCGTTATTACGCCTGCAAAAAACACAGCCCGTTCAAAAGTAAAATCATCGCCTTCCATAACGCCTTCCATGGTCGCACGCTGTTCACCGTGTCGGTGGGTGGCCAGCCGAAATATTCTGATGGCTTCGGTCCAAAACCGGCGGATATCGTGCATGTGCCGTTCAACGATCTCGATGCGGTGAAAGCGGTGATTGACGACCATACCTGCGCCATCGTGGTCGAGCCGATTCAGGGCGAAGGCGGCGTAATGCCGGCTACGCCAGAATTTATGCAAGGCCTGCGCGCCCTCTGTGATGAACATCATGCGCTGCTGGTGCTGGATGAAGTGCAGAGCGGCATGGGACGCAGCGGCAAACTCTTTGCGTATGAACATTACGGTATCAAGCCCGATATCCTCACCACCGCCAAAGCGCTGGGCGGCGGTTTCCCGGTGAGTGCGATGTTGACCACCAACGAAATCGCCTCAGTAATGGCGCCGGGCGTGCACGGCACCACTTACGGCGGCAATCCGCTGGCGTGTGCCATCGCTGAAACCGCGCTGGATATCATCAATACGCCAAAAGTGCTGGAAGGCGTTGAAGCGCGTCGTCAGCAGTTTGTTGAAGCGCTGCAAGCCATCGACAGCAAATTCGCTATCTTCAGCGAGATTCGCGGCAAAGGTCTGCTGATTGGTGCCGCGCTGAAGCCGCAGTTCGCCAGCAAAGCGCGTGACATCCTCAACGCTTCCGCTGCGGAAGGGCTGATGATTCTCACCGCCGGTACTGACGTGATCCGTTTTGTGCCGTCGCTGGTGATTGAACCAACCGATATCGCCGAAGGCATGACGCGTTTCGCCAGCGCGATTGAAAAGGTGCTGGCCGCTTAATCCGCTTTCGGACGTAACACCTTGAGCCAGCGGCCATGATGCGGTCGCTGGCTCCACGCCAGCGAAGAGATGGTGTGCATCACGCTGAGGTGCTGCAAGATCCGCTTCACATGCTGTTCGACAATCGTCACCGGCCCTTCATTAAGATTCTCCGGCGCTTCCAGAATATTGCTGTCATTGCCCGGACCGTCATACGCCAGCCGTTGCTGACAACGCTGCAGCGCGATTTCACAGGATTGCAGATAACCTTCTGCCAGCTTCGATGTCAGCATGGTGTGCTCGCGCGCCAGAATCGTCATGGCATTAATATGCTCGACGATGAACTGACTGTGCGTAACCCACATGCGCATATCTTTCAGATATTGCAGGTTAAAGCCCGGCTCGCTCGATGCCTGGTTCAATGAGTTGAACAGCGCGTTGTGCGCCTGATTAACCTTTATGCGCTGATAAGCCAGTTTATCGGGCGACTGTTCCGGCCCCAGCAGCAGTTGCAGCGCCTCCTGATAGGCTTCCAGCGCATCGTGCGCGTTCTTGCGCAGCAGCCCGCTTTGCCACTGCGGCCACAGCCAAATCATCCCGGCGAAGGCAATTAAACAGCCCATCAAGGTATCCATCATGCGCGGCAGCAGAAACTGCGCGCCGTTCAGCGACAGCAATTGCAGCGAATACACCGCCGTGACGGTAAAGCCAATCATCGACCAGCCATAATATTTCCGCGTGATCAGATAGCTCGCCAGCGTAATCCCCAGCATAAACAGCAGCGTGATCGATTCCGGCACCGCCAGCTGCAGCGACGCGGCGGCGATCAGCAATCCGGCGAAAGTACCCAGCGCACGGTGCTGAATACGCACGCGCGTGGCGTTGTAACCGTTCTGGCTGACGAACATGATGGTCATCAGAATCCAGTAAGGTTTGGGGATGTTAAAGAACAGCGCCAGCGAGCTGCCAAACATCAGCATCACAGCGAAGCGGGCTGCGGTGCGTAACGCGGTGGATTTGAATGACAGATAACTGCGCAGCGCCGGCAACAGCGGCAAACGGCGCTGGCGATCGGCCATTAGGTCACGCGTGTAGAGCGGCTTCTGCGTACGCAACACGCGGGCGATGCGACTGAAGTGATACAGGCAGAAGTTGCCGACCGGATTATCCGGATGCTGGCGTGCAATTTTCTCCAGCGCGCCGAGCTGTTTCTCCATGTGAAAACGGTCCGGCAGCTGATGGTAGAGAATCGCATCCGCCAGCACGCGCAGCCGCGCCGAGATAATCTTGGCGTTCCAGCGAATCACCGCTTCGGCGTGGCTCTCCTCAACCAGCTTCTGCACCTCTTCGGGCTGATGCAAACTCACGGAGATGTGTTCCTGTAAATCCAGCGCAACCTGGAAAGCGCGCGTCAGGCGTTTGTGGCTGTTATCGCGGCTCGCCGACAGCATATGCATTTGCTGATAGCAGGTGGTGATGAGATCGACCGCCTTTTGCTGGCGCGCCAGCAGCGGCGGCAGCGCTTTCTCCGGATCGGTCAGCTGCGTCAGTAAGGTGTATTTGGCATCGCAGTAATCCGCCAGCTCGCGGAACAGCAGGCTGAGCGATTCGCGCATCGGCTGCTCTTTCCACAGCCAGAACCAGAACCAGTTGAACAAGCCGTACCACAGCGTGCCGCCAATATAGAGCAGCGGCGGCACCCATATCGGCATGCGTCCCACTAAGCTGAGCGTAAAGATGGCGGCGATGAGTGTGGCGGGCAGCAGGCGCGCGTGCAGCGGGCCGATTTCGCCGGTTACGCCAATCAGCAGCGGCAGCGCCAGTAAAATCAGCGGCAGCGGTATCTGGTAAGCGGTGAGGATTTGCATCAGGAAACTGCCGGTGGCAAACAGCGAACCACCCACAATCAGGCGTTTGAAGAAGCGTTTGTGCGGCGTATCCAGTCCCGCCATGTTGCAGCAGGCGGGCACTAACGAGAACAGCAGACCTTTTTGCAGATCGCCAAACAGCCAACCGAGAGCCACAGGCAGGCACAGCACCAGCGTTTGCCGCAGCGCATAGTTAACTTCGGGATGATAGATGATTCGGCGCCACATCAGCTCATCGCAAATAGAAACGGCGCGATGTTGCCATCACGCCGTGGGTGAGAAGAAATTAGCGGGTGCCGTAAACGACGATGGTTTTACCGTGTGCGGAGATCAGGTTCTGATCTTCCAGCATTTTCAGGATACGACCCACGGTTTCGCGTGAGCAGCCCACGATCTGACCAATCTCCTGACGGGTGATTTTGATTTGCATCCCGTCTGGGTGAGTCATCGCATCTGGCTGTTTGGCCAGATTTAGCAGCGTTTGCGCAATACGGCCGGTGACATCGAGGAAGGCAAGGTTGCCCACTTTCTCAGATGTCACTTGCAGACGACGCGCCATTTGCGACGAAAGTCGCATTAAAATATCCGGGTTTACCTGAATCAGCTGACGGAATTTTTTGTATGAAATTTCAGCCACTTCGCAGGCAGACTTCGCACGCACCCAAGCACTACGTTCCTGGCCTTCTTCGAAAAGACCGAGTTCGCCGATGAAATCCCCCTGATTGAGGTAGGAGAGAATCATCTCTTTGCCTTCTTCATCTTTAATCAGTACCGCTACGGAACCTTTTACGATGTAGTACAGCGTTTCCGCTTTCTCACCCTGATGGATGAGCGTGCTTTTGGATGGATATTTGTGAATATGGCAATGGGACAGGAACCATTCGAGTGTAGGGTCTGTTTGCGGTTTGCCGAGAACCATTCGCTATTATCCTCTGTTGTAATCGTGCCCAAAACACAGGGGGCATTTTTTCCCTGTCAGGCGGTTTAATCGTCGAGCGTTTCCAGTAAAGGAAAAATTATTCCGGGTGGACTCTTAAGCTACGCTTTTGATTCTTCCGGCCTTCGTCTGTAATGACGAAAATATTTTCAGCACTGTTTGTAGCACAGCTTTTGCGAGCTGTCTTGTGTTGTCTCGCTTCAGCAGAAGGGGGATTACTCTGGATTGCTGTTTGTCAGGTGAAAGCGTACTCTGGCGGCAAAACCGCCGCTTCAGGAGAAAGAATCATGCAGGCACGAGTGAAATGGGTGGAAGGTCTTACCTTTCTCGGAGAATCCTCATCCGGCCATCAGGTATTGATGGATGGTAATTCCGGTGATAAAGCGCCAAGTCCAATGGAAATGGTGCTGATGGCCGCGGGCGGCTGTAGTGCTATTGATGTGGTGTCGATCCTGCAAAAAGGGCGCAGCGATGTGGCCGATTGCGAAGTGAAGCTCACATCGGAACGCCGTGAAGAAGCGCCACGCATTTTTACCCACATCAACCTGCATTTTATCGTTAGCGGTAAAGCGTTGAGCGATAAGGCCGTTGCGCGTGCGGTTGATCTGTCAGCGGAAAAATATTGTTCGGTAGCGATCATGCTGGGTAAAGGCGTGGAAATTACCCACAGCTATGAAGTGATCGAGTTATAACTCGGATTGTAGCGGCGCAATTTATTGCGCAATAAATTGCGCCGCTACGGAATGACTTCGCTTATTCAATCCGCTTCCCTTCAATCAGTCGCTGTACCAGCGGCAGCATAATCAGCTCCATCGCCAATCCCATTTTGCCACCCGGCACCACCAGCGTATTGATGTGCGAAATAAACGATCCCTGAATCATCGCCAGCAGATAGGGGAACGCGATGCCTTCCAGACCACGGAAATGAATCACCACGAAGCTTTCGTCGAGCGACGGAATTTCGCGTGCGGCAAACGGGTTTGAGGTATCAACGGTCGGCACGCGCTGGAAGTTAATGTGGGTGCGCGAGAACTGTGGCGTGATGAAGTTAATGTAATCCTCCATTGACCGTACCACCGAATCCATCACCGCTTCGCGTGAATGGCCGCGCTCGCTGGTGTCACGCACCAGCTTCTGAATCCACTCAAGGTTAACAATCGGCACCACGCCAACCAGCAGATCGACATGCTCCGCCACATTTTGCTGCTGCGTGACCACGCCGCCGTGTAAGCCTTCATAGAACAGCACATCGGTGTTTTCCGGCAGCGGCTGCCACGGCGTAAAAGTGCCCGGCACCTGATTCCACGGCACGGCTTCATCGTAGGTATGCAGATATTTGCGCGATTCGCCAAGGCCAGTTTGGCCGTAATGTTTAAACGTCTGCTCCAGCAGGCCGAAGTCGTTGGCTTCCGGGCCGAAGTAGCTGATGTGACGCCCGAGATCGCGCGCCTTGCGGATCGCCATGTCCATTTCCGGACGTGTGTAGCGATGGAAACTGTCGCCTTCGAGTTCCGCCGCATGCAAATTCAGCTGCTGGAAAATTTTACGGAAGGCGAGGCTGGTGGTGGTGGTTCCGGCGCCGCTGGAACCGGTGACGGCAATAATTGGATGCCTGGCTGACATAACAGAGCTCCCTGTGAAGTCCGGCGATGAGCATTGTTACCACGAATTGCCGCGGGGTGCATCAGCCGCGGAATTCACCCTTCGGCATAATATTGATCGATTCATGCAGTTCCGACCACACCAGCACCACGTCGCCGCGCTCCAGTTGGCGGCGTACGTCGGCGACTTTTTGCAGCAAACTGCGTTCCTGCTCGCCGTAATCAGTGCCTTCGCGTAACACGAAGGTTTCAATCAGGTTTTCCAGCGTGTCCGCTTCGAGTTCTTGCCAGGGAATAATCACAATTACACATCCAGATAGGTTGAGAGCCAGTCGGGCACGCGCTGTTCCAGCCACATTTTCGGTTTAAGAACGGTGCCGCCGACGAAACCGACGTGGCCGCCTTGCTGCGTCAGCTGATACTGAATGGAGGCTGACAGCTGGTCAGGTTGCGGAATAACGGCATCGGTCATAAAGGGATCGTCTTGCGCGTGAATGATCAACAGCGGTTTACGCACGCCGGTCAGCAACGGCATCGCGCTGGCTCGTTGATAATAGTCGTTGGCGTCAATAAAACCGTGCGCACGTGCGGTTATCGCATCATCGAACTCGCGTAAGCGGCGGAAAGCACGTAACTGGCTGAGATCGACCGGCAGCGTGCCAGGCCAGGCGCGCAGTTTGCGCGTGGCGTTCTTTTTCAGCTGCGTCAGTAAATAGTGCTGATAAAAGCGTGAAAAACCCACATCCAGCTTGCCGCTGCACGGCTCGAGCGCCAGCGGCGCTGAGATGGCGATGCCAGCATCAATCGGTGCATCGTGACCTTGCTGACCCAGCAGGCAAGCGAGCATGTTGCCGCCCAGCGAAACGCCGACGGCGGCGGTGGGTACGCTGCCCCATTCGCGCTGCAGCCAGTGAAGGAAGTAGGTGGCGTCTTCGGTTTCACCGGAGTGATAGATGCGCTTTAAGCGATTAGGCTCGCCGCTGCAGCCGCGAAAGTGCATTACCACCGCCAGCCAGCCGCGTGCCTGACACGCCTGCATCAGGCCGTGCGCATACGGGCTGCGAAAGCTGCCTTCCAGTCCGTGAAACATCACCATGCGCGGTTTATGACGCGCCTGCGCCGGATCTTCACTCCACGCTAAATCGACAAAATCGCCGTCCGGCAGGTCAAGACGCTGCCAGTGCGGACGTAACGTAACGCGGCGCCGCAGAATACGCGGCAGCAGCGTTTGCAGATGCGCGTTACTGAATCCGCGCAGGGGTTTAAAACGCTCGCCGCTGGGGCGATCAAAATAGCTTGGGTAAAGGCTTGTCTGATGCATAAGTCGCTGATAGCTTCGATGGGTTGTTCGCTTTACTGGGTGAGGAGCACCCGAATATACATGGAACTGAGTCTTTTTTTATCAATGTTAGGTTTTCTCTGGGTCGCGGCCATCACGCCCGGGCCCAATAATATGTTACTTACCGCCTCGGGTGCTAATTTTGGCTTCCTGCGCACCATTCCGCTGCTGATTGGTATCATGATTGGTATGCAAGTCATGTTGCTAATGGTGGCATTTGGCATCGGCGGCCTCATCCTGCTTTATCCCTCGTTGCATCTCATCCTGAAGATTGCCGGTAGCCTTTATCTGCTGTGGCTGGCATGGAAAATCGCCAGCGCCGAGTATGAAAAACTGGAAACCGACGATGTCACGGTGAAGCAGATGCCTTTCTGGCAAGGCGGCTTGCTGCAGTTGATCAACCCGAAAGCCTGGCTGATGGCGCTCGGCGCGGTGGCCAGCTTCAGCCTGGCGGGCAGCGAATATCTGCATTCGGTGGTGGCGATCAGCATCGGCATGTTCATGGTGAACGTGGTTTCTGGGGTGATCTGGATGGGCTTTGGCTCACTGATTGGACGTCTGCTGCGCAGCCCACGCGCGTGGAAAATCTTCAATCTGGCGATGGGCTTGCTCACCGCTGCCTGCGTATTGCTGATTTGGCGCTAAGTTAGCTGGAAGCGCGTTCAACGCGTTTCCACGGCAACACTTCATGGACCACCGACGCGTTAGGCTGGCGGATGCGTTGCAGCAGCAGCTGTACGCTGCGCACACCCATACGATTCATCGGCTGCTCAATCGTGGTCAGCGGTGGATTCAGGCTGCTGGTAAAGTTGATGCCATCAAATCCCACCACCGCTAAATCTTCCGGCACGCGTAAACCTGCTTCCAACGCCGCGTGGATGACGCCGACCGCCAACACATCCGATACCGCAAACACCGCATCCGGCGGTTCCGGCTGCGTGAGCAGTTCGCGCAAAGCCGCACTGCCCGCTTCGCAGGTGATATTCTCGGCGTAAGCCACACCGCACCAGCTGAGATCCAGCTGCTCCAGCGCCGCGCGATATCCCTCTTCACGCTTATGTGAATAGAGGTAGCGCATATCGCAGTTCACCAGCGCAATACGACGTCGGCCTTTGCTCGCCAGATAACGCACGGTTTCGAAAGCCGCTTCTTTATTATCAATCGCCACGCTTGAGGCGGCGATCGACGGATCGTATTCCGCGCACTGCACCCAAGGCTGATCGCCAATCAATTCTTTCAGCTCATGCAGGCTGCTGGCGGCATCCATGGTGATCACGCCGTCGACCACTTTGCCGGTGAGCAACGCAATGTAGGCCGCTTCGCGCCGCAGCTGCGATCCCGAGTTACACAGCAGAATGTGGTAACCCTGCGCTTCAGCTTCGGCTTCAATGCCCTGAACCACGCGTGAGCAGAATGGATTGGTGATGTCGGGAATCAGCACTAACAACATATGGCTTTGCGAAGTGCGCAACTGGCGCGCCAGCAGGTTGGGCTGATAGTCGCAGATGTCGATGGCCGCCAGCACTTTGGCACGCGTATCCGGGCGCACGCCGGGATTCTGGTTCAAAACCCGTGAAACGGTGGCTTTTGACACGCCAGCCAGGTGTGCGACTTTTTCTATCGACATGGATTCAGGACCGTTAATAAAGAGTTAAAAAATGAGATCTCTATCAATATCACAGCTGCCATGTGAGCGTGTGACATATTTACCGCTTTCCTTTTCTTTCCATTTGCACTTTTTGCATAGCCTTGCCCGATGTTGATCTAAGAACGGATCGTCATTAGGGATAATTTTTAATTCCTTTATGAAATTACTGTTGCTGGAGAAACTGCCCAGACAAAACACATTGGGGTGAATGATGATGGCAATGAAAAAAACAATAACGGCGGTCACAGCGGCTCTGGCCCTGATGGCGTTCCAGGCGCAAGCGGTCAACGTTACCGTGGCGTATCAGACCTCGGCTGAACCAGCCAAAGTGGCGCAGGCGGATAACACCTTCGCCAAAGAGAGCGGTGCTACCGTCGACTGGCGCAAATTTGATAGCGGGGCCAGCGTGTTACGTGCACTGGCGTCGGGCGACGTGCAGATTGGTAATATCGGTTCCAGCCCGCTGGCGGTCGCCGCCACGCAAAAGCTGCCGATTGAAGCTTTCCTGCTGGCCTCTCAGCTCGGTAACTCCGAAGCGCTGGTGGTGAAGAAAACCATCAAAGATCCTAAAGACCTGATTGGCAAGCGCATCGCCGTGCCGTTCATCTCGACGACGCACTACAGCTTCCTCGCCGCGCTCAAGCATTGGGGCATCAAGCCTTCGCAAGTGACCTTAGTCAACCTGCAGCCGCCGGCGATTATTGCTGCCTGGAAACGCGGTGACATTGACGGCGCTTACGTCTGGTCTCCGGCGGTCAACGAGCTGGAGAAAGATGGCAAGGTGCTGACGGACTCTTCGCAGGTCGGCAAGTGGGGCGCGCCAACGCTCGATGTGTGGGTGGTGCGTAAAGACTTTGCGCAGCAGCATCCAGAAATCGTCACCGCCTTTGCCCGCAGCGCCGTTGAAGCGCAGCAAGCTTACATCGCCAATCCGGATCAATGGCTGAAGCAGTCAGACAACCTGAGCAAGCTGGCGCGCCTGAGCGGTGTACCCGAAGCGGATGTGCCGGTGCTGGTAAAAGGCAACACGTACCTCACCGCGCAGCAGCAGGTGGAGCAGCTCGGCAAGCCGGTGAACAAGGCGATTGTCGATACTGCCGGCTTCCTGAAAGAGCAGGGCAAAGTGCCAGACGCGGATAGCGATTACAGCAGCTTCGTCACCACGCGCTTCGTTGCACCCTTAGTGAAATAACCGGAGGCCGTATGCTTAACATCACCCATCTCAATGCGCGTTACGCCGGACAACCCGCGCTGCAGGACATCAACCTGCAGCTGGGCAGCCGAGAGCTGCTGGTGGTGTTAGGTCCCTCCGGCTGTGGCAAAACCACGCTGCTGAACCTCATCGCCGGCTTTCTGCCGCTGGAATCTGGCAGCATTACGCTGGATGGCAAAGCGGTAAAAGGGCCGGGCGCTGAGCGCGGCGTAGTGTTTCAAAATGAAGGATTGCTGCCGTGGCGCAACGTGATCGATAACGTTTCGTTCGGTTTGCAACTGGCGGGCATGGCGAAGGCGGAGCGCCATAGCATTGCACGCCGTTTGATCCGCAAAGTAGGACTGGAAGGTGCAGAGCAGCGTTATATCTGGCAGCTCTCTGGGGGTCAACGCCAGCGCGTGGGCATTGCGCGTGCGCTGGCGGCCGATCCTCAGTTGCTGCTGTTAGATGAGCCGTTTGGCGCGCTGGACGCCTTTACCCGTGAACAGATGCAAACCCTGCTGCTAACGCTGTGGCGTGATACCGGCAAGCAGATTCTGCTGATCACCCACGACATCGAAGAAGCGGTGTTCCTCGCCAGCGAACTGGTGCTGCTGTCGCCGGGACCGGGCCGCGTAGTGGAGCGTTTGAAACTCGACTTCGGCCAACGCTTCGCCGCCGGGGAACCGTGCCGCAGCATCAAATCCGATCCGGCGTTTATCGAACGTCGTGAATATGTACTGAATCAGGTGTTTTCCCAGCGTGAGGCGTTTATATGAGTGCGGTGATTGATGGGAAGACCCAAATGCGTCGTCGTGGACTGCGCTGGCCGTTCTCGCGCCAGTTCTCACTCAGCCTGCTCAGCGTGGGCTTGTTACTGCTGTTGTGGTGGGCTATTACCGCGCTCGGCTTAGTGGCACCGCTGTTCTTACCGCCGCCGCAAGTGGTGCTGCAGAAGCTGATATTGATTGCCAGCCCGCAAGGTTTTATGGACGCCACATTATGGCAGCATCTGGGTGCCAGCCTGGCGCGTATGCTGGTGGCGCTGTTCTTTGCCGCGCTGATTGGGATTCCGGTCGGCATCGCCATGGGCCTGAGCCCGGCGATTCGCGGCTTGCTTGATCCGCTGATCGAACTCTATCGCCCGGTACCGCCGCTGGCTTATTTGCCGCTGATGGTGATCTGGTTTGGCATCGGCGAAACCTCGAAGATTTTACTGATTTATCTGGCGATTTTCGCGCCGGTGACCTTGTCGACGCTGGCGGGTGTGAAGAATGCCCAGCAGGTACGGATTCGCGCGGCACAGGCGCTGGGCGCATCGCGCTGGCAACTGCTGCGCTATGTGATTCTGCCTGGCGCGCTGCCGGAAATCCTCACCGGTTTGCGCATTGGTCTCGGCGTAGGTTGGTCAACGCTGGTGGCGGCGGAACTGATTGCCGCTACGCGGGGACTCGGCTTTATGGTGCAGTCGGCCGGTGAGTTCCTCGCCACCGACGTGGTGCTGGCCGGTATCGCCGTGATTGCCCTGATTGCCTTTGGCTTAGAACTGGGTCTGCGCGCCTTGCAGCGCCGACTGACGCCCTGGAATGGAGAACAGCAATGAACGAACGTCTTAATTTTACCGCGTTGGGCCCGAATATTGGGGCGCAGGTCAGTGATGTCGATCTCAGCCGTCCGCTGAGCGATGCCCAGTTTGAACAGCTCTATCATGGCTTGCTGCGCCATCAGGTGCTGTTCCTGCGTAATCAGGTGATTACCCCGGAACAGCAGCGCGCGCTGGCGATTCGCTTTGGCGATCTGCATATCCATCCGGTCTATCCGCATGCGGAAGGCGTGGAAGAGATCATCGTGCTGGATACGCATCAGGATAATCCGCCGGATAACGACAACTGGCACACCGATGTGACCTTTATTCAAACCCCGCCGGCAATTGCAATCCTGGCTTCGAAGCTGCTGCCGGAAAGCGGCGGCGATACCTTGTGGTCAACCGGGATTGCGGCCTATGAAGCGCTGTCTGAACCGTTTAAGACGCTGTTGAATGGACTGCAGGCGGAGCACGACTTTAAGAAGTCGTTTCAGGAGTACAAATACCGCAAAACCGAGGAAGAGCATCAGCGCTGGCAGCAAGCGGTGGCAAAGAACCCGCCGGTGCAGCATCCGGTGATTCGTACCCACCCGGTGAGCGGACGCAAGGCGCTGTTTGTCAACGAAGGTTTTACCACGCGTTTGCTGGGCTTGAGCGAAAAAGAGAGCGATGCGCTGCTTAACTTCCTGTTTTGGCATAGCGCCAAACCGGAATTCCAGGTGCGCTGGCGCTGGCAAGAGAATGATGTGGCGATTTGGGACAACCGCGTGACCCAACACTATGCTAATGCGGATTATTATCCGGCGCGGCGGGTGATGCATCGCGCGACGGTGTTAGGGGATAAGCCGTTTTAATTTGGAATAGTGCTCGCATTCCCCCTCCTCGGTCCTCCCCCATAAATAGGGGAGGAAGATGCTGCCACATGTAAGTGATGAAGCTGCATGTGGCAGCGTCTCCTTCCCCCGCTTGCGGGGGAAGGCCGGGATGGGGGACAGCGTGCACACTTCCATAAATGGGGGAGGACCGAGGAGGGGGACAGCGCGCACACTCAACCCGCCAGCATCTGCTCCAGCTGTTCCTGCGCATCCAGCCACGCCATTTCGACCTCTTCCAGCGCCGCCTTACTCTCGGCCTGACGCTGCAGCGCCACATTCAAATCGGCTTTGCGGCTCTGATCGTAAATCGCGCTGTCGGCTAACTGGGCTTCCGCATCGCTGAGCTGGCTCTGCCACTTCGCCATCTGCTTCTCAAGCTTCTCGATCTCTTTACGCAGCGGCTGCGTTTGTGCGCGCAGTTCGGCGTCGCGGCGTTTCTGGTCTTTGCGCGATTGCGCGCTGTTGCCGTTGTCCTGCTTCGGTGCGGCATCCTGTTGCGCTTGCTGCTTCTGCAAATCGCTCAGCCACTGCTGATAATCTTCCAGATCACCCTCAAACACGTCGACCTTGCCGTCGTGCACCAGATAGAGATCGTCGGTGGTGGCGCGCAGCAGATGGCGATCGTGCGAGACCACCACCAGCGCGCCTTCGAAATCAATCAGCGCTTCGGTCAGCGCCTGACGCATATCAAGATCGAGGTGGTTAGTTGGTTCATCAAGCAGCAGCAGGTTCGGGCGCTGCCAGACAATTAATGCCAGCACCAGACGCGCTTTTTCGCCGCCGGAGAAACGTTCGGTGATTTCGCTGACTTTATCGCCCTGGAAGCCGAAGCCGCCTAGGTAGTCGCGCAGTTGCTGCTCCAGCACTTTCGGCGCGATGCGTGATAAATGCTGCAAGGGTGATTCATCGGCGCGCAGATATTCCAGCTGATGCTGGGCGAAGTAACCGAGCTTAATGCCTTTCGCCAGGCCAACTTTGCCATCCAGCGCGTCGAGCTCACCGGCTAGCAGCTTAATCAGCGTCGATTTACCCGCGCCGTTACGGCCCAGCAGGCCAATACGTGAACCCGGCACAAGGTTGAGTTTGATGGCGTCGAGAATGATGCGTTCGCCATAACCGGCGGTAACACGCTCCATCTTCAGCAACGGATTCGGCAAGCTTTCTGGCGCGCGGAAACTGAAGCTGAATGGGTTATCGACGTGTGCTGGCGCAATCAATTCCATGCGCTCCAGCATTTTGATGCGGCTCTGCGCCTGCTTGGCTTTGGTCGCCTGCGCGCGGAAGCGATCGATATACTTCTGCAGGTGCGCCACTTTTTCCTGCTGGCTCTGGAACAGCGCTTGCTGCTGCGCCAGCTTGGCGCCGCGCTGACGTTCGAACGAGCTGTAGTTACCGGTGTATTCAAACATCGTCTGCTGTTCGATATGGATGATCTTATCGACCACCGGATCGAGGAAGTCGCGGTCGTGCGAAATCAGCACCAGCGTGCCTTCGTAGCTTTTCAGCCAGCGTTCAAGCCAGATCACCGCATCCAGATCGAGGTGGTTAGTCGGTTCATCCAGCAGCAGCAGATCGGAACGGCACACCAGCGCCTGCGCGAGGTTAAGGCGCATGCGCCAGCCACCGGAGAAATCGCTCACCGGACGCATTAATTGTTCCTGGCTAAAGCCCAAACCGTGCAACAAACTTGAGGCGCGAGCAGGTATGCTCCACGCCTGAATCGCATCCAGCTTGCCGTGCAGCAGGGCGATGGCGTTACCATCGTTGCGCGCGTTGGCGTCGGCCAATTCGGATTCAAGCTGACGATATTCACGGTCGCCGTCGATAACATACTCCAGCGCGGGTTTGCTCAGCGCCGGGGTTTCCTGATTGACCCACGCCAGCGCCCAGTTGCTCGGGAACGTAGCGTTACCTGCATCGCTGCTGATTTCGCCCTTCAGCAATGACAGCAGCGTCGATTTGCCGCAGCCATTTTTGCCCACTAAGCCAACTTTCTGGCCTGGGTTAATGGTGGCTGTTGCGTTATCCAGCAGCACATTGGTGCCGCGGCGAATTTGTAGTGCTGAAAAGACAATCATAAGCGCCGTATCGTCAGAATATGTTAATTTACCGGCAACATAATTCGAGAAAATTTGTTGCGTCGAGCATGGTAGCGGAATTCCTGTGCCGTGACGACGCTTTGGAGGGGAACGATGTCGCAGCCACCCAAAATATTGCTGCTTTACGCCCATCCGGAATCACAGGATTCGATTGCTAATCGGGTTTTGCTGCAGTCGGCTATGGAACTGGACCACGTCACGGTGCACGATTTATACGCCCACTATCCGGATTTTTTTATTGATATTCACTATGAGCAGCAGCTGCTGCGCGACCATCAAATCGTTGTATTCCAACATCCACTTTATACCTACAGCTGCCCGGCGCTCCTGAAGGAGTGGCTGGATCGTGTGCTGTCGCGCGGCTTTGCCAGCGGACCGGATGGTAATGCGCTGGAAGGCAAATACTGGCGCAGCGTGGTCACCACCGGCGAACCGGAAGCGGCGTATCACCCTAGCGGCCTGAATCGCTATCCGATGAGTGACATTATGCGTCCGTTTGAGCTGACGGCGCAGATGTGTCGCATGCACTGGATGACGCCGATGGTGATTTATTGGGCGCGTCGACAAACGCCGGACGTGATGCGTAATTTTGCGCGCGCATACGGCGACTGGCTGGCTTCACCGCTGCCGCAGGGAGGAGTGTGATGGAAGGCGAAACGTTACTGACGGCGGGCGTGATTTATCTGGTCGCGGCGGTGCTGATTGTGCCGATTGCGGCACGTCTCGGCATTGGCGCGGTGCTGGGCTATCTGCTGGCCGGTATCGCGATTGGTCCGTGGGGTTTGGGGTTCATCAGCGACGTCGAGGAGATTTTGCACTTCTCGGAACTCGGCGTGGTGTTCCTGATGTTCATCATCGGGCTTGAACTGAACCCCTCGAAACTGTGGGCGCTGCGCCGTTCGATATTTGGCGTTGGTGCGGCTCAGGTGCTGATTTCCGCCGCCATTCTCGGCGGATTGCTGTGGCTGACCGATTTTAGCTGGCAGGCGGCGGTGATTGGCGGCATTGGTCTGGCAATGTCATCCACGGCGATGGCGCTGCAGCTGATGCGCGATAAAGGCATGAACCGCAGTGAATCGGGACAGCTCGGATTCTCAGTGTTGCTGTTCCAGGATCTAGCGGTGATTCCCGCGTTGGCGCTGGTGCCGCTGCTGGCGGGCGGCGACAGCGGTCATGTTGACTGGTTGAAAGTTGGGATGAAAGTGCTGGCGTTCGGCGGGATGCTGATTGGTGGTCGTTATCTGCTGCGCCCGATTCTGCGCTTCATTGCCGCATCCGGCGTGCGCGAAGTGTTTACTGCCGCCTCACTGCTGCTGGTGCTGGGTTCGGCACTGTTTATGGATGCGCTCGGCCTGTCGATGGCGCTCGGTACTTTCATCGCGGGTATTCTGTTGGCGGAAAGCGAGTATCGCCACGAGCTGGAAGTGGCCATTGAACCGTTCAAAGGTTTGTTGCTGGGCTTGTTCTTTATTTCGGTTGGCATGGCGCTGAATCTCGGCGTGCTTTATACCCACATCACTGAAATTTTGTTGGGCGTGCTGATTCTGGTGACGGTGAAAACGTTGGTGCTGTATGTGCTGGGGCGCATTTATGGCCTGCGTAGTTCGGAGCGCCAGCAGTTTGCCGGTGTGTTAAGCCAGGGCGGCGAGTTTGCCTTTGTGCTGTTCTCGGCGGCGTCGTCGGCCAAAATGTTCAGCGGCGACCAAATGCCGCTGCTGCTGGTGACGGTGACGTTATCCATGATGACCACGCCGCTGCTGATGAACGGCATCGATCGTTTACTGGCGCACCGCTTTAATGAGCCCGATGAAAATGCCGAGAAGCACTTTGTTGAGGACGATCGGCCGCAGGTCATTGTGGTGGGCTTTGGTCGTTTTGGTCAGGTTGTTGGCCGTTTGCTGATGGCGAACAACAAGCGCATTACCGTGCTGGAGCGTGATATCTCCGCGGTGAGCCTGATGCGTAAATATGGCTATAAGGTTTACTATGGCGACGCCACCGAGCTGGAGCTGCTGCGTGCGGCGGGCGCGGAGAATGCGCAATCCATCGTCATTACCTGTAACGATCCGGAAGATTCGATGACCATCGTGCAACTGTGTCAGCAGCATTTCCCGCAGCTGGAAATCCTGGCGCGTGCGCGTGGACGTGTTGAGGCGCACGAACTGTTGCAGGCGGGTGTTACGCTGTTCTCGCGTGAGACGTTCTCCAGTGCGCTGGAGCTAGGTCGTAAAACGCTGATCTCGCTGGGCATGCATCCGCATCAGGCGCAGCGCGCGCAGCAACATTTCCGGCGTCTGGATATGCGTATGCTGCGTGAGCTGGTGCCCAGCCACGATGACAGCGCGCAAGTTTCGCGTGTGCGCGAGGCGCGGCGCGAGCTGGAGGATATCTTCCAGCGCGAAATGCAGCACGAGAAACGTCAGTTTGACGGCTGGGATGACGAGTAGAACTATACTTACTTAATCCGTTCACTAACGACGGCAGGAAACAGTATGCGTAAACAATTTATTGCCGGTGCGGTTTGCCCGCACTGCCAGGAAAAAGACACGTTGGCATTGTGGCGTGAGAACAATGTTGATGTGGTGGAGTGCGTCGAGTGCGGTCATCAAATGCGGGAAGCGGATAAGCAGGTGCGCGATCAGGTTCGCAGCAATGAGCAAGTGATCGGCATTTTTCATCCTGAGTAGCGCAATGGCTCAGCTTTTTTTAAGCTTGAACTTACAGCGGGATTGAATTCCGTTACAATCGGCGCCATTAACGCTGAGCAGTATGCAATAACACATTTGTTGGCATCCTCAGTCTTGAACCTTTCTGGTTGGTTATTGCACGCAAAATTGACCAATGGGACGGGATCTTAGTTCTCAACGGTTAGGAGATATCATGAAAGTAGCAAAAGACCTGGTGGTGAGCCTGGCGTATCAGGTTCGTACCGAAGACGGTGTGTTGGTTGACGAGTCACCGGTGAGTGCACCGTTGGACTATCTGCACGGTCATGGTTCCCTGATTTCTGGTCTGGAAAAAGCGCTGGAAAATCATGATGTAGGCGATAAGTTTGACGTGCATATCCCGGCGAACGACGCTTACGGTCAATACGATGACAACCTCGTACAGCGCGTACCAAAAGACGTGTTTATGGGCGTTGACGAACTGCAGGTTGGCATGCGCTTCCTGGCAGAAACCGATCAGGGTCCAGTTCCGGTTGAAATCACCGAAGTTGAAGATGAGCACGTAGTGGTTGATGGTAACCACATGCTGGCGGGTCAGAACCTGAACTTCAACGTGGAAGTTGTGGCGATTCGCGCAGCGACCGAAGAAGAGCTGGCGCACGGCCACGTGCATGGCGCGGATGGTCATCACCACGATCATGACCACGACCATGGTCACGATCACGGCCAGGGCGGTTGTGGCACTGGCGGTTGCGGCTGCAGCCACTAATTAGTGTGATGCTGGCGAGGCCACCTTCGGGTGGCCTTTCTTATGTACAGCATCTAAGAATGTGCGAGCAACATTGAGGCAAGGCGCCAGGAATCGGGAGAGCGCAGCATACTGTAGTATGTGAGCATCTCACGGTGACGCAGCAACGCGGCATCGATGTGGCGCAGCCATTCTGGACATTAGTAATGCGGCGGCGGCGTCTCTTCTGCTTGTGATGCGATCATCGACGGCGCGCTATCTTTCACTTTATCGATTAACAGACGGACCTGCTCACGCAGTCTGATCATCTCCAGCTCATGCTGAACCACCGTTTGATTGAGCTGATCGATGGTGTATTCCTGAAAAGCCAGCTTGCTCTCCAGCGCCTCAAGGCGTTGTTCCCATTCTGTTGGTTGCATGATCTTTCCTCATCTTGCGGTGCTGCACGTTAGTCTGTTTCGGGCGTGATTCTACGGCCTTTCGCTTCAGAATCACCTGATATTTTACCTTTCCGCGCCATGCTGCATTGAAACGCCGCATAACGCCTATATCTCTGATGAAACTTCCTGAAGCAAAAAAGGTCGGAGGTTGGACGGGTAATTACATTGTGGGAGTGTTCGCCGCTGCCACGTAAAGTTATAGTGTGGGCCTCAGTCCGCAATGATTCCCGAGGTTAGAGGCTTCGGTTTTGGAGAAAGGATGAATTCACTGTTTAAAGTCACATTGTTAGCTACCACCATGGCCTTCGCGCTGAATGCACCGCTGGCAATGGCAGCAGAAACCGCCGCTGCTCCAGTAGACGCCGCTCAGGCTGCGCCGCAAGCACCGAAAAATGCAGCCTTCAAAAACGAAGACCAGCAATCAGCTTATGCACTTGGCGCGTCGCTGGGTCGCTACATGGACAACTCTCTGAAGGAACAAGAGAAGCTGGGCATCAAACTTGATAAAGATCAGTTGATCGCGGGTGTTCAGGACGCCTTTGGCGGCAAGAGCAAACTCTCTGATCAAGAGATCGAGCAAACCCTGCAGGCCTTTGAAGGCCGCGTAAAAGGTGCTGCTCAGGCGAAGATGGAAAAAGACGCGAAAGAGAACTCTGATAAGGGTTCCGCTTACGCTGACAAATTCGCTAAAGAAAAAGGCGTGAAGAAAACCGAATCTGGCCTGCTGTATCAGGTAGAGAAAGAGGGTACCGGTAGCGCGCCGAAAGACAGCGACACTGTGGTTGTGAACTACAAAGGGACGCTGATCGACGGTACTGAGTTCGATAACTCTTATACCCGCGGTGAGCCGCTGTCGTTCCGTCTGGACGGTGTGATTCCGGGCTGGACCGAAGGTCTGAAGCACGTGAAGAAAGGCGGTAAAATCAAGCTGGTGATCCCACCGAACCTGGCTTACGGCAAAAATGGCGTTCCGGGTATTCCGGCCAACTCTACGCTGGTGTTCGATGTTGAACTGCTCGACATCAAACCCGCGCCGAAAGCGGACGAAAAAGCGCAGGCTCCAGTCGCTGCCGATCAGAAAGCCCAGTAATCTTAACTTTCTGCATCACGCCGCCCTCGGGCGGCGTTTTTATTGCGGAGAAGAGAGTAAAGGTCTGGCTAAAGACCAGCACATTTGCCAGACTAGCGCCTGCACAATTATCACAATATGAGTCTGCCCCAATGCTGTCGAGACAGGCTCCAGCCATTTAGGGTAATGTCTTCGATGTCTAATCCATTCAATCCCGGTGAACTGACTGACTTCGATTTACTGGAGCAACGTCCGTTCGAGCAAGCAGATTACGATATCCTCAAATCCTACGAAGCCGTTGTCGATGGCCTGGCGATGCTGATTGGCTCGCACTGCGAAATCGTGCTGCACTCGCTGGAAGATTTGAAGTGTTCTGCGGTGCGTATCGCCAACGGTGAACATACCGGGCGTAAAGTGGGTTCGCCGATTACCGATTTGGCGCTGCGTATGCTGCACGATATGCACGGCGCCGACAGCAATGTCTCCAGAGCCTACTTCACGCGCGCGAAAAGCGGTGTGCTGATGAAATCGGTCACGATCGCGATTCGTAATCGCCAGCAGCGCGTTATTGGCTTGCTGTGCATCAACATGAACCTCGACGTTCCGTTCTCGCAGATTATGTCGACCTTTATGCCGCCGGAGATGCAGCAGGTGGATTCCAACGTCAACTTTGCCAGCTCGGTGGAAGATCTGGTGATGCAGACGCTTGAGTTCGCGATTGAAGAAGTGAGCGCTGACCGTAACGTCTCTAATAATGCTAAGAATCGCCAGATCGTGCTCAATATGTATGAGAAGGGTATCTTCGACATTAAAGATGCGATTAACCAGGTGGCCGATCGCCTCAATATCTCCAAGCACACGGTTTACCTCTACATTCGTCAGTTTAAAAGCGGTGATTTTCAGGGGCAGGATCGTTAATGCGCTACACCTTGCTGGTCACCGGACCAGCATACGGCACGCAACACGCCAGCAGCGCGCTGCTGTTTGCGCGCGCACTCATTAAGGCCGGGCATCAGCTGGAGAGCGTGTTCTTCTATCGTGAAGGCGTGTTGAACGCCAACCAACTGAGCGCGCCGGCCAGCGATGAGGTGGATATGGTGCGTGAATGGCAGCAGTTGCGCGCTGAAAGTGGCGCCGCGCTCAATATCTGCGTGGCCGCAGCATTACGTCGTGGCGTAACCGACGCGCAGGAAGCCGCGCGCTTGCAACTGGCGGGCAGTAACTTGCAGCCGGGTTTTGAACTCAGCGGTTTGGGCGCATTGGCAGAAGCCGCGCTCAGCTGCGATCGTCTGGTGCAATTCTGATGAACCGCGTGGCTTTTCTTTTTACTCAGGCACCGCATGGCAGCAGCGCGGGCAGGGAAGGGCTGGACGCTGTGCTGGCGACGGGCGCGCTAAGCGAAGATATCGGTCTGTTCTTTATCGGGGATGGCGTGCTGCAGCTCAATCGCGACCAGCAACCTGAGCAAATTCTGGCGCGTAACTACATCGCGACTTTTGGCGTGCTGGAGTTGTACGATATTGACCAGTGTTTTGTCTGCGCCGATTCGCTGCTGGCGCGCGGGCAAAGTTTGACGGCCGAACGTGTGTTAAACGCTGAAGTGATGGATGTCGCATCGCTACGCGAAAAGCTGGCTTCCTATCATCGTGTTATTCGATTCTGAGAACTGATCATGCTCTACACGCTGTTGCAATCTCCCTGGCAATGCGACCTCGATAGCCTGCTGCTTTTATTGCAGGAAGGCGACGATCTGCTTTTATTGCAGGATGGCGTCACCGCCGCTTTGGCTGGCAGCCAAATGTTAATCAAGCTCAGCGCATCGCCGGCTACGCTGTGGGTATTAGAAGAAGATGTGGGGGCGCGCGGCCTAGATGAGCAAATTTCGACCAATGTAGCACGTTTGGACTATACTGGTTTCGTTGCGATGACAGCGAAGCATCCACAACAAGTGGCCTGGTAAGAGCGAAAACCTGGTTATTTCTTGACACCCTTTTGACACAGCCCTAAAATTCTGCCTCCTCGTAGTAATACGAGGCGATTTATTACGTGTTTACGAAGCAAAAAGCTAAATCCCAGGAGCTATTTAATGGCAACAGTTAACCAGCTGGTTCGCAAACCACGCGTACGCAAAGTTGCAAAGAGCAACGTGCCTGCGCTGGAAGCTTGCCCGCAGAAACGTGGTGTATGTACTCGTGTGTACACCACTACCCCTAAAAAACCAAACTCAGCACTGCGTAAAGTTTGCCGTGTGCGTTTGACCAACGGTTTTGAAGTTACCTCCTACATCGGCGGTGAAGGTCATAACCTGCAGGAACACTCAGTGATCCTGATCCGTGGCGGTCGTGTTAAAGACTTGCCAGGTGTGCGTTACCACACCGTTCGTGGCGCGCTGGACTGCTCAGGTGTTAAAGACCGTAAGCAGTCACGCTCCAAGTACGGCGTGAAGAAGCCAAAGGCTTAATGGTTCTCCGTTAAGTAAGGCCAAACGTTTTAACTTAAATGTCAAACTAAACTCGTAGAGTTTTGGACAATCCTGAATTAACAACGGAGTATTTCCATGCCACGTCGTCGCGTCATTGGTCAGCGTAAAATTCTACCGGATCCTAAGTTCGGATCAGAGCTGCTGGCTAAATTTGTAAATATCCTGATGGTAGATGGTAAAAAATCTACTGCTGAATCTATCGTCTATACCGCGCTTGATACCCTGGCTCAACGCGCTGGTAAAGATGGCCTGGAAGCGTTCGAGGTTGCTCTCGAAAACGTACGTCCGACTGTCGAAGTTAAGTCACGTCGCGTTGGTGGTTCTACCTACCAGGTTCCAGTTGAAGTCCGTCCGGTTCGTCGTAATGCCCTGGCAATGCGTTGGATCGTAGAAGCTGCTCGTAAACGCGGTGATAAATCTATGGCTCTCCGCCTGGCGAACGAACTTTCTGATGCTGCAGAGAACAAAGGTACTGCAGTTAAGAAACGTGAAGACGTTCACCGCATGGCTGAAGCCAACAAGGCGTTCGCACACTACCGCTGGTAACAGCAACGTAGTTGTTATAAACCCAGCGGGCGTCCCAGTGACTCACCTGCTGGGCTTTTTTAACTTAGAACGTCTAAGAATCAGAGGAATCAAATGGCTCGTAAAACACCCATTGAGCGCTACCGTAACATTGGTATCAGTGCGCACATCGACGCCGGTAAGACTACAACTACCGAACGTGTTCTGTTCTACACCGGTGTAAACCACAAAATCGGTGAAGTTCATGACGGCGCAGCAACCATGGACTGGATGGAGCAGGAGCAGGAACGTGGTATTACCATCACGTCTGCTGCGACTACCTGTTTCTGGTCTGGTATGGCTAAGCAGTTTGAACCACACCACGTAAACATCATCGACACCCCGGGACACGTTGACTTCACCATCGAAGTTGAGCGTTCTATGCGTGTGCTTGATGGCGCAGTAATGGTTTACTGTGCAGTTGGTGGTGTTCAGCCACAGTCTGAAACCGTATGGCGTCAGGCTAACAAATATAAAGTTCCACGCATCGCGTTCGTTAACAAAATGGACCGCATGGGTGCTAACTTCCTGAAAGTTGTTGACCAGATGAAAGTGCGCTTGGGTGCAAACCCAGTTCCACTTCAGCTGGCTATCGGCGCAGAAGAAGGTTTCACCGGTGTTGTTGACCTGGTGAAAATGAAAGCGATCAACTGGAACGATGCCGATCAGGGCGTTACCTTCGTTTACGAAGATATTCCAGCTGATATGCAGGAACTCGCTGAAGAGTGGCGTGCGAAGCTGGTTGAAGCCGCTGCTGAAGGTTCTGATGAGCTGATGGAGAAATTCTTCGGCGGTGAAGAACTGACCGAAGAAGAGATTAAAACTTCTCTGCGTAAGCGCGTTCTGAAAAACGAAATCATCCTGGTGACCTGTGGTTCTGCATTTAAGAACAAAGGTGTTCAGGCGATGCTGGATGCGGTAGTTGAATACCTGCCAGCACCGACTGACGTTACCGCGATTAACGGTATGCTGGACGACGGTAAAGACACGCCGGCTGAGCGTCATTCCGATGACAAAGAGCCGTTTGCTGCACTGGCGTTCAAAATCGCTACCGACCCGTTTGTTGGTAACCTGACCTTCTTCCGCGTTTACTCTGGTGTTGTTAACACCGGTGACACCGTGTTCAACCCGGTTAAGTCAAACCGTGAGCGTCTGGGCCGTATCGTTCAGATGCACGCGAACAAACGCGAAGAGATCAAGGAAGTTCGTGCGGGCGATATCGCCGCTGCGATCGGTCTGAAAGACGTAACCACTGGTGACACCCTGTGTGACCCAGACAACGTCATCATTCTTGAGCGTATGGAATTCCCTGAGCCGGTAATCTCTATCGCCGTTGAGCCGAAAACCAAAGCTGACCAGGAAAAAATGGGTCTGGCTCTGGGTCGTCTGGCGAAAGAAGATCCATCATTCCGCGTATGGACTGATGAAGAAACCAACCAGACCATCATCGCAGGTATGGGTGAGCTGCACCTCGACATCATCGTTGACCGCATGAAGCGTGAATTCAACGTTGAAGCGAACGTCGGTAAACCTCAGGTTGCTTACCGTGAAGCGATTCGCGCGAAAGTTACCGATATCGAAGGTAAACACGCCAAGCAGTCTGGTGGTCGTGGTCAGTATGGTCATGTTGTTATCGACATGTACCCACTGGAGCCGGGCGTTAATCCGAAAGGTTACGAATTTGTCAACGATATCAAGGGCGGTGTGATTCCAACTGAATACATCCCTGCGGTTGATAAAGGTCTCCAGGAGCAGCTGAAATCAGGTCCACTGGCTGGTTATCCGGTAGTTGATCTGGGTGTTCGTCTGCACTTCGGTTCATACCATGATGTCGACTCCTCTGAGCTGGCGTTTAAACTGGCTGCTTCTTTAGCCTTTAAAGATGGCTTTAAGAAAGCACAACCTGTTCTGCTTGAGCCAATCATGAAGGTTGAAGTAGAGACTCCGGAAGAGAACACCGGTGACGTTATCGGTGACCTTAGCCGTCGTCGTGGTATGCTCAAAGGACAGGAATCTAACGCTACTGGCGTTCAGATCCATGCTGAAGTTCCGCTGTCTGAAATGTTCGGATATGCAACCCAGCTGCGTTCTCTGACCAAAGGCCGTGCTTCTTACTCCATGGAGTTCCTGAAGTACGATGATGCGCCGAACAACGTCGCTCAGGCCGTTATTGAAGCTCGTAGCAAATAAGCTACGGTTTAAAAATTGTGAACTGATGCCTTCATGACTCATGAAGGCACAACGTAAGGAATTATCGCCATGGCGAAAGAGCAATTTCAGCGTAACAAACTGCACGTAAACGTGGGCACCATCGGTCACGTCGACCACGGTAAAACCACCCTGACTGCAGCAATTACTACCGTACTGGCTAAAACCTACGGCGGTAAGGCAAGCAAATTCGATGAGATCGATAAAGCGCCAGAAGAGAAAGCACGTGGTATCACCATCAACACTTCTCACGTTGAATATGAAACCCCGTCTCGCCACTATGCGCACGTTGACTGCCCAGGCCACGCCGACTATGTGAAAAACATGATCACCGGTGCTGCCCAGATGGACGGCGCGATCCTGGTTGTTGCTGCGACTGATGGCCCAATGCCACAGACCCGTGAGCACATCCTGCTGGGTCGTCAGGTTGGCGTTCCTTACATCATCGTGTTCCTGAACAAGTGCGACATGGTTGATGATGAAGAGCTGCTGGAACTGGTAGAGATGGAAGTACGTGACCTGCTGTCAGCTTATGACTTC
Organism: Pantoea sp. AG1095; assembly: GCF_003208415.1. Classification (NCBI taxonomy): domain Bacteria; kingdom Pseudomonadati; phylum Pseudomonadota; class Gammaproteobacteria; order Enterobacterales; family Erwiniaceae; genus Pantoea; species Pantoea sp. AG1095. Next base: position 26,054 of record NZ_QKMJ01000007.1, on the reverse strand, counting down.
CCAGGCGACGACACTCCAATCGTACGTGGTTCTGCTCTGAAAGCGCTGGAAGGCGACGCTGAGTGGGAAGCTAAGATCATTGAGCTGGCTGAGCACCTGGATACTTACATCCCAGAGCCAGTTCGTGCAATCGACAAGCCGTTCCTGCTGCCAATCGAAGACGTATTCTCAATCTCTGGCCGTGGTACCGTTGTTACCGGTCGTGTTGAGCGCGGTATCGTTAAAGTGGGCGACGAAGTTGAAGTTGTTGGCCTTAAAGACACTGTGAAATCAACCTGTACTGGCGTTGAAATGTTCCGCAAACTGCTGGACCAGGGTCAGGCAGGCGAGAACTGTGGTGTTCTGCTGCGTGGTATCAAGCGTGAAGACATCGAGCGTGGCCAGGTTCTGGCTAAGCCGGGTTCAATCAAGCCACATACCCAGTTCACTTCAGAAGTTTACGTTCTGTCTAAAGATGAAGGCGGCCGTCATACTCCGTTCTTCAAAGGCTACCGTCCTCAGTTCTACTTCCGTACTACTGACGTGACCGGTGACGTTCAACTGCCAGAAGGCGTTGAGATGGTAATGCCAGGCGACAACGTAAAAATGACCGTTACTTTGATCAAGCCAATCGCTATGGATCAGGGTCTGCGTTTTGCAATCCGTGAAGGCGGCCGTACTGTTGGTGCGGGTGTTGTTGCTGAAATTATCGCTTAATTGCGTTAATGTCGATGGCTGTTTCGGCAGTCATCGCAGCATGAAAAAGAGCACTTCGGTGCTCTTTTTTTATGTCTGAATTTTGCCGTTTCGATTAATCCCACATAAAAGCTGCGTTTGAAATAAAAACCATTCTCATTTACAATTTGATCATAAATTGTACGGGAGTCCGCAGTAAATGTACGTCTGCTTGTGTAATGCCGTGAGTGATAAAACTCTGCGCGAAGTGGTTCGCCGCTATCAACCCAAATCGATTCAACAATTGCGCCAGTTGGTTCCCATTGGAAAGCAATGTGGCAAGTGCGTGCGGTTTGCGCGTGAAATTATGGAAGATGAACTGCAAAACGTGCCGCTCTACAAAGAGATAGCTTAATGAAGTAATTCTGCACTTCCTAATACCCACAATAACTGTCGCGTTTTTTTGACTTCCTTTCATCCGCATCTACGCTCTATTTAGTTGGAAGCGGAGGAAGCAAAAATGAAGGGCGACAGTAAAATCATATTTCATCTCAACAAATTGCTGGGGAATGAACTGGTTGCGATTAATCAGTACTTCCTTCATGCGCGTATGTTCAAAAATTGGGGTCTGACCCGGCTCAATGACGTTGAGTATCATGAGTCAATCGATGAAATGAAACATGCGGACAAATACATCGAACGCATTCTTTTTCTTGAAGGAATTCCTAACCTGCAAGATCTAGGTCGATTACGCATCGGTGAAGACGTACCGGAAATGCTGCAATCTGACCTGGCATTAGAACTGGAAGGCGCAAAGGATTTGCGTGAGGCGATAGCCTATGCCGACAAGGTTCATGACTACGTCAGCAGAGACATGATGATTGAGATTCTTACGGAAGAGGAAGGGCACATAGACTGGCTGGAAACGGAACTCGATCTGGTGAACAAACTCGGCCTGCAAAATTATCTTCAGTCTCAATTAAAAGATCAGAACGAACATTAGCCATATGCCCATCGTCACGCAAGCCCGCTCAGTCAAAACGATTGCTGCGGTTTTTTTTCGGTCTGTAACCAGATTGATGTGGTTAAAAACACAACACGGGTTGCTTCCTGAACTGATTTACGTATAATGCGCGGGCCTGCCGATATTGGTGTGGCGCGATTCGAGCAGAATCGCAGGGGATAGCTGTTTATGTATCGCCTAACAATACTCCCAATTGGGGAGTTATATGCTGAACGATTACACTCCTCCATCAATCGTAATGGATGCGGGTAGTAATTCTTTTCGTTTATAAAATGTTTGGAGCCTTGGTCTCATGTCGAACCAAAGAATCCGTATCCGTCTTAAAGCGTTTGATCATCGCCTGATCGATCAATCAACCGCGGAAATCGTTGAGACTGCCAAGCGCACTGGTGCGCAGGTACGTGGTCCGATCCCGCTGCCAACCCGCAAAGAGCGTTTTACCGTTCTGATCTCTCCGCACGTTAACAAAGACGCGCGTGATCAGTACGAAATCCGCACTCACAAGCGTCTGGTAGACATCGTTGAGCCAACTGAAAAAACCGTTGATGCTCTGATGCGTCTGGACCTGGCTGCCGGTGTTGACGTGCAGATCAGCCTGGGTTAATCAGGTCATCGAGCGATTGAGAGGTTGATACAATGATTGGTTTAGTCGGTAAAAAAGTGGGTATGACCCGCATCTTCACTGAAGATGGCGTTTCAATCCCAGTAACCGTTATCGAAGTTGAAGCAAACCGCGTTACTCAGGTCAAAGGCCTGGACAACGATGGTTACCAAGCTATTCAGGTTACCACCGGTGCTAAAAAAGCAAGCCGTGTGAGCAAGCCTGAAGCAGGTCATTTTGCTAAAGCTGGCGTTGACGCTGGCCGTGGTCTGTGGGAATTCCGCACCGAAGGTGAAGATTTCTCTGTTGGCCAGAGCATCAGTGTTGAAATTTTCGCTGACGTTAAAAAAGTAGACGTTACCGGTACCTCTAAAGGTAAAGGTTTCGCAGGTACCGTTAAGCGCTGGAACTTCCGTACCCAGGATGCTACACACGGTAACTCCTTGTCACACCGCGTTCCGGGTTCTATCGGTCAGAACCAGACTCCGGGCAAAGTGTTCAAAGGCAAGAAAATGGCTGGTCAGCTGGGTAATGAGCGCGTAACCGTTCAGAGCCTGGAAGTAGTACGTGTTGACGCTGAGCGCAACCTGCTGCTGGTCAAAGGTGGCGTCCCGGGTGCAACTGGGTGCGATCTGATTGTTAAACCAGCTGTGAAGGCGTAAGGGGATAGCAATGGAATTAGTACTGAAAGACGCGCAGAGCGCGCTGACTGTTTCCGAAACTACCTTCGGTCGTGATTTCAACGAAGCGCTGGTTCACCAGGTTGTTGTTGCTTATGCTGCTGGTGCTCGTCAGGGTACTCGTGCGCAGAAGACTCGTGCTGAAGTTACTGGTTCAGGCAAAAAGCCTTGGCGCCAGAAAGGTACCGGCCGTGCGCGTTCAGGTTCTGTAAAGAGCCCGATCTGGCGTTCAGGTGGCGTAACCTTCGCTGCACGTCCACAGGACCACAGTCAAAAAGTTAACAAAAAGATGTACCGCGGCGCGCTGAAAAGCATTCTGTCCGAGCTGGTACGTCAGGACCGTCTGATCGTTGTCGAGACGTTCTCTGTAGAAGCGCCTAAAACTAAGCTGCTGGTACAGAAACTGAAAGACATGGCGCTGCAAGATGTGCTGATCATCACCGGTGAACTGGATGAGAATCTGTTCCTGGCTGCGCGTAACCTGTACAAGGTTGACGTGCGTGATGCAGCGGGCATCGACCCAGTTAGCCTGATCGCCTTCGACAAAGTCGTTATGACTGCGGAAGCAGTTAAGCAAGTTGAGGAGATGCTGGCATGATCCGTGAAGAACGTCTGCTGAAAGTAGTGCGTGCACCGCACGTATCAGAAAAAGCATCTACTGCGATGGAAAAAACCAATACCATCGTTCTCAAAGTTGCTAAAGACGCGACCAAAGCAGAGATCGTTGCTGCTGTTGAGAAGCTGTTCGAAGTGGAAGTTAAAGACGTAAACACCTTGGTAGTTAAAGGGAAAGTTAAGCGTCACGGACAGCGTATCGGTCGTCGTAGCGACTGGAAAAAAGCTTACGTCACCCTGAAGGAAGGCCAGAATCTGGACTTCGTCGGCGGCGCTGAGTAAGTCGGAGGAGAAAGACAATGGCAGTTGTTAAATGTAAACCGACATCTCCGGGTCGTCGCCACGTAGTTAAAGTGGTGAACCCAGAGCTGCACAAGGGCAAACCATTTGCTCCGCTGGTAGAAAAAAACAGCAAATCCGGTGGTCGTAACAACAATGGTCGTATCACTACCCGTCATATCGGTGGTGGTCACAAGCAGGCTTACCGTATTGTTGACTTCAAACGCAACAAAGATGGTATCCCAGCAGTTGTTGAGCGTCTTGAGTACGATCCGAACCGTTCTGCGAACATCGCACTGGTTCTGTACAAAGATGGCGAGCGCCGTTACATCCTGGCCCCTAAAGGCCTGAAAGCCGGCGATCAGATTCAATCTGGCGTTGATGCTGCGATTAAAGCAGGTAACACCCTGCCGATGCGTAACATCCCGGTGGGTTCTACCGTTCATAACGTAGAAATGAAACCAGGCAAAGGCGGTCAGATTGCTCGCTCAGCTGGTACTTACGTGCAGATCGTTGCGCGTGAAGGTTCCTACGTTACCCTGCGTCTGCGTTCAGGCGAAATGCGCAAAGTTGAATCCGAATGTCGTGCAACTCTTGGCGAAGTCGGCAACTCTGAGCACATGCTGCGCGTACTGGGTAAAGCTGGTGCAACCCGTTGGCGTGGTGTTCGTCCTACCGTTCGCGGTACTGCGATGAACCCAGTCGATCACCCGCACGGTGGTGGTGAAGGTCGTAACTTTGGTAAGCACCCGGTAACTCCGTGGGGCGTTCAGACCAAAGGTAAGAAGACCCGTAGCAACAAGCGTACTGATAAATTTATCGTACGTCGCCGTAGCAAATAATTTTAGAGGATAAGCCATGCCACGTTCTCTCAAGAAAGGTCCTTTTATTGACCTGCACTTGCTGAAGAAGGTAGAGAAAGCGGTGGAAAGCGGTGACAAGAAGCCCCTGCGCACTTGGTCCCGTCGTTCAACGATCTTCCCTAACATGATCGGTTTGACCATCGCTGTCCATAATGGTCGTCAGCACGTTCCTGTCTTTGTTTCCGACGAAATGGTCGGCCACAAACTGGGTGAATTTGCACCGACACGTACTTATCGCGGCCATGCTGCAGATAAGAAAGCCAAGAAGAAATAAGTAGGAGGAAGAGATGGAAACTATTGCTCAACATCGCCATGCTCGTTCTTCTGCTCAGAAGGTTCGCCTGGTGGCAGACCTGATTCGCGGTAAGAAAGTGTCGCAGGCTCTGGATATTCTGACCTACACCAACAAGAAAGCTGCTGTGTTGGTTAAGAAAGTCCTGGAATCTGCCATTGCGAACGCCGAACACAACGATGGCGCTGATATCGACGATCTGAAAGTCGCGAAAATCTTCGTAGACGAAGGCCCAAGCATGAAGCGCATTATGCCGCGTGCGAAAGGTCGTGCAGATCGCATCCTGAAGCGCACCAGCCACATTACTGTGGTTGTGTCCGATCGCTGAGACTCTGGAGACTAGCAATGGGTCAGAAAGTACATCCTAATGGTATTCGCCTGGGTATTGTAAAACCATGGAACTCTACCTGGTTTGCGAACACCAAAGAATTCGCTGACAACCTGGACAGCGATTTTAAAGTCCGTCAGTTCCTGACCAAGGAACTGTCTAAAGCGTCTGTATCTCGTATCGTTATCGAGCGTCCGGCTAAGAGCATCCGTGTGACTATTCACACTGCTCGCCCGGGTATCGTTATCGGTAAAAAAGGTGAAGACGTAGAAAAACTGCGTACGGTCGTCGCGAAAATCGCTGGCGTTCCTGCACAGATCAACATCGCCGAAGTCCGTAAGCCGGAACTGGACGCTAAATTGGTTGCTGATAGCATCACTTCACAGCTGGAGCGTCGTGTGATGTTCCGTCGTGCTATGAAGCGTGCTGTACAGAACGCAATGCGTCTGGGCGCGAAGGGTATTAAAGTCGAAGTCAGCGGCCGTTTGGGCGGTGCCGAGATCGCACGTACCGAATGGTACCGTGAAGGTCGCGTACCGTTGCACACACTGCGTGCAGATATTGACTACAACACCTCTGAAGCGCACACCACTTATGGTGTAATCGGCGTTAAGGTATGGATCTTCAAAGGCGAGATCCTGGGTGGTATGGCTGCTGTTGAACAACCGGAACCGGCTGCTCAACCTAAAAAGCAGCAGCGTAAAGGCCGTAAGTAAGGAGAGTCGCTGATGTTACAACCAAAGCGTACGAAATTCCGTAAAGTGCACAAAGGCCGCAACCGTGGTCTGGCGCAAGGTACGGATGTCAGCTTCGGTACTTTCGGTCTGAAAGCTGTTGGCCGTGGTCGTCTGACTGCTCGTCAGATCGAAGCAGCACGTCGTGCTATGACCCGTGCAGTTAAGCGTCAAGGTAAAATTTGGATCCGTGTATTCCCGGACAAACCAATTACCGAGAAGCCGCTGGAAGTGCGTATGGGTAAAGGTAAGGGTAACGTGGAGTATTGGGTTGCCCTCATTCAACCGGGTAAAGTCCTGTATGAAATGGACGGAGTTTCGGAAGAATTGGCCCGTGAAGCCTTCAAGCTGGCAGCAGCAAAACTGCCTATCAAAACCACCTTTGTTACTAAGACGGTGATGTAATGAAAGCAAATGAGCTGCGTGAAAAAAGCGTTGAAGAGCTGAATACTGAGCTACTTAACCTGCTGCGTGAGCAGTTTAACCTGCGCATGCAAGCAGCATCCGGCCAACTTCAGCAAACCCATCTGCTGAAAGAAGTTCGCCGTAATGTTGCACGTGTTAAGACTTTACTGACTGAGAAGGCGGCGTAATGACCGATAAAATCCGTACTCTGCAGGGTCGTGTTATTAGTGACAAAATGCAGAAATCTGCAGTTGTTGCTATCGAACGTGTCGTGAAACACCCGATCTACGGTAAATTCATCAAGCGTACGACTAAGCTGCACATCCATGACGAGAACAATGAATGCGGTATTGGTGACGTGGTTGAAATCCGCGAAACCCGTCCGCTGTCCAAGACTAAGTCTTGGACGCTGGTTCGCGTTGTAGAGAAAGCGGTTCTGTAATAGAATCCGTTTCCTCTAAAAAATAAAACGAACGGCTCGTCTGAGCCGTTCGTTTTTTCTACCCATGTGCGAGAACCGGTGTTATAATGCCGCGCCCTCAATTATGGGGCTTTTTAACGACCTGAGGTTTGGGTCCCGAAGTAGTAGTTGACATTAGCGGAGCACTAAAATGATCCAAGAACAGACTATGCTGAACGTCGCCGACAACTCCGGTGCACGTCGCGTAATGTGTATCAAGGTTCTGGGTGGCTCGCACCGTCGCTACGCAGGCGTCGGCGATATCATCAAAGTGACCATCAAGGAAGCAATTCCTCGTGGCAAGGTGAAAAAAGGTGATGTCCTGAAAGCGGTAGTGGTGCGCACCAGGAAGGGTGTTCGTCGCCCGGACGGTTCTGTCATTCGCTTCGATGGTAATGCATGCGTTATTTTAAACAATAACAGCGAGCAACCTATCGGTACGCGTATTTTTGGGCCGGTAACTCGTGAACTTCGTACTGAAAAGTTCATGAAAATTATCTCTCTGGCACCAGAAGTACTCTAAGGAGCGAGCAATGGCAGCGAAAATCCGTCGTAACGACGAAGTTATCGTGCTTACCGGCAAAGACAAAGGTAAACGCGGTAAAGTAAAGAACGTCCTGACTTCTGGTAAAGTCATCGTTGAAGGTATCAACCTGGTTAAGAAACATCAGAAGCCGGTTCCGGCCCTGAACCAGCCAGGTGGCATCGTTGAAAAAGAAGCTGCTATTCAAGCTTCCAACGTTGCACTCTTCAATGCGGCAACCGGCAAGGCTGACCGTGTAGGCTTTAGATTCGAAGACGGCAAAAAAGTCCGTTTCTTCAAGTCTAATAGCGAAACTATCAAGTAATTTGGAGTAGTACGATGGCGAAACTGCATGATTACTACAAAGACGAAGTAGTCCAGAAACTCATGACAGAGTTCGGCTACAATTCTGTCATGCAAGTCCCTCGGGTCGAGAAGATCACCCTGAACATGGGTGTTGGTGAAGCGATCGCTGACAAGAAACTGCTGGATAACGCAGCAGCTGACCTGGCAGCAATCTCCGGTCAAAAACCGCTGATCACCAAAGCACGCAAATCAGTTGCAGGCTTCAAAATCCGTCAGGGCTATCCGATCGGCTGTAAAGTAACTCTGCGCGGTGAGCGTATGTGGGAGTTCTTTGAGCGTCTGATCACTATTGCTGTACCACGTATTCGTGACTTCCGCGGTTTATCTGCTAAGTCGTTCGACGGTCGTGGTAACTACAGCATGGGCGTTCGTGAGCAGATCATCTTCCCAGAAATCGATTATGACAAAGTCGATCGCGTTCGTGGTTTGGATATTACCATTACCACTACTGCGAAATCTGATGATGAAGGCCGTGCTCTGCTGGCTGCCTTTGAATTCCCATTCCGCAAGTAAGGTAGGGTTACTTAATGGCTAAGCAATCGATGAAAGCACGCGAAGTTAAGCGTGTGAAATTAGCAGACAAGTTCTTCGCCAAGCGCGTTGAACTGAAAGCGATCATTTCTGATGTGAACGCATCCGACGAAGATCGTTGGGATGCCGTTCTCAAGCTGCAGAGTCTGCCGCGTGATTCCAGCCCTTCCCGTCAGCGTAACCGCTGCCGTCAGACAGGTCGTCCGCACGGTTTCTTGCGGAAGTTTGGGTTGAGCCGTATCAAGGTCCGTGAAGCCGCAATGCGCGGTGAAATCCCGGGTCTTAAAAAGGCTAGCTGGTAATTGTCACCATTTGAATCACGGGAGTAACACAGATGAGCATGCAAGATCCGATCGCGGATATGCTGACCCGTATCCGTAACGGTCAGGCCGCGAACAAAGTTGCGGTCTCTATGCCTTCCTCCAAGCTGAAAGTGGCAATTGCCAACGTGCTGAAGGAAGAAGGCTATATTGAAGATTTTAAAATCGAAGGCGATATCAAGTCTGAGCTGGAAGTTACTTTAAAGTATTTCCAGGGCAAGGCTGTGGTAGAGAGCATTCAGCGTGTTAGTCGTCCAGGTCTGCGCATCTATAAGAAAAAAGATGAGCTGCCAAAAGTAATGGCTGGTCTGGGCATCGCTGTAATCTCTACCTCTAAAGGTGTCATGACTGATCGTGCAGCGCGCCAAGCTGGTCTTGGTGGCGAAATTATCTGCTACGTAGCGTAATCGGAGGAATAAAATGTCTCGTGTTGCAAAAGCACCTGTCGTTGTTCCTGCGGGCGTAGAGGTAAAACTCAGCGGTCAGGAAGTTTCGATCAAAGGCAAAAACGGCGAGCTGACTCGTACTATCAACAGTGCTGTAGAAGTTAAGCATGCAGACAACGCCCTGACTTTCGCTCCACGCGAAGGTTATGCGGATGGTTGGGCACAAGCAGGTACTGCTCGTGCGCTGCTGAACGGCATGGTTATCGGTGTTACCGAAGGCTTCACCAAGAAGCTGCAACTGGTTGGTGTTGGTTATCGTGCAGCTGTTAAAGGCAACTCTGTGAGCTTGGCCCTTGGCTTCTCTCACCCTGTTGACCATGCACTGCCGGCCGGCATCACTGCTGAATGTCCAACTCAGACTGAGATCGTGCTGAAAGGCGCTGATAAACAGCTGATTGGTCAGGTTGCAGCTGATCTGCGCGCCTACCGTCGTCCTGAGCCTTATAAAGGCAAGGGTGTTCGTTACGCCGACGAAGTCGTGCGTACCAAAGAGGCTAAGAAGAAGTAAGGTAACACTATGGATAAGAAATCTGCTCGTATCCGTCGTGCGACCCGTGCACGTCGCAAGCTCAAAGAGCTGGGTGCTACTCGCCTGGTGGTACATCGTACCCCGCGTCATATCTACGCACAGGTGATCGCCCCGAACGGTTCCGAAGTTCTGGTTGCTGCTTCTACTGTAGAAAAAGCTATTGCCGAACAACTGAAGTATACCGGTAACAAAGACGCCGCTGCAGCTGTAGGTAAAGCTCTGGCTGAGCGCGCTGTTGAGAAAGGCATTACTAATGTCTCTTTCGACCGTTCCGGGTTCCAATATCATGGTCGTGTCCAGGCACTGGCAGATGCTGCCCGTGAAGCTGGCCTTCAGTTCTAAGGTAGAGGTCTAAGATGTCAAACATCGAGAAACAAGCTGGCGAACTGCAGGAAAAACTGATCGCGGTAAACCGTGTATCTAAAACTGTAAAAGGTGGTCGTATTTTCTCCTTCACCGCACTGACTGTAGTGGGTGATGGTAACGGCCGCGTTGGTTTTGGTTACGGTAAAGCGCGTGAAGTTCCAGCAGCGATCCAGAAAGCGATGGAGAAAGCCCGTCGCAATATGATTAACGTCGCGCTGACTCACGGCACCCTGCAGCACCCTGTTAAAGGTGCTCACACAGGTTCTCGTGTGTTCATGCAGCCAGCTTCTGAAGGTACCGGTATCATCGCCGGCGGTGCAATGCGCGCCGTTTTAGAAGTTGCTGGAGTACATAACGTTCTGGCTAAAGCGTATGGTTCTACCAACCCGATTAACGTGGTTCGTGCAACTATCGATGGCCTGGGCAATATGAATTCTCCGGAAATGGTCGCTGCCAAGCGTGGTAAATCCGTTGAAGAAATTCTGGGGTAATCACGATGGCTAAGACAATTAAAATTACACAAACCCGCAGTTCAATCGGCCGCCTGCCTAAGCACAAAGCGACTCTGGTTGGCTTGGGTCTGCGTCGCATCAATCACACCGTTGAGCGTGAAGATACGCCTGCTGTACGCGGTATGATTAACGCGATTTCCTACATGCTGAAAGTGGAGGAGTAAGAGATGCGTTTAAACACTCTGTCTCCGGCCGAAGGGTCTAAACACGCTTCTAAGCGTCTGGGTCGTGGTATCGGTTCTGGCCTCGGTAAAACTGGTGGTCGTGGTCACAAAGGTCAGAACTCTCGTTCTGGCGGTGGCGTACGTCGCGGTTTCGAGGGTGGCCAGATGCCTCTGTACCGTCGTCTGCCGAAATTCGGTTTCACCTCTCGCAAAGCAATGATCACGACAGAAGTTCGTCTGTCTGATCTGGCGAAAGTTGAAGGCGGTATTGTTGACCTGAATACGCTGAAAGCGGCCAATATTATCGGTGTTCAGATTGAATTCGCGAAAGTGATTCTTTCTGGTGAAGTTTCTGCACCGGTAACGGTTCGCGGTCTGCGTGTCACCAAAGGTGCTCGTGCTGCAATCGAAGCTGCTGGCGGTAAAATCGAGGAATAAGTAGCAGATGGCAAAGCAACCGGGATTAGATTTTCAAAGTGCCAAAGGTGGCTTTGGTGAACTGAAGCGCAGACTGTTGTTTGTAATCGGTGCACTCATTGTCTTCCGAATTGGCTCTTTTATTCCAATCCCCGGTATCGATGCCACTGTACTTGCCAAACTGCTTGAGCAACAGCGTGGCACCATCATTGAAATGTTCAACATGTTCTCTGGTGGTGCTCTCAGTCGTGCCTCAATCTTCGCTCTGGGTATTATGCCATATATTTCGGCTTCTATTATTATCCAGCTGCTGACGGTGGTTCATCCAGCGTTAGCTGAGATTAAGAAAGAGGGTGAAGCTGGTCGTCGCAAGATTAGCCAGTACACTCGCTACGGCACACTGGTTCTGGCTGTATTCCAGTCGATCGGTATTGCTACCGGTTTACCGAATATGCCTGGAATGCAGGGGCTGGTAATGAATCCAGGCTTTGCATTCTACTTTACCGCTGTTGTAAGTCTGGTTACTGGGACAATGTTCCTGATGTGGCTGGGCGAACAGATTACTGAGCGAGGTATCGGTAACGGTATCTCGATCATTATCTTCGCAGGTATTGTTGCGGGACTCCCGCCGGCCATTGGCCATACCATCGAGCAAGCGCGGCAAGGTGACCTGCACTTCCTTCTGTTGCTGTTGGTTGCAGTTCTAGTATTTGCAGTGACGTTCTTTGTTATTTTCGTCGAGCGTGGCCAGCGCCGCATTGTGGTCAACTACGCTAAACGTCAGCAAGGTCGTCGTGTATATGCTGCACAGAGCACACATTTACCGTTGAAAGTGAATATGGCGGGCGTAATCCCAGCTATTTTTGCTTCCAGCATTATTCTGTTCCCGGCGACCATAGCATCATGGTTCGGGGGCGGTACCGGTTGGAACTGGCTGACAACAATTTCGCTGTATTTGCAACCAGGACAGCCGCTTTATGTGCTACTCTATGCGACTGCAATCATCTTCTTCTGTTTCTTCTACACGGCGTTGGTCTTCAACCCACGTGAAACAGCAGATAACCTGAAGAAGTCTGGTGCATTCGTACCGGGAATTCGTCCGGGAGAGCAAACGGCGAAGTACATCGATAAAGTAATGACACGTCTGACCTTAATCGGCGCACTGTATATTACTTTTATCTGCCTGATCCCGGAGTTCATGCGTGATGCTATGAAAGTTCCATTCTACTTTGGCGGCACATCGCTGCTCATCGTAGTGGTCGTCATCATGGACTTTATGGCTCAAGTGCAAACTCTGATGATGTCGAGTCAGTACGAGTCTGCATTGAAGAAAGCTAACCTGAAGGGCTACGGCCGTTAATTCGGGTGCTTGAGAAGTTACGGAGAGTAAAAATGAAAGTTCGTGCTTCCGTCAAGAAATTATGTCGTAACTGCAAAATCATTCGCCGCGACGGTGTCGTACGTGTGATCTGCAGCGCCGAGCCAAAGCATAAACAGCGCCAAGGCTGATATTGTCACATATTTTTCTTGCAAAGTCGGGTTGAGCTGGCTAGATTAGCCAGCCAATCTTTTGTATGTCGATGCGTTACCATTTGAGTATCCTGAAAACGGGCTTTTCAGCATGGGACGCATTTGTTTAATTATAGGAGTGCATAGTGGCCCGTATAGCAGGCATTAACATTCCTGATCAAAAACATACCGTTATCGCATTAACTTCGATTTTCGGTATCGGTAAAACTCGTTCTAAAGCCATCTGCGCTTCAACGGGTATTGCTGAAAATGTTAAGATCAGAGAGCTGTCTGAAGAACAAATTGAACAGCTGCGTGAAGCAGTTGGTAAATTCGTTGTTGAAGGTGATCTGCGCCGTGAAATCACCCTGAGTATCAAGCGTCTGATGGACCTTGGTTGCTATCGTGGTTTACGCCATCGTCGTGGTCTGCCAGTTCGCGGTCAGCGTACTAAGACCAATGCACGTACCCGTAAGGGTCCGCGTAAACCGATCAAGAAATAATCGGGGTGAGTAAATAATGGCAAAGGCACCAGTTCGTGCACGCAAGCGTGTAAGAAAACAAGTCTCAGATGGCGTGGCTCATGTCCATGCATCTTTTAACAACACCATCGTTACAATTACTGATCGTCAGGGTAACGCACTGGGTTGGGCAACCGCCGGTGGTTCCGGTTTCCGCGGTTCACGTAAATCTACTCCGTTTGCTGCTCAGGTAGCTGCAGAGCGCTGTGCAGAAGCAGTGAAAGATTACGGTATTAAGAATCTGGAAGTTATGGTTAAGGGTCCGGGTCCAGGACGCGAATCAACAATTCGTGCTCTGAACGCTGCTGGTTTCCGCATCACTAATATTACTGATGTGACTCCAATCCCTCACAACGGTTGTCGTCCGCCGAAAAAACGTCGCGTTTAATCGCCCGTTTTTAGGTTAGTTGGAGAAAGAAAATGGCAAGATATTTGGGTCCTAAGCTCAAGCTGAGCCGTCGTGAGGGTACCGACTTATTCCTTAAGTCTGGCGTTCGCGCGATCGATACCAAGTGCAAAATTGAACAACCACCTGGTCAGCATGGTGCGCGTAAACCGCGTCTGTCTGACTACGGCGGCCAGTTGCGTGAAAAGCAGAAAGTTCGTCGTATGTACGGCGTGCTGGAGCGTCAGTTCCGCAACTACTATAAAGAAGCAGCACGTCTGAAAGGCAACACAGGTGAAAACCTGCTGGCCCTGCTGGAAGGCCGTCTGGATAACGTTGTTTACCGTATGGGCTTTGGCGCCACTCGTGCAGAAGCACGTCAGCTGGTTAGCCATAAATCTATCCTGGTGAACGGTCGCGTTGTTAACATCGCTTCTTATCAGGTATCTCCGAATGATGTCGTAAGCATCCGTGAGAAAGCCAAACAGCAATCTCGCGTGAAGGCCGCTCTGGAGCTGGCTGAGCAGCGTGAAAAGCCAACCTGGCTGGAAGTTGATGCTACTAAGATGGAAGGTGTGTTCAAGCGTATTCCTGAACGTACTGATCTGTCTGCGGACATTAACGAACACCTGATCGTCGAGCTTTACTCTAAGTAAAGCTTAGTACCAAAGAGAGGACACAATGCAGGGTTCTGTGACAGAGTTTCTAAAACCGCGCCTGGTAGATATCGAGCAAGTGAGTTCGACGCACGCCAAGGTGACCCTTGAGCCGTTAGAGCGTGGCTTTGGCCATACTCTTGGCAACGCACTGCGCCGTATTCTGCTTTCTTCCATGCCGGGTTGCGCGGTGACCGAGGTTGAGATTGATGGTGTGCTTCATGAGTACTCCACCAAAGAGGGCGTACAGGAAGATATCCTGGAAATCCTGCTTAACCTGAAAGGGTTGGCGGTAAGAGTTCAAGGTAAAGATGAAGTCATCCTTACTTTGAATAAATCTGGCATTGGCCCTGTGACTGCAGCCGACATCACCCACGACGGTGATGTTGAAATCGTCAAGCCGCAGCATGTGATCTGCCACCTGACCGATGAAAACGCATCTATTAGCATGCGTATCAAAGTTCAGCGTGGTCGTGGTTATGTGCCGGCTTCTGCCCGAATTCATTCGGAAGAAGATGAGCGCCCAATCGGCCGTCTGTTGGTTGACGCTTGCTACAGCCCTGTAGACCGTATTGCCTACAATGTTGAAGCAGCGCGTGTAGAACAGCGTACCGACCTGGACAAGCTGGTCATCGAAATGGAAACCAACGGCACAATCGATCCTGAAGAGGCGATTCGTCGTGCGGCAACCATCCTGGCAGAACAACTGGAAGCTTTCGTTGACTTACGTGATGTACGTCAGCCGGAAGTAAAAGAAGAGAAACCAGAATTCGATCCGATCCTGCTGCGCCCTGTTGACGATCTGGAATTGACTGTCCGCTCTGCTAACTGCCTCAAGGCAGAAGCTATCCACTACATCGGTGATCTGGTACAGCGTACCGAGGTTGAGCTGCTTAAAACGCCTAACCTGGGTAAAAAATCTCTTACCGAGATTAAAGATGTGCTTGCTTCACGTGGTTTGTCTCTGGGCATGCGCCTGGAAAACTGGCCACCAGCAAGCATTGCTGATGAATAAACCGATCACAGGTTAAGGTTTCACTGAGAAGGATAAGGTCATGCGCCATCGTAAGAGTGGTCGTCAACTGAACCGCAACAGCAGCCATCGTCAGGCTATGTTCCGCAACATGGCTGGTTCTCTGGTTCGTCATGAGATCATTAAGACGACTCTGCCGAAAGCCAAAGAGCTGCGCCGCGTAGTTGAGCCGCTGATTACTCTTGCCAAGACCGACAGCGTAGCTAATCGTCGTCTGGCATTCGCCCGCACTCGTGATAACGAGATCGTGGCAAAACTGTTTAACGAGCTGGGCCCGCGTTTCGCGAGCCGTGCCGGTGGTTACACTCGCATTTTGAAGTGTGGCTTCCGTGCTGGTGACAACGCTCCGATGGCTTACATCGAGCTGGTTGATCGTCCAGAAGCTCAAGCAGAAGCTACTGCAGAGTAATTTGCAGTATCGTAAAAAACCCGCTTCGGCGGGTTTTTTATTGTCCGTAATTCCTTTCCATTTACTCCCCTTTCGCTATGCTGATGGCTGATACACCCATCAGGAACTCCCTTATGTGGCTAATTGATCAACTTGTAGAGCAACATATACGTGAAGCTCAGGAAAAGGGTGAGCTGAGTAATTTGCCCGGCGAAGGTGCACCTTTACAGCTAGATGATGACAGCGGAGTGCCAGTTGAACTGCGCACGGCATATCGGCTGTTGAAAAATTCTGGTTACTTACCTCCGGAACTTGAAATGCGTCGAGAAGCATTGGCGGTAAACGATCTGCTACGCGAACTGGATCCTGACGATGGCAAGGCGCGAGAACTGTCGAAACGCTTAGCTTTGCTAGAAATAAAACTCCAGCAAGCCGGAATCAGTACCGAATTTTTGCGCGGCGAGTATAGCGATAACATCCATCATCATTTGCAGCGGGAGAAATAGCATGTTTCGGATTGGCCAACTGGCAAAAATGGCGGATGTGACGCCAGACACCATCCGCTTTTATGAAAAACAGCAGATGATGAATCATGAGGTACGCACTGAGGGCGGTTTTCGTCTTTATAACGACGATGATTTACAGCGGCTGCGTTTTATTCGTTATGGTCGCCAACTCGGCTTTAGCTTAGAGTCAATCCGTGATTTATTGTCAATCCGCATCGATCCTGAACATCATACTTGCCAGGAATCCAAAGCCATTGTGGCGAAAAGATTGGATGAAGTGAATGGCATGATTGCCGAACTACAGACGATTCAACGTTCATTGCATCGTTTAGCTGAAACCTGCTGCGGCGAAATACATAGCAGCGCTTGCTGTTCAATACTTGAAGCTCTGGAGAGAGGTGAGGAGCCGCAGCCGGAAATTTGTTGTAGTAAGGATTGAATTTTGCGCTGGAAGGAATATAGTTGCGCCGTTAATAACCGGAGGACGAGATGACTCGCTATCAGCACCAAAAAGGTAAAATCAACGATAATGCACTGGAAGCATTATTACATGATCCACTGTTTAGGCAGCGCATTGAGAAGAATCAGAAAGGAAAGGGCAGCTATCAACGTAAAGACAAACATGGCAAAGGACGTAACTGGGAGGCCAGTGATAAGCAGAAAAGTTTATCACTGGCCTTCTTCTTTAAAGACAAAAAAGCCGCCTTACGTGGGCGGCTTTTTTATTATAATTTATCGTGATTTTGTTGTTTTAACAGGTCACGGATTTCAGTGAGCAGTAACTCTTCATTCGTCGGCTTAGGTGCCGCTTTCTCAACTTCTTTTTTCTGATACAGCTTGTTCATTACTTTAATTGCCAGGAATATCGCGAAGGCAACAATAACGAAATCGAACACGGTCTGAATAAAGTTACCGTACTCCATTACCACAGCAGGAATATCACCTTCTGCCGGTTTTAATATCCATTTAAACTGTTTGAAATCGACGCCACCAATCAGCAAGCCAAGTGGCGGCATGATGATATTGGCGACCAGTGAAGAAACAATCTTACCAAAAGCGGCACCGATGATGACACCTACCGCCAGATCAACCACGTTCCCGCGCATTGCAAAATCACGAAACTCTTTGAATAAACTCATTGTTATCTCCTTGCCTTGGCCAATGGCTAAAGTCTAACAAACCTTTGTGCAATTGCCATTAGAACAATGGATTAAGCGAAATTTTCACGGCGGGCTTTCGCCCGCAGCTTTTACAGGAAGAATGGACTTGGCTGGAACAGGCGCTCAACATCGGGCACAAACTTCTTATCCGTCAGGAACATAATTACGTGATCGCCCTGTTCGACGCGCACGTTATCATTGGCGATGATCACCTCATCACCGCGCACCACAGCACCGATAATGGTTCCCGGCGGCAACTTAATATCTTCTATCAAACGCCCAACCACGCGTGAGGTGGTTTCATCGCCGTGTGCGATCGCTTCGATTGCTTCTGCAATACCGCGACGCAGTGAGGACACGCCCACGATATCGGCTTTACGTACGTGACTTAGCAGCGCCGAGATCGTGGCTTGTTGCGGCGAGATCGCAATGTCGATCACGCTACCTTGAACAAGATCGACGTAGGCGCGGCGCTGGATCAGCACCATTACTTTTTTCGCACCCATTTTCTTAGCCAGCATGGCCGACATAATATTGGCTTCATCGTCGTTAGTGACCGCGATGAAGAGATCCACCTGATCGACATGCTCTTCGGCCAGCAATTCCTGATCCGAGGCATCACCGTAAAACACGATAGTATCGTGCAAACGTTCTGCCAGTTCTGCCGCGCGTTGTTGATTACGTTCGATCAACTTCACGCTGTACTGTTTTTCCAGGCGCTGCGCCAATCCAAAGCCGATATTTCCGCCGCCAACTAACATGATGCGCTTATACGGTTTTTCCAGACGCTGCATTTCACTCATCACCGCGCGGATGTGTTGGCTCGCGGCAATAAAGAACACTTCATCGCCGGCTTCCACAATCGTAGAACCCTGGGGACGAATGGGACGATCCTGACGAAAAATCGCCGCGACTCGCGTATCAATATGCGGCATATGTTCACGCATGATCGACAAAGGATTCCCGACCAGCGGTCCGCCATAATAGGCTTTAACCACTGCGAGGCTCACTTTGCCTTCGGCAAAATTCACTACCTGAAGTGCGCCAGGATACTGAATCAGGCGGTAGATATTGTCGATCACCAACTGCTCAGGGGAGATCAGATGATCAATTGGTACGGCTTCAGGTACAAACAGCTTCTCAGCATCGCGTAAGTATTCAGCGGCGCGAATACGCGCGATACGATTGGGCGTATTAAAAAGGGAATACGCAATTTGACAAGCCACCATGTTGGTTTCATCGGAGTTGGTTACCGCCACCAACATATCCGCATCTTCAGCACCGGCTTCACGCAAAATACGCGGATGTGATCCGTGACCATGCACGACGCGCAGATCAAATTTGTCCTGCAATACGCGTAAACGCGTCGCATCGCTATCGACGACGGTGATATCGTTATTTTCCCCGACCAGATTTTCTGCCAGGGTTCCGCCGACCTGGCCGGCGCCGAGGATAATGATTTTCATGGCTTAGATGCTCTTGTCAGTGTGCGCAGCACTATTTTTTCATCAGCTTAGCGTAGAAGAAGCCGTCGCCGCCATCGATGGCCGGGAAAACCTGCCAGCCATTAGCCTGGCCCTGTGGTAACGTTTCGGCCACGGCGTCGCTGTGCGCTGCCAAAAAGGCGCTGATTTGATTGTGATTCTCTTCCGGCA
Source organism: Pantoea sp. AG1095 (assembly GCF_003208415.1). Classification (NCBI taxonomy): domain Bacteria; kingdom Pseudomonadati; phylum Pseudomonadota; class Gammaproteobacteria; order Enterobacterales; family Erwiniaceae; genus Pantoea; species Pantoea sp. AG1095. The sequence goes on along the minus strand of NZ_QKMJ01000007.1, from coordinate 7,132 downwards.
ATATTGAGCAGGTGGCATATATCATCGTGCCGCCAGATTTTAGACGCGGCCAGACGGCCTCAAGTATTTCGCGCTGTAGATTCGCCAGCTCAGGAATATCACGATCGCGACGTAGCCACTTGATGTCTGGATGGCGGCGAATAACGCCCGTGGCAGAGCAGGGCGCATCGAGCAGGATACGATCAAACTGCATATCACCACACCATTCTGCCGGTGTACGACCATCGCCCTGACGCACTTCGGCCTGCATGCCCAGGCGCTGTAAGTTCTCATGCACACGGAGCAGGCGTTGCGGGTCAACATCGACGGCTAAGACTTTGGCCTGCGGGGCGATTTCGAGGATATGCGTGGTTTTACCACCTGGAGCAGCACAGAGATCGAGAATAGTTTCCCCATTTTTTGGCTCAAGCAACAGTGCGCAACGTTGTGCAGAAAGATCCTGCACCGTCACCCAACCTTGATCGAAACCCGGCAGCTGGCTGACTGGAGCGGGTGATTCCAGTCGCAATGCATCTTGTGCATCGCCAGGAAAAGCAACTTTATCTTCTGCCTGCAATAGCGCCAGCCAGGCATCGCGACTGTGATACTGGCGATTGACGCGCAGCCACATCGGCGGTCGCTGATTGTTAGCTTCAACAATCTGTTGCCACTCTTCTGGCCATGCCGCTTGCAGACGTTTCAGCAACCAGCCTGGATGCCAGTAACGTTGCGAGCCCTGATCGACTTCGGCTAACAGCGCTTCTTGCTGGCGCAGGAACTGGCGCAACACGCCATTTAACAGGCCTTTTAAAGCCGTGCGCTTCAGCACTTCAGCACCCGCCACGGTTTCTGCCAGTGCCGCATGGGCCGGCACGCGGGTATATAGCAGCTGATAGAGGCCAACCATCAACAGATAATGCAACACTCGCTGCTTACCGGTTAAGGTGCGCTCCATCAGTTTGCCGATTAAGGCTTCCAGCTGCGGCAGCGTGCGCATCACGCCAAAACAGAGTTCTTGCAGCAGCGCGCCATCTTTATCGGATAGGTTCTTTTGCGCGCCCGGCAAAATGGCACTCAGCGATTCGCCTTTGTCCACAACGCGTTCAATGAGTTGCGCGGCCAGGCTGCGCAAGTTGGTAGCTTTTTTCATGTTATTTCATCAAACAAAAAGCCCGGTCAAACCGGGCTTGGAGGATCAGGCCAGAACGGTTCCAGGTACGAACCATTCGCGGCGCGAATTGAGCAGGTCCTGAGCGGACATGGCTTTTTTACCGGCAGGTTGCAGCGATACCAGATTCAGCACACCATCGGCCGTTGCGATCTGAATGCCTTGTTTATCAGCATGGACGATTTCACCGGGTTGCTTGTTCTGATGCGGCAAAACCGTTGCCTGCCAGACTTTTACCGGTTGCTCTTCAATCATGAAATAGCTCATTGGCCATGGATTGAAGGCACGAATACAACGTTCCAACTGCGCTGCTGAAAGTGACCAATTGAGACGCGCTTCTTCTTTACTCAGTTTCTCGGCATAAGAGACCAGCGCTTCATCCTGGACCTCTGGCCTGGCATTACCGCTTGCCAGCAGATCCAGCGTTAACAGCATGCCTTGCGGGCCGAGTTGCGCCAGCTTCTCATACAGCGACGCGCTGGTGTCTTCAGCCGTAATTGGGCAGGAGAGTTTATGCAGCATGTCGCCGGTATCGAGGCCAACATCCATCTGCATAATGGTGACACCGGTTTCGCTATCGCCGGCCCAGAGAGAGCGTTGGATGGGTGCAGCACCGCGCCAGCGTGGCAGCAGCGAACCATGCACATTGATACAACCCAGGCGCGGCATCGCCAGCACGGCTTTTGGCAGGATCAAGCCATAAGCGACCACCACCATGATATCGGCCTGCAGATCGGCAACCAGATGCTGGTTCTCTTCAGGCTTCAGAGATTTCGGCTGAAATACGGGAATATCGTGCGCCTGTGCCAGGACTTTGACCGGGCTTGACGTAAGCTTATTGCCGCGTCCGGCTGGACGATCGGGCTGGGTAAAGACGCCAACAACCTGATGCTCAGAAGCAAGTAGCGCGTCTAAATGACGCGCTGCAAAGTCAGGTGTACCGGCAAAGATAATTTTGAGCGGAGCAGACACAGTTTAACCTTCTATTAGCACTTAATCTTCGCGTGCGTTTAGGCGGGCCAATTTTTCCAGTTTCTGTTTGATACGCTGACGTTTCAGTGGCGACAGATAATCAATGAAAAGTTTGCCATCGAGATGATCGATTTCATGCTGGATGCAAATCGCCAGCAGACCGTCGGTTTCCAGCTCAAAGCTTTTGCCGTCACGATCCTGCGCACGCACCTTGACCCACTCTGCGCGCGGCACAAAAGCACGTTGCTCAGGAATAGAAAGGCAGCCTTCTTCAATACCGGTTTCACCGCTTTTTTCCAGCAGTTCCGGATTAATCAGCACCAAACGCTCGTCACGGTTTTCAGAAACATCAATAACAATGATGCGCTGATGAATATCGACTTGGGTCGCCGCTAAGCCAATACCTTCTTCGGCGTACATGGTTTCAAACATGTCGTCGACAATACGCTGCACGTCTGCGTTTACGGTTGCCACCGGCGCAGCGATTTTGCGAAGGCGATCATCAGGGAAATGTAATACCTGCAAAACTGACATAAATATCCAGATCTGTATGCGTTGAAGAAAAGATTACTGCCTCATATTGTAGACTTTTTGATGTCTGATTGACAGCATTGCACCGCATGATAGCGCGGCTGACAGGGAGTGCAGCATGGAGAGAATTGAATGGATGCTCAGGCTGGCAAATGTGAAAGGCTTAAGCTCTGGAGTTGTCAGACATTTAGCTGAGGCATTGCAGGATAATGCTCAGGTTGATGACGATCTTTTACTGGATCAGGGATTAAACGAAACCCAGCGACAACAGTTTAAAGAGCTTTGTCCACGCCAGTTAGCACGAACACATCTATGGCTGGAGGATGAACAGCATCATGTAGTTACCTGTATCGACGAACATTATCCCTCGGCGTTAGCGGAAATCAGTCGACGTCCCTCATTGCTGTATGTCGCGGGAAATATGGACATCTTGCAGACGCCCCAACTCGGTGTCGTGGGCAGCCGTCACTGCACGCATTATGGTAAGCAATGGGGAAGCTGGTTTACGCAGCAATTAGCGCTAAGTGGATTGACCATCACCAGCGGCCTTGCGCGCGGAATCGATGGCGTGGCGCATCGGGCCGCGTTAGAAGTGCAGGGCAAAACCGTTGCAGTATTAGGCAGCGGCCTGCAGCATATCTACCCTAAAAGTCATCAAGCGTTAGCACGTGAGATCATCGCTGGCGGTGGCGCACTGATCTCGGAATTCCCCCTTGATACGGCACCGCATGCGGTTAACTTTCCGCGGCGTAATCGCATCATCAGTGGTTTAAGTCTTGGCGTACTGGTAGTTGAAGCCACGTTAAAAAGCGGTTCGCTGGTGACGGCACGCTACGCTTTGGAACAAAATCGTAACGTTTATGCATTACCCGGCGCGCTAGGCAATCCGGGTAGTGAAGGTACGCACTGGCTTATCCAGCAAGGCGCGCTGCTGGTGGCGCATCCTAACAATATCCTTGAAGATTTACATTCAACGCTGCAATGGTTGCCTGATAGCAGTTCAGAAACAATATATTCACAACACAGTGACGATGTGCCATTGCCATTTGCAACTGTGTTGGCTAACGTAGGTGATGAGGTTACACCTGTTGACGTCGTCGCTGAACGTGCCGGCCAACCTGTGCCAGTTATCGCAGCTCACCTGCTGGAGCTGGAGTTAGCAGGATGGATCGCAGCTGTACCCGGCGGCTATGTCCGATTGAGGAGGGCATGCCATGTTCGACGTACTTATGTACTTGTTTGAGACGTATATCCACAACGAAGCTGAAATGCGCGTTGATCAGGATAAATTGACCGATGATTTAACCGATGCCGGTTTTCATCGTGAAGATATCTACAATGCGTTGAATTGGCTTGAGCGGTTAGCGGATTATCAGGAAGGCTTGGTTGCGCCAGTACTCATGGCAAACGATCCGCTCTCAATGCGAATCTATACCGAAGAGGAAAACCAGCGTTTAGATGCAGAATGTCGCGGTTTTATTTTGTTCCTGGAACAGGTCCAGGTGCTGAATATGGAAACGCGCGAGATGGTCATCGAACGTGTAATGGCCCTTGATACCCTCGAATTCGATCTTGAAGATCTCAAATGGGTGGTGTTGATGGTGCTTTTTAACATCCCAGGATGTGAAAACGCCTATCAGCAAATGGAAGAACTGTTATTCGACGTCAATGAAGGTATGCTGCATTAATAATTTGCGATTGATGCAACCGGTAATATGAGTAAATCAGCACTATTTTCCGTGCCTAAACACGATCCCTGCCCCGCTTGCGGGGCAGAATTAGTCATACGTTCCGGCAAACACGGCCCTTTTCTGGGGTGTGTAAATTATCCAACCTGCGATTACATTCGCCCGCTGAAAAGTCAGGGAGATGGACACGTCGTTAAAGTGCTGGAAGGCCATGCATGCCCCCAGTGTGGCGCAGACAAAGTTCTGCGTCAGGGGCGATTTGGCATGTTCGTGGGTTGCAGTCACTACCCGGAATGTGATTACACCGAAACTATCGACAAGCCTGATGAAACAGCTATCGCCTGTCCGCAATGTCAGAGCGGTAAACTGGTACAGCGGCGCTCGCGCTATGGCAAAACCTTCTACTCTTGCGATCGCTATCCAGATTGCCAGTTTGTCCTTAACGCAGCGCCGGTTGAAGGCGTTTGCCCGCATTGCCAGTTCCCTTTATTAATAGAGAAGAAAACCGCACAAGGCATGAAGCGCTTCTGCGCCAGCAAACGCTGCGGTAAGCCCATTGTCCAGGACGCATCATCATCATGAAGCCAAGCCAGTATTCAGCGGGTAGTCTCGATTTTTGCATTGAGAGGCTACAGCAACAGGAAGTTATCGCCTATCCAACCGAAGCCGTATTTGGATTGGGCTGCGATCCCGACAGCGAGGATGCCGTAATGGCACTTTTGGCGCTCAAGCAGCGTCCAGTCGAGAAGGGACTCATTTTGATTGCAGCCGATTACGCGCAGCTGGAACCTTATATCGCCGACCGTGAACTCTCTGTGCTGCAGCGCGAGCGTATGTTTGCCAGTTGGCCTGGCCCGGTAACCTATGTAGTGCCAGCTTCGCCACATACGCCGCGTTGGTTAACGGGGCGTTTTGACTCACTGGCCATTCGCGTTAGCGATCATCCTGACGTACAGGCTTTGTGTCGCGGTTTTGGTAAACCTCTGGTTTCGACCAGCGCCAATCTTTCCGGCGAACCGCCTTGTCGTAATGCGGAAGAGGTTGCTAAGCAATTTGGTCCGCAGTTCCCGGTCTTAAATGCTGAAACGGGTGGGCGACTGAATCCTTCTGAAATCCGCGACGTTATTAGCGGTGAACTTATTCGTCAGGGCTAACGCATGGAAAATTTTGCCGTATTTGGTCACCCGATTGCGCATAGCAAATCTCCTTTCATTCATAACTTGTTCGCTGAGCAAACCGGCATTGAGCATCAATATGGCAAGGAGTGCGCGCCACTTGAGGGTTTTCCTCAGTCGATCGCCCATTTTTTTGCGCATGGCGGCAAAGGTGCCAATGTCACGCTGCCTTTTAAACAGCAGGCGTGGGAATTTGCCGATGAGCTTAGCGAGCGTGCGGCATTGTCTGGTGCGGTTAATACGTTAAAGAAAGATGCGCAGGGCAAGATCTTCGGCGATAACACCGATGGCATCGGCTTGCTCAGCGATCTGGAACGACTGCAGATGATCCATCCAGGCGATCGAATTCTGCTGGTGGGCGCCGGTGGTGCTGCGCGTGGCGTAATCCTGCCGCTGCTTTCATTCGGATGTTCGCTGGTGGTAGTGAATCGCACCGTGGCACGCGCCGAGCAGCTGGCAGAGATTTTCCAGCATAGCGGGGATATCAAAGCGGCCAGCTTTGAGCAATTAACGGATCAGCAATTTGATCTGATCATTAATGCGACCTCGAGCGGTGTTGATGGCAAAGTTCCGGCGTTAGACACATCACTAATTAATGCGCAAACGCGGTGTTATGACATGTTTTATCAACAAGGTTTGACGCCATTCTTACTGTGGTGCCAGCAGCAGGGCGCGCAGCAGCTTGCGGATGGTGTTGGCATGTTAGTAGGGCAAGCCGCTCACGCTTTTCATTTATGGCATGGCGTGATGCCAGAGATCACGCCAGTGATAGCCAAACTAAAGCAGTCGATGCAGCAGAGGTAAGGCTGGCGATCAGGAATGTGATTGGCTTTCCTGAGCGAGATATTCATTCTTCCAACCAACATAGTTGTTAGATGAGTAAAGCAGCCCGGCGATTTCCGCTTCACTGAGTGGGCGGACCTGCTTAACCGGGCTGCCTAAATACAGGTAGCCACTCTCCAGTCGTTTACCTGGCGGCACCAAACTGCCAGCGCCAATCATCACATCATCTTCAACGATCACGCCGTCCAGCAGAATGGATCCCATACCAACCAGTACGCGATTGCCGATAGTGCAGCCGTGCAGCATCGCTTTATGCCCTACCGTGACATCTTCGCCAACAATCAGCGGATAACCTTCCGGATTGCTGCTGGACTTGTGAGTGACGTGCAGTACGCTGCCATCCTGGATATTGCTTCTTTTGCCTATCACCACTTTATTGACGTCACCACGAATCGCAACCAGCGGCCAGATGCTAACGTCATCGTCGAGTTGTACTTCACCCACCACCACGCTGCTGCTATCGATCATCACGCGATCGCCTTGTTGCGGGAAATGGTTCTTATAAGGTCGTAGGGCTGTGGACATGATCTTCTCCTTTTACGTTTTTACCCAAGCCTGCGGCTTAAAAGGCGGATAAACAAGATGATTTTTGAGCGGATCGCTCGCGATCGCAGCGAAAAGAGTGAAAACTCGCCAGTCGATTAAAAAGATCGAAAAAAGGGGTTGTGCAAAAAATTCGGATCCCTATAATGCGCCACCACTGAGACGGCAAAGCGGCAACGCAGACGGCTCGGCAGGGAGTGAAGAAATTCATCCCGCCGGATGAAAACGCTGAA
>NZ_QKMJ01000006.1:0-264515 GCF_003208415.1 Pantoea sp. AG1095 | reverse complement strand
TTTTTGCGTCCGGAGACGCGGATATCAATCCTGCGAGTGCCCACACAGATTGTCTGATAAATTGTTAAAGAGCGTTGCGAACAGCGGCTGAACCGTCTGTCGCGAGGTGGCGTATACTACGCTACTCTCCTTCGGAGTCAAACACTTTTTTCAGCGTTTTCATCCGGCGGGATGAATTTCTTCACTCCCTGCCGAGCCGTCTGCGTTGCCGCTTTGCCGTCTCAGTGGTGGCGCATTATAGGGAGTTATTCGGAGCTGACAAGTGCAAATTTCAAGTTTTTTGCTGTTCGCTTGAAATTTGCGCAAAAGACCCGTTTTCAGGCCTTTTTGATGCGTGCTGGCAGCTCTGCCAGACTGTTAATCACCCAATCCGCCACTGCTTCCCCTTCTGCCGTTACCGGCTTGCCACTACGCACCAGCACTTTGGTACCCACCCCCGCTGCTAACGCCGCCTGCATATCTTCTAATTTGTCGCCTACCATATAAGAAGAAGCCATATCGATATCCAGATGCTGCTGCGCGGAGAGCAACATGCCCGGCTGCGGCTTACGGCAATCACACTGCTGGCGATACGCTTCTACCGTGGCATCTGGCAAATGCGGACAGAAATAGATGCCATCCAAATCAACATCACGATCGGCCAGCGACCAATCCATCCATTCTGTGAGTTGCATAAACTGGTCTTCGGTAAACATGCCACGCGCAATGCCCGACTGGTTAGTCACCAGTACCAGCGCATAGCCCATCTTCTTTAACGCCTGTAGCGCTTCGATGGTGCCATCAATGAATTCGAAATTATCGATTTCATGAACATAGCCGTGATCAACATTCAATGTGCCATCACGATCAAGAAAAATAGCCGGTACTTTGTTCGCCACGTAGAAACTCCTGCTGAAAATGTGTCGCTAAGTATCGCATGATTGCGTATAGCGAGAGAATGGCAGTTTGAATGACTTCCATTGATTTAGCCGTCTGGATGCCTTAACATCCATCCAAATTTCGCACAGCCCTGCTGAGTGAAGCCCGATACACCACGGACTATGCAACACGATAATAAATAAACTAATGATTAAACTCGAAAATATCACCAAAGTGTTCCAGCAAGGCTCACGCACCATTCAGGCGCTATCCAACGTCAGCCTGCACGTGCCTGCTGGACAGATCTACGGCGTCATCGGTTCCTCCGGTGCCGGTAAAAGTACCCTGATTCGCTGCGTCAATCTGCTGGAGCGCCCAACCTCCGGACGCGTGCTGGTTGATGGCCAGGAATTAACCACCCTTTCTTCTGGCCAATTGACGCTGGCACGCCGCCAGATTGGCATGATTTTCCAGCACTTTAATCTGATGAACTCCCGCACCGTCTCCGGTAACGTGGCGCTGCCATTAGAGTTAGGCAATCTTTCGCGCGAACAGATAAAGAAGCGCGTTAGCGAATTGCTGGATCTGGTGGGATTATCTGACAAGCATGATAGCTGGCCAGCGAATCTCTCTGGCGGACAAAAGCAGCGTGTTGCGATTGCCCGCGCACTGGCGAGCAATCCTAAGGTGCTGCTGTGTGATGAAGCCACCAGCGCACTGGATCCTGCAACCACGCGTTCGATTCTGGAGCTGCTTAAGGACATTAACCGTCGTCTGGGCATTACCATTCTATTGATCACCCATGAAATGGATGTGGTGAAACGCATCTGCGATCAGGTTGCGGTGATCAGCAATGGTGAGTTAATTGAAAAAGACAGCGTGAGCGAAGTGTTTTCGCATCCGAAAACGCCGCTGGCGCAACAATTCATTCAATCGACGCTGCATCTGGATATCCCCGACGACTACCAGCAACGCATGGCGCCACAGCCAACAGCTGATAGCGTGCCGCTGCTGCGTCTCGAGTTCACCGGCAAATCGGTGGATGCTCCGCTACTGTCAGAATCGGCTCGCCGCTTTAACGTTAATAACAACATCATCAGTGCGCAGATGGATTACGCCGGCGGCGTGAAGTTCGGCATCATGCTGGCTGAGATGGATGGCAGTGAAACAGATACACAAGCCGCGATTGCCTGGCTGAAAGAAAATCATGTGAAAGTAGAGGTGTTGGGTTATGTCTGAAGCGATGATGTGGTTACTGACGCGTGGCGTCTGGGAAACGCTGATGATGACCTTCGTCTCTGGTTTCTTTGGTTTTGTCCTCGGTCTTCCGATTGGCGTGCTGCTGTATGTGACGCGTCCCGGCCAGATTCTGGCCAACAACGCGCTTTATCGCGTGCTGTCCGCGCTGGTGAATATCTTCCGTTCGATTCCGTTCATTATCCTGCTGGTATGGATGATTCCATTCACTCGCGCCATTGTCGGCACCTCGATTGGCCTGCAAGCCGCGATTGTGCCGCTAACCGTCGGCGCCGCGCCGTTTATTGCACGTATGGTGGAAAACGCCCTGCTGGAACTGCCAACCGGATTGATCGAAGCATCTCGCGCCATGGGCGCCACGCCGCTGCAGATCGTGCGTAAAGTCCTGCTGCCGGAAGCGCTGCCAGGTCTGGTGAATGCCGCTACAATTACCCTGATTACGCTGGTTGGCTACTCCGCAATGGGCGGAGCGGTTGGCGCAGGCGGTTTGGGCCAGATTGGCTATCAATACGGTTACATTGGCTATAACGCCACCGTAATGAACACCGTGCTGGTTTTGCTGGTTGTGCTGGTCTATTTAATCCAATTCTGTGGCGACCGCATTGTACGTGCTGTGTCCCATAAGTAAGCAAGCAACATCAATAGTCCTCTATTAAGGAAAGGATATGTCTTTTACATTTAAAAAGATTGCCGCTGTGGGTGCTCTGATTGGCGCAATTGCGCTGGCAGGATGCGATCAGAAAGCAAAAGATCCAAACCACATTAAAGTGGGTGTGATTGTCGGCGCTGAACAGCAGGTTGCTGAAACTGCAGTGAAAGTGGCGAAAGAAAAATATGGCCTCGACGTTGAGCTGGTGACCTTTAACGATTACGTGCTGCCAAACGAAGCGCTGAGCAAAGGTGATATTGACGTTAACGCCTTCCAGCACAAGCCGTATCTGGATCAGCAGATCAAAGATCGCGGTTACAAGCTGGCCATCGTAGCGAACACCTTCGTTTACCCAATCGCCGGCTACTCGAAGAAAATCAAATCACTGGATGAACTGCAGGACGGTTCACAGGTTGCTATCCCGAACGATCCAACCAACCTGGGACGTTCACTGTTGCTGCTGCAGAAAGTCGGCCTGATCAAACTGAAAGATGGCGTTGGCCTGCTGCCAACCTCACTGGATATCACTGAGAACCCGAAAAAGCTGAAGATCGTTGAGCTGGAAGCGCCGCAGCTGCCACGTTCACTTGACGATCAGCAGATCGCACTGGCGGTGATCAACACCACGTACGCCAGCCAGATTGGTCTGACGCCAGCGAAAGATGGCATCTTCGTGGAAGACAAAGATTCACCTTACGTGAACCTGATTGTTAGCCGCGAAGACAACAAAGACGCTGAGAACGTGAAGAAGTTTGTGCAGGCGTACCAATCAGACGAAGTGTCTGAAGCGGCCAACAAGATCTTCAACGGCGGCGCAGTGAAAGGCTGGTAATATTCACCTTTCATGCCTTGCAGGGCGGCTTCGGCCGCCCTTTCTTTTGCCATAAATTGCACCTGACTTGTTATTTATTGTCGTCCTTGTTTCAATAACGCCACTTTTTTATTACTTGAGGATGTTGCCATGCGTTTTTTACCGCTCTGCTTGTTAGCATTGATGCTAACCGGGTGTGTGCGCGAATATCACCCGATAAGCAGTGCTCCTTCTCGTCCGCAACAGGCATCCAGCGAACCACAACGTAAACCGACTCCACGTCCCGCGCCGGTGAAGATCTACACCGATGCGACCGATCTGGTCAGCAACCCGTTCCGCGATTTGGGCGAAGTCTCTGCTGAAGATTGCCAGAGCAGCAGCCAGGATTCGCCTCCTAACATCAACACCGCGCGCAAGCGCCTGCAGATTCGCGCAGCCGGCATGAAAGCCAACGCCGTCCTGCTGCATAAGTGCGAAATTGTCACCAGCACGCCGGGATGCTATCGCCAGGCCATTTGCCAGGGCTCCGCACTGAAAGTATCAAATCAATGAGTGAGTTTGCCTTTGCGCAAATCGGCGTAATTCGTTCGCCGTGGAAAGAGAAGTTTGCCGTCCCGCGCCAGCCCGGTCTGGTGCAGGATGGCGGCGGCGAGCTGCATCTGCTACCACCTTACAATCAGCCGGAAGCGGTGCGCGGGCTGGAAGCGTTTAGTCATTTGTGGGTGCTGTTTGTGTTCCACCAAACGATGGAAGGTGGCTGGCGTCCGACCGTGCGTCCCCCGCGCCTCGGTGGCAATGCGCGTATGGGCGTGTTTGCCACCCGTTCAACCTTCCGCCCCAATCCTATCGGCATGTCGCTGGTTGAGTTAAAAGGCATTCGCTGCGAGAAGCAGCAGGTGATCTTGCAGCTCGGCAGCCTCGATTTAGTCGATGGCACGCCGGTGGTGGATATCAAACCTTATCTGCCGTTCGCCGAAGCGCTGCCTGATGCGCGCGCCGGGTTTGCGCAGGCGGCGCCTGATGCCACCATGCCGGTGCGCTTTTCGCCGCTGGCGCAGAGCCAGCTTCAGCTACAGCAGAAAACCCATCCGCAGCTAGCGCGTTTCATTAGCGAAGTGCTGGCACAGGATCCGCGCCCGGCTTACCGTAAAGGTGAGACGGAAGATCGTGAATATGCCGCCTGGCTACTCGCCTTTAACGTGCGCTGGCGCATTGATGAGGCAGGAACCGAGGTGATCGCCCTCGATCCCCGTTAAAACCCGCTTTTGAGTGATTGATCTCGCTGGTACACTAGCCGCCAGAAAAATTTGTCAGTTTCCTTCCGTATAACTGGAATCGTAATCAATGCGTACTACTCAATATCTGCTCTCCACTCTGAAGGAGACACCTTCCGATGCAGAAGTGATCAGCCACCAGCTGATGCTGCGCGCCGGCATGATCCGCAAACTGGCTTCCGGTCTCTACACCTGGTTGCCGACCGGGATTCGCGTGCTGCGAAAAGTTGAAAACATCGTGCGTGAAGAGATGAACAACGCCGGTGCGATTGAGATCTCCATGCCGGTGGTTCAGCCTGCCGATCTGTGGGAAGAGAGCGGCCGTTGGGAGCAATACGGCCCGGAACTGCTGCGCATTAAAGATCGTCACGAACGTCCCTTCGTGCTGGGTCCAACCCACGAAGAAGTGGTCACCGATTTGATCCGCAACGAGCTGAGCTCTTATAAACAGCTGCCGCTCAATCTGTATCAGATCCAGACCAAATTCCGCGATGAAGTGCGCCCGCGTTTTGGTGTGATGCGTTCACGCGAGTTCATTATGAAAGATGCTTACTCGTTCCACACCACGCAGGAATCGCTGCAGGAAACCTACGACGCGATGTACCGCGCCTACAGCCAGAGCTTCAGCCGTATGGGCCTGGATTTCCGCGCCGTACAAGCTGACACCGGTTCTATCGGCGGCAGCGCATCACATGAATTCCAGGTGCTGGCGCTGAGCGGTGAAGATGACGTGATCTTCTCCAGCGAATCTGATTACGCGGCCAACATTGAGAAAGCCGAAGCCTTAGCGCCGGCTGGCGAGCGTCCGCAGGCCACAGAAGCCATGACGCAGTTCGATACGCCAAACGCCAAAACTATCGCCGAGCTGGTTGAGCAACATCAGTTGCCGATTGAGAAAACCGTTAAGACGCTGTTCGTCAAAGCCACCGAAGAGAGCGGCCACACGCTGGTTGCCCTGCTGCTGCGCGGCGATCATCAGCTGAACGAAATTAAAGCGGAGAAGCTGGATATCGTCGCTGAACCGCTGGAGATGGCGAGCGAAGAACAGATTCGCGCGCTGCTGGGTGCCGGTCCAGGCTCGCTCGGCCCGGTCGGTTTGACCATGCCAGTGATCGCCGATCGTACTGTGGCAAAAACAGCTGACTTCTGCGCGGGTGCCAACATTGATGGCAAACACCTGAGCGGCATCAACTGGGGCCGCGATCTGCCAGAACCGCGCGTGGAAGATATCCGTAACGTGGTGGAAGGCGATCCAAGCCCAGACGGCAAAGGTACGCTGCTGATTAAACGCGGTATCGAAGTGGGCCACATCTTCCAGCTGGGTACCAAGTACTCCGAAGCGATGAAAGCAGCGGTTCAGGGCGAAGATGGTCGTAACCAGGTGATGACCATGGGCTGTTACGGCATCGGTATTACGCGCGTTGTGGCGGCGGCAATTGAGCAGAACAACGACGAACGTGGCATCATCTGGCCTGCGGCATTGGCACCGTTTGAAGTGGCAATTCTGCCAATGAATATGCACAAATCTTTCCGTGTGCAGCAGTTGGCTGAAGAGCTGTACAACACGCTGCGTGCCAAAGGCATTGACGTGATTCTGGATGACCGTAAAGAGCGTCCAGGCGTGATGTTCGCGGATATGGAGCTGATTGGCGTGCCGCACACCATCGTAATTGGCGATCGTAATCTCGATAACGAAGAGATTGAGTACAAGGCGCGTACCGCCAGCGAGAAGCAGATGATTAAGCAACATGACATCGTCGACTTCCTGGTGAAAGCACTCAACAAGTAACGCTAAAACGCCTCCAGCCGGAGGCGTTTTTTATTGCACCTTTCCGCGCATCGCCTTCACGTTACTGCGCCGCGTTTTACCTTCCAGCCGCCTCACTTTAGAGCCGTGCGTCGGTTTGGTCGCACGCCGCACTTTTTCCACCGTGGTTAACTCCCGAATCAGATTTATCAGCCGCTGCACGGCCGCTTCCCGATTCATTTCCTGGCTGCGATGTTCCTGTGCTTTGATGATCACCACGCCTTCCGCGGTAATCAAATGATGGCTTGCCGCCAGCAGCCGCTCTTTATAAAACGGCGGCAGCGATGAGGCATGAATATCAAATCGCAGGTGAATCGCCGTCGACGTTTTATTCACATGCTGGCCACCGGCACCTTGCGCACGGATGGCACTGAGTTCCACTTCATTATCTGCAAGTGAAAGCGATCGAGACAGCACAATCATCTGTCACCTACCGTTTGGCTCGACGTTGCGTCGCGTAATAACCTGTTCATCAACTTAACCTTTTGTGCGCACGCTGAATGCATAAGACCAGCGCGAAATGTCACTTTTGCCCATTTGCTTGCATCATTCCCGTGACGACCGGGCTGATTTCGATGAAATTCCTGTGATATAGTCGCCTATCATCCAGAGTATCAACTCTGCTGAGGAGGTGTATGTGCAAAAGTATTGTGAGTTAGTTCGCCAGAAGTATGCCGAAATTGGTAGCGGCGACCTTGGGTATGTGCCAGACGCCATAGGTTGTGCGTTGAAGGCTCTCAACGATATTGCCGCTGATTCTGCGCTAAACTCTTCTCTCAGGGAACAAGCAGCGTATGCCGCTGCAAACTTATTGGTGAGCGACTATGTTGACGAATGAAGCCTACAAACCCATCAACTGCGATGATTACGACAACCTTGAACTCGCCTGCCAAAAACACTGGACGCTGTCGTTAGAGTTAAAAAACGGCGATCAGCTCAAGGCCAAAGCCGTGGACATGGTCTCACGTAAAAACGTCGAGTACCTTGCCGTCGATCTCTCAGGCGAGACCCGTGAAGTGCGGCTCGACCACATCGCCAGCTTCACACATCCGGAGCTGGGCACCGTCGTCGTCAGCGAAGACGAGTAAAACCTCTCTCGGGCGGGAATCACATCCCGCCCACCTCGCTTAAGGTTTTAACGAACTGTAATACGCCGATAAATCTGCCATATCCTGATCGCTCAATCCCGCTACAAACGCTTTCATCACTTCCGCCTGGCCGCCGCTCCGCTCGCCTTTTTTATAGGCTTGCAGTGAATGCAGCAGATAAGGCGCATGTTGCCCGGCCAGATTGGGATAAAGCGGCACCGCGCTTTTGCCCTCCGCACCGTGACACGCCATACAGCTTGCCGCTTTTTGCGCGCCCGCATTCACATCGCCGTCGGCCAACGCCGGCAGCGCCGCAGCGAATAACGCCGCGGCCATCCAAAGTTTCATCATTGCTCTCCATTTTATTGTTGTGGTGACCAGATCGCCTGCCAGCCTTGTTCGTTGCTGGCTGCGCCTTCGCGGGTAATAAACAGCCCCGGCGCGCTAATTAACGTCTGGTTAAAATAAATCAACGGAATACGTTCGCGCTGCCAGGGCGCAACGCCCAGCTCTTGCCACAGCTTCTTCATCTCGCGGCCACCTGCGCGCCCCTGTATATGATAATAACCCTGCGCCTGGAAGCGGATCGTGATCGCTTCATCCGCTGCAGGCTGGCGCAGCTCGGCAATCCACGCATTCGCGTGCAGCGAACCTAAACCGGCGGGTAAATTAAGCGGCTGCGTGCGGTCTTGCCAGGTTAGCAAGTGCTGACTAAGTGAAGGCTGCGGCGGTAACCAATAGAGTTGCTGGCGATAGCGGCGCAGCTCAAAAGCGCCGAAACGCAAACAAGGTTTGGCATCTTCACGGCTGTTGATGACTTCATCGGTGATACGTTTTAATGCCTCGCGCGAAGGCATCGCGCCGCCCTGTTGAGCAATCCAACGGCGTAACAGCGCATGACGCCGCGCTTCGCTCATGTTCATTAACGGCGGGAAGTGCAGCGCGCCCTGTGCATCGCTAAGCTGCGCCAGCTGTTCCGCCAGCAACTCGTCGAGCAGTTGCTCCTGCTCGCCACAGAGCGCGGCGCTGCGTGCACTGGCGGCACTGAAGTGCGGCCAGCGCGCCTGCAGCTGCGGCAGAATCTGCTGACGCAGGAAGTTGCGGTCATAGCGGCTATCGGCGTTGCTTTCATCTTCAATCCAGCGCAGTTGATGCTCGGTAGCATAGTTTTCCAGCTGCTGACGGCTAACGTCGAGCAACGGACGCAGATGCCGATGTTCACCCACGCTGCGCTGCAGCGGCATCGCGGCCAAACCCGCCGGTCCGCTGCCGCGTTTTAACGCCAGCAGCAGCGTTTCCGCCTGATCGTCAAGGTGCTGAGCGGTAAGTAAGTGTTCACCGGGTTGCAGATGCTGAAACAGCGCCTGATAGCGTGCTTCGCGGGCAGCCGCTTCAATGCCGTTGGCGCGGCCATCAACCTGCACATGCAGCACTTCACAGGGAATCTGCCACTGCTGGCAAACTTGCTGGCAATGCAGCGCCCAGCTATCGGCATTCGGGCTAAGACCATGATGGACGTGTAACGCGCGCACGCGTAGCGCTGGCTGCTGAAGTTGCCAGCAGACCAATTGATGCAGTAGCACGGTGGAATCAAGTCCGCCGCTGAACGCCAGCACATAGCCAGCGTCGGGTGTCAGCAGCGAAGCAAGATGAGATAAAGACATGAGCGCGTTCCGTCCGGGCGAGCCACCGAATTGCGGCTCGCGGCGGACGCTAGTTTACGCCTGATACAGCTCCAGCGGCAAACCATCCGGATCGGGGAAGAAGGTGCAGGCTTTACCGGTTAACGCATCGATACGAATCGGCTCACACGTCACGCCCTTCTCCGCCAGCGCCGCTATGGACTGCTCAACATCCTCAACGCAAAACGCCAGATGACGCAGGCCGCAGGCTTCCGGTCCACTAACGCGTGGCGGCGGCGAGGGGAAAGAGAACAGTTCGATGGTATAAATCCCATTCAGGCCAAGATCGCCTTTCCACGAGTCACGCTCGGCGCGGTAATATTCACCCAACAATTCAAAGCCCAGCACATCACAATAAAACGCCTTACTGCGCTGATAATCGGTAGCAATAATGGCGATGTGATGGATCTGTTTAATTTGCAGCATAGCGACTCCGGTTTTCACACAAGCCGCTTACCCTACGTGGCAAATGCGGCGATGAAAAGAGGTGATTGTCCTAAGTTAGCCTTCGTCATCTTCACGCAATACGCGCACCAGATAACGCCCATCGTCCGTCAACGTCGCACCGTGAATGTCGGTCTCGAAGCCGGGATAGTGCCGGCCGATGGTGCAGAGCATCAGCAGAAAATCGAGTACGGAACGGCTCTCTTCGGTGATCATCTCGCCCGGCATCACCACCGGCACGCCAGGCGGATACGGCAGAATCATGTTGGCGGAAATGCGCCCCACCAGCTCGCGAATATCCACCGTTTCCACCTGACCTTTTACCTGGCGCTGAAACGCCTGATGCGGCGTCATTTTCATCTCCGGCAGCACGTCGAACGCTTTCAACATCAGGCGCGGCAGATCATGTTGCAGGATCAATTGATGAATGCCCTGCGCCAGCGTTTGAATGCGCATGTTGCGGTAGAAGTCGGGATCTTCAGCATAGAGATCCGGCAGCATATTTTTCACCCGCAGGTTGAGATCGTATGCGCGCTTAAACTCCGTCAGCCCACGCAGCACGCTCATCGCTTTGGTTTTATCGATGCCGATGCTGAACAGGAACAGCAGATTGTATGGCCCGGTTTTCTCCACCACGATGCCGCGCTGATCGAGGAACTTCGCCACCAGCGCGGCTGGGATGCCCTCTTCCGCCATGGTACCGAGCTCGCTCATGCCCGGCGTCAGAATGGTGACTTTGATCGGATCGAGATACATATGATCGCGATCGGCATGGGTGAAACCGTGCCAATCCTCCTCGCCCGGCTGGATCGGCCAGCATTCGGCTTGATCGACCTGCTCCGGCTGCCAGATATCAAAGAACCAGCCGTCAGACTCTTCCCGCAAGCGTTGAATCTCACGACGGAAATGCAGCGCACGCTCAACCGAGCGGTTGATCAGTCGCTTACCCGGATTGCCGCGCAGCATCGCCGCCGCGGTTTCAATCGACGAGACAATCGCGTAGCTCGGCGAGGTGGTGGTGTGCATCATGTAGGCTTCGTTAAAGGTGTGCTCGTCGTAATCGCCTTTGATGTGAATCAGCGAAGCCTGCGAGAACGCCGCTAACAGTTTGTGCGTCGATTGCGTTTCATAAATCACTTTGCCGGAAATACGATCACCGCTCATGCCGCTTTTACCGGCATAAATCGGATGGAAATTGGTGTACGGCACCCACGCAGAATCAAAGTGGATCGATGGCACATCCAGCGTCTGTTTGATGAACTGCGTGTTGTACAGCAGGCCATCGTAGGTTGAGTTGGTGATCACCGCATGCACTGGCCAGCTGGCACGCGGCGTGGCGTTGACCTTTTGCTGGATGCTGTCACGCGTAAACTCGCGCTGCGGAATGCCGCCCAGAATGCCCAGTGCGTTGCGCGTCGGTTTCAGCCAGATTGGGATGATGTCGCTCATCATAAGCAAATGGGTCAGCGATTTATGGCAGTTACGGTCGATCAGCACCGTGCTACCCGATGGAGCCGCATACATGCCGACGATTTTGTTCGAGGTCGAGGTGCCGTTAGTCACCATGTAGCTTTGCTCAGCGCCAAAGGTGCGCGCAACGTACTCCTCCGCTTCCAGATGCGGGCCGGTGTGATCGAGCAATGAACCCAATTCCGTGACCGAGATCGAGACATCCGCTTTTAAGGTGTTCGAGCCAAAGAAGTCATAAAACAGGCTGCCCACCGGGCTTTTCTGGAAGGCGCTGCCGCCCATGTGACCCGGCGTGCAGAAGGTGTATTTGCCCTCTTTGACGTAGGTGAACAACGCTTTAGTTAGCGGCGGCGTGATGTTATCGATGTACTCATCGGTGTACTGACGAATATGCAGCGCGATGTCATCGGCAGCGCTCAGGGCATACTCGAAGAAGTGCAGCGCCATGCGCATCTCGTTGATGCTGACATCCATCTGCGAATGGGTGTTGATGAAGGCATAGAGCGGCAGATATTCATTAAGCTGATTGATGTCGCTACACAGCGCCAGACTGTAATCGTCCCAGTCAAAAATCACACCGCAGATACGCGGATTGTGTTCAATCAACTTCAGCAGGTCGCTGGCATTATTGGGGTAAACGGTTTGGAAGCCTTGCAGCTTGAGGGCAGCATCCAGTTCGCGAATAGGCTCATCTTTGTAGAAAGCGCCGTGCGGTCCCATGATCGCAATAATATTCAATGCTCACCTCCTGTGGTGTTGTGGCACTGAATAAGGATAGCGAAAACCGCGCGCGGATAAACCTGGAATGCTCTGCTGTTGAGTGATTGCAACCGAATGCTAATGCACCAGAAAAGCCACGATCAAGCCAAAGGGGACAGGAAAGACCAGCCCGAAGAGCAAAGCGTCCGAGCCATGGATGGCGAGGCCGATCTGCATGGATGCAGTTATTCTTTGCGATCGGGCTGGTCTTTTCTGGACCTTGCACCGGAGTCACAGCGAAATCGTCGAACCAGGTAGCCATGGATGGCTACCCTACGGATGCCTGATCAGAATGGTGTTCGTTCGACATAAAAAAAGCGGACCGGAGTCCGCTTCTTGCTTAGCTCTGATGTATCAAGCGTAGCCGTAGTTCATCAGGCGCTGATAGCGACGGTTGAGCAACTCTTCGGTGCTCAGCACATCGAGATCGGCCAGATCCGCCAGCAGTTGCTGCTTAAGAGAAGCCGCCATATCTACCGGCTGACGATGCGCGCCGCCCAGCGGCTCAGGAATGATGGAATCGATCAGCTTCAGCTCTTTCAAACGCTCAGCTGTGATACCCATCGCTTCGGCAGCCAGCGGTGCTTTGTCGGCGCTTTTCCACAGGATCGACGCACAACCTTCCGGTGAAATCACCGAATAGGTGCTGTACTGCAGCATGTTGACTTTGTCGCCCACGCCGATTGCCAGCGCACCACCGGAACCGCCTTCGCCGATTACGGTACAAATTACCGGAATTTTCAGGCCAGACATTTCACGCAGGTTGCGTGCGATCGCTTCTGACTGACCGCGCTCTTCTGCACCCACGCCCGGATAAGCTCCCGGCGTATCGATGAAGGTGATCAGCGGCATCTTAAAGCGTTCAGCCATTTCCATCAGACGCAGCGCTTTGCGATAGCCTTCTGGTGCCGGCATACCGAAGTTACGACGAATTTTCTCTTTGGTTTCGCGACCTTTCTGATGACCAATGATCATCACTGGACGACCGTCAAGACGGGCAATACCGCCGACAATCGCTTTATCATCGGCATAAGCACGATCGCCAGCCAGTTCGTCGAAATCATCAAACGCGTTTCGGATATAGTCCAGTGTATAAGGACGCAGCGGATGACGCGCGAGTTGCGCCACTTGCCATGCGCCTAAATCGGAGAAGATTTTACGGGTCAGCTCAACGCTTTTTTCGCGTAAACGCTGCACTTCCTCATCCAAATTAATATCGTGTTTCTCATCCGAACGGCCAATCGATTTTAACGAGTCGATTTTCGCTTCAAGCTCTGCGATTGGCTGTTCAAAATCCAGGTAATTAAGACTCATAATGTTCCTGTTTTAGTCAAACTCCAGTTCCACCTGCTCCGATCCTACTAACGACCGCAAATCGTTGAGTAAACGATCGCTGGGCGAAATACGCCACGCTGCACCAAAGCGTAGCTTCGCTCGCGCATCGGCTCTCTGATAGTAGAGATGCACCGGAATGGTCCCGGAACGATGAGGCTCCAAAGACTGGCGGAGACGGTTTAAAAGCTGGTCATCAATTTGCCTGTCCGTCAGCGAGATAGCAAGTCCGCGCGCGTATTTTTCCCGCGCTTCGTCGATGTCCATCACTTCTCGAGCGGTCATTTTAAGGCCACCGCTAAAGTCATCAAAGCTGACCTGTCCACTGACGATCAGGATACGGTCCTTCTCCAGCAACTGCTGGTATTTATCTAACGCATCGGTAAATAACATCACTTCAAGACGACCAGAACGATCGTCAATGGTACAAATACCAATTCGGTTACCGCGTTTAGTGACCATCACGCGGGCGGCAATCACCAGCCCCGCCGCGACGGTTACTTTACCACGATCTGTCGGATGCATGTCTTTCAGCCGCATGCCGCCGACGTAACGCTCAATTTCTTTCAAATACTGGTTAATCGGATGTCCGGTAAGATAGAGACCCAAAGTCTCTCGTTCGCCATCCAGTTGAATTTGTTCCGGCCACGGCGTGATGCTGGCGTAGGATTTCTCTACCTGCTCTGGCTCTTCGGCCAGCACGCCAAACATATCGGCCTGGCCGATGGCTTCGGCTTTAGCATGCTGATCGGCCGCTTTTAATGCATCGCCGAGTGCACTCATCAAAGCCGCGCGATGCGGGCCGAGACGATCGAATGCGCCCGACATGATCAGTTTTTCCATTACGCGACGGTTGATCTTTTTGGTGTCGGTGCGCGCACAGAGATCAAACAGCTCTTTGAAGTAGCCGCCTTCATTACGCGCATCAATGATCGCTTCGATCGGGCCCTCACCCACGCCTTTGATCGCGCCGATGCCGTAAACGATCTCGCCTTCGTCATTGACGTGAAACGGATACAAACCGGAGTTGATGTCTGGCGGCAGCACTTTAAGGCCCATGCGCCAGCATTCGTCGACCAGACCAACCACTTTCTCGGTGTTATCCATATCGGCGGTCATTACGGCCGCCATAAATTCTGCCGGATAGTGCGCTTTCAGCCACAACGTTTGATAGGAAACCAGCGCGTAAGCGGCGGAGTGCGACTTGTTAAAGCCATAACCGGCGAACTTCTCTACCAGATCGAAGATTTTCATCGACAGTTCACCGTCGACGCCCATCTTCTCCGCACCGTCCTGGAACACCGAACGCTGCTTCGCCATCTCTTCGGGTTTCTTTTTACCCATCGCACGACGTAACATATCTGCGCCGCCCAGCGTATAGCCGGACAGCACCTGAGCGATCTGCATCACCTGTTCCTGATACAGAATGATGCCGTAGGTTGGCTCCAGCACCGGTTTCAGGGTTTCGTGCTGCCACTGAATATCCGGATACGAAATCTCTTCGCGACCGTGCTTACGGTCGATAAAGTTATCTACCATGCCCGATTGCAGCGGTCCCGGACGGAACAGCGCCACCAGTGCGATCATATCTTCGAAGCAGTCAGGCTTCAGACGTTTGATCAGATCTTTCATACCGCGCGATTCAAGCTGGAACACTGCCGTGGTTTCCGAGCGCTGCAGCATGTCGAAGCTTTTCTTGTCATCCAGCGGGATGGCGGCGATATCAATCGGTGGCAAACCCTGCTTTTCACGGCGCGGGTTAATCATCTTCAGCGCCCAGTCGATGATGGTAAGCGTACGCAGGCCGAGGAAGTCAAACTTCACCAGCCCGGCATATTCCACGTCATTCTTATCAAACTGGGTAACCGGGAATTGCCCGTTTTCATCGCAGTACAGCGGCGCAAAATCGGTGATTTTGGTCGGCGAGATCACCACACCACCGGCGTGTTTACCGGCGTTACGCGTGACACCTTCCAGTTTGCGCGCCATGTCGATCAGCGCTTTCACCTCTTCATCAGCCTCGTAGATCTCCGGCAGCTGCGGTTCAGCCAGGAAGGCTTTCTCCAGCGTCATGCCCGGATCCGGCGGGATCAGTTTCGAGATACGATCAACAAAACCGTACGGATGACCGAGTACGCGTCCCACATCGCGGATGACCGCTTTCGCCGCCATGGTACCGAAGGTGATGATCTGCGATACCGCATCGCGTCCATACATATCGGCCACGTGATCGATCACCTGATCGCGCTTCTCCATGCAGAAGTCAACGTCAAAGTCAGGCATCGAAACACGTTCCGGGTTCAGGAAACGTTCGAACAGCAGGTCAAACTCCAGCGGATCGATATCGGTGATTTTCAGCGCATACGCCACCAATGAACCGGCACCCGAACCGCGGCCTGGGCCGACGGGAATACCGTTGTCCTTCGACCACTGGATAAACTCCATCACGATCAGGAAGTAGCCCGGGAAGCCCATCTGGTTGATAACAGTGAGTTCAATCTCCAGACGTTCATCATATTCCACGCGTTTTTCTGCGCGCACCGCCGGATCCGGGAAGAGGAATTCCATACGCTCTTCCAGGCCTTCACGTGACTTCGCCACGAGGAAGTCTTCAGTGCTCATGTCACCGGTGGGGAACTGCGGCAGGAAATATTCGCCGAGGCGCACCGTCACGTTACAGCGCTTAGCAATCTCTACGCTATTTTCCAGCGCTTCCGGAATGTCCGAGAACAGCTCGCACATCTCCTCTTCACTGCGCATATATTGCTGAGGACTGTAGTTGCGTGGACGCTTGGGATCGTCCAGCGTATAGCCGTCATGAATCGCGACGCGGATTTCATGCGCATCAAAATCTTCTTCATTCAGGAAGCACACTTCGTTGGTGGCAACGACGGGAATGCCTTCGGCCACCGCCAGCTCGACGGCGGCATGCAGATACGCTTCTTCATCGGCGCGACCGGTGCGCATCAATTCCAGGTAATAACGATTCGGGAAGTGTTCCTGATAAAAGCTCAAACACTGCGCTACCATCGCGCTATTGCCGCGCAGCAGACTGCGGCCCACGTCGCCGCGACGTCCGCCAGACAGCAGAATCAGGCCTTCGCCCAGCTCCAGCAGCCAGTCGCGATCGATGATTGGGCCCGCAATGCCGTAACCGCGCTGATATGCACGTGAAATCAGCAAGGTCAGGTTTTGATAACCGGTGTTATTGGCCGCCAGCAGCGTTAACTGTGTCAGCTCATCGCCCATCAATTCGCTGGCAACCTGGAAGTCAGCACCAATAATCGGCTTGATCCCCGCGCCGTGTGCGCTACCGTAAAAACGCACCAGCCCGCACAGGTTGATGTAATCGGTAATAGCAATCGCCGGCATGCCCAGCGCAGCCGCCTTCTTGACTAAGGGTCCGGTTTTCGCCAGACCATCAACCATGGAGTAATCACTGTGGACGCGCAGATGTATAAAACGAGGTTCAGCCATATCAGTTTCCGGTTAAAACAGCGTCAGGCTATTAAAGCGTAGTTGGCTGGCGGGCTGCCAGCACATCGGCATCAATCAAGGCGTTACGCACCGGCGCAAAGCTGCGACGATGATGAGGTGTGGCGCCGTGCTGCGTCAGCTTTTCCATGTGCAGCGCGGTTGGGTAGCCTTTGTGTTGCGCAAAGCCATATTGCGGGAACAGCAGATCCAGTTCGGCCATTTCACGATCGCGCGTGACTTTGGCGATGATCGAGGCAGCACTGATCGCTTGCACCAGGCTATCACCCTTCACCACCGCCTGCGAGGGCATCGGCAGCGCCGGGCAACGGTTACCATCAATCAGTACGAAGTCCGGTACAATTTGCAAACCCGCGACCGCGCGCTGCATCGCCAGCATGGTAGCGTGCAGAATATTGAGCTGATCGATCTCCTCTGGCTCGGCACGACCAAGGCTCCAGGCCAGCGCCTTCTCTTTGATCTCGTCATACAGCGCCAGACGACGCTTCTCGGAGAGCTTTTTCGAGTCGGCCAGTCCTGCTATCGGGTTGGCGGGATCGAGGATCACCGCCGCCGTGACCACGGCGCCAACCAGCGGGCCGCGCCCTACTTCATCAACGCCAGCAATCCGCTGCGCGTTGGGATAGATAAATTCAGCCATTGATAATCTCCAGTACCGCATCCGCCGCCTGCTCATCGGCATTCCAGCGAATCTGTTGATGCAGTTCGGTGAAGGTTTTCAGTAGCGCTTCGCGCTCCGGGCCAGCGTGCAGTAACGGCTCCAGCGCCGCGGCGAGCGCGTCAGGCTGGCATTCGTCCTGCAGCAACTCTTTCACCAGCTCGCGACCGGCCAGCAGATTTGGCAAGGAAACGTACGGCGTTTTTACCAGACGTTTTGCCAGCCAGAAGGTCGACGGCTTCATGCGATAACCGACCACCATCGGGCATTTCGCCAGCATGCACTCCAGCGCGGCGGTGCCAGACGCAAGAATAGCGGCATCGCTGGCCAGCATCGCCTGACGGCCTTTGCCATCCAGCAAATGCATCGGCAGTTCTGGCGCAACTTGCGCTTTGATCTGCTCAAACTGCGCGCGGCGTTTGGCGTTCACCAGCGGCACCACGATTTCCAGCGTGGGATAGCGCTGACGCAGCAGCTGCGCGGCGCGCAGGAAATCGGCGCTGAGCATTTCCACTTCGGCACCGCGACTGCCCGGCAACAAGCCAAGGCAAATCGCCTCGTCAGCAATGCCTAACTCCCGGCGCGCCGCCAGCTTATCGGGCTGCAGCGGCATCGCATCAGCCATAGTGTGGCCGATAAAGCGGCACGGCACGTTAAAACGATCGTAGAACGCTTTTTCAAACGGCAGAAATGCCAGCACCAGATTGGTGTTGCGGCCGATTTTGAAAACGCGCTTTTGACGCCACGCCCAAACGGAAGGGCTGACGTAATGAATGGTGCGAATGCCCGCGCGCTTGAGGCGGCCTTCCAATGTGATGTTGAAATCCGGCGCATCAATGCCCACGAAGACATCCGGCTTGAGTTCGGTGAAGCGCTGCGTCAGGTCACGACGAATTTTCAGCAGACGCCGCAGGCGTCCCAGCACTTCGACGATGCCCATCACCGCCAGCTCTTCCATCTCATACCAGGCTTCGCAGCCTTCGGCCTGCATCAGCGGACCGGCCACGCCAACAAAGCGCGCATCAGGATGGCGCGCTTTTAACGCACGGATGAGACCTGCACCAAGAATATCGCCGGAGGTTTCTCCGGCGACCAGGGCAATCGTTAGGGGACGCGCTGACATGGATTAACGAATCAATCCACGCGTTGAACGGGCAAAGAAGTCATAGAAAGGCTGCACTTCGCTGTGTTGTTTCGCCAGCTCTTCAATCTCTGGTTTCACTTCATCCAGCGTTTTGCCGCTGCGGTACAGCAGTTTGTACGCGTTGCGAATGGCATGCAGCGCTTCTTTGCTAAAGCCGCGACGCTTCAGACCTTCGATGTTGATACCGTATGGCGTTGCGTGGTTGCCCTGCGCAATGACATAAGGCGGCACATCCTGCGCGACGCCTGAACAACCGCCAACCATCACGTGAGCACCAATGGTGCACCACTGATGTACCGCCGTCATGCCGCCGATAATCGCAAAATCATCAACGGTGACGTGACCGCCCAGCGTGGCATTGTTAGCAAAGATGCAGCGATTGCCGATCACGCAGTCATGCGCGATGTGAGCATTCACCATCAGCAGATTATCGCTGCCGACCTTGGTCACATTGCCGCCCTGCGTAGTGCCACGATGAATGGTGACGCTCTCGCGGATGCGGTTGCGATCGCCAATTTCAACGCGCGTCGGTTCGCCCGCATATTTCAGGTCCTGATTCACTTCACCGATGGAAGCGAACTGGTAGATCTGATTGTCTTTGCCGATACGCGTGTGGCCGTTCACCACCACGTGCGATTTGAGTACGGTTCCTTCACCAATTTCCACATTAGCGCCGATAAAGCAAAACGGGCCGATGTGAACATTGGCGCCGATGACGGCACCCTCTTCAATGACAGAACTGGGATGGATATTGGCGGTTGAATCAATCACTTATTATGCCTCCCGGCTACGGGCACACATCATGGTCGCTTCACAGACAATTTTGCCGTCCACGGTCGCCACGCCTTTAAAGCGCGTCAGACCACGACGGGTTTTCTCGAAGGTCACTTCCATGATCATCTGATCGCCCGGCACAACCGGACGTTTGAAACGGGCTTCATCGATACCAGCGAAGTAATAGAGTTCGCCTGGTTCCAGTTTCCCAACGCTTTTGAACGCCAGAATACCGGTCGCTTGCGCCATCGCTTCCAGGATCAGAACGCCTGGGAAAATCGGCTTACCAGGGAAATGTCCCTGGAAAAACGGTTCGTTAACAGAAACGTTCTTCACCGCGCGCAGATATTTATGCTCTTCAAAATCCAGCACGCGATCAACCAGCAAGAAAGGATAGCGGTGTGGCAACAGTTCTAAAATCTCTTCAATTTTCAGAGTATGCGTTTCAGTAGTCAAAATACTCTTCCTGTCCTAAAAATCTGATGGCATCAATAACACGGCCTGCACCGATCAAAATGATCTTCCGCAGGCCGCAAATTAGTTCGGGGCGTTTCGCTTTCTTACGATACCTGCTGCCATTCTCGGGTTACCGAAGGTGGAAGAAAGTACACTTCTTGTTATGAAAGCAAGTAGCGTGGGATGCGTTTAGTCGTCTTTACCGACCTTACGTTCGATGGCTTTTAAGCGTTTGCTTATTTCATCGATGTTCATCACCAGCGCTGCTGTTTTACGCCAGGTTTTGTTGGGTTGCAGTGGAATACCCGACGAATATACGCCTGGCTCTGTGATCGGGCGCATTACCATGCCCATGCCCGTTACGGTCACTTTGTCACAGATTTCCATATGGCCGTTAATGACGCTGGCGCCGCCAATCATACAGTAACGTCCAATCTTCAGACTACCCGCCATGATCACACCACCCGCAACAGCGGTGTTATCACCAATCACGACGTTATGCGCAATCTGACACTGGTTATCTATGATAACACCATTGCCGATCAGAGTGTTATCCAGCGCGCCGCGATCGATGGTAGTACAGGCACCAATTTCAACCCGATCACCAATCACGACGGTACCCAGCTGCGGGATTTTCACCCAATTGCCGCGATCGTTAGCATACCCGAAACCATCAGCACCAATGACGGTGCCGGACTGAATCAGACAATCCTGACCAATCTGGATTTCGTGATAAATCGTGACGTTAGCCCACAAACGTGAGCCGCGACCGATACGCGTCTGCTTACCAACAAAACATCCTGCGCCAATAACGACGTCGTCACCCAGCTCTACGCCAGACTCGATCACCGCATTTGCGCCTACCGAAACGTTGTTACCCAGCTTAGCCGTTGCATCGATCACCGCGCTGGGCGCGATATTCTGCGCGGGCTGCGGCGTTGTGTCCAGCAGTTGTGCCATGCGGGCATAAGTCAGGTAAGGATTTTTCACCACCAGGGCGGCCGTTTTACACCACTCCAGATCCGCTTCCGTCAGCACCACGGCTGAAGCCTGGATAGTAGCGAGCTGCTCGCGGTAGCGGCTGTTTGCAAGAAAAGTGATTTGGCCAGTTGTGGCGGATTGCATAGAAGCAATGCCGGAGATGACGATATCGCCATCTCCGTGCAATTCTGCATCCAACTGCTGGGCTAAATCAGCCAGTCGAATTGATGACATCAATTATTTAACCTGTTTTACAACGTCAGCAGTGATGTCTTTAGCATCAGAAGAAGAGTACAGCACGGCCTGAGAGTCCAGAACCAGATCGTAACCTTCGCTTTTCGCTACAGACTGAACAGCGGTCTGGATTTTAGCCAGCAGCTTGTTACGCTCCTGCATCTGACGAGTTTGGTTGTCTTTGTCAAAAGCCTGTGCTTTTTGTTCAAAGGCAGCACGCTCAGAAGAGATTTGCTTCTCTTTCTTGGTGCGGTCGCTCGCTTTCATGGTCGATGCATTACGCTGCAGATCCTGAATTTCTTGCTGGATCTTCTGCTGCTGAGACTGGAGGTCAGAGGCGCGGCTCTGGAATTCACCTTCAAGCTGTTTAGCAACAGCGGCACGCTGCGGAGACTGCTGGAAAACCTGGCTCAGGTTTACGACGGCAACTTTATCAGCCGCTTGGGCACCCGCAGAAGCAGCTAATGCAACACCCAGAGCAGCAGCACAGAACAACTTTTTCACTATAAACTCCTTACCTCAACGTGTGTGTTTGCAGCGTGCCGCATTATCAGGCAGCACGCGTGCAAGACGGTATTTTCACTTCCCTGCTCAGAGCCTTACCAGGTTTTACCAATGTTAAACTGGAATTGCTCTGACTTGTCTCCCTCGACTTTCTTCATCGGCTGGGCGTATGAGAAGACCAGCGGTCCTAGCGGTGACATCCACTGCAGTGCCACACCGGCAGAGACGCGAATGTTATTAGGATCGCTGTAATCTGGCACACCCGCCGCGCGTGTTTCCGCAGTGTTCTGCCATTTGGTATCCCAAACGGTACCGGCATCCATAAACACCGAGGTACGCACGGAATTCGCATACTTCTCGCTCAGGAACGGCGTTGGCGTAATCAGCTCCAGGCTGGCAATCGCCATGGCGTTACCACCAACCGCATCGTCCGACTTACAGACGCCGTTTGGATCAGAGATCTTACAGTTTGACGAGCCATCGTTCAGGTACGCAGCTTTAGGACCAATGGTGTTGGACTGGAAGCCACGAACCGTGCTCGAGCCACCGCCGTAGAAGTTCTCATAGAACGGCATCTCTTTTCCATTAAGTCCGTCACCATATCCTACACGGCCACGGCCTAACACCACCCACGTACCATCGCGGTTCAGCGGCACATATTGCTGGCTATCCAATGTCGCTTTATAGAACGCATTATCAGAGCCTGGAATCGTCACTTTACCGTTCAGGTTGGTACGGTTACCGCGCGTAGGGAAGAAGCCGCGGTCTAAAGTGTTATAGGTCCAACCGTAGTTGAAGGTGAAATCATCTGCAGAGAAATCACCGTCATCGTTCAAGCCCTGATGGCGACCGACCGAATCCAGATAACGCCACATCGCAACCTGAGGACGCATGTTGGACAGGTCGTTATGCACATAACCTAAACCAACACGCAGCGTGTTATTTTCATTGACCGGGAAGCCCAGCGTACCGTCGAGACCATAACTTTTGTTGGTATAGTCAGACAGATCCGCGTTATCGGCTTTAAAGTCGTTATAGAATAAACGACCGCCAAGGCTCACGCCGTCAACCGTGAAGTATGGGTCGGTCAGTGAGAACTCAGCATAGGTCTGGTAATCGTTTTTGGTACCGCTGATGCCTACAGTGTTACCGGTGCCGAGCCAGTTTTCCTGGGTCACGCCCACCTGGAAGCTGACGCCACTTTCAGTACCGTAACCGACACCAAAGTTGAAAGTACCGGTGTTACGCTCTTTCACCTTGTAGACCACATCAACCTGATCCGGCGCACCCGGAACACGTTGCGTATCCACATCCACGGTTTCGAAGTAACCGGTACGATTCAGACGCTCTTTACCCTGATCGACGAGGTCGCTGCCCAACCAGGCACCTTCCATCTGACGCATTTCACGGCGCAGTACGGAATCTTTTGAGGTGTCGTTACCTTCAAAGCGCACTTTACGCACGTAGTAACGGTTGCCCGCATCCACGTTGATATGCAGCTTGACGGTTTTGTCAGCATCATTGATTTCTGGTTGCGTCATTACGCGCGGATAGGCGTAACCGTAACGACCCAGCAATTTCTTGATGTCATCTTCCATCTGGGTGACTTTAGTGCCGTTATACAGCTCACCCGATGGAATCCTGGTCATCTTTTCAATTTCAGCAGAATGGCCCGCCATGCTGCCGTTCACGATCACGCCAGCAATCTTGTACTGATCGCCTTCGTTGATGTTCACGGTGATGTAGATGCCTTTCTTATCTGGCGTCAGGCTCACCTGCGTGGAATCAATGTTGAAACGCGCATAACCGCGATCCAGATAGAAGCTGCGCAGGGTTTCGAGATCGCCCGCTAACTTCTGTTTCTGGTATTTACGATCGCCCACCACGTTCCACCATGGCACTTCGTCACGCAGTGAGAAGCGCGAGATCAGTTCGTCAGAGGTAAATGCTTTATTACCGACGATGTTGATCTGCTGGATCTGCGCTGAAACGCCTTCCTGGAAGACGAATTTCAGATCCACACGGTTGCGCGGCAGCGGCGTAGCAATCGCTTTGACGCTGGCGGTGTATTTACCGACGCTGTAGTAGAAGTCTTCCAGACCCTTCTCGATTGAAGAGAGCGTGGTGCGGTCCAGCGCTTCGCCAACGCGCACGCCAGACGCTTCGAGGTTCTGTTTCAGCTGATCTTCTTTCACCGCTTTGTTGCCGGAGAAAGTGATGTTGGCAATGGTTGGACGCTCTTTCACCTGAACAATCAAGGTTGTACCGTCACGCAGAACCTGCACATCTTCAAAGTTACCGGTGGCGAACAGTGAGCGAATGGTGTTTCTGACATCATCGTCATTCACCGTATCACCGACACGTACCGGCATGCTGAGCAGAGCCGCGCCGACGGCGACTCGCTGGAGACCTTCGAAATGAATGTCCTTCACTACGAAATCGTCTGCACCGTAAACGGTGGCGCTGCTAAACAGCAGCGACGCTATGAGCAACTTTTTCATCGCCATCGTTGTTATGCGTTTTCCTAACACATCCCGCGCCTGTATGCGTTCCAGCTATTACAGACGTGAGAAATCATTGAAAAGTGCAAGCCCCATTAACAGCACTAGCAAGATTGAGCCAATGCGATAACTAAAGTCCTGAACTCGCTCGGACACCGGTCCACCTTTGATCTTTTCGATCGCCAGAAAGAGCAGATGACCACCATCTAAAACCGGCAGAGGGAACAGGTTAATGATGCCCAGGTTGACGCTGATCAGCGCCAGGAACATCAGGTAATAAATCACCCCGTACTCAGCTGATAACCCGGCACCCTGCGCGATCGAAATCGGCCCGCTCAGGTTATTCAGCTTCACATCCCCGATTATCAACTTGCCCAGCATGGAGACTGTTAGCTTCATCAACTGCCAGGTTTTTACACTGGCTTCGCCGATCGCCGCAAAAGGTCCATACTGCCTTACCGTTTTGTACTCATCAGGCAGCGGAATCACACGCGGGATGACACCCGCGAAGCCTTCCGCTTCATTGCCCGGTTTCGCTTCCGGCGTTAACGTCAACGCCACAGGTTCGCCGTTGCGCTCGATATCTAGCGCCATGTTTTTGCCCGGATTATCCCGCACCTGTGCCGCAAAAGCCTGCCACTGTGACAATGGCTGACCATCGACTTTAACGATCCTATCGCCCGCTTGCAAACCAGCATTGCTTGCCGGTGAGTTTGCCTGAACTTCGGCTAAGGTCGTTTCAATCTGCGGCCCACGTGGACGAATACCTAAAGCGACCACCGGATCCTGTTTATCAGGCTCAAATTGCCAATCGCGCAAATTTAATTGCTTTTGCTGCGTGGCTTCTTCGCCAAATTGCGAGACGGTAAGCGTGGCATCGCTGTCGCCGATTTTACCGATCAGCGCCATACGCACAGCATCCCAATCAGGCGTTTCGATACCATCTACCGCTTTTAGTTCCATGCCGGAGGTAATTTGCGCTTCGGCAGCGACGGAACCGCTCAGAATTTCACCAACCACAGGACGTACACCTGGTACGCCGTGAATAAACACGACCCAGTAAGCAAAGATGGCGAAGATGAAGTTGGCGATAGGACCGGCTGCGATAATCGAAGCACGCTGCAGCACGGTTTTGTTGTTGAAGGCTTGATGACGCAGCTCGGCGGGAACGCTTTCAACGCGTTCGTCGAGCATTTTGACGTAGCCGCCAAGAGGGATCAGCGCGATGACATATTCGGTGCCCTGACGATCGCTGCGACGCCACAGCGCTTTACCAAAGCCAATCGAGAAACGTTCAACTTTAACACCGCAGCGGCGCGCCACCCAGAAATGGCCAAACTCGTGCACGGTAATTAGCACGCCAAGCGCCACGATAAAGGCGGCAAAACTCCAGAGTATACTCAACATCGCCAGCTATCCTCAGAGGGTGCGAAACACCAACAGCAGCAGGCAGGCAAACACCGGCACCGCAGCAGTCAGGCTATCAATACGATCGAGAATACCACCGTGCCCCGGAATCAAGTTACCGCTGTCTTTAATGCCCGCTTCACGCTTGAACATACTTTCAGTCAGGTCGCCCAATACCGATGCCAGCGTCGCAATCACCGCACAGATAATTAGCGTGCCCGGCGCCACCGAAAGCGGTGCCAGCAGAGCAAACAGCCAGGCGATAATGGCAGATGACAATAGGCCGCCGAAGAAACCTTCCCAGGTTTTACCCGGAGAGACTTTCGGTGCCAGCTTGTGTTTGCCAAACAGGCGACCAAACATGTAAGCACCGGAATCTGCGCCCCAGACAAGGAACATCACGAACAGCAACCACCATGCGCCGGCGAAATGGTCAGTATCGTAATGATACTGACGCAGCGCCATCATGCCCCAGAAGAACGGAATCAAGGTGAGCACGCCAAACAGCAGGCGCAGCGTACGTGAGTGACGCCACAACGCAGCAGAAGCGGGATAGAACAGTACTAAGATGAGCGCGACAATCCACCACAACAGCGATGCCCAGAGCGAGCCTTCCATCTGGAATTGGTGCAGATTGCGTTGATAAGGTTCAAGGGTAAAGAGCATCGCGGACAGCAACAGGCCGCAAAGCACGGCCAGCCAGATACGTTGCTGACGCGTTTTCATGCCAGCAAACTGCCCCCATTCCCAGGCGGCAAGCATGCAGATGATGATAGTGATAATCGCAAAACCGGACAGGGGTAACCAGAACAGTGCAGCGATCACCAGCGGAATCAAAATTAACGCGGTAATCAGACGAGACTTCAGCAAAGGTTACCCCCAAATTGCTTAGGCGCCGCCTGGTGCAGTACCGCCATAGCGTCGCTCCCGCGTAGAGAATGCATTCAGTGCACCTTCAAAAACGTTTTCATCAAAATCAGGCCAAAGAACATCGGTAAACCAAAACTCAGCATAGGCGATTTGCCACAGCAGGAAGTTGCTAATCCGATGCTCTCCCCCGGTCCTTATCACTAAATCCACTGGCGCCAGCTCCTGCATACACAAATACGGAGCCAGGCTTTCTTCGGTAATCTGGTCAGGACGCAGTAAACCTTCCTGAACCTGTTCGGCCAATTTTCTGGCACCCTGGATAATATCCCAACGGCCGCCATAGTTGGCAGCAATGTTTAGGGTCAGTCCATTATTTTGCTGAGTCAGTTCCTCGGCGCGGCGAATGCGTTCCTGAATTCGGTTATTGAAACGACTGATATCGCCAATAATGCGCAGACGCACATTGTGTTTGTGCAGGCTTTTGACTTCGCTGTCGAGCGCCCAGACAAACAACTCCATTAACGCTGTCACTTCCTGAATCGGACGGCTCCAGTTTTCACTGCTGAACGCATAAAGCGTGAGCGCTTCCAGTTTATGGCTAACCGCAAAGCTGACAGCCCGGCGTACTGATTTTACCCCGGCTTTGTGGCCTGAAATACGCAGTTTGCCCTGATTTTTTGCCCAGCGACCATTACCATCCATAATGATGGCCACGTGACGTGGCGTGCAGTACGACTCGTCATCGATTGTGTTGTGATTGTTGGACGACATAACGCGTAATAATTCCTTTCATCAGAAATGCTGTGGTTTCTGAATACATTGCGCCTGCAGCAAACTCCGGCAAACACGCCAGATGACATCGAAACAATGTCGGCTGTGAAACGCGAGCGAGCGACTATACCATTTTCACCCAGAGCGAACAAATAGCGGGAACTATCAACCTGCTAAACGAAAGCGCGGTAACAATTCATTGGCACGCACGCGCGCTAACCGATCGATCTCCATCACCTCGTCAATGCTGCCCGGCTCCTGACAACTCAGGGACGCCAGCACTTCGCTGTTGATGGCGGCAATATCGGTAAAGCGAATCTGGTGCTGCAGAAAAGCTGCCACCGCCACTTCATTCGCTGCATTCAGCGATGTCGTAGCGGCCTGACCTGTGGCACAGGCATCAATCGCAAGCTTCAGGCAGGGATAGCGCTCGTAGTCCGGCTCGGAAAACGTCAACGACTTCATGCGCGTGAAGTCGAGCGGCGTTACGCCCGCAGAAATACGTGCTGGCCATGCCATGCTGTGCGCAATAGGCGTCCGCATATCCGGAGAGCCCAGTTGCGCCAGCACGCTGCCGTCGCAATAACGCACCATCGAATGGATAACCGACTGCGGATGCAGGATCACCTCCATCTGCGCGTCAGTCGCATTAAACAGCCAGCGGGCTTCAATGTATTCAAGACCTTTATTCATCATGGTGGCCGAATCAACGGAGATTTTACGCCCCATTGACCAGTTCGGATGCGCACAAGCCTGATCCGGCGACATACCGGCTAAATCCGCTAATGGCGTGTCACGAAAAGGACCACCCGATCCCGTAAGGAGAATCGACTCGATGCCGTTTCCCCGCAGATCAGCGTACCCCAACTGATGCTGTATGGAAGCGGGTAAACTCTGAAAAATGGCGTTGTGCTCGCTATCGACCGGCAGCAATTGCACCTGATGTTGGCGTACCGCCTCCATAAACAGACGGCCGCATGTGACAAGCGACTCTTTGTTGGCCAGCAGCACGGTTTTACCGGCGCGAATCGCCGCCATGGTGGGCTGTAAACCTGAGGCGCCAACAATCGCCGCCATCACCTGATCCACGTCATCCAGCGCGGCCAATTCGCAGGCTGCCTGAACGCCGGAGAGCACTTCGGTATTAACGTTGAGTGCTTTCAGTCGCTCACGCAACGCTTGTGCGGAAGTCTCGTCGGACATCGCGGCATAGCGCGGTTGGAATTGCAGGCATTGTTCAGCCATCAACGCCACATTCTGGCCAGCCACCAGCGCGGTCACCTGATAAAGTTCAGGATTTGCGGCAATCACCGCCAGCGTGCTGGTACCAATGGAGCCGGTTGATCCCAGCAGAGTTAATCGCTTCATCATGCTATCCCTGTGAAGTCGTGGAGAGTGTCCGCAACAGCGCCAGACACAATGTAAAACGCCGCCAGAGTCGAACACGTCTCGTCTCTGAACGGCGTTTTGAAAAGCAGTTGATGGAATTAGAAGTCCATCAGTTCCTTTTCTTTATCGGCCAATGCGGCATCAACACTCTTGATGTGCGCATCGGTCATTTTCTGGATCTCGTCCTGCGTACGACGTTCGTCGTCTTCGCTGATCTCTTTGTCTTTCAGCAGCGCTTTGATCTTATCGTTGGCGTCACGGCGGACGTTACGCACGGAAACACGGCCCTGCTCTGCTTCGCCACGTACGATCTTGATCAGGTCTTTACGACGCTCTTCGGTCAGCGCTGGCAGCGGCACACGAATATCGCTACCGGCTGAGCTTGGGTTCAGACCCAAATCAGACGTCATGATCGCTTTCTCAACCGCAGCGCTCAGCGAGCGATCAAATACGTTGATTTTCAACGTACGTGAATCCTCAACCGTCACGCTAGCCAGCTGGCGCAGCGGCGTTGGTGTACCGTAATAAGGAACCACAATGCCGTCGAGCAGTGAAGGCGAAGCACGGCCGGTGCGGATTTTGCTGATGTTGTTTTTAAATGCATCCACACATTTTTCCATCCGCGTGTCTGCATCTTTTTTAATGTCGTTAATCACGTTGAAACCCTTGAATTCGGTTGACCTGGCCATTTCCGGGCTAACCGGAAGCGGTATCGATAAACATCGATCATCCTAATTGCTGCGCGATGTCAGAGCATCGCGGCAAAAGAATATACCTTATTTTAACGTGCGTCGGGTATTAATGCGTAATCAGGGTGCCTTCTTTTTCACCCATCACGACGCGACGCAATGCGCCAGGCTTGTTCATGTTGAAGACGCGGATAGGCAGCTTGTGGTCACGCGCCAGCGTAAAGGCGGCGAGATCCATCACTTTAAGCTCTTTATCCAACACTTCTGCATAGCTCAGTTGGTCATACAGCGTGGCATCCGGGTTTTTCACCGGATCTTCAGAGTAGACGCCGTCTACTTTGGTGGCTTTCAGTACCACGTCGGCTTCGATTTCGATGCCGCGCAGGCAGGCTGCAGAGTCAGTGGTAAAGAACGGGTTGCCGGTACCGGCCGCGAAGATCACGACGCGGTTATTACGCAGCAGGCTGATCGCTTCTGCCCAGCTGTAGTTATCACACACGCCGTTCAGCGGAATCGCTGACATCAAGCGCGCATTGACATACGCACGGTGCAGCGCGTCACGCATTGCCAGGCCATTCATCACTGTTGCCAGCATGCCCATATGGTCGCCGACCACACGGTTCATGCCCGCCTGGGCCAGACCTGCGCCGCGGAACAGGTTACCGCCACCAATAACCACACCCACCTGAATGCCCAGTTCAACCAGCTCTTTCACCTCTTGCGCCATGCGGTCAAGCACGCTCGCGTCGATGCCAAAACCTTCGGCACCTTGCAGTGCTTCGCCACTCAGTTTTAGCAGGATACGTTGATATACAGGTTTTGCGTTGGTCGCCATGGTCAGTTCTTCCTGGAAGATATGATGAAAAGGAGAAGTAAAATCTGGTCGATCATCCGCAAAGCCCACGAGAAAAGCTATTGGGATGAGACTGAAAGTGCTGCACTAAATCGCAGACAAAAAAGAACCGCCTTGTGGCGGTTCTTTCGGACCATTAAGACTGTTTGGACATTGCAGCAACTTCTGCTGCGAAGTCAGCTTCAACTTTCTCAATGCCTTCGCCCACTTCGAAGCGGATGAAGTTGATGACGTCAGCGTTTTTCTCTTTCAACGCCTGGCCAACGGTTTTGCTTGGGTCGATAACGAAAGCCTGACCGGTCAGAGAGACTTCGCCGGTGAATTTCTTCATGCGGCCTTCAACCATTTTCTCTGCGATTTCTTTTGGCTTGCCAGACTGCATGGCGATATCCAGCTGGACCTGGTACTCTTTCTCGACCACGTCTGCAGACACGTCTTCTGGCTTAACGAATTCTGGCTTGCTTGCAGCGATGTGCATAGCAACTTGCTTGCTCAGTTCTTCGTCAGCACCGGTGGTAGAAACAACCACACCGATACGTGCGCCATGCTGATAGCTGTTCAGCTCAGCGCCTTCCAGGATAGCAATACGACGGATGTTGATGTTCTCACCGATTTTCGTAACCAGCGCTACGCGTTCTTCTTCGAACTGCGCTTTCAGAACTTCCACATCGGTAACTTTGCCAGCGACAGCTGCATCCAGAACCTTGTCAGCAAACGCCTGGAAACCGCCATCTTTTGCAACGAAGTCGGTCTGGCAGTTTACTTCCAGGATCGCCGCGAAGCCGTCAGCGATTTTGGTTTTGATCACGCCATCAGCAGCAACGTTGCCTGCTTTCTTAGCCGCTTTGATTGCGCCAGATTTGCGCATGTTCTCAATCGCCAGCTCGATGTCGCCGTTCGCTTCGGTCAGCGCTTTTTTGCAGTCCATCATGCCTGCGCCAGTACGCTCACGCAGTTCTTTTACCAATGCAGCGGTAATATCAGCCATTCCAGAATCCTCGATTCGTCTCTGTGTGCTCACACACTGTCAGAAACTTGTTGCGGAAAATTTACTCTGCCCCGCTCGCTCTGCAGTGAGCGTGACAGACTTAGATAAAATAAAGGGGCCTGAACGGCCCCCTTAACAGATAACATCTGATGTCTAAGGGCTCTTAGAAAGAGCGAACCTTATTAAGCTTCAGCAGCTTCTTCAGCCTGCTCAGCCAGATCCTGTGAACGGCCTTCGCGCACGGTAGTGGCAACGGCAGTCAGGTACAGGCTTACAGCACGGATCGCATCGTCGTTACCTGGGATAACGAAGTCAACGCCGTCTGGATCAGAGTTGGTATCAACGATAGCAAATACTGGGATACCCAGGTTGTTTGCTTCTTTGATAGCGATGTGCTCGTGATCAGCGTCAACAACGAACAGTGCATCCGGCAGACCGCCCATATCTTTGATACCGCCCAGGCTGTTTTCCAGCTTGGCCAGTTCGCGAGTGCGCATCAGCGCTTCTTTCTTGGTCAGTTTGTCGAAAGTACCGTCCTGAGACTGAGACTCAAGATCTTTCAGGCGTTTGATTGACTGACGAACGGTTTTCCAGTTAGTCAGCATGCCACCCAACCAGCGGTGGTTTACGAAGAACTGGTCGCAGCTCAGAGCTGACTCTTTTACCGCTTCGGCAGCAGCGCGCTTAGTACCAACGATCAGGATCTTACCTTTACGGGAAGAGATCTTTTTCAACTCAGCCAGAGCGTCGTTGAACATTGGCACAGTCTGCTCGAGGTTGATGATGTGAACCTTGTTACGTGCGCCGAAGATGAATGGCTTCATTTTCGGGTTCCAGTAACGGGTCTGGTGACCAAAGTGAACACCAGCCTTGAGCATGTCGCGCATTGAAACAGTTGCCATGATTACCTCTAAAGTTTGATTTGGGGTTGGGCCTCCATGTATCCCATACGACCGACCTCTTTCAAGGCACCCCGGCGTATGTGTCGATACATGTGTGTTTTAGTACACATAATGAGTTTTATGCGTTTCCTGCCAGCCAAACGTCGGTGACAGAGAATCGTCGGCGCGCTTTATACCACAATGCGCAGGAATACGCCAATAGTAGTTGAGCGCCGCAGGCGCAGACAATCGCCATTTGGCAGCCCTTTTGCTGGCTGCTAACATGACTGCCACAGAACTCATTATTGTCGAAAAATTCGACGATTGCGGATTAATTTAATGGCTATTTCAATTAAAACCCCTGAAGAAATCGAAAAAATGCGCGTGGCGGGCCGCCTTGCCGCTGAAGTGCTGGAGATGATTGCCCCGCACGTGGTGCCTGGCGTCACCACCGGTGAACTGGATCGTCTCTGCCACGAACACATCACGCTGAAGCAGCAGGCGATTTCCGCCTGCCTCGGCTATCACGGCTTCCCGAAATCGGTGTGTATTTCGGTGAATGAAGTGGTATGTCACGGTATTCCGAGCGACGATCGCGTGCTGAAGGATGGCGACGTGGTTAACGTCGATGTCACGGTGATCAAAGATGAGTATCACGGCGATACCTCAAAAATGTTCATCGTCGGTAAAGCCACCATTCAGGGCGAGCGCCTGTGTCGCGTTACTCAGGAAAGTCTCTATATCGCGCTGCGTCTGGTGAAACCGGGTATTCGTCTGCGTGAACTGGGCCGCGCGATTCAGCAGTATGTCGAAGCACAGGATTTTTCGGTGGTGCGCGAGTATTGCGGTCACGGCATCGGCAAAGGCTTCCACGAAGAGCCGCAGGTACTGCATTACGACGCGGATGATAGCGGCGTGGTGTTGCAAGCAGGCATGACCTTCACCATCGAACCGATGGTGAATGCCGGTGATTACCGCATCCGCACCATGAAGGATGGCTGGACCGTGAAAACCAAAGATCGCAGCTTGTCCGCGCAGTATGAGCATACTATTGTGGTGACAGAAAACGGCTGTGAGATTCTGACGCTGCGTGAAGACGACACCATTCCAGCGGTGCTTGAAAACGTCGCGTAATCATCTCGCTAACAGTACCAGGCCGGCTTATCGCTGGCCTTTTTTATGTGCGTAATGAAGAGGCATGTTGATGAGTGGTAGCGTGACCGAAGCAGTACACAAAGGCCTGACCGATTCCCCCGCCAGCTGGCCGGATGACGCCCTGACGCGCGACAAGCTCAAACACTATCTTGAGCAATTCCAGCAGCACCTGGGCATTGCATTTGATGCGGGCACCGATATTGAATCTCTGATTGATGCCCGCACGCTGTTTATCGACCGCTTACTGCGCCGCCTGTGGCGCTTCTTTGGTTTCGACCAGATGAAGGAGATCGCACTGGTTGCCGTTGGCGGTTATGGTCGCGGCGAACTGCATCCGCTCTCCGATATTGATGTGCTGATCCTCAGCCGCCAGCCGCTGGACGACACAGCCGCGCAACGCGCCAGCGAGCTGCTAACGCTGATGTGGGATTTGAAGCTGGAAGTTGGTCACAGCGTACGTACGCTGGAAGAGTGCCTGCTGGAAGGCTTATCCGATCTTACGGTCGCCACCAACCTGATCGAATCGCGCATGCTCACTGGCGATGTGGCGCTGTTTCTCGAACTGCAAAAGAACATCTTCAGCGATGGTTTCTGGCCGTCGTCGCGCTTCTTCGCCGCCAAAATTGAAGAGCAGCAGGAGCGCCACCAGCGCTATCACGGCACCAGCTACAACCTCGAACCGGATATCAAAAGCAGCCCCGGTGGCCTGCGCGACATACACACGCTGCAATGGGTGGCGCGTCGTCACTTTGGCGCCACCACCATGGATGAGATGGTTGGTTTCGGCTTTATCACCGAAGCGGAACGCAATGAAATCAACGAGTGTCAGGAATTTTTGTGGCGCATTCGCTTTGCGCTGCACTTAACGCTGCCACGCTATGACAATCGTCTGCTGTTTGATCGACAACTCACCGTCGCTCAACGCCTCAACTATCTGGGGGAAGTCAATGAGCCGGTTGAGCGCATGATGAAGGACTTCTACCGCGTCACGCGCCGTATCGGCGAACTCAATCAGATGCTGCTGCAGCTGTTCGATGAAGCGATTCTGGCGCTGTCGACCACTGAAAAACCGCGCAACATTGATGACGATTTCCAGATTCGCGGTGACCTCATCGACCTGCGCGATCTCACGCTGTTTGAGCGTGAGCCGCAAGCCATCCTGCGTATGTTCTACGTGATGGTGCGTAACGAAAACATCAAAGGTATTTACTCCACCACGCTGCGGCAGCTGCGCTATGCGCGCCGCCATTTGAAGCAGCCTCTATGCCAGATTCCTGAAGCGCGTGAAACCTTTATGGCGATTCTGCGTCATCCTGGCGCGGTTAAGCGCGCGCTGGTGCCGATGCATCGTCATAGCGTGTTATGGGCCTATACGCCGCTGTGGGGCAACATCGTTGGTCAGATGCAGTTCGATCTGTTCCACGCTTACACGGTGGATGAGCACACCATCCGCGTGCTGCAGAAGCTGGAGAGTTTTGCCGACGAAGCCACGCGCCCGATGCATCCGCTGTGCGTTGAACTCTGGCCGCGCCTGCCACAGCCGGAACTGTTGCTGATGGCTGCGCTGCTGCACGATATCGCCAAAGGCCGCAACGGCGATCACTCCATTCTCGGCGCGCAGGATGCGCTCGACTTTGCCGAACTACACGGACTGAACTCCCGCGAAACGCAGCTGGTTGCCTGGCTGGTACGTCATCATTTATTGATGTCAGTCACCGCGCAGCGCCGCGATATTCAGGATCCCACCGTGATTCAGCAATTCGCCGAAGTGATGCAGAACGAAAATCGCTTACGCTATCTGGCGTGCCTGACGGTTTCCGATATCTGCGCCACCAATGAAAGCTTGTGGAACAGCTGGAAGCAGAGCCTGTTGCGCGAGCTGTTCTTCGCGACCGAAAAACAGCTGCGCCGCGGCATGGAAAACAGCCCGGATCTGCGCGAGCGCGTGCGCCATCATCGTCTGCAAGCGCTGGCGCTGCTGCGGATGGAAAACCTCGACGAAGAGCGTTTGCACCATATCTGGAGCCGCTGCCGCGCCGACTATTTTCTGCGCCACACACCGAATCAGCTCGCCTGGCATGCGCGTCATTTAATTCATCACGATCTCAACAAACCGCTGGTGCTGGTCAGCCCGCAGGCCACGCGCGGCGGTACCGAGATCTTTATCTGGAGCCCGGATCGTCCGCACCTGTTTGCGGCGGTGGCCGGCGAGTTGGATCGCCGCAATCTCAGCGTGCATGATGCGCAGATCTTTACCAGTCGCGATGGCATGGCAATGGACACCTTTATTGTGCTGGAGCCGGATGGCAGCCCGCTGGCCGCCGATCGCCATCCGCTGATCATTCAGGCGCTGGAACAAGCCATCACGCAAAACGAATGGGTGCCGCCGCGTACGCGTCGCCAGTCTGCGCGCCTCAAGCATTTCAGTGTCGATACCGAAGTCAATTTCCTGCCGACGCACACCGACCGCCGCAGTTATCTGGAATTGGTCGCGCTCGATCAGCCCGGCTTACTGGCGCGCGTGGGTGAAGTGTTCGCCGATTTGGGCGTGTCGCTGCACGGCGCACGCATCAGTACGATTGGTGAACGGGTTGAGGATCTTTTCATCCTCGCCGATAGTGAGCGACGTGCGCTTGGGGTGGAAATGCGCAATGTGTTGCAACAGAGGTTGACAGAGGCCCTTAATCCAAACGATAAAGTGTGACCGCAATCGATTAATCAAATTTATTTACCGTGCCAGTGCGATGCTGGCACCCGTATTACAGACTTAGGAAATCATTATGCAACAGTTACAGAGCGTTATCGAATCTGCCTTTGAGCGCCGCGCCGACATCACGCCATCTAGCGTAGACAGCGCGACCCGCGATGCTATCACCCAGGTTATTGGCCTGCTGGATAGCGGTGAACTGCGCGTGTCTGAAAAGATCAACGGTGAGTGGGTAACGCATCAGTGGCTGAAGAAAGCAGTGCTGTTGTCGTTCCGCATCAACGACAATCAGGTCATGGAAGGGTCGGAAACCCGCTTCTACGACAAAGTGCCAATGAAGTTTGCTGGCTGGGATGAAGCGCGTTTCAAAGACGCCGGTTTCCGCGTTGTGCCACCTGCTGCCGTGCGTCAGGGCGCATTCATCGCACGTAATACCGTGCTGATGCCTTCCTACGTCAACATCGGCGCTTACGTTGATGAAGGCACCATGGTTGATACCTGGGCGACTGTGGGTTCTTGCGCGCAGATCGGTAAAAACGTCCACCTGTCAGGCGGCGTGGGCATCGGTGGCGTGCTGGAGCCGCTGCAGGCTAACCCAACCATCATCGAAGATAACTGCTTCATTGGCGCACGTTCAGAAATCGTTGAAGGCGTGATCGTCGAAGAAGGTTCCGTGATCTCCATGGGCGTTTACATCGGCCAGAGCACCAAAATCTTTGACCGCGAAACCGGCGAAGTGCATTACGGCCGCGTACCTGCGGGTTCCGTGGTGGTTTCCGGTAATCTGCCGTCTAAAGATGGTAGCTACAGCCTGTACTGCGCGGTAATCGTGAAGAAAGTTGACGCTAAAACGCTCAGCAAAACAGGCATTAACGAACTGCTGCGCAGCATCGACTGAGCTTCTCCTGCCTGAAGATCTTCCCGACGGGCCTGCGTACAGGCCCGTAATTATTTGTTTACACTCCCGCCAGAATTACCTGTTTCGCGCCGCGAATTAACACGTGCGTTTATTTTTCAAACAGTTCATAATCCGCGCCAAGTTAACTCCGGTCGCGCACTGTTCATCCCGGTTTTTGTGTCTACAGTTGATTAAGTATGCCGTAAGCGTTCCGGTTGCCGCGTTTCTGCTGCATCCCGAATGATGATGATAGTCCTGCGCGCTCACCCACTCTTAGATGGAATATAAACGCTATGTACGACAACCTGAAAAGCTTAGGTATCAGCAACCCTGACGACATCGACCGTTACAGCCTGCGTCAGGAAGCTAACAACGACATTCTTAAAATCTACTTCCGCAAAGACAAAGGTGAATTCTTTGCTAAAAGCGTGAAATTCAAATATCCACGTCAGCGCAAAACCGTTGTCGCCGATCACACCAGCCAGGGTTACAAAGAAGTGCAGGAAATCAGCCCGAACCTGCGTTATGTGATCGATGAGCTGGACCAGATTTGCCAGCGCGACCAGGTTGAAGTGGATCTGAAGCGCAA
Source organism: Pantoea sp. AG1095 (assembly GCF_003208415.1). Taxonomy (NCBI): domain Bacteria; kingdom Pseudomonadati; phylum Pseudomonadota; class Gammaproteobacteria; order Enterobacterales; family Erwiniaceae; genus Pantoea; species Pantoea sp. AG1095. The sequence continues at coordinate 227,140 of NZ_QKMJ01000006.1, read as the reverse complement.
AATTCTGGCAGATCTGCGCCATCTGGAAAGCGTGGTTTCGAACAAGATCGCTGAAATCGAATCAGACCTTGATCAGCTGACCCGCAACAACCGTTAATTTCGCGCTTTAAATAACAGGCCAGCCGATGCTGGCCTTTTTTTATGGCTGCTGATAAGGAAGCGAAAGCAGCCAGGTATCACGCTGTGCCTGCCTCACCGCCCCACTCTTTTGATCTTTCCATTGCGTCTGCATGATCCACTGTTGATAACGCGGCTGCTGCAGGCTGTTATCGGCCATTGAAAGCAGCGGAATGATGCGCTGGCTCACGCGATCACGATTTTTCCACGGCCAGAGTTTAGTGGCATCGCTGTACGGCGCCATCATGTCGAGCGCAGCCAGCAACGATCCGCCCGGCTGCTGGCTATGCCATAAATCGCCTAACCCTGCTTTACCGGCTAGCTGCGCCAATGCGCTAAGCGCCTGCAGATTGAAGTAGCTGTAATGGAAGGATCGCGTGCGCGCTAACTCTGCTGGCTGGCTGCCATCGGCACGAATTTGCAGCGCAATTTTATTGCGCGCCAACTCTACCATCGCTGTGACTGTCTCACGATCGCCCAGATACCACGCGATTCCCGCCACCTGCGTGCAATACCAACTGCCATGATTATTCATCGCCGCCGCTTCTTGCAGTGCTAGCGGATTGTGCCGCAGCCAGTGCAGATACTCGCTAAACCACTGCTGCATCGCTTGCTGATCGGCAGGCTGCCAACCGGGCGCATTGCGTAGCAAAGTCAGCGCATCCACCACGCGCGTGGCAAAGTAGCGCCCATCGAGCACGCCATCATGGCGGCCCGCGGATCGGCCCGGAATGCCTTGAGCAAAGTTAAGATTAGGGTGCATACGGCTGGTGGGATTGATAAACCAGTGACGCATCATCGCCAGCGCTTTGTCGGCATAACGTTGATTGCCAGTGAAGTACCACGCCAGCGTCAGGGCCTGAAAATCGGCGGTAAAGCGCGCCAGCCGCACGCCATCACTTTGATCATTCTTACTGGCAGGATTCACTTCGCCATCACGACGCTGCCACGGCAGGCCGTCGGCGCTGCTGGCATCCGGCCACCAATAGGCGCTCAGGCTTAAATAATCCTGCTTCGAGCCGCTCGGCGGCATCATACCTTTATCGGTGACGCTGGGATTGGGGTGTTGTAGCGCGTTATCCGCTTGCTGTTTAAGCTGATGCCAGGCGTCGAGCGTTGGCGGCGCGGCCTGATGATGTGCCAGCTGCTGCTTAACTTTCTGCAGATCGTTTAACGAGAGAAAGGCCGGATCGTTAGCCACACTTAGCGCGCTATACAGCCACAGCAGCGCAATCCACAGGTTTCTCATTAACTTTGCTCATCCAGTTGAAGAGCCACGTACAGCAGCAAGCGATCGTCAAAATTGCCCAGATCGAGCCCGGTAAGCTCGGAAATACGGTTGAGGCGATACTCCAGCGTGTTGCGATGAATGAATAGAGCGCGTGCCGTGGCGCTGGGTTGCACGTTGTGGCTGAACCACGCCACCAGCGTGCGTCGCAGCAAGCCATTGTTGTCCATGCTTTTCAGCTTTGCCAGCGGGCGTGCCAGTTCGTTGGCCTGCCAGCCGCCGCGTAAACTGTCGAGCAGCACCGGCAGCACCAGATCCTGATAAAAATAGCTGCGCTGTTCCGGCATGCGCTGTTTGCCCACCATCATGGTGGTACGCGCGGTGCGGTACGAACGTGCGATGCTGCCGGGACCGGTAAAGTAGTTGCCGAGCGCGATGCGCATTCGCACCTGGCCGCTCTCCTTCATGCGTTGCAGCAGTTGATCCACGCGACGACGATGATCGTCCTGATCGTAGCGGCCATGTACATTCAGTGCCGGTTTCAGCACCACCATTTCGGTGAGTGAAACAATCGCAATCAGGTTGTCGCGCTCTGGCGTGGTCAGCAGCGTTTGCAGCTGTTGCAGCTCGGACATGGCGCTATCAACGCCGAGCTGGCCGCTGTCCACTTCCACCACCGCCACCACGCGCGGTTGATTGAGATCGATGCCGAGCCGCTGCGCCCATTCGCTGAGCGCTGGCGATAAGGTTTCGCTGCGCACCAGATTCAGCACCAGCTCTTCTCGCAAGCGGCTATCTTGCGCCAGCATGTGTAGCAAACGCGCCTGTTCCAGCATCATTTCGGCGGTCATACACACCAATTCGCCGTAGTGACGCAGCGTTGCCGGTTGGCCGGTCAAACCGATCACGCCGACGATATCGCCATCAATACGCAGCGGCAAATTGATGCCAGGACGCACGCCGTGCAGATGTTTTGCCACCGCTTCGTCGATGTCTACCACGCGCCCTTGTGACAGCACCAAAAGCGCGCCTTCGTGCAATTCGCCAATGCGTTCACGATCGCCACTGCCGATGATGCGACCACGCGCATCCATCACGTTGACATTGCTGTCAATAATTTGCATGGTGCGGGCAACAATATCCTGAGCCAGTCGCGCATCGAGATGATAGGTGGCCATCAAACACTCCGGAGATAAGGACGAACAGACAGAATACGCATCCGTTACGGCGCTGACATTGTGCAACTGCACATAGCCAGCGGGATTATGCGGGATTTGCGGTAAGCGTCACATTCAGTACCGGACATTTGCACAGACACAAAAAAGGCGAGCCAAAGCTCGCCTGTTATCAACAACCTGAAACTTACTGCATCAGCAGATACAGGCTGCTGTCACCGCGCTGTACGTTCAGTGCCAGCACCGAAGGTTTGGTGTCGAGCACTTTACGCAGCTCGCCAAGATTAGCCACGGCTTGCTGGTTGACACCCAGAATCACGTCACCTTTCTTCAAGCCAATACGCGCCGCTGCGCTGCCAGGCTTGACGCTATCGACGCGCACGCCTTTCTGGCCGTTGGTATCAATATTGCTGAGATCGGCACCTTCAATACCGGTGTAAATGGTGGCGGACTGCACTTTATCCTGCGAGCTCTGCTGCAGTTCAACGGTGACGTTCACCGGTTTGCCTTCGCGCAGCAGACCCAGCTGCAGCTTGGTACCGACCGGCAGCGAGCCGACTTCGGCACGCAGCGCTGCAAAGCTGGTCAGCGCTTTACCGTTCATCGACACCACCACGTCACCCGCTTTCACGCCGGCTTTCGCCGCAGCAGAGTTCGGCAATACCTGGCTAACAAAGGCGCCACGCTGCGCATCGACTTTCATCGCTTTCGCCAGCTCTGAGTTCAGCTCGGTGCCCATAATGCCCAGCTCGCCGCGTTTCACCTGACCGTACTCCACCATCTGCGCGGTAAGGTTTTTCACCATTGAGCTAGGGATCGCAAAGCCGATACCGATGTTGCCGCCGTCCGGCGCCAGAATCGCGGTGTTAATCCCGATCAGCTCGCCGTTAAGGTTTACCAATGCGCCACCGGAGTTACCACGGTTAATCGCCGCATCGGTCTGAATGAAGTTTTCGTAATTTTCAACGTTCAGGCCGCTGCGGCCCAGCGCCGAAACAATCCCCGAAGTCACCGTTTCGCCAAGGCCGTACGGATTACCAATCGCCACGGTGTAATCACCGACGCGCAGGTTGTCGGAGTCGGCAATCTTAATTGCGGTGAGGTTTTTCGCATCCTGCAGCTGAATCAGCGCGATATCTGATTGTGGATCTTTACCGATCACTTTGGCGTCGTAACGACGTCCATCGCTGAGCTGCACCTGGATTTTGGTCGCGTTATCCACCACGTGGTTGTTGGTCACCACATAGCCTTTATCCGCGTTAATTACCACACCGGAACCCAGCGCACGGAACTGCTGTTTCTGCGCGTTAGCACCGCCATCCGCGCCGCCGTCACCACCGCCGTTTTGACACATGGGTGAGCTTTGGAACGGTGAACCGTCCTGGCAGAACGGAGAATTATCACCAAAGAATTGCTGGAACTGCTGCGGCATACGCGGCGTTTTAACCGTCGTCGAGCCTTCCACACTGATACTCACCACGGAAGGCATGACTTTTTCCAGCATGGGTGCCAGGCTTGGCAACTGCTGGCTGGAAGAAGAAGCGGTCTCTGCGGCAAATACACTCACAGGGCTCAACGTCGCCGCGCCGAAACTCAGCGCCAACGCCAGCATAATTGTGTTTTTTTTCATTTATCTGTGTCTCTCTAAGAATTACGGCCAGACCATTGCTGTGGTCGTGATGATGAGATTAAGTTTTTAGCGCGAAGTTCCTAATAAAGTTTTAGGTAAAGGTAAAAAATTGTTCTTCATCTTTACAATTGTGCGCTTATTCAACCGCCATTAAACGACGATATTCATCCCAGGCATAATTGTCCGTCATCCCACTAATGTAGTCCTGAATCAGACGCGCACGATAATAACGTTCCCACAACAAGCGCTGATATTTATGCTCAACAATTAATGAGCGCATGTGTTGTTGATAGGCCTTTCGATGTTTGCCGGAAAGCTTATGAAACAAGCGGGTTTCAATCGGATGCTTTGCCAGAAAATCCTCGTTCATCAAGGTGGTAAATTGCTCGTAATCCAGCAACAGCAGTGACTGATATATTTCGAGCAAACCTTTAATTACCCGATAACCCTGCAATTCCAGTTGTTCAACTTCCGGATGATTAAACACCTGCTGACGCGCAACCGTTTTAAATAGTTTTAGCAAGCGACCTTCTTCACCATCATCTTCCAGTAAAGCGTGATTAAAATCACCTTCGAAAATAGCCGGTAAGTTGTCGATGAAACGCTTAACCGCATGGCTAACCAGCACGTTTTGCACGTTAACCCGCAATGACATAAAGAATTGATCGCTGATACTGCGGCGTTTTTTCTGATTAGCCTCTTTCCAGGCATCACCGATAGTACGGCTGAAAACATCGCCGTTTTTTACCGCGCCCCAGGCATCCAATAAATGCTTATACAACGTTTCAACATGGAAGATGTCTTTTTCTACGGCGTCATCCAAATCGGCAATGCAATAAGAGATATCGTCGGCGGCTTCCATTATCCAGGTAAGCGGGAAACGATGGTGCTGTTTAATATTGGTCGCTTCACGCAACTCAGCCACATATTCTCGCTCAGATAAATAGAAGCCCGGCTTTTTCATTAACACGCTAAATTCAGCCGGTTTATCGCCTTGCCACCATGCGGGCGCGGTATATTTCAAAATACAGGCGACTTGCGCATAGCTGAGATTGAGTTGCAGCAGCGTATGCACCAGGCGAATCGCCTGCGCGTTACCCTCGAAATGGCATAAATCTTGACGAATCATTGCATTCAACTGGTCAAAAGCGGTGCGCTCAGCCTCATCGGCAACGCCCGCCACCAGCGGATCGACCAGCTCGGCAGGCAGATTTTCGTCGAACCAGTCATTGATCGCCGCCTCGCCAAAATGACCAAACGGCGGATTGCCGACATCGTGCAGTAAACAGGCCATCTCAATCAGGCTTTCGAAGGCACCTTCAAACTCATCCAGCCCATAATTCGCCAGCCCGCCGCCCTGGGTTTTCAGCGCTTGCAGAATCTCTTTGGTGATATATCGCCCGGTTTGCTGCACTTCCAGCGAGTGCGTTAGACGCGAACGCACCGCCGCATTGCGCTCGAGCGGGAATACCTGGGTTTTCTGTTGCAGGCGACGAATGGCGGCGGAGTTAATAATACGTCCGCGATCGCTTTCAAAGTGGCGGGTAATAAAGTATTCCCCTTCGGGATCTTTGCGGCTGGTATAAGGGCGGGTGAAACTGATCTTCTTCCTGAAATTGATCGTCGCCATAATTACCCCTTATTTTTTCGTGAATTCTTCCTCAATCAGCCATGTTAGACTATGCCTCACTTTTGCGGGTTACATCCATTAAATTAGCGAGATTCTTATGAAAGTAGGCTTTATTGGCGCGATGGAGCAGGAAGTTACACTGCTGCGTGACAAAATCGAAAACCGCCAGACACTGACGCTGGCCGGCTGCGAAATTTACACCGGTACGCTGAATGGTGTTGAGGTGGCGCTGCTGAAATCAGGCATCGGCAAAGTGGCTGCCGCGCTCGGCACCACCTTGCTGCTTCAGCTGTGCAAGCCGGATGTGGTAATCAACACCGGTTCTGCCGGCGGATTGGCGCCAACGCTGAAAGTGGGCGATATCGTGGTGTCGGATGAAGTGCGCTATCACGATGCCGACGTCACCGCCTTCGGTTACGAGCCAGGCCAGATGGCCAGCTGCCCCGCCGCTTTCGTGGCGGATGACAAACTGATTGCCGCCGCTGAAATGGTTATCAAGCAGCTCGACCTCAACGCGGTACGTGGTTTGGTAGTGAGCGGCGATGCGTTTATCAACGGCGCTGCACCACTGGAACGCATCCGCACCACCTTCCCGCAGGCGATTGCGGTGGAGATGGAAGCGACCGCAATTGGTCACGTTTGCCATCAGTTCAAGGTGCCATTTGTGGTGGTGCGCGCCATTTCTGACGTCGCCGATCAGGAATCACACCTCAGCTTCGACGAGTTCCTCAGTGTTGCGGCAAAACAATCTTCTTTGATGGTAGAAAACCTGCTGGTTCAGCTGGCGCGTGGCTAAAAACCTGCTGCTTGGGCTGTTGCTGCTGTGCAACAGCCTGTTCGCTGCCGCGCCGCGCGTCATCACTCTTTCGCCGCATCTGACGGAACTGGCCTTCGCCGCAGGCATTACGCCGCTCGCCGTCAGCGCCTTCTCCGATTATCCCGCGCAGGCCAACGCGCTGGAACAGGTGGCGAACTGGCAAGGCATTAAAGTGGAACGCATTCTGCAACTGAAGCCGGATGTGGTGCTGGCGTGGCGCGGCGGTAATCCACAGCGGCAAATTGAACAGCTGCAGCGTTTCGGGGTCAAGGTTGAGTGGATCGATCCGCAAACCATTGACCAAATGATCGATGCGCTGGCGGCGTTACAGCGCTGGAGTCCGCAGCCGCAGCAAGCCATCGATGCGGCGCAGGCATTACGCGCGCAGGAAGCGGCGCTGCGCAAGCAGTATCAGCAAAGTACGCCGCTGCCGCTGTTTTTGCAGTTTGGTCAGCAGCCGCTGTTTACGGCTTCGCGTAACACCATGCAAAATCAGGTCATTGAGCTGTGCGGCGGCAGGAATATTTTTGCCGATAGCAGCGTTAGCTGGCCGCAGGTGAGCCGCGAACAGGTGCTGATGCGCCATCCGCAGGCGATTGTGATCGGGGGTGATGCCGCTCGGGCCGCCAGCATCGCGCAATATTGGCAGCCGCAATTGGATGTGCCGGTGATCGCCATCAATGACGACTGGCTGAGCCGTCCGGGGCCTCGCATGCTGCTGGCAGCGAAACAGCTGTGTGCAGATTTACATCCGACAAAAAAAAGCACTAATTAAGATTAAAGATTCGGCATAAATTGTCGTAAATCATAATACAAGGCACAGCGGCCACGTATGCTCTGTGCCCATTTTTAGCGCTAAGCGCAATTTTGTCTTCACCAGGAACTATTTATGACCAGAGCACTGCTGCTGGCCATAGGGCTCGTGATCGCTGCACCTCTGAGTGCGGCCACGTCAACCGGCTCTATTGCCGCTACCTTAACATTATTCTCGCGTTGCGATATCTCACGCCAGAGTGAACACTCTCTGCCCAAAGTGGATTGTGGACGTCACTTCAGCGCGCAGCCGCGCATTACCGAACGAGTATTAAAACGCGATGCTAAACGCCGCGAATCTGCGCGTTTAGTGACTATTGAGTGGTAGGAATCTGGCTACCAGAACGGCAGCCAGAAGCAGCATTAGATGCTGAAGGAAGAACCACAACCGCAGGTGGTTTTGGCATTCGGGTTGGTCACGATAAAACGTGAACCTTCCAGGCCTTCGGTGTAATCCACGGAACCGCCCACCAGATATTGCAGGCTCATCGGATCCACCACCAGCGCCACGCCTTGTTTCTCGATGGTCATGTCACCGTCATTCATTTGATCGTCAAACGTGAAGCCGTACTGGAAACCGCTGCAACCGCCGCCGGTAATGTAAACGCGCAATTTCAGCTCGGGATTTTCTTCATCAGAAATCAGGTTTTTCACTTTTTTTGCTGCTGCATCAGTAAATTGCAAAGGCAGCGCTGCTAAGTCGTCACTCATCTTTTACTCCGGGTAAACGTCGAGGTCAGAAAACGACCTTAATCTCGCTATTATCTGCCAGCCGTCCAGTGCAATCAAGTGTCACGCTTGACACTGCGTGCCGCCGCATGCGCAGGAAAGTATATACCCTAAACTTTAGCGCAAGCCGTTATTCCCGTAGAATGGCGCCAGATTTTTCCCGAACAGCAGGAGCAGAACAATGAGTAAGTCAGAAAACCTGTATGCCGCAGCGCAACGCCTGATCCCCGGCGGTGTGAACTCCCCGGTACGTGCATTTACCGGTGTGGGCGGTGTGCCGCTGTTCATCGAACGCGCTGACGGTGCGTATCTGTATGACGCTGACGGCAAAGGCTATATCGATTATGTCGGTTCGTGGGGCCCGATGGTGCTGGGTCATAACAACGCCAACATCCGTAACGCAGTGATTGAAGCGGCTGCGCGCGGTCTGAGCTTCGGCGCGCCAACCGAGATGGAAGTGAAAATGGCTGAGCTGGTGTGCGAGCTGGTGCCCAGCATGGACATGGTGCGCATGGTTAACTCCGGCACCGAAGCCACCATGAGCGCCATTCGCCTGGCGCGCGGCTTCACCCATCGCGACAAAATCATCAAATTCGAAGGTTGCTATCACGGCCACGCCGACTGCCTGCTGGTGAAAGCCGGCTCCGGCGCGCTGACGCTCGGCCAGCCAAACTCGCCGGGCGTACCGGCCGATTTTGCTAAGCACACGCTGACCTGCACCTATAACGATCTCAGCACCGTGCGTGCGGCTTTCGAGCAGTATCCTGAGGATATTGCCTGCATCATCGTTGAGCCGGTAGCGGGCAACATGAACTGCATTCCACCGCAGCCAGACTTCCTGCCAGGCCTGCGTGCGCTGTGTGACGAATTCGGTGCGCTGCTGATTATCGACGAAGTGATGACCGGCTTCCGTGTTGCATTAGGCGGTGCTCAGGCCTATTACGACGTGACGCCAGACCTGACCTGTCTCGGTAAAATCATCGGCGGCGGCATGCCGGTCGGTGCCTTTGGTGGTCGTCGTGATGTGATGGATGCGCTGGCACCAACCGGTCCGGTTTATCAGGCCGGCACCTTGTCCGGTAACCCGATTGCCATGGCGGCGGGCTTCGCGTGTCTGTCGCAAATTGCGCAGCCAGGCACCCACAGCACGTTGACCGATCTGACCACGCAGTTAGCACAAGGCCTGCTGGCCGCAGCGAAAGCCGAAAATATTCCGCTGGTGATCAACCACGTGGGCGGTATGTTCGGGATTTTCTTCACTGATGCCGATGAAGTGACCTGCTATCAGGACGTCACTCAGTGTGACGTTGAGCGCTTTAAGCGTTTCTTCCACCTGATGCTGGAAGAAGGCGTTTACCTTGCGCCATCTGCTTTTGAAGCGGGCTTTATGTCGCTGGCGCACAGTAATGAAGATATTCAACGCACCATCGATGCGGCACGCCGCAGCTTCGCGAAACTTTAAAACCGTCTGAATGGCGCACTCTACCGTCGTTGTGGAGTCGCCATTCAGGGTTACCCTGATTACGCCCGCCGCAACAGCCAGATAAAATACGGCGCACCAAAGAAGGTCGCCATCAACCCGGCTGGAATTTGATCCGGAAACGCCAGCATCCTGCCGCACCAGTCGGCGAAAATCATCAAGCCGCCGCCCAACAAACCGGCCATCAACACCTGTGGTAACGCACGGCGGAACCCGAGCATGCGCACAATATGCGGCGCCATCAGCCCGATAAAGCTCAGCGGCCCAATAGTTAACGTGGCCGTGGCAGTTAATGCCGCCGCCAGCAGCAGCAGGCTGAGGCGCGAGGTAGTGAGCGCCATGCCCGCTGAACGCGCGGTAGCGCTGCCGAGTGGTAACAACGTTAACCAGCGACTTGCCAGCGGCGCCAGCGCCATCAGCACCACACCCACCACCGCGCTTTGCACGGCCTGCTGCATATTGATGTTGTAGGTTGAACCGGAAATCCAGCTCAGCAAGCCCGCCATGCGCGGATCGCCGCTGGCCAGCAGCACCATCAAAAGCGTGACAAACGCGCTGTTAAGCGCCATGCCCGCCAGCAACATGCGTTCTGGCGAAAAGCCGCCGCGACTCGCCACCAGCATAATAATCATCAGCGTCAATGCCGCACCCAGCGCACCGGCAGGCAACAGCCACGCCACCGCATCGCCCGGCACGAAGAACATCATCACCACCACGCCGCACGCCGCACCCGAGCTAATGCCCAACACTTCCGGGCTCGCCATCGGATTACCGGTAAGCCGCTGAATCAGCGCACCCGCCACGCCGAGCATCATGCCCACAATCAGCGCGGCCAATACGCGCGGTGCGCGCCACGGCAGCAGCTGCTGCAGCATATCGCCGCCCACCCACGCAAAGCCGTGCGCATCGCGGCCAAAGGTAATACCAACCCAACTCAATACGCCCAGAATCAGCAATCCGATCAAACACCAGCGTAAGACCTTCTGCCGCTCAGCCGGCACGCTATCGCCCTGATTTAGCGCCGGCGGCACCGATCCGGTACGCAGGCGCGGCAGCAACCAAAGCAGAATCGGCACGCCGATAAGCGCGGTCGCCGTGCCGGTAGACACTTCACGCCAGTGGCTGGTCAGCCATAGCACGCACTGATCGGCCAACCACAGCAGCAGCGCACCGATCAGCGGCGCCAACATCATCCGGCTGATCAGGCGACGCCCGCCGAGCATCTTCGCCAGCAGCGGCGCGAAAAGGCCGATAAAGCCGATGATACCTGCAACATTGACCAGTTGCGCGCTAAGTAAAATTGCCAGCGCCAGCGCAGCAATACGTGCCGCCGACAGCGCCAGACCGAGGTTTTTCGCTACGCCATCGTCGAGCCCCATCAGCGTCAGCGGACGCAGCAGCGCCAGCGCCACCACAAACGCCAGCAGCAGACGCGGCCACAGCTGCGCCACATTGTGTCCATCCAGCTGGTTGAGCGCGCCGGTGCTCCACAAGAACATGTTCTGCAGCTGATCGTGATTGAAGATCGCGAAGATTTGATTCACCGAACCGGCGTATAAACTCAGCACCAGCCCAGCCAGAATCAGTGTCACCGGCGACAGACGTTTGCCCCAGGCCACGCCGAATACCAAAATACCGACAATTACCGCGCCGCCCATCGCCGCAAACTGCTGCGTGAACTCGCCGCCCGGCAAATGCCATAACGTCGCGACGGTAATTCCCAGCTGAGCGCCCGACGACACGCCAAGCGTGGTGGGTTCCGCCAGCGGATTGCGCAGCACCTGCTGAAACAGCAAACCGGCCAAGCCAAGGCCCGCGCCAACCAGCAGCGACAGCGCCAGTCGCGACAGCAAACTGTGATGAAACACCACTTGCTGGATGTTGTTGACGTCAGGCGCAAAAAACGCCTGCGACCATTGATCGATCGGCAGCGCCTGGCGCAGATTGATCACGGTTAAGGCCAGCGCCAGCAGAAACACCGTACTCAATAGCGCGACGGGAAAAAGACGATTGCGCATCAGTGCGACTCCAGCGCGTGTTCCAGCACGCGGACAAATTTCAGCGCCGAAGAGGTCGCGCCGTAATACCATACCGCCGGCACGCGCTGGAAACGCTGCGCGCGCACAAACGGCAGCGCCTGCCACAGCGCGGTGGCCATCACCTGCTGCATATCGCGATCGTTATCGTGATCGAAGCAGATCACCTGCACATCACCCACTTCCGCCAGCCGCTCCAGCCCAACGACTGCACTGCCCCAGAAGTTGGTTTCGCCCTGCCAGGCATTGCTCAAGCCAAGGATCTCCATCACCTCAAGGAACAAACTGTTTTTACCGAAGGTAATCGCGTGGCGGCTGTCCATCAGCGACATCAGCAGCACCGGACGATCGGCCCACGGCCTGAGGCGTTCACGCGCCGCCGCCAGCTGTTCATCCACATACTGCAGATGCTGCACGGCCTGCGCTTCACGGCCAAGACGTGCGCCGAGCGCCTGCAATGAGTGACGCGCGGTGCTGAGCGGTTTGCCGTCGCCGCTGTTGAGGTCAAAACCCATGGTTGGCGCGATGCGCCGCAGCTTATCCAGCGCCGGACCATAACCATTGGAGTGCAGGATGAGTGAAGGTTCGAGCTGCGTCATCAGCTCCAGATTGGGCTCGGTGCGTAAGCCAAGATCGATAACGCTGGACGGCAGCTGCGGATCGCCGACCCAAATGTTGTAGTTGTGCATGTCGGCCACCCCGAGTGGCGTCACGCCGAGCGCCATCAGCAGCTCCACCGGCAGCCACTCCAGCGCCAGAATGCGCTGCGCATCCGGTACGGCGGCACGCAGCGGCAACGCAGACATCAACGGGGAAAGCGCCAGCGCCGTCAGCAGGCGGCGGCGAGAAATGTCGAACATGGCGAGGCCTTAATAAACGAAACTGACGGGCGCGCCGCCCAGCGGATGCGGCAAAATGCCCATCGGAATACCGTAAATGTTGCCCAGCACATCGGCCTGCATGATCACCTCGGGGCCTCCTTCGGCAATCACTTCGCCACCGCGCAATGCCACCAGACGATCGCAATAGCGCGCCGCCATGTTGAGATCGTGCAGCACCGCAATCACCGTTAGCCCACGTTCGCGGCTGAGACGCTGAATCAGCGCCAGCACATCAACCTGATGGGCGATATCCAGCGCCGAGGTCGGTTCATCCAGCAACAGGCAGCGACTGTTCTGCGCCACCAGCATCGCCAGCCAGGCACGCTGGCGCTCGCCGCCAGAAAGGCTATCCACCAGACGCCCGGCAAAAGGCTTTAATCCCACCAGCGTAATCGCCTCTTCCACCCGATCGCGATCTTCCTGACCATAGCGGCCCAGCGCGCCGTGCCACGGATAGCGGCCAATCGCCACCAGCTCGCGCACCGTCATGCCTTCCGCCGCGGGCAGTTGCTGCGGCAGATACGCCACCTGACGCGCAAAATCTTTGCTGCCCCAGTTATCTACCGCGTCCTCATTCAGCAACACGCGCCCTTCACTCGCCGCATGGTGACGACCGAGCATTTTCAGCAGCGTGGATTTGCCAGAACCATTGTGACCAATCAGCGCGGTGACTTTGCCCGGTGCAAAGGTAAGAGACAGCGGATGCAGCAGCGTGCGGCCTGGCACACGAAAACTGACGTTATCCAGCCTGAAGGTGGTTTCTGCGTGGTGCGGATGCTGCATGATAATCCCTGGTTAATCTGTAGGTCGCCATTGATGGCGACCTACGTAACACGATTAGAAACGGAAAGTCGCAGTACCGACAATCTGACGCTCAGCGCCCCAGTAGCAGGCGTAGTCGCGGTAGCAGCTGGCGACATATTCACGATCGAACAGATTATTGACGTTAACGCCGATGGTGGAACCCGGCATGCCAAAGCGTGCGAGGTCGTATTTCAGCGCGGCATCAACGGTGGTGTAACCGGCTACGTCGAAGTTTTGGTTCACATCGTCGCCGCTGGCGTACAACCCTTTGCTCTCACCCACATAACGCACACCCGCACCCACCGTCACGCCCGACAGCGCCGTTTCATGGAAGGTGTAATCACTCCACAGCGATGCCATATGCTTCGGCACCTGCACCGGTGTTTTGCCTTTCAGGTTAGTGTCTTCGGTGTATTCCGCATCAGTGTAGGTATAAGACGCGGTCATATTGATGTTGGCATTCAGCGCGGCTTTGGCTTCCAGCTCCACGCCACGCGAGCGGATTTCACCACTCTGAATGCTGGCATTTGGGTGGTTAAGGGTATCCGGATCGGCCGTCAGGTTTTTGGTTTTGGTCAGCTGATACACCGCCGCCGTCAACACCACCGGACGATCTTTAGGAACGTATTTCACACCGGCTTCATACTGCTTCGCGCGGGAAGGATCAAAGGCTTGACCATCATAAGTTGAACCTGAGTTCGGAATGAAGGCTTCGCTGTAGCTGAAGTAAGGTGCGATACCGTTATCAAACACATAGTTCAGCCCGCCACGCCAGGTGAAAGCCTGATCGTTCTGGCGATCAACGCTATTGGCTACGCGATCATAGACCGAGTTCATCGCGTAATCATAACGACCGCCGAGGGTTAACACCCAGCGGTTCCACTCCATCTGATCCTGCGCGTATAAACCGGTTTGGCGCTGCTTATTGAGGTGCTGATAAGGATTAGGGAACGGCGTCACGCTGTCGTCGCCATATTGTGGATTAACGGCATTCAGCGGTGATGCGGTACCAAATTGCGCATCAATATCATTACGCGTGCGCTGGAAATCGACACCCAGCAACAGTGTGTGATCAATTTGACTGGTGGTGAATTTGGCCTGCGCCTGGTTATCGACTGCAAACTGGTTGAGCTTTTCATCAGAAACCGCTGAACCGCGGGTGATTTGCTGTGTTGCGGCATTAAAACCATTGCCATAAATGCTGCGATAATCCGTTCTCAGATCCGCATAGCGCAAATTCTGCCGCACCGTCCAGGTGTCGTTGAAACTGTGCTCGAAGTTGTAGCCCACCATCCTGGTGTTGCGCGAAATCTTGTTGCTGTCTTCGCCTTCATCAAAGTTAGTTGGCAGCTTGTAACTACTGCCGTCAGGACGCGTGATGCCCACCACGGTGCCCTGACGCGGCAACCAGCCGTAATAGCCGGTTTCCGGTTCGTTCTGGAAGTAGGTCAGCAAATCGAAACGCGTATTCTCATCCGGACGCCAGCTGAATGATGGCGCAATGGTGTAGCGCTTCTCTTTGTTCATATCCTGCTGCGCATCGGCGCTGCGCGCGAGACCGGTCAGGCGATAGCTGTAAACGCCGTCATCATCCAGCGAGCCGCCGAAATCGAAACCCGTGGAGAACTGATTGTTTGTGCCCATCTGGAACTGCACTTCACGCAGCGTCTCCTGCGTCGGACGCTTACTCACCAGCGACACCACGCCGCCCGGATTGCTCTTGCCGTACAGCACCGAAACCGGACCGCGCAACAGTTCGGCGCGTTCAAGGAAATAGGGATCGATAGCAAACTCAGAGTAGTTATCACCCTGCAGTTTCAGGCCATCAAGATATTGGTTGGTGTTGGTTTCGCTGAAGCCGCGAATAGAGAGCGCATCGATAACATTGGAGCTACCGCGGTTACCGGTCAACACGCCTGGCGTGTAGTTGAAAGCCCCTTTCACGCTGGTGACGTTTTTCATCGCCATCTCTTCCTGCGTGACTACCGAGATTGACTGCGGGTTCTTCTCGATCGGCGTATCGGTTTTGGTGCCGGTGGCGCTGCGTTTGGCCGCAATGGTTGGCGACGGGCCCCACGCTTTCTCTTGCTCGACTCCGCTGCCGCCATCAGCGCTAACCACCACGGTATCTTCTGCCAACGCCTGCACGCTGAACGTACCCATAGTCAGTGAAATAAACCAAGCCAGCGAACGCGGGCGTAAGAAACAAGGATTAGTGTTTCGCGTATTCATAAGTGAGGTCTCTCGAAAAAAGTCGATGCAGGCGAATACAAACGAGAATGATTATTATGACGCACGGATTTTAGGCGAAATAGCGTCATATTCGCAACGATTAATGCCTGTAAGCGCGGCGTTTACAGCCAGATCGCGCATATTCATGATCGCAAATAATAAATCAGCAATAAAAGGAGCGGAGGCCGGCAATCGGGAAATTGCATTGCCGCACAGAGGAAGTTTATTTCATCCCGACGGAGCGCCAAACCAACGATAACAAGTAAAATCATAAACTTAAAAAAATGGCCCGCTAATTGCTTATGTCCTGCATTCTCCTTCCCGCAGACACACTCATGACCGCTATAAACTGGAACATTGTTGATCGCGTTGTCTTCATCAATTTGAAGAAACGCAAAGACCGATTAACCCGCATCACTAAACAACTTAAAAAGCTGGGTTTAACCGCTGAAAAAATCGTTCGCCTGGAGGCGATCAAGCATGAAAAGGGCTACATCGGCTGCACGCAATCGCATATCGCCGCGCTGGAGATGGCACGCGATAACGGCTGGGAGCGCGTGCTGATTCTGGAGGATGATTTTAGCTTCAATGAAAGCCAGAAGAACTACGACAATCTCAACCGCTACTTTGCCGCCCTGCCGCAAATCAACTGGCAAGTGGCTTTTCTGGCGGCCAATTATCGCCGAGTCACGCCGTTAAAGAGCGTGGACTATATCGTGCGCGCTAACTTCGCATGGTGCGCATGCGCCTATATCGTAAATCACCGCTATTACACCACGCTGATTGAAAACTATCACGAGGCGCTGCAGGCGCAATTGCAAGGTGGTGCGCAGGCACAATATGCCCTTGATGTGCACTGGAATAGCCTGATGCAGCAGGATCTTTGGCTGGGCGTATTCCCCAACGCCGGTGTACAACGGCTCGATAAAAGCGATATCGAAAATAGAACGGTAGATTACCGCGCACTCTTCAGAAAACCGTTGAGTCAAATCGTTGCGCCCGCCAAATTCACACCCTCCACTTCAGGCCCAATTAAAGTCGACTTTTACTTCCAGTGGCCACCGGGTTGGACGAACTTTGAATCGGTGATTGAGGCGATGCAGGCCAATCCCGCGTTCGATTGCCGCATCGTGGTGGTGCCTTACCTGAACTGGAAGGCGAGCGATGTTAACGGCGATATTCAGCGTGAGATTCTGGGTGAAAGAGGGTTGGATTACACAGGATTTGAAGACTATCAGTTGGAGCAGCGTCAGCCCGATGTGGTGTTCTTGCAAAACCCTTACGACGAAGCACGCCCCGAAGCCTTTCGCAGCGACTACCTGCATGAGCGCGGCGTGAAAATCGCTTACATCCCTTATGCGCTCGATACCGGAATTGGCGCAGAGAGCATGGTGTATCAATATAATTTGCGTTGTCAAAATCTGGCGACGTGGATATTTGCCCGCTCGGAAAAACATAAAACTGAGTTTGCGCTGCAGTGTCAGGCAGGAAATCGCCATGTGCACGTTACCGGCCATCCTAAATTTGACCACTATCAGCGTCGTTTCCATCTCACGGATAACCTGCCGGCTCAAACGGTAACCACCTTCCTGTGGACGCCGCATTTCGTATTGCCTGGCGACCAGAAGATGTACACCACCTTCAGCCTTTACTGCTCGGCGTTCTTAAAACTGATTGAGCGTCAGGACATTCATCTGATCATTCGCCCCCATCCGCTGCTGAGCCAATGGATAGGTGAAGCCAACCCAACGGCACAAAGTCTTTATCAGCAGTTACAGCGCGCGTCGCAGCAACACACCAATCTGGAGTGGGATCTCGGGCATGATTACACGCTGACTTTTGCGCGTTCCGATGCACTCATTGCGGACGCCGGTTCCTTCCTGCTGGAATATCTGCCGTCGAAAAAACCCATCCTCTACCTCACTCACGAAACCTGTCACGGTTTGAACCGCACTGCAGAATTCATTTATGACGCCTACGACGTTGCCTGGTGTGAAAAGGATATTTTCACCTTTGTAGACAACATTGTCGCGGGTCACGATGCAATGAAAGTGCGCCGGGAACAAGTCCTGCGTGAGGAACTGCAGATAGAAGAGAGAACAGCGGGCGAGAAAATCGCTGAAATTATTTGTTCATCACTCAGACCGCAAGCGGCGGAATAAAAAATGAAAAATGTAGCCATAATACTTTCTGGCGGTACAGGCACCCGCTTTGGCAGCGACAAGCCAAAACAATTCGCCAAGTTAGCGGGACGTGCCGTGATTGAATACACCATCGAACGTTTTGAAAAATCGGCCGACATTGATGAAATTATTATCGTCTCACAAAATGAGTACATCGATTACATGTGGGAGTTGGTGGCAAAAAATCAGTGGCACAAAGTGAGTAAAGTGGTGAACGGCGGTAAGGAACGTTTTGACTCAACATATTCCGCGCTGAAAACCCTTATCAACTATGACGGTCATTGTAAAATCTTACTGCATGATGCCGTGCGTCCATTAATTAGCGACACTATTATTCGCAAATGCGTAGATGCACTTGAATCCTTTGACGCCGTAGATGTGGTGATCCCCTCAGCAGATACTTTAGTAGAAGTTCACGATGATGGCTGCATTGCCAATATTCCTCATCGTGCCAGCATGCGCCGAGGCCAGACCCCTCAGGCATTTCGTCTGGAAAAAATTCGCCAGGCTTATGAGAAAGCAGCGGCCATGGGTAAGTTTACGTTTACCTGCGACTGCGGAGTATTGCGTAATATGCTGCCTGAAACGCGTGTTATTACCGTAGAGGGCGATGAGAACAATATTAAAATCACCCATCCACTTGATCTCTTTATCGCAGAAAAATTGCTGCAGGAGAAAAGCTCACACGCATTGAATTCTGCAAATCTCGATTTCCTGCGCGATAAGCATATGGTTATTTTTGGTGGAGGTAGCGGAATTGGTCTGGAGATGATGAAAGTTGCCACGCTGTGTGGGGCCAAAGTACATATTGCCAGTCGTTCACATAATGATATCGACATTACTCATCTCGACAGCGTAAAAAACTATTTAACTAACATTGTTGCCGAGCATGGCAATATTGATTTTATCGTCAACACTGCGGGTGTCTTGATTAAGAAACCGCTCTCCACGCTTACTCAGCAGGAAGTGATGGCGCTGATTAACATTAATTATCTGGGAGCCGTAAACGTGGCAATTGCGGCAAAAGAGCGGTTAATCTGCAACTCCGGCATGTTATTGAATTTCACATCCAGTTCTTACACTCGTGGACGGGCTTTTTACGCCCTTTACTCATCGGCAAAAGCTGCGGTAGTCAATCTGACTCAGGCGCTGGCGGAAGAGTGGATTGAGGATAAAGTCAAAGTGAACTGCATCAATCCTGAGCGTACCGCCACACCGATGAGAACCGTTAATTTTGGCGAGGAACCTGCAGATTCACTGCTACATGCACGAGACGTTGCAGTAAAAAGCCTGGAAGTTCTCGTGACGCAAAGTACTGGTATGGTTATTGATATTCGCAAAAGTAACTGTAAGAATCAGCCCAGCTAACCACCTATCCCAATAAAAAAGGGCGCCGCAGCGCCCTGTGTTTTCTCAGCAACTTATTTGCTGCCGAACATATCTTTAATCCAACCCGCCACGCCGTCAGAATCTTTCTGCTCATTCTGTGGCTGCTGCTGTTGTTGCTGCTGTTGCTGCTCTTGTTGCTGCTGCAACTGCTGCTGTTGTTGCTGAACCTGCTCTTGCTGCTGCTGACACAGCGCGTTCGGATCCAGCGACCACACCGGCAGCGAACGCCATGTGCTGCTGCCCGTACCGCAGATAAAGTTACCGGCAGAATCGATATTCATCTGCGTGATATCTTCCGGCGGCGTCAGCACCAGCGGCATTGGCGCCTGGTTGTCGAGATAGCGACGATAAAGCTGCATTGCCCCGCTGGCACCGTACAGCTTCGAGGTTTGGTTGTTATCGCGGCCAACCCAGGTAATCGCCACTTCTTTGCCATCAATACCGGCGAACCAGCTATCGATCAGGTCATTGGTGGTACCGGTTTTGCCAGCCAGATGCGCTTTAGGATAACGCGCACCCAGCGCACGCGCAGTACCGTGATCGGCGACCTGCTGCATGGTGTAGAGCGTCAGATACGCCGCCTGCGCCGGTTCAACACGCTGCGCCTGCGGATAGCTCTGATACAGCACCGTGCCATCTTCCGCAATCACCGAACGCACCGCCGACAGCTCAGCGCGGTTACCGCCGCTGGCGATCGACTGGAACGCCTGCGCCACTTCAATCGGCGTCAGGTTCAGCGCACCGAGAAGCATTGACGGCACCGGATGCAGCTGATCTTTCGGCACGCCGAGCTTGTTCCAGGTATCGACCACCGCATCCAGTCCCAGCGTCATACCGAGGTTGACGGTTGGCACGTTCATCGAGTTGGTCAGCGCATCCACCAGCATCACTTTGCCGCTGAAACGACGATCGTCATTCATCGGTTTCCATATGGTGCCGTTCGGCTGTTTCAGCGCAATCGGTTCATCGGCGATCCAGCTGTTGAGGCGATAGCTGTTCGGCTGGCTCAGCGCGGTGAGATAGGTGGCCGGTTTTGCCAGCGAGCCAATCGAACGACGTGCTTGCAGCGCGCGGTTGTAACCGGCGAACTGCGGATCGGCACCGCCGACCATGGCGCGCACTTCACCGCTGAAGCGGTCCACTACCACCATCGCGGTTTCCAGATCTTTCAGGCCACGCTGTTTTTTCAGCGTTGGAATGCCTTCAATCACCGCTTTCTCTGCGGCATCCTGCGAAATCGCATCCAGCGTGGTGAAAATCTTCACGCCGGAGAGATCTTTCATTTTGTCGCCGAGCTTAGCCTGCAGCTCATTACGCACCATCTGCATAAATGCCGGCTGAGGCGTGATCACGCCGCCTTTTGGCTGCACGCCAAGCGGACGCGCCGACAGCATGTCATACAGTTCCTGATCGATGACGTTCTGCTGCTGCAACAAACGCAGCACCAGATTACGTCGCTCCAGCGCCAGTTTCGGGTTACGCCACGGATTGTACAGCGACGCGCCTTTCACCATGCCGACCAGCATCGCTTGCTGATCGAGGCTCAGCTCATCCACCGGACGACCGAAGTAGTAAAGGCTCGCCAGCGGGAAGCCGCGAATCTGATCGTTACCGGTCTGGCCGAGATACACCTCGTTGAGATACAGCTCGAGGATGCGATCTTTGCTGTAGCGCGCATCCATGATCACCGCCATATAGGCTTCACGCGCTTTACGCCACAGCGAACGCTCGTTGGTGAGGAACAGGTTTTTCACCAGCTGCTGCGTCAGCGTGCTGCCGCCCTGCACCGCTTTACCGGCGGTGATGTTGGCGAGGAACGCACGACCAATCGAATACGGGCTAATGCCGTCGTGCTCGTAGAAGTGGCGGTCTTCAGTGGCGATCAAGGTGCTCACCAGCAGATCCGGGAAACCGGCGCGCGGCACGAACAGACGCTGTTCACCGTTCGGCGACTGCAACATGGTGATCAGGCGCGGATCGAGGCGGAAGAAGCCAAAATCGCGGCCGGTATCAAGGTTTTTAATCTCGCTCAGCTCATTGTTGCTAAAGGTCAGGCGCGCGTTGATCTGCCCCTCTTTGCTGTCCGGGAAATCAAACGGACGGCGCAGCAGATCAATGGTGTTGCCTTTGACGCTAAACTCGCCCGGACGGGTAATGCGCGACACTTCGCGATACTGCGTGCCTTCCAGCAGCGCAATCATCTCTTTTTTGTCGTACGACATGCCCGGTTCAAGGCTGACCATGCGGCCATAAACGGCAGCAGGCAGTTGCCACACTTTACCGTCGATGCGGCTGCGGATTTCCGAGTCGAGATAGACGCCCCAGGCGGCCATCACCACCACAAAGACCAGGAAGAGTTTAATCAACCAGCCCAACCAGCGACGTTTGCCGCGTGGCGGACGTTTTTTACTTTTTGGTGGCACCGGTCCACTCTCCTCATCTTCTTCGTCAAAATCGTCCTGATCGATATCATCATCAAGTTCCCTGCGGCGACCCCGCCGCGCACTGCTGCGCGGCGGCTTTGGCGCTTTTCCTTTGCGCCCGATAGGTTCGCGATCGTTCCCAGACATGCTTTTATTCTCCAGGTATTGCTACGGCGGCGGCCGTTACTCTAACTGCTTTCTCATGCGACGCATGGCAGAACCCTCTGAATTCGATCCACAGCGTTTCACGATGAAAATTTCTTGGTCCGCCTTGTGGGTAAGGCGTTGGCCGGATCGTCCGGCCACGGATGCTTTGGATAGCGCCCTTTCATCTCTTTCTGCACTTCGGGATACGCACCACGCCAGAACGCCGCGAGGTCACGGGTGATCTGCAGCGGACGATGCGCGGGCGAGAGCAGCTCTAACACCAGCGGTACGCGGCCATCGGCCACCGCCGGATTCTGTGCTTCGCCAAACATCTCCTGAATCCGCACCGCCAGCGCGGGTGGCTTCTCTGCATCGTAGCGGATCGGCAGGCGGCTTCCGGTCGGCACAGTGTAATGAGTTGGCAGCACAGTATCCAGCCGCTGACGTTGTGACCATGTCAGCAAATGTAATAATGCGCTGACAAGGTTGATGCTCTGCAATCCTTTCAGATCGCGTACCGCGCTCATCTCCGGCAGCAGCCAGCTTTCAAGCGTATCGAGCAGGCTTTCATCGTCCAGTGCCGGCCACGCCTCTTCCGGCAGCCACTGCGCGGCACAGTGCACCCGCAAGCGTAGCTGTTCAGCGTCTTCTTTCCAGCCCAGCACCGACAATCCTTTTTCGCGGATCCAGCGCAGCATCGCCGGATGCAATATTTCCGCCTCCGGGCGCGCCTGCGGCTGCGCTTTTAGGACCAGCGCGCCGATCAGTTCGCGCTTCCAGGCACGTAAAGTGCCTTTATCTTCGTCCCACTCCACGTCGGTACGCTGCTCAATTAAGGTGGGGCATTCGCGGCGCAGCGCGTCGATATCCACCGGCAGCGCCAGTAACATGCGCGCCTCGGCGGCGCTGGCGCCCTGCAGCAGTGTCGGTGCAATCAGCCACTCATAGCGGCTCAAACCATCCTGCTCGTTAAGCATCGCGCCAATGCCGTTCGCCAGCTGATAGCGCGCGCTGTCGCCACGACGCTGCGCCAGACGATCGGCAAAACCGGCGGCCAGCAGCTGCGGGAACAGGTCGGGATTAATGGTGCCGCCGCTGGCGTTGAGGCGCTTCTGCCACTGACGCGCGCGGCGCTGCCAGTGCGACTGCGGATGGTTAAGCGCTTCACGCAGATCGGCGCTGCCGCTGCGTGGCGGATCTTCCAGAATCGCCACCAGCAGCGCGGCGCTGGCGATGGCATCGTTGTTTTGCCCGGCAGCCACCAGAATCGCGCTCAGGCGCGGATCGCTGCCTAGCGCGGCCATTTTTCGACCGCGCGCGTTGAGCTGGTGATTCTCCAGCGCGCCTAGCTGGGTTAACCGCTCGCACGCCGCACGCACGTTGCGCGGCGGCGGCGCGTCAAGCCACATAAGCTGCGACGCATTCTGACATCCCCATTGCAGCAGATCGATCTGCAGCGAGGTCAAATCGCTATTGAGAATTTCCGGTTCACTCTGCGCCGCCGCACGCAGCGCCTGCTCTTGTGGCAGTAAGTGCAGGCAGATGCCAGGTTCCAGACGACCAGCACGACCGGCGCGCTGCGTCATCGACGCCTGGCTGATACGCTGCGTTTGCAGCCGCGTCACGCCGCTGCGCACGTCAAACTGCGCCGAGCGCTCCAGCGCGCTATCGACCACTAAGCGGATACCTTCGATGGTCAAGCTGGTTTCGGCGATGTTGGTCGCCAGCACCACTTTGCGGCGGTCCGCCGGAGACGGCAGGATGGCACGGCGTTGCGCCTCCAGCGACAGCGCGCCATATAAAGGAGAAAGATCCACCTCGTCACTGACCCGCGCTTCCAGCTCGCGCTTAACCCGTTCGATCTCCGCCACGCCGGGCAGGAACAGCAGCAGCGATCCTGACTCTTCGCGCAGCAGTTGCGTCACCTCGCGCGCTACCGCTTCTTCAAAACGTTGCTGGCTGTTGAGCGAAGCATAGCGGCGCGTGACAGGGAAACTGCGGCCCTCAGAGACCACAAAGGGCGCATCCGGCAGCAGCTGACGCAAACGCTGATTATCGAGCGTGGCAGACATCAGCAGAATTTTCAGATCGTCGCGCAATCCTTGCTGCACATCGAGCAGCAGCGCCAGCGCGAGATCGGCCTGCAGGCTGCGTTCATGGAATTCATCGAGGATCACCAGCGAGACGCCTTCCAGCATCGGATCGCGCTGCAACATGCGCGTCAAAATGCCTTCGGTGACCACTTCGAGGCGCGTGTTGGCACCGCAGCAGTTTTCACCGCGCATGCGATAGCCAACGATGCCGCCCGGCTGCTCGCCAAGCTGTTCTGCCAGACGCTGCGCCACGTTGCGTGCCGCCAGTCGGCGCGGCTCCAGCATGATGATGCGGCCGGGCAATGGGGTGTGTTGCAGCAGTTGTAATGGCAGCCAGGTTGATTTACCTGCGCCGGTCGGCGCCGCCAGCAACACCTGCGGCGACTGCGCCAGCGCGTCCAGCAACGCAGGCAGCACCTCGCTTACCGGTAACTCACTCAAACTCAACTCCCAAAATGCCTGTGCTAAGATGGCGCGCATTGTAGCACTCTGAGGCGCGGATTACCGGAGGCTAACCTGGCAACGCAACGTCTGTTTTTTGCTCTTGAACTGCCCGCTCCGCTCCAGCAACAGTTGGTGCAGTGGCGCGCGGATAATTTTGCTGCCGAAGCCGGGAAACCGGTGGCGGCGGCCAACCTGCACCTGACGCTGGCGTTTCTCGGTGAGGTCAGCGATGAGACGTCACGCAAGCTGCAGCGGCTGGCCTCACGCATCGAACAGCCCGGTTTTGCCCTCGATTTGGATGACGCCGGTCACTGGCCACGTCCCGGCGTGGTGTGGCTGGGTTGTCAGCGGGCGCCGCGCGAATTACTGCAGCTCGCCAGCCTGCTGCGCGCACAAGCCGCACGTCATGGCTGCGCACAGAGCCCTCAGCCGTTTCATCCGCACGTCACGCTGTTGCGCCACGCAGCGTCACAGATCGCGCTGCCGCCGCGCGGTTTTCACTGGCGCACCGATATCCGCCATTTTGCGCTGTTCGCTTCGAACGTGACGCGCGGCCGCACACGTTATCAGGCGCTGGCCCGCTGGCCGCTACTATCATCCACAGGAGAGTAAATGGAATTCGATCCGCCGCTTAAACCCGCCCGCTTGATTGCCCGTTACAAACGCTTTTTAGCCGATGTGGTTACGCCAGAAGGTGAAACGCTGACCATTCACTGCGCCAATACCGGCGCGATGACCGGCTGCGCCACGCCGGGCGATACCGTGTGGTATTCGACATCCAGCAGTGCCACGCGGAAATATCCGCACAGTTGGGAACTCACCGAGACCCAACAAGGCCACTGGATCTGCGTGAATACGCTGCGCGCCAATCAGCTGGTGCGCGAGGCGCTGACGCTCGACACGATTCCGGAATTATCCGCTTACAGCCGCTGCCAGCCTGAAGTGAAATACGGCACGGAAAAAAGCCGAATTGACTTCCTGCTGCAAGCGGATGGCCGATCCAACTGCTATATTGAAGTCAAGTCCGTCACCCTTTTACAGGCAGGTAAAGGCTATTTTCCGGATGCGGTGACGGCTCGTGGACAGAAACATCTGCGCGAATTGAGCACCATCGTGGCAGAAGGTCATCGAGCCGTTTTGTTGTTCGCAGTTCTGCATACGGGGATTGAGGACGTTTCCCCGGCACGCCATATCGACGTGCACTACGCAGAACTACTGGAACAGGCGCAGCGTGGTGGTGTGGAAGTTTTAGCGTATCAAGCTCAAATTTCACCGTTAAAGATATTACTTACGCAACCGATTAACGTAGCGTTGTAATATTTAAAGCAATTTGGTGTGATAGGAATGTTCTGGGCGAGGCGCTGAATACGCGATTGTTCAGAGGCTTGTCAAGTAGTGGTCAGGAATAATTGCCAACCTTGATGGCTTCTGCTATTTATAGCGGCCTGTTTTTTCCCTTTATGGGAATCGATAAGCCCTAAATCGTTTAGGTTGCAGGCACACAGTCAACACACATGCAACTTGACGTATCTAGGGAAGTGCGTGTTATCCAGGAGAAACAACATGCAAGAAGGGCAAAACCGTAAAACATCGTCCCTGAGTATCCTCGCCATCGCTGGAGTGGAGCCGTATCAGGTGAAACCGGGCGAAGAGTATATGAACGACGCCCAGCTAGGCCATTTCCGTAAGATTCTGGAAGCCTGGCGCAACCAACTTCGGGATGAAGTAGATCGCACTGTGTCACATATGCAGGACGAAGCTGCCAACTTCCCGGATCCGGTCGACCGTGCTGCGCAGGAAGAAGAGTTCAGCCTGGAATTGCGTAACCGCGATCGTGAGCGCAAACTCATTAAAAAGATTGAGAAAACGCTCAAGAAAGTGGATGACGACGATTTCGGTTACTGCGACTCCTGCGGTGTAGAAATTGGTATTCGCCGCCTTGAAGCGCGTCCGACTGCCGATCTCTGCATTGACTGCAAAACGCTGGCAGAAATCCGCGAGAAGCAGATGGCTGGCTAATGGCCGTAAGCAAATTGCTACCGCACAGCCGGGAAAATCCCTGTTTTCCCGACGTGCGGTACACTTCGTTATGAATCCTTCAAACTGCATTGGGCGTTTCGCTCCCTCCCCTTCTGGTGACCTCCATTTTGGTTCGCTGATTGCTGCGTTAGGCAGTTACCTGAGTGCGCGCGCGCAACAGGGACGCTGGCTGGTGCGCATCGAAGATATCGATCCCCCGCGTGAAGTTCCCGGTGCCGCAACGCGTATTTTGCAGCAGCTGGAACATTATGGTCTTTACTGGGATGGCGACGTTTTATGGCAGTCACAGCGCCACGATGCCTATCGCGCCGCGCTAAGCTGGCTGCAAACGCATCGACAAAGTTACTTCTGCACCTGCACGCGTAGCCGCATCCAGCACCTGGGCGGTTTTTACGATGGTCACTGCCGCGATTTGCAGCTGCCGCCGGACAACGCCGCGCTGCGCCTGCGTCAGCATGCGCCGGTTAGCGGCTTTGACGATCGCCTGCGTGGCCATTTACAGGCTGAAGCGCAGCTGGCGCAGGAAGATTTTATTATCCATCGCCGTGATGGGCTGTTTGCCTACAATCTTGCGGTGGTGGTTGATGACCATTTTCAGGGCGTAACGGAAATCGTGCGCGGCGCGGATTTGATTGAGCCCACGGTGCGCCAGATTGCGCTGTATCAGCAGTTTGCCTGGCCAGTGCCGGATTATCTGCATTTGCCGCTGGCGATCAATCGCGATGGCAACAAGCTTTCCAAGCAGAATCATGCGCCCGCGCTGCCCGCTGGCGATGCGCGGCCGCTGCTGGTGCAGGCTTTACGCTTTCTTGGTCAGCCGGTTTCGGCTGGCTGGCAGGATGAATCGCTGGAAAGCCTGTTGAAACAGGCCGTCGCGCAGTGGAATATCCGCCTGATTCCGTTGCAGAACGGTCTTAAAGAGGATGAAACGACATCACCATTCCTAAATGGTTCTCAACAGGCTATGATTAGCCGCTGATTTTATTAACACCCTTTTTCTCACTGTCGAGGTGTCCCATTTTTACCCGAGTCGCTAATTTTTGCCGGAGAGTCCTCAAGCGTGATGAGGAGGCGCCTGAAGAGGTGGAAGCTGAAAGTCCTGGTCAGATGACTGTCATTCCACGAGAAAGCCACAACATCTCACGCAAAGATATCAGCGAAAACGCCCTCAAAGTGCTCTATCGTCTGAACAAAGCCGGATTCGAAGCCTACCTGGTTGGCGGCGGCGTGCGCGATTTGCTGCTCGGCAGCAAGCCGAAAGACTTTGATATCACCACCAACGCCACGCCTGAACAGATGCGTAAGCTGTTCCGCAACTGCCGTTTGGTGGGTCGTCGTTTTCGTCTGGCACATGTGATGTTCGGTCCGGAAGTGATCGAAGTCGCCACCTTCCGTGGTCATCATCATGAAGAGAGCGAAGAAGATCGCAACAGCTCGCAGCGCGGCCAAAACGGCATGCTGCTGCGCGACAACATTTTCGGCAGCATTGAAGACGATGCACAGCGCCGCGATCTCACCATCAACAGCCTCTATTACAGCGTGGCCGATTTCACCGTACGTGATTACGTCGGTGGCTTGCACGATTTGCACGAAGGCATCATTCGCATGATTGGCGATCCGGAAACGCGCTACCGCGAAGATCCGGTGCGCATGCTGCGTGTGGTGCGCTTCGCCGCCAAGCTGCAGATGCGTATCGCGGCAGAAACGGCCGAGCCGATCCCGCGTCTGGCGACGCTGCTGAATGACATTCCGCCGGCGCGCATGTTTGAAGAGTCGCTCAAGCTGCTGCAGGCTGGTTACGGCTACCGCACCTATCAGATGATGCGTGAATATCAGCTGTTCCAGCCGCTGTTCCCGATGCTGACGCGCGGTTTCACCGCCGAAAGCGACAGCCTGATGGAACGTATGCTGGCGCAGGTTCTGAAAAATACGGATACCCGCTTGCAAAATGATATGCGCGTCAATCCGGCTTTCCTGTTTGCCGCGATGTTCTGGTATCCGCAGCTGGAATCCGCCGAACGCATTGCGCAGGAAAGCGGCCTGACTTATTACGATGCTTTCGCCTTGTCGATGAACGAAACGCTTGATGAAGCCTGCCGCGCGCTGGCGATTCCCAAGCGTATCACCACGCTGATTCGTGATATCTGGCAGCTGCAGCTGCGCATGTCGCGTCGTCACGGCAAACGTGCGTGGAAGCTGATGGAGCATCCTAAGTTCCGTGCCGCTTATGATTTGATGGCGCTGCGTGCCGACGTGGAAAACAATCCTGAGCTGCAAAAGCTGACGCATTGGTGGGGCGAGTTCCAGGCGGCGGCACCGGTGCAGCAGAAAACCATGATGACCACGCTGGGCGACGATCCGGCCCCGCGCCGTAAACCGCGCCGTCCGCGTCGCCGTCCAACCGGGCCTCGCACAAACAGTCCGCAATGACCCGCGTTTACCTCGCTTTAGGCAGTAATCTGGCCGATCCGCTGCATCAGGTTGATGCAGCGTTGGCCGCGCTCGATGCCATTCCGCATACCTCGCGCATCGCCACATCTTCCCTGTATCGCACGCCGCCGTACGGCCCGCCGGATCAGCCTGATTACCTTAATGCGGCAGTGGCGCTGGAAACCGCGCTGGACGCTGAGGCGCTGCTCGATCATACCCAGCGCATTGAGCTGGAACAGGGTCGCGTGCGCAAAGCTGAACGCTGGGGACCGCGCACGCTGGATCTCGATATCATGCTGTTTGGCAACCAGACCATTAACACGCCGCGCCTGACCGTGCCGCACTACGACATGCACAATCGCGCATTTATGCTGGTACCGCTGCTGGAAATTGCCCCGCAATTGTCGCTGCCGAATGGACAAGCCTTATCTGTGATTCTTGCCACCCTGGATCGCAGCGCTATCCGTTTGTGGTCTGAGTAAGCCGTAGTACACTGCGCGCATCAGAAAACTCTGGAGCGTGTGATGAAACCAACAACCCTCTCCCATTTACGCCAACTTAAAACCAGCGGGCGCAAATTTGCCACGCTGACGGCGTACGACTTCAGTTTTGCCCGCCTGTTTGCCGATGAAGGCATTCAGGTAATGCTGATTGGCGATTCGCTCGGCATGACCGTGCAGGGCCATGAATCGACCTTGCCGGTCACCGTGGACGATATCGCCTATCACACCGCCGCCGTGCGCCGTGGCGCACCGCTGGCGCTGCTGATGGCCGATCTGCCGTTTATGAGTTACCCCACGCCAGAACAGACGTTTACTAACGCCGCACAGCTGATGCGCGCCGGCGCCAATATGGTGAAGCTGGAAGGCGGCGAGTGGCTGGCAGAAACCGTGCGTATGCTAACCGAGCGCGCCGTGCCGGTGTGCGGCCATTTGGGCCTGACGCCGCAGTCGGTGAACATCTTCGGTGGCTACAAAGTGCAGGGCCGCGATGAAGCCGCCGCTGAACGTCTGCTGGCCGATGCGCTGGCGCTGGAAGCCGCCGGTATGCAGCTGCTGGTGCTGGAGTGCGTACCGGTGGCGCTGGCGGAACGCGTTACGAAAGCGCTGTCGGTGCCGGTGATCGGCATCGGCGCGGGCAACGTCACTGACGGCCAGATTCTGGTGATGCACGACGCCTTTGGCATTACCGGCGGTCACATTCCCAAATTTGCCAAAAATTTCCTCGCAGAAACCGGCGACATTCGTGCAGCGATTCGCCACTATATCGCCGACGTTGAAGCGGGCCTCTATCCAGCCGCTGAACACAGTTTCCAGTAAATCAGGAGATTTGCAGTGCTGATCATTGAAACACTGCCGATGCTGCGTCGTGAGATTCGTCGCTGGCGTCAGGCAGGTAAACGTATTGCGCTGGTGCCCACCATGGGTAACCTGCACGACGGTCATCTGACGTTGGTCGATGAAGCGCGCGAGCGCGCTGACGTTGTAGTGGTCTCGATTTTCGTCAATCCGATGCAGTTTGATCGTCCCGACGATTTAGCGCGCTATCCGCGCACGCTGCAGGACGACTGCGAGAAGCTGAATCGTCATAGCGTGGATCTGGTGTTTGCGCCCGCGCCCGCCGATGTCTATCCCAAAGGCCTGGATAGCCAAACCTTTGTGGAAGTGCCGGGTTTATCATCGCTGCTGGAAGGCGCCAGCCGTCCGGGACACTTCCGCGGCGTCTCCACCATCGTCAGCAAACTGTTTAATCTGGTGCAGCCAGACATCGCCTGCTTCGGCGAGAAGGATTTCCAGCAGCTGGCGATTATCCGCAAGATGGTGGCGGATATGGGCTTCGATATCGAGATTGTGGGCGTGCCAACGGTACGCGCAAAAGATGGCCTGGCGTTGAGTTCGCGCAATGGCTATCTCACCGCCGACGAGCGTAATATTGCAGCCGGTCTTAGCCAGGTGATGAACAGCATGGCCGAACGTCTGAGCAACGGCGAGCGCCATGTTGAAGAGATTATCGAGCAAGCGGAAGTGGCGTTGCGTGAGAAGGGTTTCCGTCCGGATGGACTGGCGATTTGCGATGCCGAAACCTTACAAGCGCTGAACGTGGACAGCCAGCGCGCGGTGATTTTGATGGCCGCATGGCTCGGCAATGCGCGTCTGATTGATAATCAGCAAGTGGATCTGACGGAGTAGTTTTCCGTTGTTTATTGGCAGCTTAACAAGGTTAGACAGTTATGATTCGCACCGTACTTCAAGGCAAACTGCATCGCGTTAAAGTCACTCAGGCAGATTTGCATTACGAAGGTTCCTGCGCCATTGACCAGGATTTCCTCGACGCCTCCGGCATTCTGCAATACGAAGCCATCGACATTTACAACGTCACCAACGGCCAGCGTTTTTCCACCTACGCGATTGCCGCTGAACGTGGCTCGAAGATCATCTCAGTCAACGGTGCCGCCGCACGCTGCGCCTGCGCTGGTGACATCATGATCATCTGCTCTTACGTGCAGGTCGAAGATGAAGTCGCACGCAGCTGGCAGCCGAAAGTTGCCTACTTCGAAGGCGATAACGAAATGAAGCGCCTCGCTAAGGCGTTGCCAGTTCAGGTGGCTTGATATAACAAGGGCGCGGTTTTCACACCACGCCCTTTTCTTTGGTTGCCATGAATGGCGATCTTTTTGAAGATCACTCCCAAATCTACGTACGTAACCCACGCCCACGCTGAATCAGCGAATACACCAGCACATAAAACACCACGATAAAGGCGATCAGCACAGATAGCGTGAACACCAGCGGCACATCGTTGATGCCGAGGAAACCGTAACGGAAGCCGCTGATCATATACACCACCGGATTCAGCTTCGACACCGCTTGCCAGAACGGTGGCAGCAGCGTCAGCGAGTAGAACACGCCGCCGAGATAGGTTAACGGCGTCAGCACGAAGGTGGGAATCAGGCTGATATCGTCAAAAGTGCGCGCGAATACCGCATTCAGTAGACCCGCCAGTGAGAACAGAATCGCCGTCAGCAGCAGCGTCAGCGCCACCATTGACCACGAATGCACGTGGAACGGCACGAAGAACAACGAAATCGCGGTAACCAAAATCCCCACGCACACGCCGCGCGCCACGCCGCCGCCGACATAACCGGCGATAATGATGTGCGTTGGCACCGGTGCCACCAGCAGCTCTTCAATGTTGCGCTGGAACTTGGCGCTAAAGAACGACGATGCCACGTTGGCGTAAGCGTTAGTGATCACCGCCATCATAATCAGGCCCGGCACGATAAACTGCATGTAGCTGAAACCGTGCATATCGCCGATGCGTGAACCGATCAGATTGCCGAAGATAATGAAGTAGAGCGTCATGGTGATCACCGGCGGCACCAGCGTCTGAATCCAGATGCGGGCGAAGCGATTGATCTCTTTGCTCCAGATGCTCTTGAGCGCCACCCAATACAAGTGCGTCATGCTTTCACTCCTGTTTTTCCCTGTGTCAGGCTGACGAACAGCTCCTCAAGGCGGTTAGCTTTGTTACGCATGCTCAGCACCTGCACGCCCTGCGTGCTCAGCTGGCTGAACACGCTGTTCAGACCTTGCTCACGCATCACTTCCACTTCCAGCGTCGAGGTATCGACCAGTCGATACTGGAAGCCCTCCAGCTGCGGCAGCGGGCTACGCGGCGCCAGATCGAGGATAAAGGTTTCGGATTGCAGCTTGGAGAGCAACCCTTTCATCGAGGTGTTCTCCACCAGCTCGCCGCTCTGAATAATACCGATATTGCGGCACAGCATTTCCGCCTCTTCCAAATAGTGCGTGGTGAGGATGATGGTGGTGCCTTTAATGTTCAGCTCTTTCAGGAAACTCCACATCGAACGGCGCAGTTCGATATCTACGCCCGCGGTCGGTTCATCGAGGATCAGCAGCTTCGGCTCATGCATCAGCGCACGCGCGATCATCAGGCGGCGCTTCATACCGCCCGAAAGCATGCGCGCACGTTCGTTGCGTTTGCCCCACAGGTCGAGCTGATTGAGGTATTTTTCCGCGCGCTTGTTAGCTTCAGCGCGTTCAACACCGTAATAACCAGCCTGATTGACCACGATCTGCATTACGGTTTCAAACGGGTTGAAGTTGAACTCCTGCGGCACCAGCCCAAGCTGGCGCTTGGCGTTGACCACATCTTTTTGCAGGTCATAGCCAAACACGCGCACGCTGCCGCCGGTTTTATTCACTAACGAGCTGATAATACCGATGGTGGTGGATTTACCGGCGCCGTTTGGCCCCAGCAGGGCGTAAAAGTCGCCCGCTTCCACGTTGAGATCGAGTCCTTTCAGCGCCTGTACGCCGCCGGGATAGGTTTTGGTCAGCCCGGAAATTTCCAGTGCATATGTCATTGCGAATCCATACCTTGTTGTAGAGACATCAAAGGCCTATGAAAATGGTAATGCGCACGAGCGATGTCGCGGTCATTAACATTAAGAAATCAATGGAGTTTAGCAGAGAGTCGAGCCAGCCCATAAACCGTTGGCTTACGGGCTGCGCAGTGTATCGCAGGCGGGGAAGTTTAGCCTTGGACGATTGTGCGGTTATTCACCGGTCGGGATAACTTTGCCGATATACGGCAGATGGCGATAGCGCTGGGCGTAATCGATACCAAAGCCGACCACGAACTCATCGGGAATGGTAAAGCCAACATATTCAACCGTGACGTCCACTTCACGACGCTCTGGCTTATCCAGCAAGGTACAAATCGCCAGTGACTTTGGCTCGCGCAGGCGCAGGATTTCACGCACTTTGCTCAGCGTATTGCCGGAATCGATGATGTCTTCCACGATCAGCACATCCTTGCCACGAATATCTTCATCAAGATCTTTGAGGATTTTCACATCGCGGCTGCTCGACATGCCGCTGCCGTAGCTTGACGCCGTCATAAAGTCGACTTCATGCGGCACGTCGATGGCGCGGCACAGATCGGCCATAAACATAAAGGAGCCGCGCAGCAAACCCACCAGCACCATTTCGCTGCCGCTGTTGCGGTAGTGCTCGTTGATCTGCTTGCCCAGTTCGGCAATTCGGGTTGCGATCTCTTGCTCGGAGATCATCACGTCGACGGTATGTTTCATTGCATGCGTCCAGTTACGGTTTTTGGAAAGCCACGAAGTCTATCATAGACGAGCCAGCGTCTAACGCCGCGCACAGAACGCAAACGATTCCGTGGCGAAATTTATCGCGCTGGCGTTAACTGTAGGAACACGTCCGCCCCTTTACCGCCGAGTTCTGGAGTTCCTATGACCGCTTCATCCAGTAAAAAAACCAAGATTGGTACGCGCGATCTGCACCCGGAAACGCAGATGCTGAATTACGGTTACGATCCGCAGTTATCGGAAGGCGCGGTGAAACCGCCAGTGTTTCTTACCTCCACCTTCGTGTTTAACAGCGCCGAAGAGGGGCAGGACTTTTTCGATTTCGTCGCCGGGCGCAAGCAGCCGCCGGAAGGCAAAACTGGTGGGCTGGTCTATTCACGCTTCAATCATCCCAACAGCGAAATCGTAGAAGATCGGCTGGCGGTGTATGAAGGCGCGGAAAGCGCGGCGCTGTTCTCTTCCGGCATGTCGGCGATTGCCACCACGCTGCTGACGTTTGCGCGTCCGGGCGAAGTGATTCTGCATTCCCAGCCGCTGTACGGCGGCACCGAAACGCTGCTGAGCAAAACGCTGCACGATTTGGAGATCAAAGCGGTGGGTTTCAGCGATGGCACCGATGAAGATAAGGTGCATGAAGCGGCGAAGCTGGCATGGCAGCGCGGACGCGTGGCGCTGATTCTGATTGAGACGCCCGCCAATCCCACCAACAGCCTGGTGGATATTCAGTTGATGCAGCAGGTGGCGGATGTGATTGCGCAGCAGCAAGGTTCACGGCCGATTCTCGCCTGCGATAACACGCTGCTCGGGCCGGTGTTTCAACAGCCGTTGCAGCATGGCGCAGATTTGTCGCTCTATTCACTGACCAAATATGTCGGCGGCCATTCGGACCTGATTGCCGGTGCGGTGCTGGGTAGCAAAGCGTTGATCGGCAAGGTACGTTCGCTGCGCAGCGCCATCGGCACGCAGCTGGATCCGCACTCCAGCTGGATGATTGGCCGCTCGCTGGAAACGCTGTCGCTGCGTATGGAGAAAGCCACCAGCAATGCCGAAAACGTGGCGGCGTTTTTACGCGATCATCCGCAGGTTGAAAAACTGCATTGGCTGCCGTATCTGGCGGCAGAAAGTCCGGCGGGCAAAACGTATCAGCACCAGTGCAGCGGCGCGGGTTCAACCTTCTCGTTTGATATCCGTGGCGGGCAAGCGGCGGCGTTCCGTTTCCTTAATACGCTGGAACTGTTCAAGCTGGCGGTGAGCCTCGGCGGCACCGAATCGCTTGCCAGCCATCCTGCCAGCACCACCCATTCGGGCGTGCCGCAGGATGTGCGGCAACGTATTGGCATCACCGATGCGACCGTGCGCTTGTCGATTGGTATCGAACATCCTGACGACCTGATCGAGGATATCCGCCTGGCGCTGGAGGCGTCGGTTAACTGACGCTAAAACCGAGCATCATGCCGGTATCTTCATGCTCCAGCAGATGGCAATGCGCCATGTACGCATTGTCGGCGTTAGCGACATAGTTGAAGCGCACCAGCACTTCGCTGCGCCAGCCGTTAACGCTGACGATGTCCTTCCAGCCTGCGCGATGCGGCGCAGGCGGCTTGCCGTTTTCTGACAGGATGCGGAACTGCGTGCCGTGAATGTGGAACGGATGCAGCATGTGATCGCCTTCACCGGAAATCGTCCACTTCTCCACTTTGCCCAATTCCACGTTGAACATCGGCTTGGTCATATTAAATGCCTGACCGTTAATCTTGTTGCCATTATGGAAATCATAGGCGGCAGTTTTGCCGTGGCTGCCGTGATCCATCGCCATATCGCCATGATCCATCGGCTTCGCGCTATCACTCATCGCCATGTTGCCATGATCCATTTTCATGCCGCCCATGGCTTTATCGCCGTAACGATCCATCAGCGCCTGCATACCTTGCTGATCAAGCTGCGGATCCATCATCAGCTGCAGCCAGCGGCTTTGCAGGCCTTCGGTGGCGGGAATAGGCGGCAGATCCACCAGCTTGTCCGGCAGCGTACCGCTGGCCATCACGCGCAGCGGCAGAATGTTGACCAGCGGCAGCGGTTGGTCAAACGGCGCCAGCGTCATGCCCATCTGCGTCACCGGCAGCGTCACCACGTCGAAGGCTTTGCCATCTGACGTATCCACCAGCACTTCAAAACGCTCGCCCGGCAGCAGCGGCAAGCTATCCACTTTCACCGGCTCGGCCAGCAAACCGCCGTCGCTGCCAATCACATACAGCGGACGTCGATCGCTGGTGGCGATATGCAGCGAACGCGCGTTACAGCCGTTAAGCAAACGCAGACGCAGCCAGCCGCGTGGCACCGCATGCTGCGGATATTGCACGCCGTTGGTGAGCATCATGTCGCCAAACCAGCCGACGGCGGCACGCATGATATCGAGCTGATAATCGATTTGCGTTCCCGCTTTATTTAGCTGCTTATCCTGGAAAATCAGCGGCACATCGTCTTCGCCCCACTGCATCGGCAAACGCAGCTTGCCGGACGCTTCATCTTCCAGCAGCACCAAACCCGCCAGACCTTGCGCCACCTGATAACCGGTTTTGCCGTGGTGATGCGGATGGAACCAGCAGGTCGCGGCGGGTTGATCAGGGGTGAAACTGACCTGACGCGTCGCGCCGGGCGCAATAATCCCTTGCGGGCCGCCATCAACATCGCCGGGGATCTCCAGCCCGTGCCAGTGCAAGGTGGTGGCTTCCGGCAGTTGGTTATGGATGTTCACCGTGACGGCTTTTTCGCGTTGCAGACGCAGCGCGGGTCCGAGCAATCCACCGTTGTATCCCCAGGTAGGCACCGCTTTGCCATTCCATTGGCTGCTACCGGTCATGGCGGTCAAGGTGTATTGCCCGCGGGCATCAGGCTGCAAAATGGAGGGAATCGGTAATAATGGGCGCGTGGCGGCCATTAGTGAGCGGCTCCACAGCGGCAGCGCACCGGCGGCGCTGAGTGCGGCAGTCAACTTTAGAAAATGACGACGTTGCATATTCTTATCCTTGTCGTGAATAAGGGCACAGCGTAAACCTTTACCCTGCGGGAGGGTCAAGCCCTGAAACAGATTGCACTGATAAAAAGGGTGGGAATGGCCCGAAAGGGCAAATTTAGCGGAATAGCGGCAATAACTGTGCTAACGTCAATAAATTGTCCCTTGTTGAGAATGATTATGACGAAAAGCATCAAGATCCTGCTGCTGGCGGGACTCCTTGGCTTCTCCTCCACCAGTTTTGCCCTGAGCGAATCCGAAGCAGAAGATCTGGCCGACCTCACCGCCGTGTTCGTTTATCTCAAGAACGATTGTGGCTATCAGGATTTGCCGGACGCACAGATTCGTAAAGCACTGGTGTTTTTCGCCCAACAGAACCGTTGGGATTTAAGCAACTACAGCAATTACAACATGAAGTCGCTGGGCGAAGAGAGCTACAAGGATTTGAGCGGTATCGCCATTACCAACGACAAGAAGTGTAAGTCGCTGGCGCGCGATTCGTTGAGTTTGCTGGCTTACGTTAAGTAATCATTGCCCGCAGGTTGGTGCTTGCTGTCCCCCTCCTCGGTCCTCCCCCACAAGTGGGGGGAGGAAGATGCTGCAATATGTCAGTTCGAGAGTTGCATGTGGCAGCGTCTCCTTCCCCCGCTGGCGGGGGAAGGCCGGGATGGGGGACAGCCAGCACAATCTCAATCTAAATCTAAACCGTCAACTCCAATCCAATACCCCGCTCGCGCAGGTCGCGGCACACCGCTTCATCCAGACGGGCATCCGTTACCACATCGGTCAGGCTATCAATCGGCGCGGCGCAATACAGCGACCATGAACCGTATTTACTGCTATCAGCCAGCAGAATGCGGCGGCGCGCGTTGGCCAGCAGATCCATCTTCAATCCGGCTTTCTCTTCGGTTGGCGTGGTAATCCCGCGTTCGATGCTCCACGAGTTGCAGCTGACAAAGGCAATATCAGGATTGATGCTGCGCAGCAAACGGCGACCGTGTTCGCCAATGCACGACTGGCTGGAATCGTCGATACGTCCACCAATAATGGTGGTTTCGATTTGCTTAAACTCCGACAGAAACAGCGCGATATGCAGATCGGCGGTGATGACCCGCAGCTTGAGGTGCGTCAGCTGGCGCGCCAGCTCCAGCATGGTGGTGCCGGCATCCAGCACCACCGCATCACCCGACTGCACGTAGCTGGCGGCAAACTGCGCGATGGCCTGCTTCTCGGCGAGATTACGCTGCATCTTCTCCAGCGTGGTCGGCTGATTGGGGATAAAGCGATTCAGTGTAACGCCGCCGTGGCTGCGGCTGATAACGCCCTCTTTATCCAGCTTGATCAGATCGCGGCGGATCGTCGCTGGCGAGGCAGAAATCGCGCTCACCAGTTGTTCAACAGTGACCAAATTATGGCTCTTCAGATAATCCATAATCTGGTCGAGACGGCTTTGTCCCTTCATATTTCCCTATGCAAGCTGCATCGCGAGTTTAATGGAGATCGCCATGCTCGCAGAGTTCGCTTTACCTGTCCAGGCGATATCAAACGCGGTGCCGTGGTCCGCCGAGGTGCGGATAAACGGCAGGCCCGCAGTGATGTTAACACCATCGTAAAAGCCTAGTAATTTCAGAGGGATATGGCCTTGATCGTGGTACATCGCTACCACCATATCGTACTGTCCTTCCTGACACTGCAGGAACACGGTATCGGGCGGACACGGGCCACTGACATCAATGCCCTGCGCTTTCATGGCTTTAATGGCAGGCGCGACGATGGTGATCTCTTCATCACCAAACAGACCGTTTTCACCGGCATGCGGATTAACGCCTGCCACCGCGATGCGCGGCTGGTCGAAACCGACGCGGCGCAGGAAGCTGTCGGCCATGCCGATCACCGTTTGAATGCGCTCGCCGTTTAAGGTATCGAGGAACTTACGCAGCGCAATATGCGTGGTGACGTGAATCACTTTCAGCTTATCGGTATAGAGCACCATGGCGTAATTTTTGGTGTTGGTTAGTTGCGCCAGCAGTTCGGTGTGGCCGGGATAGATATGCCCCGCCGAGTGCAGCGCCTCTTTATTTAACGGTGCGGTGGCGATCGCCTGCACGTCGCCAGCCAGCGCCAGTTCGGTGGCGCGTTTGACGCAACGCCAGGCCAAATCACCTGCTGCTTTCTGCACCACGCCAGGCTGCAGCGCGGCGGCATCCGCCAGCGGCTCATCAATCACATTGATCATGCCGGGCGCGAAATGCGCATCCTTTACCTGGTCGAGCACGCGCAGTTCAGCCTGCGGCGTGACATGTAAACCCATCACCCGACGCAGCGTGTTAGCACAACCGACCACGACGGCAGGCACGCCCGCTAACTCACCTTCTGCCAGCGCTTTAATGATGATCTCCGGGCCGATGCCCGCCGGATCGCCCATGGTAATCGCAATAATTTTACTCACTCGACTTCTCCTCAATAAAACGAATGGCTTCTACCAGGGTGTTTTCATCACCAAAGCCACCTGCTTTGGTCATCACCGGCAGGTGTAATTCACTGTTAAGCAAAACCCCGTGCGGCACGCAGCCCGCCACAAGGCCCTGAATCTGAAAACCGCGGGCACCTGATGCCTGGGCCACGGCAATCGCCACATCGCCGCCAGAGAGATAAAGCCCAGCAGGCTGCACCTCGCGGCACACGCGGCGGGTTAACTGCGCGAGAAACTGGCAGATGCGTTCGCCCAATAGCTGACGAGAAACCTGATGCTGTTGGCACAACTGCGCAATCTCATGACGCTGCCCGGCATGTTGGGTAGTGCGTACCACGCAATGCGCGCCGTCGTGCAGCGCCTGCTGCATCTCTTGCTGCCACCGTTCAGCCTGCGGCCAGGCCGGTTGGGCAAACAGCTGACGGATATCAATGTCGATAATGCGGATGTCACGCTGGCTGGCGAGGCGTGTAATCTGCTGCTGCGCAATGGCGCTCATCGAACCGACCACCGCCAGCACCGGACGCGACTGACGTGCCGCCAGCAACGCGCCGAGCGCATCGCTGAGCCCGGATGCTCCGGCCAACAACGGACGCGTCTCCAGCGTGGCTGCCGCGGCCATCAACAAGGCAATGTCGGCGTCCTGCTCGATATCCACCACCAGCAAACCTTGCTTGCTGGCCAGCACCTGCGCCAGTTGATCGCTGCGCAGCGTGGCGAGATCGAGGGTTTCACCCGGCAATGTGCTCTGCATCTGCAGACACGTCAGCACATGGCCGCTGGTGACCGGCGTTTTGGGATCGCTGGCGAATTCGCTGTCGATCAAACGCTGCTGATGGATCCACACGTCACCCGCACGCGTGGTGCGTCCGAGCTTCGGCACCGCCGGCACCACTAAGGCTAATGTTTTACCGCTGGCCTGCATCGCGGCTTCGATCTCCGCGCCGGGATTGCCGCGCAGCGTGGAATCGATCTTCTTAAATAACCAACCGTCGTTAGCGATGGCCTGATGTTGCTCAATGGCAGCTCGCGTGCGTTGGGCCGCTTCTTGTGCGCTGGTTGCACGGCTATCGGTGCTGATCACCAGCACATCGGCAGCACCAGCGTCGTGTGGCGTGCTGCTCTCAAACAGCACATGCACACGCGCCCCGGCTTGTGCCAGCCCGCTGCCCGCGTCATTGGCGCCGGTAAAGTCATCGGCAATCACTAAGACTGGCGTTTTCCATGGCGGTGAAGTCATGCTCTCTCCTCTTCCGGCCGCTGCCGGGCTGTAATGATTATATTCAATCATGATTGATTATATGTGAGCAAGATCAAATTAATCGAAATCAAATTGCCCTATAAAATTAGGCACTGCAGTGATGAAACTCGCGCCGATTGAGCAAAATCAATCATTCCGCGCAAAAAACGTAAGGGTAAGAGATGAATATCAACAGCACCGTGATCAGTGGCTTTCAGGCGCTTAATGACCTCAGCTATTTACTGCAAGGTAAAGACAAAGCGCTGCTGGTGACCGATAAGAATATTGAAGCCATTCCGGCGGTACAAAAGCTGATCGCCCAGCTCACGCAGCAGATTGCCAGCCTGAGCATCGTCAACACGGTGCCGCCAGAGCCTAGCCAGCACGATGTAGCAGCCATTGTCGCCGCGCTGCCGAGCACCGATGTGGATCTGGTGATTGGCATCGGCGGTGGTAGCGTACTGGATGTCGCTAAGCTGCTGTCGATTCTATGTGTCGAAGATGCGCCGACACTGGAGGCGTTACTGGCCGGTGAGAAGCCGCACACGCGCACCACTTCGCTGCTGATTCCGACCACCGCAGGTACTGGCTCGGAAGCCACGCCCAACGCGATTCTGGCGATCCCCGAGAAAGAGACCAAAGTCGGCATTATCACGCCGGTGATGCTGCCAGATTATGTCGCGCTGGTGCCAGAACTCACCACCAGCATGCCACCGCACATCG
Source organism: Pantoea sp. AG1095 (assembly GCF_003208415.1). Taxonomy (NCBI): domain Bacteria; kingdom Pseudomonadati; phylum Pseudomonadota; class Gammaproteobacteria; order Enterobacterales; family Erwiniaceae; genus Pantoea; species Pantoea sp. AG1095. The sequence goes on along the minus strand of NZ_QKMJ01000006.1, from coordinate 185,833 downwards.
CTTCTTCCACCGGTATCGATGCGCTGTGCCATTTGATTGAGTGCTTTACCGCGACCGTGGCGAACCCGGTGAGCGATAACTATGCGCTGATCGGCATGAAAAAGCTGTTTGCCAGCCTCGAAACCACTATCGCCGAACCCGACAATCTCGAAGCGCGCCTGAATATGCTGTGGGCATCTTATTATGGTGGCGCGTCCATTGCGCATGCCGGTACGCATCTGGTGCACGCCATGTCTTATCCGCTGGGCGGCAAATATCACCTGCCGCACGGCGTCGCCAACGCCATTCTCCTCGCGCCCTGCATGCGCTTTGTACGACCGGCGGCGGTGAGCAAATTCGCTCAGGTTTACGATCTGCTGTCGGATGCCGACATCACGCTGGACGACGAAGCCAAATCCCACGCGCTCGTGGCGTATTTTGCCGCACTGGTGAAGCGCCTGAAGCTGCCCGCCAGCCTGGAAGAGCTGGGTATCGGCCCGGATCATTTGCCGTATCTGGTGGAAGCCGCGCTCGACGTGCAGCGCCTGATGAAGAATGTACCGATGAAAGTGGGCGCCGAAGACGTACGAAACGTCTACCTGACGCTGTTTCCGGCTTTGAATCACTAAGGATCATCGAGGACAACATGAGTAAGAAAATTCAGGGCGTGTTAACCGCCATCGTCACCACCTTTGATCGCGACGGCGCATTCAACCCAGCCGCCCAGCGCGAGCAGGTACAACGCCAGTTAAGCGCCGGCAACGGTATCTTTTGCGGCGGCACCAACGGCGAATTCTTCGTGCTGAACGAACAGGAGAAGCTGGCGGTAACGCAGACCTGCGTTGATGAAGTGAACGGCAGCGCACCGGTGGTGGCGCACATTGGCGAGATCTCCACGCGTGAAACCATTCGCCTTGGGAAACAAGTGGCGAAGCTGGGCGTGGATGCGGTTTCGGTCATCACACCCTATTTCGTGCCGCTAAAGCAGGAAGAGCTGATTGCCCACTATCGCGCGGTGGCTGACGCCATCGACGTGCCGCTGTTCCTTTACAACATTCCGGCGCGCACCGGCAACACGCTGCAACCGGAAACCGTACGCACGCTGGCCGCACACCCAAACATCATCGGTATCAAAGACAGCGCCGGCAGCTATGAGAGCCTGAGCGGCTTTCTGCAAGCGGCTGCAGGCATCAACGGTTTTGATGTGCTGAACGGCCCGGATTCGCTGATCCATCAGGGCTTTGTCGACGGCTGCTCGGCCTGCATTTCTGGCCTTGCTAACGTGGCGCCTAAAGAGATCAACGCGATTTGGGCGCGCTTCCATGCTGGCGATATCGAAGGTTCGCGCCTGGCGCAAGAGAATGTGACCGGTCTGCGCACCGATCTGTATAGCGTCGGCTTCTCTCCCGCCGCAGTGAAAAAAGCGGTGACGCTGCTTGGTTTTGAGGTTGGTGACAGCCGCTACGCGGTGAGTTTCTCTGCCGAAGAAGAGCAGAAAATCCGCCAGATTGTGAATCAGTATTTGCAGTAATTAGAGTCATCACTATAGCAGCGTGAAGCCGATTTCAATTGCCGCACAAGCCGTAGCGGCGCGATTTTTCGCGCAATAAATTGCGCCGCTACGATGCATGCGATCCGCGGGAACGGTATTTATTTTCAACATCGGGAAGAATTATGAAAGTCATCTGTACCTCACCGTCGTTTGCAAAATATGACGCGACGCCGATAACCACGCTGCAACAGCACGGTTTTGAGCTGATCACGCTGCCCGCCGATGCGCCGCTGAGCGCACTCCAGCCGCATCTGGCGGACACCGTGGCGCTGATCGTGGCTTTTACCGACATCAACGAAGAGCTGCTGGCGTTAGCACCGCAGCTGAAAATCGTCTGTAAGCACGGCGTTGGCGTCGACAACATCAATCTGGATGCCACGCGTGTACGCGGGATTTACGTCACCAACGTGCCGGATGCCAATAAACATGCTGTCGCTGATTTCGCCTTTGCTTTGATCCTTAACAGCGCGCGTCAGATCACCCAAGCCGCCATCGAAACCCGAGCGGGCAGCTGGCCGCGTATTTTTGCCACCGACGTGTACGGTAAAACGCTGGGCATCATCGGGCTGGGCAATATTGGCAAGCAGGTCGCGCTGCGCGCCAGAGGTTTCAACATGCGGGTGATCGCGTTTGATTTTTATCCTGATGAGCCGTTTGCTGCTGAACACGGCATCGAATTCGTCACGCTGGATCAGCTGACCGAAACCAGCGATTTCATCACTCTGCACATGCCGCTTACCGACAAAACGCAGAATCTGTTTGATGCCGCGCGCCTCAAACGCATGAAGAAAAATGCCTTCCTGATTAATGCCTCACGCGGCGGCGTAGTGAATGAGCAGGATCTTTATCAGGCGCTGCTGGATAACGTGATCGCCGGAGCAGCGGCTGACGTGTTTGTGCAGGAACCGCTGACCGAGCATCCGCTGTTTACGCTTAGCAACTTCATTCCCACTTCGCATATCGCCGGTTACACCGACGGTGCGATCAGCGCGATTGGTGAACGCTGCGTGACGCAAATTGTGCAGTGCATCCAACAGGGCGAACGCCCAATCAACGTGATGAACGGGCTGGAATAACACGCCGCCTTATCCTGTAACCTTTTTCGAGTGGATAATTACTATGACTAACTCTGCGCGCTCGAGTCGTATCCGTTGGTGGATTGCTGGCCTGATGTGGCTGGCCATCGCCATTAACTACATTGACCGCACCGTTCTCTCGGCAGCGGCTCCGCATCTGATCAAAGAACTCGATATCAATCCTGAAATGATGGGCTTCATCATGGCGGCGTTCTTCTGGTCTTATGCGCTGTTGCAGATCCCGGCGGGCTGGTTTGCCGATCGCTTCGGCCAGAAAAAAGGGCTTGGTATCGCCGTCGGCTGGTGGTCGATCGCCACCATGGCGATGGGACTAGCGACCGGCTTTAAATCGCTGCTGGCGCTGCGTTTAGCACTCGGCGTCGGTGAGGCCGCCGCCTATCCCAGCAACGCGGGCATTACCGCGCGCTGGTTCCCGGATCGCGAACGCGCCACGGTTTCTGGCCTGTTCGACAGTGCCTCCAAATTTGGTGGTGCGGTGGCCATGCCGCTGATCGTCTTTATGATCGCCCTGTTCGACTGGCGTCTGACCTTCCTCGCTATAGGCGCGCTGGGCTTGTTCTGGGTGATTGCCTGGTACTTTATTTACGCCGAGAATCCGGAAGATCATAAGTCGATAAGCCAGCAAGAAGTGCGCTTCATCCGTAATGGCCAGACGCAAAAGCACGGCGACAAAAGCGTGCGTCCGATGAAGTGGTACAAGCTGCTGCGCTATCGCAATATCTGGGCAATGTGCATTGGCTTCTTCACCATCAACTACACCTCCTATTTCTTTATTACCTGGTTGCCGACCTATCTGGTGAAAGATAAAGGCATGGATTTCCTCAAAATGGGGATGGTGGCTGCGCTGCCGCTGATCTGTGGCATGGTGATTGAAGTGCTGGCGGGTTGGGCATCGGATCGGATGGTGCATAACAAAGTGCTGTCGCTGACCGCTACACGCAAACTGTTTCTCACCATCGGCCTGCTGATGGCGCTGTGTATCGGATTTGCCCCGTTCACCGATTCGGTGTTTATGACCGTGCTGCTGCTGTGTATCGCCAAATCCGGCACCACCGTGGCGGCATCACAAGTGTGGGCCTTGCCGGGCGATGTCGCACCGCAAAACAGCGTGTCGATTGTGGCGGGGCTGCAGAATACCGTTTCAAACATGGGCGGCGCGGTGGGTCCAATCATAACCGGCGCGATTGTTGGCGCAACCGGTCACTTTACCTGGGCGCTGGTGTTCTCGGCGGTGCTGGTGGTGATTGGCATTCTTAACTATCTGTTCCTGATGGGTAAAGTTGAACCTATCGTCGATGAGGAACAGGTGACGCATGCGCATTCCGTGGCAAGTGGCGCGGCGCGGTAATCGTCTGGGTCGCCATCAATGGCGACCTTACTGTTTAGTTATTTACCGGCAATAAACAGCCGATAAGCGGCAATCACTGCAAGAAAATCGTCGACGCCACAGAAAGAGAGGCTCTCTTCGTCGTAATAAGTCATGCCCTCTTCCATGCCGTCATCTTCCAGCGCCAGCTGGTTGGCACGAATCATCACCTCTTCATCATCCAGCCACAGCGTGTATTCATGCCCGACACGCTGCCACTGATTGATGGTGCCTTTCACCTGTTGGGCGGCGGCCTCAACTTCATCCAGCAACGGCAGATTGTCTTTGACCTCTTCGTTGAACCAGTGCCCCACCGCTTCGTGGTCCATCGACATACGCACTTTGACCTGACCGGTCAAATCACGCAGAAATTCATATTCCATGATTGCCTCATACTGATGACGCGCTGTGCAGCACAGTGTTAGTGCATTTTGTGCGCAGCACGCTGAATAAAGTGGGATCGCGCTCGCATTATGCCTGGAGATGTCAGCGGAAAAAAGGGCATAAAAAAAGGGACGATTTTCATCGTCCCCTTGTTCATCCCGATAACCGATTAAACGGCAGTCTGGAAGATCACTGTGTCGGCTTTGTCAGTGTATTGTCCCAGCTGATCAAAGTTGAGGTAGCGATACGTGTCAGCCGCGGTCTTATCAACCTGCAGCATGAACTGCTGATACTCGTCCGGCGTTGGCAGCTTGCCAAGCAGCGAAGCGACCGCCGCCAGCTCTGCTGACGCCAGGAAGACGTTCGCACCGGTACCCAGACGGTTCGGGAAGTTACGGGTTGAGGTGGAAACCACCGTCGCGCCGTCTGCCACACGCGCCTGGTTACCCATGCACAGTGAACAGCCCGGAATTTCGATACGCGCACCGCTCTTACCAAAGACGCTGTAATAGCCCTCCTCGGTCAGCTGTGCGGCGTCCATTTTGGTTGGCGGCGCAACCCACAGACGGGTTGGCAGCTGGCCTTTATGGGCATCCAGCAGTTTACCGGCCGCGCGGAAGTGACCGATGTTGGTCATGCACGAACCGATGAACACTTCGTCAATCTTCTCGCCCTGCACGTCAGACAACCAACGCGCGTCATCTGGATCGTTCGGTGCGCACAGAATTGGCTCTTTGATCTCGGCCAGATCGATATCGATCACTGCCGCGTATTCAGCATCCGCATCGCCTTCCAGCAGTTGCGGATCGGCCAGCCATTTCTGCATGCCTTCAATGCGGCGCTCCAGCGTACGACGATCGCCGTAGCCTTCCGAGATCATCCACTTCAGCAGCACGATGTTCGAGTTGAGATACTCGATGATCGGCTCTTTATCCAGCTTGATGGTACAGCCGGCAGCAGAACGCTCAGCCGAGGCATCGGTCAGCTCAAATGCCTGCTCAACTTTCAGTTTCGGTAGACCTTCGATTTCCAGCACGCGGCCAGAGAAGATGTTTTTCTTCCCTTTCTTCTCAACGGTCAGCAGGCCAGCTTTAATCGCATACAGCGGAATGGCGTGTACCAGATCGCGCAGGGTGATACCCGGCTGCATTTCGCCTTTGAAGCGCACCAGCACCGATTCCGGCATATCCAGCGGCATCACGCCCGTCGCAGCAGCAAACGCCACCAGACCAGAGCCTGCCGGGAAGGAAATACCGATTGGGAAACGGGTGTGTGAGTCACCGCCGGTACCAACGGTATCTGGCAGCAGCATACGGTTCAGCCAGCTATGGATAACGCCATCGCCCGGACGCAGCGACACGCCGCCACGGTTCATGATGAAGTCTGGCAGCGTATGGTGCGTGGTCACGTCAACCGGCTTCGGATAGGCGGCGGTGTGGCAGAATGACTGCATCACCAGGTCAGCGGAGAAGCCGAGGCACGCCAGGTCTTTCAGTTCATCACGGGTCATTGGACCGGTGGTGTCCTGAGAACCGACAGAGGTCATTTTTGGTTCGCAGTAGGAGCCCGGACGGACACCCTCTACGCCGCACGCGCGGCCGACCATTTTCTGCGCCAGCGAGTAACCGCGGGTGCTAACAGCCACATCTTTGGCTTGCACGAACACATCGCTATGCGGCAGACCCAGCGATTCGCGCGCTTTGGTGGTCAGGCCGCGACCGATGATCAGCGGAATACGACCGCCAGCACGGACTTCGTCCAGCAGCACGTCGGTTTTCAGCTCAAAGGTCGCCAACAATTCGTCGGTTTCGTGATTGCGCACTTCGCCTTTGTACGGGTAAACGTCAATGACATCGCCCATGTTCAGACGATCAACGTCGAGCTCGATCGGCAAGGCGCCCGCATCTTCCATGGTGTTGAAGAAGATTGGAGCAATTTTACCGCCGAGGCACAGACCGCCGCCCTTTTTGTTTGGCACGTAAGGGATATCATCGCCCATAAACCACAGCACCGAGTTGGTGGCGGATTTACGTGAAGAACCGGTACCGACCACGTCGCCGACGTAGGTCAACGGGAAGCCTTTGGTCTGCAGTGCTTCGATCTGTTTGATCGGGCCAATGTTACCCGCATCGTCGGGTTCGATGCCTTCACGGGCGTTTTTCAGCATTGCCAGCGCGTGCAGTGGAATATCCGGACGTGACCATGCATCCGGCGCCGGAGAGAGGTCGTCGGTGTTGGTTTCGCCGGTCACTTTGAACACGGTGGTGGTAATTTTTTCAGCCAGTTTTGGACGCTTCAGGAACCATTCGGCATCGGCCCATGACTGGATAATTTTTTTCGCGTGTGGGTTACCCGCTTTGGCTTTCTCTTCGACATCGTAGAAGTTATCGAACATCAGCAGCGTGTGAGACAGGGCTTCGGCAGCAATCGGTGCTAAGGCTTCATCTTCTAGCGCTTCAATCAGCGCATGGATGTTATAACCGCCCTGCATGGTGCCCAGCAGCTCAACGGCTTTTTCGCGAGTAACCAGAGGAGAGTGGGCTTCGCCCTTAGTGACAGCTGCCAGGAAACCGGCTTTTACGTACGCCGCTTCATCAACACCTGGTGGGACACGGTTGACCAACAGGTCGGTCAGGAATTCTTCTTCACCCGCTGGCGGGTTTTTCAGCAGTTCAACCAGCGCGGCCATTTGGGAAGCATCTAACGGCTTAGGTACGATTCCCTGGGCAGCACGCTCGGCAACGTGCTTACGGTATTCTTCTAGCACGACGTTCTCCTCGCTCTCATTGTATAGCTTTCCGGTGCACCCCTTGATGCTGTCGAACAGTAGGGTGAGGTGCCCGGTTCCGCGTGGGGCAGCATAGCAGCATTTCGCCTGATTGTTAATCTGTTTACAAAAAAGCAACATTCGTGCGTTTTTTAGCAGCTTCATCTGCAAATTGAGCGGGATCACATAAAAAAGCAGGCTATGAAAGCCTGCTTGTTCTCATGTACGCAGAAGAGTGTTAACGATCAACCAGCACGAATTCGCTGTCGTTATAGCGTTCGCCCAGAATATTTTTCTCGCTAAACCACTCGTCCAGCGTGGCGACATCCGCATGACGTAATGCTAAATCGGCGGCGGCGCAGTTCTGTTCCAGATGGGCGATTTTGCTGGCACCGGGAATCGGCACAATAAACTCGCCTTTTGCCAGCACCCACGCTAACGCTAGCTGGGCAGCCGTCGCGTCATAACTTGTAGCCATCTCGGTAAGTTGATTTACTAACTTCTGGTTATGAGCCTGCGCACCCTGCTGAAAGCGCGGTAGCGAACGACGGAAATCATCTTCCGCTAAGGTGGCGGCAGCCGGGAATTTGCCGGTCAGAAAGCCGCGTCCCAGCGGGCTGTAAGGCACAAAACCGACGTTCAGTTCACTACATGTGGCGAGGACATCTTGCTCCGGATCGCGTGACCACAGCGAATATTCACTTTGCAGCGCCGAAATCGGATGCACCGCATGCGCGCGCCGCAAGGTGGCGGATGATACCTCAGACAAGCCGAGATATTTCACCTTCCCTTCCCGCACCAGATCGGCCATCACGCCCACCACGTCCTCGATTGGCACCGCCGGATCGAGACGATGCTGATAGAGCAGTTCGATAGTTTCCACACCAAGACGCTGCAAGGAACCTTCGACCGCATGACGAATATGCGCCGGATCGCTATTCACCCCGGTAATCCGCTGCCAGCCTTCGCCCTGATCGGTAATGCGAAAACCAAACTTGGTGGCGACTTTGATATCGCTGCGCCCTTTTATTGCTTTTGCCAATAAGCTCTCGTTGGTGAATGGACCATATACTTCGGCGCTATCGAGAAAATCGACCCCCAGCTCAAATGCCCGCGCCAGCGTGTTCAGCGCCTGTTTCTCATCATTTTGCCCATAGGCGAAGCTCATGCCCATGCAGCCTAATCCCAGCGCCGACACCACTAGTCCCTGATTGCCTAATTGACGTTGTTGCATTGTTTAATCCTCTTCGCTGTTGGTGTTAATGTTATAAACCTCAGCAATCACGGCAACAATTGAGGCATTCTTGCCGATTTAGTGAGTAAAACTCAGCAATGAATAAATACCGTGCGTCTATGCAGGAACTGGAGATGTTTGCTGCCATCGCGCAGCATCTGAGCTTTCGCAAAGCAGCGGAGGAGCGCAACGTCACGCCTTCCAGCCTGAGCCACGCGATGCGCCATTTCGAAGCGCGTTTAGGGGTGCGGCTGCTCAATCGCACTACGCGCAAAGTGGCGCTGACTGAAGCCGGTGAACGCTTTTTACAGCGCATTCAGCCTGCGCTTGCCGATTTGTCGCAAGCGGTGGATGAGCTCAACGACTGGCGCAACGATCCACGCGGCGTATTGCGCATTAGCATGCCGCGCTCGGCGGAAGCGCTGTTCTTCGATACGCTCATTTTGCCGTTCTTGCTGCGCTATCCCGAGATCACACTGGAGATCGACAGCAACGATTCACTGCTGGATATCGTAGAGGCCGGATTTGATGCCGGCGTACGCTACGGCGATGTGCTGGCCCAGGATATGGTGGCGGTGCCATTTGGCGCACCAATGCGGGCGCTGGCGGTGGCAAGCCCGGCTTTTATTGCACAGCATGGCGTACCGCATCAGCCTGCTGAACTGTTGCAATATCCCTGCATTGAAAGACGCTTTCCCAGTGGACGACGTTATCGCTGGGAATTCTGGCAGGATGGCCGCAAACAGGAAGTGGCGGTGAAAGGGTCGCTGGTGCTGGATAACAATGAGCGGATATTACACGCAGCGCGCGCGGGCGTAGGCATTGCCTTTCTGCATCAAGGTACGGTGCGGGAAGATTTAATTCGCGGTGACTTAGTAGAAATACTGGCGGACTTCACTCAGGTAGAAGAAGGATTCTGGCTCTACTATCCGAGCCGTAAATATCTTTCTGCTCCGCTAAGGCATTTTATTGATTGGCTTAAAGAAATTAATAGATAATTAAAAACATCCATTACTCGATCTATTTAAATGGTTAGATAATATATGAATCCATTAATCATAAATAATTTTAGAATTAAGGTGAAATATAAAAAGTTTGGCGTACACTGCCTGCGGGCGCTTGAGGCAACTTGCTTCAAGCTGAAAAGATTGGGGTAGGTTGTGGAGAGTGAACCCGTGAGATTAATTTTCATTAACCACACGGGTGAGCGACTTAACACCCTAACACCTAGACAATGTCAGGGTAGTCGCTTGCTCGTGCTAAATCAAGAGGAACGTGACTATGAAGTCTATATTCAGCAAGCTGATTATCAGCGGACTCATTCTATTAGGATTGTGTCTGGTTAATCGCAGTTCACTCTGTGAATTACGATTACGGATATTCACTGCTGAATTATCGGCTGTTATGGCTTACGAACCACAACAGTAAAACTTCACTAGCGGGAGTTCGCTCCCGCTATTTCGGCATTGCGCATGTGTTAGCTCTCGCGCCTTTTTTATTTGTTTATGTAAATAGAACCACTAATAAAAAACGGCTCCTTAAAGGAGCCGTTAATTTATTCAAAGCGCAAACTTATTTCTTTTTCGCTTTAGGGTTCGGCAGGTCCGTGATGCTACCTTCGAACACTTCGGCAGCCAGGCCGACAGACTCATGCAGCGTTGGGTGCGCGTGAATGGTCAGAGCGATATCTTCGGCATCACAGCCCATTTCAATCGCCAGACCGATTTCACCCAGCAGCTCGCCGCCGTTGGTACCGACAATCGCACCACCGATAACACGGTGAGTCTCTTTGTCGAAAATCAGTTTAGTCATACCGTCTGCACAATCAGACGCGATAGCACGGCCTGAAGCGGCCCACGGGAAGGTGGACACTTCGTAGCTGATGCCTTTCTCTTTGGCTTCTTTCTCGGTCAGACCAACCCAGGCAACTTCTGGCTCGGTGTAAGCAATGGATGGGATCACTTTCGGGTCGAAGTAGTGCTTCAGACCCGAGATCACTTCCGCCGCTACGTGGCCTTCGTGCACACCTTTGTGCGCCAGCATTGGCTGACCCACGATGTCACCGATAGCGTAGATGTGCGGTACGTTGGTGCGCATCTGCTTGTCGACGCGGATAAAGCCGCGATCGTCCACTTCCACGCCTGCTTTACCCGCATCAAGGCCTTTACCGTTCGGTACGCGACCAATCGCCACCAGCACCGCATCATAACGCTGTGCGTCAGCTGGCGCTTTTTTGCCTTCCATTGATACGTAGATACCATCGTCTTTCGCTTCAACAGCGGTCACTTTGGTTTCCAGCATCAGGTTGAATTTCTTGCTGATACGCTTGGTGAAGACTTTGACCACGTCTTTATCGGCAGCCGGGATCACCTGGTCGAACATCTCAACCACGTCGATCTCTGAACCCAGCGCTTTATAAACGGTGGCCATTTCCAGACCGATGATGCCGCCGCCCATAACCAGCAGACGCTTCGGCACTTCTTTCAGTTCCAGCGCATCGGTTGAATCCCACACGCGCGGATCGTTGTGCGGAATGAATGGCAGTTCGATAGGACGAGAACCGGCCGCGATAATCGCGTTATCGAAGTTAATGGTGGTTGCGCCACCTTCACCTTCGACCACCAGCGTGTTAGCACCGGTGAATTTGCCGAGGCCAGTCACCACTTTCACTTTACGACCTTTCGCCATACCCGCGAGGCCGCCAGTGAGCTGGTTGATCACCTTCTCTTTCCACGAACGAATTTTGTCGATGTCAGTTTGCGGCTGGCCAAACACGATACCGTGCTCTTCCAGGGCTTTTGCTTCGTCGATCACTTTGGCGACGTGCAGCAGCGCTTTTGACGGGATACAGCCTACGTTCAGACAAACACCGCCGAGGGTGCTGTAACGCTCAACGATTACGGTTTCCAGACCTAAATCAGCGCAACGGAAGGCTGCAGAGTAACCTGCAGGACCTGCCCCAAGTACCACGACTTGAGTTTTAATCTCTGTACTCATCATGACCTCTTGTTTGATTACCGGCAGTCAGGAAAAAGCTTTTCCCAAGCTCTAATGCCCTATATCCGCCGGGACATTTCACCGCGAGAGTTTACAGAATTGTTAACAAACTGCCAACCGCGGCAACATTGAATGCTTACAACAAGGCCGGCTTTCGCCGGCCTTGATTAACTTCACATCACCAGACGGCGAATGTCGGACAGTGTGTTGTTGATGATGGTGATAAAGCGCGCACCATCAGCACCGTCGATCACGCGGTGGTCGAAGGAGAGTGAGATCGGCATCATCAGACGCGGCTCAAACTCTTTACCGTTCCACACCGGCTCCATCGCTGACTTGGAAACACCGAGGATAGCCACTTCCGGCGCGTTGACGATTGGCGCGAAGTGCGTGGTGCCCAAGCCGCCAAGGCTGGAGATGGTGAAGCAACCGCCCTGCATGTCGCTGGCAGTCAGTTTGCCATCACGCGCTTTCTTCGAAATCGCCATCAGCTCGCGAGACAGTTCAGTGATGCCTTTCTTGTTCACATCTTTGAACACCGGAACCACCAGACCGTTTGGCGTATCAACCGCCACACCGATGTTGATGTATTTCTTCAGCGTCAGTTTCTGTGCATCTTCAGACAGTGAACTGTTGAAGCGTGGCATCTGCTCAAGAGCAGCGGCAACGGCTTTCATGATGAACACCACTGGCGTGAATTTCACATCCAGTTTGCGTTTCTCTGCTTCGGCATTCTGCTGTTTGCGGAACGCTTCCAGATCGGTGATATCGGTTTTGTCGAAGTGTGTAACGTGCGGGATAACCACCCAGTTGCGGCTCAGGTTGGCACCGGAGATTTTCTGGATACGGCCCAGTTCCACTTCTTCAATTTCGCCGAACTTACTGAAGTCCACTTTCGGCCAAGGCAACAGACCTGGCAGGCTTCCGCCGCTGGCTGCTGCAGCCGGAGCCGCTTCAGCGCGTTTCACCGCGTCTTTGACGTAAGTCTGCACGTCTTCTTTCAGGATGCGACCTTTACGGCCGGTGCCTTTGACTTTCGCCAGGTTAACACCGAACTCGCGCGCCAGACGACGAATCACCGGCGTCGCGTGTACGTAAGCATCGTTCTCAGCGAACTCGCCTTTCGCATCCGCTTTCGCTGCTGCTGGGGCCGCTGCCGGTTTCGCGGCTTCTGCCGCTGGAGCCGCTTCCTGCTTAGCCGCAGGCGCCGCAGCCGGTGCCGCGCCTTCCACTTCGAACACCATGATCAGTTTACCGGTGCTGACTTTATCGCCAGTCGCCACTTTCAACTCTTTCACGATACCGGCGAACGGTGCAGGCACTTCCATTGAGGCTTTGTCGCCTTCAACCACGATCAGGGATTGCTCAGCAGTGACTTTGTCGCCCACTTTCACCAGGATCTCGGTGACTTCAACTTCGTCGCCACCAATGTCTGGGACGTTGACGTCTTTAGCGCCAGAAGCCGCAGGTGCTGCTGCTGGAGCCGCTTCCTGTTTAGCTGCTGGAGCAGCCGCCGGCGCTGCGCCTTCTGCTTCGAACACCATGATCAGTGAACCGGTGTTCACTTTGTCGCCGGTGGAGATTTTGATCTCTTTCACCACGCCCGCGAACGGTGCCGGGACTTCCATTGAGGCTTTGTCGCCTTCAACGGTGATCAACGACTGCTCAGCCGTTACGGTGTCGCCCACTTTCACCAGGATCTCAGTGACTTCAACTTCGTCGCCGCCGATGTCCGGTACGTTGACTTCTTTGCTGACCGCAGCAGCGGCAGCAGCTGGAGCAGGAGCGGCTTCCGCTTTCTTCTCTTCGGCTGGCGCTGGCGCCGCTTCTGCGGCACCTTCTGCGTCAAAAATCATAATCAGCGAGCCGGTTTCTACTTTGTCGCCGGTCGAGATTTTGATCTCTTTAACCACGCCCGCCTGCGGCGAAGGCACTTCCATGGAGGCTTTATCGCCTTCCACGGTGATCAGCGACTGTTCAGCTTCAACTTTGTCGCCCACCTTTACCAGGATTTCGGTGACTTCAACTTCGTCTGCCCCGATGTCCGGTACGTTAATTTCGATAGCCATTACTCTCTTACCTCTTATGCCAGACGCGGGTTAACTTTATCGGCGTCGATATTGAATTTGGTGATGGCTTCAGCCACCACTTTCTTATCGATTTCACCGCGTTTAGCCAGCTCACCCAGCGCAGCCACAACCACATACGATGCATCCACTTCGAAGTGGTGACGCAGGTTTTCACGGCTGTCAGAACGACCGAAGCCATCGGTACCCAACACGCGATAATCGCTGGAAGGCACGTAGCTGCGAACCTGTTCTGCGAACAGCTTCATGTAGTCGGTCGATGCGACGGCCGGTGCTTCGTTCATCACTTGCGCGATGTAAGGTACGCGTGGCTCATCGGTTGGGTGCAGCATGTTCCAGCGCTCACAATCCTGACCATCACGCGCCAGCTCGGTGAACGAGGTTACGCTGTAGACGTCAGAAGCGATGCCGTAATCTTTCGCCAGGATCTGCGCGGCTTCACGCACGTGACGCAGAATTGAACCTGAACCCAGCAGCTGCACTTTGCCTTTGCTACCTTCTACGGTTTCCAGCTTGTAGATACCCTTACGGATACCCTCTTCCGCACCCTGCGGCATCGCAGGCATGTGGTAGTTTTCGTTCAGCGTGGTGATGTAGTAGTAGATGTTTTCCTGCGCTTCGCCGTACATACGCACCAGGCCATCTTGCATGATGACCGCGATTTCGTACGCGTAAGACGGATCGTAAGAGATACAGTTCGGGATAGTCAGCGACTGAATGTGGCTGTGACCATCTTCGTGCTGCAAGCCTTCGCCGTTCAGCGTAGTACGACCTGAAGTACCGCCCACCAGGAAGCCGCGTGCCTGCATATCGCCGGCCAGCCACATCAGATCGCCGATGCGCTGGAAGCCGAACATCGAGTAATAGATGTAGAACGGAATCATCGGCAGGTTGTTGGTGCTGTAAGAGGTTGCCGCCGCCAGCCAGGATGAACCTGCGCCCAGCTCGTTGATCCCTTCCTGCAGAATCTGGCCTTTCTCGTCTTCTTTATAGTACGCAACCTGCTCGCGGTCCTGCGGGGTGTACTGCTGACCGTTCGGGCTGTAGATACCAATCTGACGGAACAGACCTTCCATACCGAAGGTACGGGCTTCGTCGGCAAGGATTGGAACCAGACGATCTTTGATCGACTTGTTCTTCAGCATCACGTTCAATGCACGCACGAAGGCGATGGTGGTGGAGATCTCTTTATTCTGCTCTTCCAGCAGTGGACGGAACTCTTCCAGCGTTGGCATTTCCAGCTTCTCGCTGAACTCCGCCTGACGCGTTGGCAGGTAGCCGCCCAACTTCTCACGCTGACCGTGCAGATAGTTGTACTCTTCAGAACCTTTTTCGAAGGTGACGTATGGCAGCTCTTCGATTTTGTCATCGGCCACCGGCACATTGAAGCGATCGCGGATGTAGCGAACGCCATCCATGTTCATCTTCTTAACCTGGTGCGCGATGTTTTTACCTTCAGCAGTGTCACCCATGCCATAACCTTTGATGGTATGGGCCAGAATCAGCGTTGGCTGACCTTTGGTGTCCTGCGCTTTTTTCAGTGCAGCGTAGACTTTCTTCGGATCGTGGCCGCCGCGGTTCAGCGCGAAGATCTCTTCGTCTGACCAGTCTTTCACCAGAGCTGCGGTTTCCGGATATTTACCGAAGAAGTGCTCACGTACGTACGCGCCGTTACGGGATTTGAAGGTCTGATAATCGCCATCAACGGTTTCGTTCATCAGCTGAATCAGCTTGCCGCTGGTGTCCTGACGCAGCAGTTCATCCCAACGACCGCCCCAAATCACTTTGATCACGTTCCAGCCAGCACCGGCAAAGATGCCTTCCAACTCGTTGATGATCTTACCGTTACCGGTGACCGGGCCGTCCAGACGCTGCAGGTTACAGTTGATGATGAACACCAGGTTGTCCAGCTTCTCGCGGGTGGCGATGGTGATCGCACCTTTGGATTCCGGCTCATCCATCTCGCCATCACCGAGGAAGGCGTAAACGGTTTGTGCTGAGGTGTCTTTCAGACCGCGGTGTTCCAGATACTTCAGGAATTTCGCCTGATAGATCGCGTTCAACGGACCCAGGCCCATTGATACGGTTGGGAACTGCCAGAAGTCCGGCATCAGTTTCGGGTGCGGGTAAGAAGAGAGACCTTTGCCCTGCACTTCCTGACGGAAGTTGTTCATTTGGTCTTCGCTCAGACGACCCTCAAGGAAGGCGCGGGCGTAGATACCTGGAGAAATGTGACCCTGGAAGAAAACCAGATCGCCGCCGTCTTTGTCGCTACGCGCGCGGAAGAAGTGGTTAAAGCACACTTCATAAATGGTCGCGGAAGACTGGAAGGAGGACATATGGCCACCCAACTCCAGATCTTTCTTCGACGCACGCAGCACCGACATGATGGCGTTCCAACGAATTGCGGAACGGATACGACGTTCAAGAGAGGTGTTGCCCGGATAGTCCGGCTCATCTTCAACAGCAATAGAGTTAATGTAGTTGCTGATTGCAGAGGAACCTGCGGCAACTTTCACGCCACCTTTGCGTGCTGCACTCATTACCTGATCAATCAGATACTGCGCGCGCTCAACACCTTCTTCACGGATGACCGATTCGATCGCTTGTAGCCAATCACGAGTTTCGATCGGATCCACGTCATTCTGTAAACGTTCTGACATGGGGTGTATTCCTTATCTGTGTCTAATACGTTGAAATTATCAGGAGCCTGTCTTCTTGTGCTTTGCTTCTGGTTCACAGCACAAGAAGACAGGCCCGTCGTGTTTTCCGCACGTTCGTTGCCGTGCGTTATTCCTTACGTTGCTGTAAACGACGCAGGGAGCGTTCACGACGACTCTGCTCCCGACTTCTATCCAGCAAGATTTCCTCAATGAACGCCAGGTGACGATGAGATGCCTCGCGTGCTTGTTCTGGCTCACGAGCTACAATCGCCTCGTAGATACTGGCGCGGTGACCGCTCACTTTCGCCAGCATTTCCCGACGAGCGTAGAGCAATTCAAAATTCTGACGGACGTTTTGTTCCAGCATAGGGCCCATGGAACGCAGTAGATGCAGCAACACCACATTATGGGCGGCTTCTGTGACAGCGATCTGATACTTCATCACTGCATCCGCTTCGGCGTCGAGATCGCCGCTGTCCTGTGCCTGCTGAATATGAACGTGGCAGTCGCGGATGCGCTGCAGATCTTCATCGGTTCCCCGCAGTGCCGCGTAATAGGCAGCCACGCCTTCCAGCGCGTGGCGGGTTTCCAGCAGATCAAACTGAGATTCTGGATGTTCGGCAAGCAGACCGACCAGCGGGTCGCTCAGGCTTTGCCAGAGATTTTTTTGGACGAAGGTGCCGCCGCCCTGACGACGTAGCAGCAGGCCTTTAGCTTCCAGGCTCTGAATCGCTTCGCGCAGGGATGGACGTGAGACATCAAACTGTTTCGCCAGTTCACGCTCGGGGAGCAGTTTTTCACCCGGCTGGAGCGTCCCTTCCATAATGAGGGATTCCAGCTGTTGCTCGATCGCATCGGAGAGCTTGGGTTGGCGAATTTTACTGTAGGCCATCTTCCCTTCTTATCAGCCAAACGTCCGGAGTAAATTGGTAATACCAATTGAAAAATGGTGCCGGTAAAGTAACAAAGTATTCACCTTGTGTCTATATGGGTGCGGTCACACTTCAGGGGATGATCGTAGCGCTGGTGCGCTAACCTACCGGCATCAAGCGAGAAATCCCACGCACACGGCAAATGTTAATGAATTGCACTTTTACCTAACCTTACACTGAGTTAGCGTCCAGAAAACGGCTCAACCATAAGGGAAACCTATTCGTGTTCACCCTTTTTTCATGGCAGAAATACTGCGACGGGCGCGCAGAGGATGCTGCTGCTTTTTCAGTCATCTCTCAGCACAAAAAGCAAAAGCAGGTGCAAACTGACGCGCTTATCACTATTCTGAACGCCGTGGTAGCTCATGCATGCACACAGCACGCCAGATACCGTAAAGAAAAGAATACATTAAGGTAAACAGCCTTACAGTGCGCGCACTGCAGGTGCACAATAACAACATCACGAGGTTTGTATGGAACAACAGCATGGCGACACGCTGCACCGCGGCTTAAAGAATCGCCATATTCAGCTGATTGCGCTGGGCGGAGCCGTAGGTACTGGCCTGTTTCTGGGTAGCGCATCAGTGATTCAATCGGCCGGTCCGGCCGTGATTCTGGGATATGCGATTGCCGGTTTTATTGCCTTTCTGATCATGCGCCAACTCGGCGAGATGGTGGTTGAAGAGCCGGTTGCCGGCAGCTTCAGTCACTTCGCCTACAAATATTGGGGCAACTTCGCCGGTTTCGCCTCGGGCTGGAACTACTGGGTGCTGTATGTGCTGGTTGCCATGGCCGAGCTCACCGCTGTGGGCAAGTACGTACAATTCTGGTGGCCGGATTTCCCTACCTGGGCCACCGCCGCCATCTTCTTTGTATTGATCAACGCCATTAACCTGACCAACGTCAAAGTGTTCGGTGAGATGGAGTTCTGGTTCGCGATTATCAAAGTGGTCGCGGTCATCGGCATGATTCTGTTCGGTGGCTGGTTGCTGTTTAGCGGCAACGGCGGCCCGCAGGCGAGCGTCAGCAACCTGTGGGATCAGGGCGGCTTCCTGCCTCACGGCATGACCGGATTGGTGATGATGATGGCAATCATTATGTTCTCGTTTGGTGGTCTGGAGCTGGTGGGCATCACTGCCGCAGAAGCCGACAATCCACAAGAGAGCATCCCGAAAGCCACCAATCAGGTGTTGTGGCGTATTCTGATTTTCTATATTGGCTCACTGGCGGTGCTGCTTTCGCTGCTGCCTTGGACGCGAGTCACTGCCGATACCAGCCCGTTCGTGCTGATTTTTCATGAGCTGGGCGATGCCTTTGTGGCCAACGCGCTGAACGTGGTAATCCTGACGGCGGCGCTTTCGGTCTACAACAGCTGCGTTTACTGCAACAGCCGCATGCTGTTCGGCCTGGCGCAACAGGGTAACGCGCCGAAAGCATTGCTGAAAGTGGACAGTCGCGGCGTGCCGGTCGCCACCATTCTGGTCTCAGCCGTAGCGACCCTGCTGTGTGTACTGATCAACTATCTGATGCCAGGCGAAGCCTTTGGCCTGCTGATGGCGCTGGTGGTTTCTGCACTGGTGATCAACTGGGCGATGATCAGCCTCGCGCATCTGAAATTCCGTAAAAAGAAAGACCAGCAAGGTGTCACCACGCGCTTCAAAGCGGTGCTCTATCCGCTGGGTAACTGGATTTGCCTGGTGTTCCTCGCCGGTGTGTTGGTCATTATGCTGATGACGCCAGGCATGGCGATATCGGTATGGTTGATTCCGGTATGGCTGGTGATTCTGGCTATCGGTTACACCATCAAAAACAAACTACAGAAAGCGTAATGTTGTTCCTGCCCGGCACGCTGTTGCCGGGCAGCACTTCTGATCTGGCTCACACTTTTCCCCGCCCGCGCGTTTTGTCCATCTACCCGACCATTTGCTCCCCAGCAGATTACTGATTTTGCACAGATAATTCCTGCTCATCATATCGCTGGAGACGATCAATGAAAGGAGCAGCCCTCTCGTTCAGAGAGAAACTGGGATATGGCATGGGCGATGCCGGATGCAACATGATTGGCGGTGCCATCATGCTGTTCCTCAATTATTTCTACACTGATGTGTTTGGTTTAGCCCCGGCGCTGGTCGGAACGCTATTACTGTCGGTACGCGTACTTGATGCGGTAACCGATCCGATCATGGGCGCCATTGCCGATCGTACGCAAAGTCGCTGGGGCCGCTTCCGTCCGTGGCTGCTGTGGGTTTCCGTGCCTTACGTGCTGTTTAGCGTGCTGATGTTCACCACGCCGGAGTGGAGCTATGACAACAAGGTTATCTGGGCGTTTGTCACTTACTTCCTGATGTCACTCACTTACACCGCCATCAACATTCCTTACTGCTCGCTGGGCGGTGTGATCACCAACGATCCGGGTGAGCGCGTGTCATGCCAGTCCTATCGCTTTGTGATGGTGGGCATTGCCACGCTGATCCTCTCACTTTCGCTGTTGCCGATGGCCGAATGGTTTGGCGGCGACAACAAAGCGCGCGGTTACCAAATGGCCATGGGCGTGCTAGCGCTGATCGGTTTAGCGATGTTCCTGTTCTGTTTTGCCAATGTGCGTGAACGCATTCATCCTGCGACGCCAAGCAACGATGATTTGAAACAAGATTTGCGCGACGTGTGGAAAAACGATCAGTGGGTGCGCATTCTGCTGCTGACCTTCTGCAACGTCTGCCCCGGTTTTATCCGCATGGCCGCCACCATGTACTACGTCACCTGGGTGATGGGGCAATCAACGCACTTTGCCACGCTGTTTATCAGCCTGGGCGTCATCGGCATGATGTTCGGCAGCACACTGGCAAAAATCCTCACCGATCGCTGGTGCAAGCTCAAGGTGTTCTTCTGGACCAACATCGCGCTGGCGCTGTTCTCCTGCGGCTTCTACTGGATTGATCCGCACGCCACCGTCGCGGTGGTCATCGCCTACTTCCTGCTGAATATCCTGCACCAGATTCCCTCGCCGCTGCACTGGTCGCTGATGGCCGACGTGGATGATTACGGCGAATGGAAAACCGGCAAACGCATCACTGGTATGAGCTTCTCCGGCAACCTGTTCTTCCTCAAGGTGGGGCTGGCGGTGGCGGGGGCGATGGTCGGTTTCCTGCTGTCGATTTATGGCTACGATGCCGGCGCAAAACAGCAGGCTCCCAACGCGATTAACGGCATCATGCTGCTGTTCACGGTGATTCCGGGCGTGGGATATCTGATCACTGCCGGCGTCGTGCGTTTAATGAAAGTGGATCGCAACTTAATGCGTACGATTCAGGCCGATCTGGCGCTGCGCCGTGCCCATTCACACCACGAATCCCCTATCGCGTCCTCTGCGACCACGCAACCTGGAGAGATCAAATGAGCTGGCCCAATCCTTTTATTACGCAACGCGCCGATCCCTTTATTCTGCGCCATGCCGATGGCTACTATTTTATCGCCTCGGTGCCGGAATATGACCGACTGGAGATTCGCTATGCCTCAACGCTGACTGGCCTGATTGAGGCAGAAGCGGTAACGGTGTGGCACAAACCGGATACCGGCCCGTTTAGCGCGCTGATCTGGGCGCCAGAACTGCATCACATCAACGGGCAATGGGTGATCTATTTCGCCGCCGCACCGACGCGGGCGATAAAAGATGGCCTGTTCCAGCACCGCATGTATGCGCTGGTGTGTAATGATGCCGATCCGCTGAGCGGTAACTGGCAGCCCTGCCGCCGCGTACATACGCCCATCGACTCCTTCTCACTGGACGCCACCTACTTCCACCATCAAGGTAAACACTGGTATCTGTGGGCGCAAAAAGATCCGGCGATTCCCGGAAACTCTAACCTGTATCTTGCCGAGTTGCTCAATCCGTGGACGCTAAAAAGCGCCCCGCTGATGCTGAGCCGACCGGAGTATGAATGGGAGTGCGCAGGATTTAGCGTTAATGAAGGACCGGCGGTGATTCAGCATGGCGACCAGCTGTTTGTCACCTATTCCGCCAGCGCGACCGATGAAAATTACTGTCTGGGGATATTAAGCATTGATGTGTTGGCCGATCCGCTCAACATCAACGCCTGGCGTAAATCCGCGCGGCCGGTATTTGCCACCAGCTGGGATAATCAGCAATACGGACCGGGACACAATAGCTTTACGGTGGATGAAGCGGGAAGAGCGGTGCTGGTGTATCACGCACGCAATTACACCGAAATTGAGGGCGATCCGCTGTGGGATCCGAATCGCCATACGCGCTTGAAATATTTCGACTGGCGTGAAGACGGCACACCGGATTTTGGCGTGCCGCCAGCCGATCACACCAGCGTGCCGTAGATCGTCAACAGCGCGACCACCACCACCAGCACCAGAGAAATACGTTTCGCCAATGCCACTGCAACACGTGGCGTTTCAACTTTATCCATGTGCGGATCGCGCGCCAGCGAGAACTGCGCCAGGCTGGTCAGCACCTGATATTGCGGGCGATGCAGATCGCCCAGCGCGGCAAACCACGCTGGCAGCGCACGTTCGCCGTGGCCGAGCAACGCGTAAGCCACGCCGGCTAAACGCACGGGGATCCAGTCCAAAACGTGCAGCAGACGATCAACGCCAGACTGCGAGCGCGCCAGCGGCGACTGATGCTTCGCCAGCCAGCTCTGCCAGGCGCGCAGAAACGCATAACCCACCAGCAGCACCGGGCCGTAAGGTCCACCGACCACAAACCAGAACAGCGGCGCAAGATAGAAGCGGAAGTTAATCCAAATCAGCGCGTTCTGCAGTTCACGCAGGAACTCGCGCTCGCTGCACTCAACCGGCACGCCGTGAATCAGCGTCAGTTCGGCCGCCATCGCCTGATGCGCCGCTTCATCGTCATGGCTCGCGGCTTTGAGATAGCTGTGATAGTGCAGTCGCACCGAACCCGCGCCGATACACAGCAATCCCACCAAAATCCAGAACAGCAGTTGCGCCACGCCAAACAAGATGCCTTTCAGGCTCCACACCACCAGCCAGACGATCAGCATCGCTACCACTGTCATCATCAGCGTGCGCAGCAGGGAAAAACGCTGGCGGCCACGAAACAGCGGCTCCAGCCGATGGTCCAGTTGCCAATGCTCACCCAACTTAAACAGGCGTTCCCAACCTAAAACTAATAACAAGCTAAACAACGTCATACCCGCTCCTGCTGTCTCAGGGATTCTCCTGCCTGATGGATTCTTTATAGCGCAACCAGTCAAAAGAGGAACCGGGATCGGTTTTCCGCTCTGGTGCGATATCGCTATGGCCGGTGATGCGCGCAGGCGTCAACGGATAGTGCTGCAGCAGGAGTTGAGTTACCTGTTGCAAAGTCGCGTACTGGGCATCGGTATAGGGCAGCGTATCAGTGCCTTCCAGTTCAATGCCCATGGAAAAATCGTTGCAGCTTTCACGTCCTTCAAACTGCGACACGCCGGCGTGCCAGGCGCGCTGATCGAAAGAGACGTATTGCACCAGCTCGCCGTCGCGACGGATTAAACAGTGCGCCGCCACGCGTAAATGGGCGATGTCCGCAAAATAGGGATGCGCATCGGCAGGCAACGTGCCGGTAAATAAGCGATCAATCCACGGCCCGCCAAACTCACCGGGCGGTAAGCTGATGTTGTGAATCACCAACAGCGAGGGCACTTCATCATTTGGACGCTGATTGAAGTGTGGTGAAGGTAATTTACGCGCGCTGGTAATCCAGCCCTCTTCCAGTTTCATGCTGTTAAATCCTAAGCAAAATCAGGCTGAGAATAACATGTTTCACCCTGCAGACTTGCGACTTAATGCGCCGACGCAGGTGAGTTCAGGATACTAAACATTTCACCGCCAGTAACTGGCAATGGTCGATAAATCAGGCTAAGGTGAGCGCACGAAATTTCGTCTTGTGAAGGGGCACACCATGGCAACGCGTCGTTACGATCCCGATCATCGCCGTCAGGAACTGATTAAACGTATAGAACAGGATATCCCGGAAGCCGTTGCCCGGGCGCTTCAGGAGGATTTAGGCGGCGAAGTGGATGCGAATCGCGATATCACCGCGTTGCTGCTGCCAGCAGACAAGCAGGCGGTGGCAAAAGTCATCACCCGTGAAGCCGGTGTTTTTTGTGGTAAACGCTGGGTAGAGGAAGTCTTTATCCAGCTCGGTAATAAAGTCACTCTTAACTGGCATGTAGAAGATGGACAAGCGCTGGTTGCCGATCAGCTGCTGTTCGAGCTTACCGGCCCGGCGCGCCTGCTGTTAACCGCAGAACGCACCGCACTCAACTTCGTGCAGACGCTCTCTGGCGTGGCCACCGAGGTTAGCCGTTATGTCGCCCTGCTGGCGGGCAGCGAAACCCAGTTGCTTGATACACGCAAGACCTTGCCAGGCCTGCGTACCGCGCTGAAATATGCGGTGTTGTGCGGTGGCGGTAATAACCACCGTTTAGGCCTGTCGGATGCTTTCCTGATAAAAGAAAACCACATTATCGCCAGCGGCTCGGTGCGTAACGCCGTAGAAAAAGCGCTGTGGCTGTCGCCGGATGTGCCGGTAGAAGTTGAAGTTGAATCGCTGGCGGAACTGCAGGATGCCATCGATGCCGGAGCGGACATCATCATGCTCGACAACTTTAGCCTTGAGATGATGCATGCAGCGGTTGCGCTAACCCACAAACGCGCGCTGCTGGAAGTCTCTGGCAACGTAACCGAAACCACGCTGCCACAAATTGCCCAGACCGGCGTTGATTATGTCTCTGTTGGTGCGCTGACCAAACATGTACGCGCGCTGGATCTGTCGATGCGTTTCCGCGAGCTTTAATGCCCCGTTCTGCCGCGTGTTAGTGCGGCAGATATGCGAGCTGGCTTCCAAAATGCTGTTATCTCCGCTGTAAAACTGACGATTCTCTGCGCGATGCTTTCCAGCCTCGCGCAGCCATGACTTCCGCTTTCCCTCGCCCTTTTCTACCGTAGCGGCTCCACAACAAGGAGCCTCACTATGGACAGACAACGCGGTTTTACCCTTATCGAATTAATGATTGTGATTGGCATCGTCGCCATTCTCAGCGCCATCGGTTTACCGGCCTATCAAAACTACCTGCAACGCGCAGCGCTCACCGACATGCTGCAAACCATGGTGCCGTACAAAACAGCAGTAGAACTCTGTGCCATTGAGCGCGGCGGACCGGCGCAGTGTCAGGCAGGAGAACGCGGCATTCCGGTGGCCAAAGGTTCGCGCTATGTGGCAACGCTGAGCGTGGTCAACGGAACCATCAACCTGACCGGCCAGGAAAGTCTCAGCGGATTAACGGTTGAAATGCTGCCGATTTGGAGCGCAACGGATGGCACGTTGCGCTGGCAACGCACTTGTACCAGCAATAACAGCAGCCTGCGCGATAGCTGCCTCGAGCAGTTTCGCTTTGCCGACAAGGATGCCAACTGATGGACAACCCTAATAGTGCGCTGCACACGTTGTGCGCCCGTTATCAGGCGGTGATTCTGCACCATGACGCCACGTTACTGCGCGTAGCGGTAGCCGACACACCCGATCCGCTGCTGCTGGAAGCGCTACAGTTCGCCAGCCAGTGCAAGGTGGAGGTCGAGTGCTGGCCTGCGGCACGGCTTGAGCAGTTGCTGCACGAGCCGGATGCCGCTGCAGCACCACGTGAACAGGCCAGCGCTGAGTCAGCGATTAACGCGGTCGATCAGATTTTGCGCCAGGCCATTCAGCGGCGCGCCTCAGATGTGCATTTTGAACCGCAGCGCCATGGACTGCGGGTGCGTCTGCGCATCGATGGCGTGTTGCACAAACTACCGCAGCCTTCTGAAGCACAACCCGCTGCGATTCTGGCGCGCCTGAAAATTCTCGGAGGATTGGATATCGCCGAACGGCGTCTGCCGCAGGACGGACAGTTTACGCTGGAAATAGAGGACAAACTGGCGGCGTTTCGTCTCTCAACGCTACCGGTAAGCCAGGGCGAAAAAGCCGTGGTGCGGCTGCTACAAAGTGAAAACAGCGCCATCACCCTCGATAAACTCGGCATGCCCGCAGCACAGCTGCGTTTACTGAAAAATGCGCTGGCGAAACCGCAGGGTTTGATTCTGGTCACCGGACCGACCGGCAGCGGTAAAACCTTCACGCTCTATAGCGGGTTAAGCGCGCTTAATGTGCCAGAGAAGAACGTTTGTAGCGTGGAAGATCCGGTTGAGATCCCGCTGGATGGTATTAATCAAACGCAGATCCAGCCGCGTAGCGGGCTCGATTTCAATCGTGTGCTGCGCGCACTACTGCGCCAGGATCCCGATGTGATTATGGTGGGGGAAATCCGTGATGCCGAGACGGCCAGCATCGCCGTTAAAGCAGCGCAGACCGGCCATCTGGTGCTTTCCACACTGCATACTAACTCGACTGCTGAAACCCTGACGCGCCTGCGCCAGATGGATATTCCCGGTTATCTGCTGGGCCCCGCTTTGCAGTTGGTGGTGGCGCAGCGTCTGGTCAGACGCTTGTGCGTGCATTGCCGTCAGCCGGGACAAGCCATCGCCCATCTGCCGGCCGAACTCTGGCCGGGCACACTGCAAACCTGGCGAGCGCCGGGCTGTGATCACTGCTTCTCCGGCTATTACGGGCGGCTGGCACTGTTTGAAGTCTTGCCGCTAACCAGCAAATTGCAGAATGCTATCTCGGCAGATATGCCGCTGGAACATCTGCTAACGCTGGCAAATGAACAGGGAATGAAAACATTGCTAGCTGCGGGGCTGGAAGCAGTAAGTCGCGGCGATACTTCTTTTGAAGAGATGCAGCGCGTGGTGGGACTGGGCGATGGCTAATCTCTATCATTTCCGCTGGCAGGCTCTTGATACCATGGGTGTGCTGCAGGAGGGCGAATCACTTAATGCCAGCCAGGATGCGTTGCTCAATCAACTCTCCGATCGCGGCATGCTGCCGGTGAACTGGCAGCGTGGAAAATGCTGGCGTTCGCACGACTGGAAGTGGCAGCAAAAAATCGATTTGGTGCGGCAACTGGCGACGCTGCTCAAGGCCGGCTTACCGCTGGCGGAAAGTCTGATTCTGCTGGCAGAAGGCCATCCTCATGCCGGTTGGCGGGTATTACTGAAAGGATTGCAGCGCCGCGTCATCGCCGGTGAGCCCTTCTCGCAAGCCTTGCAGGAGTGGCCGCAAATCTTTCCCCCGCTGTTTCCCGCTTTGATGCAAGTGGGTGAATTAACCGGCCAACTCGACGAGTGCTGTCGCCAGCTGGCGCAGCAGCAAAGCAAGCAGCAATACTTACGGCAAAAAGTGGTGAAGGCGCTGCGCTATCCCCTGTTTATCTTGCTGGTAGCGCTCGCGGTCAGTGCTGGCATGCTGCTGTTTGTTTTGCCAGAATTTGTCTCTGTCTATGCCAGTTTTGATGCGCCGCTGCCCGCTTTTACTGCTGCGGTGATGTCGCTGTCAGAACTGCTGCAGAAGGCCGCGCTGCCGCTGTCGCTGGTAGGTGCCGTATTACTGATGATTGTGCAGCAGACTTATCGACGTTCGGTACCGTGGCAAAAGCGCGTACATCAATGGTTACTGCGTATGCCACTGTTATCTCCGCTGTGGCGCGGCGGGCAGCTCAGCCAGATATACGCCATCCTGCAACTTACACAACAATCCGGTTTGACCTTGTTGCAAAGCCTGCAGGCGGTTGAAGTGACCTTAGTATCGCGATTGTGGCGCGATGCCATCGTTCAGTTGCAGCAGCACATTGCTGCGGGTGCGCCGCTGCATCAGGCGCTGCAACAGCATCTGCTGTTTACACCTCTTTGTGCCCAACTCATCCGAGTAGGTGAAGAAGCGGGTGCATTAGATGTGATGCTGGCACGGCTGGCGGAGTGGCATGAGGCGCAAACATTAGCGCGCGCTGATGCTCTGGCGGCATCGCTGGAACCGATGATGATGGTGGTAATCGGCGGGATAGTTGGCACTTTAGTGATTGCAATGTATCTGCCGGTATTTGGTCTTGGTGATGCCATTCGATGACGGGCACGCTCGATGCGCGCCCGTTGTCTGAGATCAGCGAGTGAACACACGGTTCTCTTGTTCAGCGACGCGGATAAAGGTGGTGCGTTTCGTCAACTCTTTCAATCGTTCTGCACCGACGTAGGTACAGGCTGAGCGTAAACCGCCAAGGATATCTTTAACCGTCTCCTCAACCGGGCCGCGCACTGGCAACCGCACGGTTTTGCCTTCCGCCGCACGGTATTGCGCAACACCGCCAACGTGGCGTTTCATGGCCGATTCGGAGCTCATGCCGTAGAACAGCATAAATTTCTCACCCTGTTCTTCAACGATGGTTCCTTCACACTCGTCATGTGCCGCAAGCATGCCGCCGAGCATGGTGAAATCTGCACCGCCCCCGAAAGCTTTGGCAATGTCACCTGGAACCGAGCAGCCGCCGTCGCTGACGATCTGTCCGCCTAAACCGTGTGCCGCATCTGCGCACTCGATAACGGCAGAAAGCTGAGGATAACCAACGCCGGTCTTCACGCGCGTGGTGCACACTGAGCCGGGGCCAATACCCACTTTGACGATGTCTGCGCCAGACAAAATCAGTTCTTCCACCATTTCACCGGTAACCACGTTGCCTGCGCAGATGGTTTTACCAGGGAAGCTTTCACGCACGCGCAGCAGGAACTGAACGAAGTGCTCAGAGTAGCCGTTAGCAACGTCGATGCAGATAAAGTTGAGCTGCGATGATAACGCCAGAATGGCGGATAACTTCGTGAAATCTGATTCTGATGTACCAGATGAGACCATCACATGACTCAGCACCGCCGCTGGCACGCGTTGTACAAATGCCTGCCACTCTTGCACGCTGTAATGTTTATGCACTGCGGTCAGTACGTTAAAACTCGCCAGGGCTTCAGCCATCGTGAAAGTACCGACGGTATCCATGTTGGCGGCAATAATCGGTATGCCACTCCAGTTCAAGCCTGAGTGTTTAAAGGTGAAGGTGCGTTCCAGCTCAACCTCGGAACGGCTTTTCAAAGTGGAACGTTTTGGGCGGATCAAAACATCTTTAAAGCCCAGTTTTAAATCTTCTTCAATGCGCATAGCTGATTATCCTGGTTAGTGACGACGAACCGCGGTTCGGGTAGCGCTCACGGCTCCAGTGTCGTTATCATACGCGCCATTCGTTCCGCGACAAGACTGCGAATTTCACTTTATTTAGGCTACAATCCCTTAAATTTAGCTGAGAAAATTGATTGTGATCATGCTCTCATCTTGCTGTGGTTAATCGCCGCTCACGATATAAATTTTGCGAGAACGCTATGCCTTATACCGTTGCGCTCACCGGCGGCATTGGCAGTGGTAAAACCACTATTGCCAACGCTTTCAAAGCGCTAGGCGTTGATATTATTGACGCTGACGTCATTGCCAGAGAAGTTGTTGAGCCCGGAACGCCTGCCCTAAAGGCGATTGCTCAGCGTCATGGAGATACCATTTTGACGGCAGAAGGCACGCTCTATCGTGCGCGGCTTCGTGAAATTATTTTCCAACAGCCACAAGAGAAAAACTGGCTCAATCAGTTGCTTCATCCACTCATCAACGCCCGCACGCAACAATTAAAATTACTGGCCACCTCACCTTATGTGCTTTGGGTGGTGCCGCTGTTGGTCGAAAACGGTTTACAGCATCAGGCCGATCGCGTGTTGGTCGTGGATGTGGATACCGCCACGCAGTTGCAACGCACCCAACAGCGAGATGGTATTTCGCTAAGTCAGGCGAAAAATATTCTTGCCGCACAGGCTAGTCGCGAACAGCGTCGGGCCTGTGCGGATGACATCATTGATAACAGTGGTACGCCTGAACAGGTGCTACCGCGCGTTGCTGAGCTTCACCAGCGCTATCTACGCCTGTCAGCAACCGGAAAGGATTAACATCATGAGCACAATTGTTCTGTTTGAACACCCTTTGAATGAGAAGATGCGCACCTGGCTGCGTGTCGAATATCTGATTGATCAGCTGCATGAAACGGTGCCGGTTAACGGTTCGGTATCAGCACTCGGCGTTTTCCGTATTCTTAGCGATTTACTGGATATTTTTGAGCGCGGAGATATGCGCACTGAATTGTTAAAAGAACTGGAGCGCCAGCAACAAAAATTACGCGCCTGGCTGGATGTGCCAGGCATTGATGAACTGCGCGTGAATGATCTGCGTCAGCAGCTGAAGCAATGCTCAAGCGAACTCATGGCGGCACCGCGCATGGGCCAACAGTTACGTGAAGATCGCCTGGTTGCTCTGGTACGTCAGCGTTTGAGCATTCCCGGCGGCTGCTGCAGTTTCGATCTACCCAGCCTGCACATCTGGCTGCATCAGGAGCAAGCGGTGCGAGATGTTCAGGTGAATGGCTGGCTGGCATCACTGAATCCGCTGCGTAATAGTTTGACGATGATCCTCGATTTGGTGCGTCAGTCTGGCATATTTCGTCATCAAACCAGCCTCAACGGTTTTTATCAGGATAACGCCGAAGGATCCGATTTACTGCGCCTGCAATTAACTCTGGAAGACGCGCTGTACCCACAAGTCTCGGGTCACAAAAGCCGTTATGCGATTCGTTTCCTGCCATTAGACAGCGAACGCGGAGAAGTACCAGCCCGACTGAATTTTGAATTAGCTTGTTGTTAGAGGAAGTTATGCCGGAAGAGATAATTACCGTACCTTGCCCCAATTGTCGTCGCGATGTGATTTGGGATGAGTTGAGCCCGTGGCGGCCATTCTGCAGCAAACGTTGCCAGCTGATTGATTTAGGTGAATGGGCAGCAGAAGAGAAACGTATTCCCAGCAGCGGTGACCAGATGGACAGCGATGACTGGAGCGAAGAACAGCAGTAAAAAGTAAGGGGCTTAGCGCCCCTTCACTTAAATCTCGCCAGCCACTAATCGGCTGATCAATTCATGGTTCGCAGGCGGAAATTCATCCGCGACCAAATCCTGCTGTTCGACCCAACGCTGTGGCTGACCTTCACGACCATAAGGTTCGCCGTTCCAGCCTTCAACCAGGAAGAAATGCAGCGTAACGCGCAGATCTTCATAACTGTGATCGGCCTGACCAATCGCGCTTGCCGACGTGACTTCAATACCGGTTTCTTCCATCAGCTCACGCTTGAGCGCCTGCTCGGCAGATTCATCTTGTTCAATTTTTCCGCCGGGAAACTCCCACTTATTCGCCATATAGGAGCTTGCCGCACGCTGGGCAAGGAAGATTTGACGTTCTGTATTGCGAATGATGCCCACCGCAACCTGCAGGTGTTTCATAAGCTGGATTCCGCTTTTTTAATAAAATGAGCGCTGAGTGTAAATCAGACATCGAGTGATGTTAACCGTTGAGAGGAAAGTGACGTCCCACGCCCTACAAAAGCCAGTGATTAAGACATGTCGTAAGGATCGCAACCGGGAATGTTGGGAATACTCGCAGCACTTTCTTCTGTTAAACCCGACTACCTATGGAATTCAAAGAAACAACGTTTCTGGCGCAAAATACGCCGGAACAATTACATGCCCTACGCCATCTGGTATTTCATGACATCCTGACGTTAGACAGCGCAAAGAACACCTTAACATGGTGGCCTGAACACAAAGTTATTTCGTTGAATGAAGCGCAAAAACGATTCTTCTCCTGTCTGTTGCTGCGGATTACCTCGAAGCGTCAGATTATTGCCACCGTTTGGAATGAGAGCTATCCGAGCATCAGCGATAACAATTACCATCAGCTACTGTTCCAAAGCCGGGCGCTGTTGAAGCGAGCTGGCTTACCGGATGGTTTACTGGTCACGCTGCCGTATCATGGCGTGCGCCTAAATGAAGAGAAACTCATGGCGATAACACGCTAAATCGTCAGCAAAAAAAAGGAGCCCGAAGGCTCCTTTTTTATCAGGCCAGACGGCCGTGGCACTGCTTGTATTTTTTGCCGGAACCACATGGGCAGAGATCATTACGGCCCACTTTACGCTCCCCGCCTTGTGCGGCTAACGCTTCGGCTGCTGCGGTGGCATCATCAACATGGCTCAGCTGCTGCTGTTGCGCTAAACGCTCCGCTTCTTCACGACGCTGCTGCTCCATCGCTTCCACTTCTTCTGGCATGCGCACCTGAACTTTGCTCAGGGTGCTAATCACTTCGTACTTCAGTGATTCAAGCATCGCCGCAAACATAGAGAAGGATTCACGCTTGTATTCCTGCTTCGGATCTTTCTGGGCATAACCGCGCAGGTGGATGCCCTGACGCAGGTAATCCATCGCTGCCAGATGCTCTTTCCACAACGAATCCAGCGTTTGCAGCATCACGCCTTTCTCAAAGTTGCGCATCATCTCTTCGCCAACC
Source organism: Pantoea sp. AG1095 (assembly GCF_003208415.1). Lineage (NCBI taxonomy): Bacteria > Pseudomonadati > Pseudomonadota > Gammaproteobacteria > Enterobacterales > Erwiniaceae > Pantoea > Pantoea sp. AG1095. The sequence continues at coordinate 154,404 of NZ_QKMJ01000006.1, read as the reverse complement.
ACTTCTTCTTTGGCAGCATAGCTTTCCGCGGCGTGGGTCATGATACGTTCGCGCAGCGTCTCTTCGTGAAGATCGGGCTCTTTATCCAACCACTCAGCAATAGGCAAGTTGAGATCGAAGTCGTTACGCAGACGTTCTTCCAGGCCGGCAACATCCCACATCTCTTCCAGTGACTGCGGCGGAATGTAGGTATCAATGGTAGTTTTGTAGACATCTTCACGGATGCTATTGATGGTTTCAGACACATCAGACACATCCAGCAGTTCGTTACGCTGGCTGTAGATGGCGCGACGCTGATCGTTGGCAACGTCATCGTATTCCAGCAGCTGTTTACGAATATCGAAGTTGCGGCTTTCCACTTTACGCTGCGCGTTGGCAATCGCTTTAGTCACCCATGGATGCTCGATTGCTTCGCCTGGCTTCATGCCCAGTTTACGCATCATGTTCGATACGCGATCTGAAGCGAAGATACGCATCAATGCATCTTCCATCGACAGGTAGAAGCGTGAAGAACCGGCATCACCCTGACGACCCGCACGACCACGCAGCTGGTTATCGATACGGCGAGATTCGTGACGCTCAGTACCAATAATGTGCAAACCGCCTGCAGCTAGCACCGCATCGTGACGCAGTTTCCACGCTTCTTTCATCGCCTGAATCTGCTCTTCGGTTGGCTCGTCCATTGCGGCGAGTTCAGCCTGCCAGCTCCCGCCCAGCACGATATCGGTACCACGACCGGCCATGTTGGTTGCGATAGTAACCGCTGCAGGTTGACCCGCCTGAGCAACGATGTCTGCTTCGCTGGCGTGGAATTTGGCGTTCAGTACGCTGTGTTTAATGCCCGCGCGCGTCAGTTCATTGGAAACGACTTCAGATTTCTCAATCGAAATTGTGCCCACTAACACCGGCTGCCCTTTAGCAGTGCAGGCACGGATGTCTTCGATAATGGCGTCAATCTTCTCTTTCTCGGTCATATAGACCAGATCGGCCATATCTTTACGCACCATCGGACGGTTGGTTGGCACCACGATCGTGTCGAGCTTATAGATGGAGCTGAATTCGAATGCTTCGGTATCTGCGGTACCGGTCATACCGGCCAGTTTCTCGTAGATACGGAAGTAGTTCTGGAAGGTAATGGAAGCCAGCGTCTGGTTTTCATTCTGGATTTCCACGCCTTCTTTCGCTTCAACCGCCTGATGCAGACCATCTGACCAGCGGCGACCTTGCATGGTACGGCCGGTGTGTTCATCAACGATGACCACTTCGCCATCTTTAACGATGTAATCAACATCGCGGGTGAAGAGTGCATGAGCACGCAGCGCCGCAGTAACGTGGTGCATCAGCATGATGTTGGTCGGGGAGTAGAGTGACTCGCCCTCTACCATGATGTTTTGGCTAACCAGTAGCTCTTCAACTTTTACCAGGCCGCGCTCGCTCATGTGTGCCTGGCGCGCTTTTTCATCGACCCAGAAATCGCCTTCGCCCTGGAAGGTTTCAGAGTCTTCTTTTTCCTGACGCACCAGATGCGGGATGATCTTGTTAACTTTGGTATACAGCTCAGAGCTGTCTTCCGCCGGACCAGAGATGATCAATGGCGTACGTGCTTCATCGATCAGGATTGAGTCGACTTCATCCACTAATGCGTAATGCAGCTTACGCTGCACGCGCTCTTCCGGACTGAACGCCATGTTGTCGCGCAGGTAGTCGAAGCCGTATTCGTTGTTGGTGCCGTAGGTGATGTCAGCGGCATAAGCTGCACGCTTAGCCACGGCTGGCATGTTTGGCAGGTTAATGCCGATGGTCAGGCCAAGGAATTCAAACAGTGCACGGTTATTTTCGGCATCACGCTGCGCCAGATAGTCATTGACGGTAACAACGTGCACGCCTTTGCCGCTCAGCGCGTTCAGGTAAGCGGGCAGAGTCGCGGTCAGGGTTTTACCTTCACCGGTGCGCATCTCTGCGATGCAACGTTCGTTGAGCACCATGCCGCCAATCAGCTGCACATCAAAGTGACGCATACCGAAGACGCGCTTACTTGCTTCACGTACGGTGGCAAAGGCCTCAGGAATCAGGCTCTCAAGGCTTTCGCCTTTTTTCAGGCGCTCGCGGAACAGGTCAGTTTTCGCTTTCAGTTCATCGTCAGAGAGCTTTACGAAATCCGGCTCCATCTTATTGATGACGTCGACGATTTTGCGCATACGGCGCAGAGTGCGATCATTGCTGCTGCCGAATACTTTAGTTAATAATTTGATTAACATGATAAATTTTTCTCAATTCAGCCGTGATTTCACGGGCTGCAAAATCTGATTCAGGATGTGGAAAAAACGTTAGCAGTTAAGCAATGAAAGGCCCGGCGCGGATGCCATGAATAGCAGCTTGCCAATCAGCAGAGGAAAGGATTTGTGGTTCGTTGTGACGCAGGTTTTGTTGCGGCTCAACAACAGTCAGCGATTGCGCCGGAGAAGTCAGCAACGCCTGAAGCGAACCTATCAACGCCAGCTTTTGTGCCGTTAGCGGCACAGCTTGATCGGCTTCCGCCTGAGCGGGCGGCGTCATACTAAAGGAAAGGTGGCGAATAACGGTGCGAATCGCATGCTGGTGCCAGTAATCGACGTTGAAATTCGGTCGACGCGCGCTTTCCTGCAGACGAATCAGATGGTCAAAATGGACAACATTGCCGACAAACAGGCTGCTGATCGGCGAATCATTTGCTTTCGGCTCAGAACTTTGCGCACAGGCAGGCAAACCTAAACTGGCCGCCACCATCCCCAACAGGAGATGTGGCCAGAAATAGCGTCTGCCTAATTGTCGCCAGCGTGAGAAAATCCCGATCACAATCCGTCCACAATGCATTGAATAAAGTAATAAAGCGGTAGCAAAAATCTGCGTTACCCAGCTTATGTGAGCGCCAGATGATAGCACTTATGTGGGGCTTCGACACCAGTGATTAAAGGGGCTTCGGCGGAATTCACGTTTTTTTGTACAGGGTTTCGCCAGTTGCTACAGCGAATTGGGATCGGCTTGGCAGGAATAAAAATGAGGCAATAAAAAACGGCAGGTTAAACTGACCGGAGAGGGTGTCAGCGAAACCTGCCGTTTTATGTCTGACTTACGCCAGAACTAAATTTGGTGCTTTGAATGCCAGTGGCAGTTCAGCTTCATCTTCGAAGGTCGCCCATTCCCAGGCTTCCTGTTTAGCCAGAACCGCTTGTAGCAACTTGTTGTTCAATGCATGGCCCGATTTAAAGGCGGTAAACGCGCCAATAACATTATGACCGCACATGAACAGGTCGCCGATCGCATCGAGCATTTTATGACGAACAAATTCGTCTTCAAAGCGCAGACCGTCTTCGTTTAATACGCGGAAATCATCAAGGCCAATCGCACAATCTAAACTACCGCCCAGGCACAGGCCTTTAGACTGCAGATATTCGATTTCACGCATAAAGCCAAAGGTGCGCGCACGGCTGATTTGGCGAACAAAGTTCTCAGCCGAGAAGTTGAGCTGGTAACGCTGCGAGCTTGAGTCGATCGCTGGATGTTTGAAGTCGATAGTAAAGTCAAGTGAGAAACCGTTATACGGCTTGATCTCGGCCCACTTATCGCCATCTTCCACACGCACCGTTTGCTTAACGCGTACGAATTTCTTCGCGCTGCTTAGCTCTTCGATGCCAGCGTCCATCAGCAAATAGACAAAAGGCGCGGCACTGCCATCCATGATCGGGATTTCCGGTGCATCAACTTCAACAATAATGTTGTCGATGCCCAAGCCCGCCAATGCGGCGTTCAGGTGTTCAACGGTTGAAATACGCACGCCTTCATCGTTCACCAGGCAAGTACTCAGCATGGTGTCGCGCACATATTTTGCATCAGCCGGGAAATCTACCGGTGGATTCAAGTCAGTGCGACGATAGATGACCCCGGTGTTAGCCGACGCAGGGCGTAACGTCAGTGTGACTTTCTTGCCGGTATGTAAACCGACACCAGTCGCCTGAACAATACGTTTTAATGTCCTTTGTTTGATCATCGCTTTATCTCGCAATATTACCTGTCCGACCGCCAGTATAAATTACCAGCGGGCGAATACTTTAGCACAAAGAGCGGAGAATCCCAATTCTCGGGATATTCTTAATCAGCTTGCTTACGCAAGAAGGCTGGAATATCAAGGTAATCGGGTTCTTTGCTGGATGCCGCCGGTTGGTCATTCACCACTTTCGCAGCCGGCTTCTGCTCCTGCGGCAGCGGCGCCATGCCGTGCTGCTGGTAGCGATGATCCATCACTGGCTGAGTGGCCGGCTTGTTGGTCACCAGCGTGATTTCCGGACGCTTATCCATGCCGATGCCGGTTGCAACTACGGTCACACGCAGTTCGTCGTTCATCTCTGGATCCAGAGAAGTACCGATAACCACGGTTGCGTTGTCAGAAGCGAAGGCGCGGATGGTGTTACCCACGGTTTCAAACTCATCAAGACGCAGGTCGAAGCCCGCAGTAATGTTGACCAGTACGCCGCGCGCGCCGGACAGATCGATGTCTTCCAACAGCGGAGAAGAGATAGCCATCTCTGCCGCTTCTTCCGCACGATCTTCACCACATGCCACGCCTGAACCCATCATGGCGTAACCCATTTCTGACATCACGGTACGCACGTCCGCAAAGTCAACGTTCATCAGGCCAGGACGGGTAATCAGTTCAGCGATACCCTGTACAGCGCCTTTTAATACGTCGTTGGCTGCGCCAAACGCATCCAACAGAGAAATACCGCGACCCAGAACTTTCAGCAGCTTGTCGTTTGGAATAGTAATCAGTGAATCGACATGCTTAGACAGTTCAGCGATACCTTGCTCAGCAAAAGCCATACGCTTTTTGCCTTCAAAGTTGAACGGCTTAGTTACCACCGCAACGGTCAGGATACCCAAATCTTTTGCCACTTCAGCCACAACTGGCGCTGCACCAGTACCGGTACCGCCGCCCATGCCAGCTGCGATGAACACCATGTCTGCACCATCCAGCGCAGCACGCAGTGCTTCGCGATCCTCTTCTGCAGAGTTGCGGCCCACTTCTGGGTTCGCACCTGCACCAAGACCTTTGGTGATATTGGTCCCGATCTGGATCGTCTGGCCGACCGCTGTCTTACGCAACGCTTGCGCGTCGGTGTTCACAGCGAAGAATTCCACACCTTCGATACGCTCGCGTACCATGTGCTCTACGGCGTTGCCACCGCCACCGCCGACGCCGATGACTTTAATCACCGCGTCATTGGTTAATTCCATAGGTTCAAACATGATTTCTCTCCGTTATGTGCCTGTCGCCTGGAGATCATAAACATTGCCAGCATGATCTCCTTTTTCAAAAATTAAAACTCTTTCTTCAGCCAGCTGTTGATTCGCTTGAACCAGTTGCCCACTGAAGCACGTTTTTCCGTTTCTGCGTCACCGTTCATGTGTGACTCTTTGCCGTAATGCAGCAGACCAACCGCCGTAGAGTAATACGGCTCCTGCGCATAGTCCGTCAGGCCGGTGATGTTAAGCGGCTGTCCGATGCGCACTTGCGTGTGAAACACGCGCTGTGCGCAAGCTGCCAAACCTTCAATCTGCGCCGCACCACCGGTCAGCACGATACCGGCCGCCAGATGGTGTTTCACGCCTTGCTGGCGCAGCTGCTCCTGTAATTGCAGAATCTCGTCGTTGACCAGATTCAACAGTTCGGTGTAACGCGGCTCGATGACTTCAGCCAGCGTTTGACGCTGCAGGCTACGTGGTGGACGTCCACCTACGCTCGGCACTTCGACATTTTCGTCTTTGCCGACAATCGAGCCCAATGCACAACCGTGACGCACTTTAATCGCTTCTGCGTCGGTCGGCGGAGTACCAAAAGCGTATGCGATATCGCTGGTTACCACGTTCCCGGCATACGGGATCACTTTAGTGTGACGCAGTGCACCGCCAGTATAGACAGCGATATCCATTGTACCGCCACCGATATCAACAACACAGACGCCCAGCTCACGTTCATCTTCCGTTAGTACGGAGAAACTGGATGCCAACCCGGCAAAAATCAGTTGGTCAACTTTCAGGCCGCAACGTTCAACGGCTTTGACAATATTTTTTGCCATATCGTTGTGGCAAGTGATCAAATGTACTTTCGCCTGCATACGTACGCCAGAAAGTCCCACTGGATTCTTAATGCCTTCCTGATAATCGATGGCGTATTCCTGCGGGATAACATGCAGAATACGATGCTCATCACGTACGCGAACGGATTTCGCCGTATGCACCACGTTCTCTACATCATCCTGAGTCACTTCCTCTTCCGAAATCGGAACCATCCCGATTTCGTTCTGGCAACTGATATGTTTGCCCGATAAAGCAAGGTAGACCGAGGAAATCTGGCAGTCCGCCATCAATTCAGCCTGATCGATGGCGCGCTGTACGCATTTCACCACCGATTCCAGATCGTTTACGCCGCCTTTATCCATGCCGCGAGACGGGCAACTGCCCACCCCAATAATATTGACCATACCATCGGGCAGAATTTCCCCAACCAGGGCGGACACCTTCGCGGTGCCAATTTCGAGTCCTACTACCAGTTTTCTGTCCGTTGCCTTGATCATTGTGGTTTAGCCTGTGCCTGGTTCTGTTGCTGATTACTGTCCTGTGGCTCTATCGGTGCAGCGGCCCAACCGACTGCGGCGCCCGAATCGTAGCGCAAATCAACGTACGTAATGCGCTGGTTCTGAATCTGGCCCTGCTGCTGCAAATCCGGATAAAGCTCAATAAAACGGTTCAGACGCTTCATGGTATCGCTACGACCTAATTCGATGCGCACATCGTCACTGGTCACTAATTGCCACGAGCGCCGCGCCGTCATCGACGCGACCTTCAGGGTAAACTTGTTAGCCTTTAATACATCACTCATGGTGTGATAGCCGGCTAACACCTCGTTTTCACTGCCTTCCGGACCGTACAGCATCGGCAACGTTTCTTTGCCAACGTGACTGGCCGGAACGCTGAAGGAGACGCCAGCGGCGTCCACCATATGTGAGTCATTCCAGCGTGCAACCGGAACATACTCCACCAGATTTATCTTAAGCTCATCAGGCCACTGCTTGCGCACACTGACCTGCTTAATCCAGGGTAAACGCTCAATCTGCTGCTGGATGATATCCACGTTCTGCGACATGAAGGTTCCCGGCGCGCCAAGCGATAAAATGGCCTGACGAATATCATCATGCGTGGTGTAGTGGGTTTGCCCGGTCACCACCAGCTTCGATAACGGCAAGCGTGACGCGTCATTCATCCACTTCAGCACCACGAGGCCACCCGCCACCATAATGCCCAACACAATCAACAGGAACACCATGCCAAACAGTCGCGCACCGTTGCTGCGCCCGGAGCGTGTCCGCTCCTGAGGTTCGCGATTGCGTACTCGTATCGCTGCCTGAGACATATCAGTCAGCCAGCTCCAGAATACGCGCCACCAGCTGCGGGAAGCTGTATCCCGCTTGCTTCGCGGCCATCGGCACTAAACTGTGGCTGGTCATGCCGGGCGAAGTATTCACTTCCAGCAGCTGGAAGTTGCCCTCACCGTCAGCCATCACGTCCACGCGACCCCAGCCGCTGCAACCCAATGCGCGCCAGGCTGACCACACCAACGTCTGCAATTCTGCTTCCTGCTCGGCGCTTAATCCGCTCGGGCAGAAGTATTCAGTATCGTCAGAAATGTATTTAGCTTCATAGTCATAGAACTCGCTGGCGGTTTTAATTCTGATAGAAGGCAGAATTTGCTCACCCACGATGCCCACGGTGTATTCCGCGCCGCTCAGAAAAGCTTCGATCAGCACGTCATCATCATGACGAAAGGCTTCTTCAAGCGCTGCGGGTAATGCATCCGCATGGTTCACGCGGCTGATACCGACGCTAGAACCTTCGCAGCTTGGCTTGACAAACAGCGGTAAACCCAGCGCCTCAATGGCTTTGGTAGTATCCGCGTTTAAACCTTGTTCATGCTGCTGACGCGTCAGCCAGACAAATTTGCCTGAAGGTAATCCCCTGCCCTGCCACAGCAATTTGCTGCGCAGCTTATCCATGGTGATGGCGGAAGCCATCACACCGCTGCCGGTATAGGGCAGTTGCAGAAACTCCAGCACCGCTTGCAGCGTGCCGTCTTCACCACCACGACCGTGCAAAGCAATAAACGCTTTAGCGAAGCCTTGCTTTTTCAGGTCAAGCACCGACACATCACGCGTATCGACTGCATGCGCATCAATGCCCATTTCACGCAGTCCGGCCAGCACTGCCGCACCGGACATCAGCGACACATCACGCTCGGCCGAGGTGCCGCCCATCAATACTGCAACCTTCTCAGTCATGGCGCGCCTCCGACTTAACGGCAGGCTGTAATTCGTTTTCGGCCAGCTTGCGGGCAATCTTGCCGATGTTGCCTGCACCCTGCACGATCACCAGATCGTCGCCCGACAGCAACGGTGCCAGCGCATCTGGCAGTGCGTCATGCTCAGAGACCAGAATCGGATCAACTTTGCCACGGTTACGAATCGCGCGGCACAGCGAGCGGCTATCAGCGCCGGGAATCGCCGCTTCACCCGCCGGATAGACATCCAGCATCAGCAACACATCCACCTGCGACAGCACATTAGCGAAATCATCAAACAGGTCACGCGTACGCGTGTAGCGATGTGGCTGGAACACCATCACTAGCTTCTTGTCAGGCCAGCCCGCACGTGCGGCTTTGATGGTGACATCCACTTCGGTGGGATGGTGGCCGTAATCGTCGACCAGCATCGCACTGCCTGGATTACCGTTGACGGCGGCGGTATCGAACTCGCCCAGCACGTCAAAGCGGCGTCCGGTGCCCTGGAAGCTCTCCAGCGCGGCCAGAATCGCGTTATCTTCAATCCCCTCTTCGCTGGCAACAGCTACCGCGGCGGCCGCGTTCAGCGCGTTATGACGGCCCGGCGCATTCAGCGTTACTTTCAGCACCGGCTTATCCTGACGAATAATGGTGAAGTGGCCTTGTGCGCCACGCTGCTCGTAATTCTCGATACGCACATCTGCGTCATCGCTGAAGCCGTAGGTGGTTACCTGGCGGCCTACGCGCGGGATCAGGTCACGAATCACTGCATCATCCACGCACATTACCGCGCGTCCATAGAATGGCAGGTTGTGCAGGAAGTTAATGAACGTCTGCTTCAGGTTCTCGAAATCGCCCTGATAAGTGTCCATGTGATCCGCTTCGATGTTGGTGACAATTGCCACCATCGGTTGCAGATGCAGGAAGGACGCATCACTTTCATCTGCTTCAGCAATCAGATAACGGCTGCTGCCCAGGCGCGCATGCGTGCCTGCGGCTTTAACCAAGCCACCGTTAACGAAGGTGGGATCCAGTCCGCCTTCCGCGTAAATGCTGGTCACCATCGCGGTGGTGGTGGTTTTACCGTGCGTGCCCGCAACGGCGATGCCGTGACGGAAACGCATCAGTTCAGCCAACATCTCAGCACGACGAATCACGGGAATACGCTGCTCACGGGCGGCAACCAGTTCAGGGTTATCCTGCGCTACGGCCGTCGACACCACGACAACGCTGGCATCGGTGACGTTTTCCGGACGATGGTTGAAATAAATCGTCGCACCCAGCGCAGCCAGATGCTGTGTCACCGCGTTCGGCGCCAGATCAGAACCGCTGATGTGATAGCCTTCGTTCGCCAACACCTCGGCAATACCGCCCATGCCAGCACCACCGATGCCGACAAAGTGAATGTGCCGGACGCGACGCATCTCGGGCACAATAGAACGCAGTTTTGCCAATTGTTGTGTATTCATCTGTTTCAATTACCTGTTTTTCCCGTTTGTACCTGCTGAAGGTACGGGCCAAATCAACTGGCCGATTAATTTACTTCGCGACGCGCGCCACTTCATTTGCAACCCGCTCGGTTGCATCGGGAATCGCGACCTGACGGGCTTTTTCTGCCATCGCCAGCAATGTGGTGCGATCCCAGTGACGCAGCGTGTCCGCTACCACAGCCGCGGTGAACTGCGGCTGCTCGAAAATTTTGGCTGCGCCCGCTTTTTCCAGCGGCAACGCATTCCAGTACTGCTGACGATCTTTGTGCTGAAACGGTACGAAAATTGCCGGTAAACCTGCAGCCGCCACTTCACTTACCGTCAATGCGCCCGAACGGCACACTACGACATCGGCCCAGGCGTAAGCTTCGGCCATGTCATCGATAAATTCGGTGACTTTGTGCTGCGGCTGGCCCGCTGCGCGGTAAGCCTGCTGCACGGTTTCCAGTCCGCCTTTACCGGTTTGATGCCAAACCGTAATGGCATCGCCCAACGCTGCGGCCACTTGCGGCACGGTCTGGTTAAGGATGCGCGCGCCCTGACTGCCGCCAACCACCAGCACGCGAATCGGGCCGAAACGTGCACTTAGGCGCTCTGCCGGTAACGGCAGCGCTAACACATCGGTACGCACCGGATTGCCAACCACTTCAGCATTTGGAAACGCCCCCGGAAACGCCTGCATCACTTTGGTGGCGATCTTAGCCAGCCACTTGTTGGTCAGTCCGGCAATGCCGTTCTGCTCATGCAGCACCACCGGAATACCGTAGCTCCACGCCGCTAAGCCGCCAGGGCCCGAAACGTAGCCACCCATTCCCAGCACCACATCCGGCTGCCAGCTCTTCATGATGCGACGCGCCTGGCGCCATGCATTGAAGATGCGTACCGGTGCCAGCAACTGCGCTTTAACACCTTTACCGCGTAAACCGCTGATGCGGATAAAATCAATTTCAATGCCGTGTTTCGGCACCAAATCCGCTTCCATTCGGTCAGCGGTTCCCAGCCAGCGCACCTGCCAGCCTTGTTCCATCAGGTGATGGGCAACGGCCAGACCGGGGAACACATGTCCGCCAGTACCGCCTGCCATGACCATCAACCGTTTGCCACTCATCGTGCACCTCGGGTAAACGCCTGCGCTTTTGCCAAACGCGTTTCATAATCTATGCGCAATAAAAACACGATGGCGGTCGACATGATGATCAGACTCGAACCACCGTAACTGATCAGCGGCAGCGTCAGACCTTTCGTCGGCAGCATGCCAGCAGCTGCACCCACGTTAACCAGCGCCTGGAAGCTAAACCACACGCCAATTGAGCAAGCGAGGAAGCCTGAGAAGCGCTGATCGATCTCCAGAGCACGGCGACCAATCGACATCGCGCGAAAAGCGACGAAGAATACCATCAACAGCGCTAAAACCACACCGACATAACCCAACTCTTCACCGATGATGGAGAAGATGAAGTCAGTATGTGCTTCCGGCAGATATTCCAGTTTCTGCACCGAGTTGCCTAAGCCCTGCCCCCAGAACTCACCGCGCCCAAACGCCATCAACGATTGCGTCAGCTGGTAGCCGCTGCCGAAGGGATCTTCCCACGGGTTCCAGAAGGAGGTCACACGGCGCATACGGTACGGTTCGGCAATGATCAGCAGCACCACGGCGAAAATGCCGGAGCCGATGATCGCCAGGAACTGCCACATTTTCGCCCCGGCGAGGAACAGCATCGCCAGCGTGGTAACAAACAGCACAACGACGGTACCGAGGTCCGGCTGCGCCAGCAGCAGCACGGCCAGTACCACCATCACGCCCATCGGCTTACAGAAGCCCCAGAAGTTGTTACGCACCTCTTCGACTTTGCGCACCAGGTAACTGGCGAGATAGCAAAACAGCGTCAACTTCGAAAGCTCGGCTGGCTGAATACGCAGCGGGCCAAGGGCAATCCAGCGCGATGCACCGTTCACCGAGCTACCGACGACCAGGACGATCAGCAGCATCACCACGGAAACCATCAGCATCACGTTGCTGTAGCGCTGCCAGAAATCCATCGGGATGCGCAAGGTCACCAGCGCCATACCAAACGCCAAAGCGATATAAAACGCATCACGCTTGGCAAAGTAGAACGGATCTTCGTTCAGACGTTGACCGACCGGCATCGACGCCGACGTCACCATCACAAAACCAATCAGCGCCAGCCCAAAGGTCAGCCACAGCAACGTGCGATCGTACAGCACCACCGGCGCATCATCACTGTCGCGCGCGCCCATCACCCACTCACGCAGGCGCAACGACAGATAGTTGGCGATACCGGCTCCAGGAATGCGCATCAGCTCAACTCCTTCGCCAGTTGCGCGAACTGATCGCCGCGCTGTTCAAAATTACGGAACTGGTCAAGGCTGGCGCAGGCCGGTGATAACAGCACCATATCGCCGGCTTTAACCTGGGCGGCAATCTGCGTCATCGCCTGCTGCATGGTTTCAGTGCGCGTGGCGATCTCCGGACGCAATGTCGCTAACGCATCGCCATCGCGACCAAAACAGAACAGCTTCACGTTGTCGCCCTGCAGATAGCGCGCCAGCGGGCTGAAATCAGCCGACTTGCCGTCGCCGCCCAGCAGCAGCCACAAGGTACCTTTCACCTGCAAGCCATTCAGCGCCGCTTCGGTGCTGCCAACATTGGTGGCTTTGGAATCGTTAATCCAGCGCACACCGTGGGCTTCATGCACCAGCTGGAAGCGGTGCGCCAGGCCGGTAAAGGTGGTTAAGGCTTTCAGGCTGGAAGCACGCGGGATGTTCACCGCGTCGGCTAATGCCAGCGCTGCCAGCGCGTTGGTGTAATTGTGTTGACCGACCAGCGTCATCTCATCGGTGTTCAGGACTTTCTCGCCTTTTACCCGCAGCCAGGTGCTGCCCTGCTGCTGATTGAGATGATAATCGCCGAGGTTGATGCCGAAGCTTACGCAGCGCTGATCAACACCGCGCACCGGCATGGTCATGCCATCGTCAGCATTCACTATGCAGACGCTGGCGTTTTCGTAAATGCGCAGCTTGGCGGCACGATACTGCTGCATGCCGAGCGGATAGCGATCCATGTGATCCTCGGTGAGATTGAGGATCGTCGCCGCCGCCGCTTTCAGGCTATGCGTGGTTTCCAGCTGGAAGCTGGAGAGTTCGAGTACATAAAGCTGTGCTGGCGATTTCAACAGCGTCAGCGCCGGCAAACCGATGTTACCGCCCACGCCTACCTGCCAACCTGCTGCGCGCGCCATTTCACCCACCAGCGTCGTCACGGTGCTTTTGCCGTTCGAACCGGTGATCGCCACAATCGGAGCCTGCGCTTCACGGCAGAACAGCTCAATATCGCCGATGATTTCAATCCCGGCATCGGCTGCTTCGCTCAATGCAGGATGCGCCAGCGCGATCCCGGGGCTGGCGATAATCAGATCGGAGGCCAGCAGCCAATCACTATTCATACCGCCAACATAGCGCTCCGCCGAAGCTGGCAGTTTGTCCAGCCCCGGCGGCGAGACACGGGTATCCATCACGCGTGGCGTTACGCCTTGCGCGAGGAAGAAATCAACACAGGAGAGGCCAGTAATGCCTAATCCAATGATGACGACTTTTCTGCCCCGATAGTCAGCCATGATTAACGTACCTTCAGCGTTGCCAGGCCAATCAGCACCAGCATCAGCGAAATAATCCAGAAGCGCACAATGACGCGCGGCTCCGGCCAGCCTTTCAATTCATAGTGATGGTGAATCGGCGCCATGCGGAAAATACGTTGACCGCGCAGCTTGAACGATCCCACCTGCAGAATCACCGACAGCGTTTCGACCACAAACACGCCGCCCATGATTAACAGCAAGAATTCCTGACGCAGCAGCACGGCGATGGTGCCGAGCGCGCCACCCAGCGCCAATGAGCCGACATCGCCCATGAACACTTGCGCTGGATAGGTGTTGAACCACAAAAATCCGAGTCCAGCTCCGACAATCGCGGTGCAGACAATCACTAATTCGCCCGCGTGCCGTAAATAAGGAATGTGCAGATATTCGGCAAACTTGACGTTACCGGTCGCCCACGCCACCAGCGCAAAGCCTGCTGCCACGAACACCGTTGGCATAATGGCTAAGCCATCAAGGCCATCCGTTAAGTTAACCGCGTTGCCGGTACCGACAATCACGAAGTAGGCCAGCACCACGTAGAACAGGCCCAGCTGCGGCATCACGTCTTTAAAGAATGGCACCACCAGCTGCGTTGCAGGCGTATCTTTACCAGCGATAAACAGCGCGAACGCAACCGCCAGCGAAATCACTGACATCCAGAAATATTTCCAGCGCGCGATCAGGCCTTTGGTGTCTTTGCGCACCACCTTACGATAGTCATCCACAAAGCCGATGATGCCAAAACCGACCAGCACCACCAGTACGCACCAGACGTATGGATTAGACGGATAGGCCCACATCAGCACCGAAATAGTGATGGAGGTGAGGATCATTACGCCGCCCATGGTTGGCGTGCCGCGTTTGCTGAAGTGTGACTCTGGACCGTCGTTACGCACCACCTGGCCGATCTGCAGTTTCTGCAGCCAGGCAATCAGGCGCGGGCCCATCCACAGAGAAATAAACAAGGCGGTCAGCAGGCTGACAATGGCGCGAAACGTCAGATACGAAAAGACGTTAAAGCCGGAATAAAATGCGACCAGATGTTCGGCCAGCCAGACTAGCATGTTCCTTTCTCCTGTAAGCTCTGTACTACCTGCTCCATGGCGGCACTACGTGAACCTTTAACCAAAATAGTGATGTCCTGATGTTCGGACAGCAATGTGCGTAAACGTTCAGTTAGCGCGGTTTTTGTGGCGAAATGCTCGCCTTTACCGCTGTTTTCGCCAATCAGCTGGCTCAGAGTCCCAATGCTCAGCACGCGATCGACACCGGCCGCTTTGGCCGCATCGCCGACCTGGCGATGACACAGTTCGGCTTCATCACCCAATTCAGCCATATCGCCCACTACCATCACGCGATAGCCCGGCATATCGCCTAGCACCTGTGCGGCGGCAGTCATAGAACCGACATTGGCGTTGTAGCTGTCATCCAGCAGCAGTTGATTGGCCGCCAGGCGAATCGGGAACAGTCGACCAGGAACAGCCTGCAAGGTTTTAAGGCCAGCTTGAATCGCCGACAGCGGCGCATCTACTGACAATGCCAACGCTGCAGCGGCTAACGCATTCGAGATGTTATGACGGCCCGGCAGCGGCAGCTCCACGGCGATATCACCACGTGGCGTATGCAGCGTGAACAGCGTGGCATCGGCTCGCAGCACGATTTCGCTGGCGCGGAACTCTGCATCAGCCATCGGCTGCGGCGAGAAGCGCCACAAGGTTTTATCTGCAAACTGTGATTGCCAGTTGGCCAGATCGTTGCTGTCAGCGTTGACGATCGCGGTACCGTGTACCGGCAAGCCGCCAAAAATTTCGCCTTTGGCTTTCGCCACACCCGCCAGCGAGCCAAAGCCTTCCAGATGGGCAGCAGCAAGGTTATTCACCAGCGCAGTTTCCGGACGCACCAGATCGGTGGTGTAGGCAATTTCACCCTGATGGTTGGCACCTAACTCGATCACCGCGTAAGCATGCTCTTTGGTGAGACGCAGCAGCGTCATCGGTACACCGAAGTCGTTGTTCAGGTTGCCGGCCGTGTAAAGCGTTTCGCCACACTGACGCAAAATCGCGGCGGTCATCTCTTTGACCGAGGTTTTGCCAGATGAACCGGTCAGCGCAACCACGCGAGCGTTCGCCTGTTGGCGTACCCACGCGGCGAGTTGCCCAAAAGCAATCCGCGTATCAGCCACAACCACCTGCGGGACAGAAACCGGCAGCAGTTGACTGACCAGCAGCGCCTGCGCGCCGTTGGCAATGGCATCGTTAGCGAAGTCGTGAGCATCAAAACGTTCACCCACCAGCGCCACAAACAGGCTGCCGGCGTTGACTTTGCGGGTATCGGTGGTGACATCGGCAAGGGTTAAATCCGCGCCGTGCAGTTGACCGCCGCTGATTTCGGCCAGCGTATTGAGAGAAACGGGAATCATGCCATCACCCCCAACAAACGGGCGACGGTGTCGCGATCGGAGTAATCCAAACGGCGGTTGCCAATGATTTGATAATCTTCGTGGCCTTTTCCGGCCACCAACACGATGTCATCGACGCCGGCTTGCATCACGGCGTTGGTGACCGCCTGCGCACGACCGGAAACCACGCGTGCGCGGCCCGGATCGAGCAAGCCGGTGAGAATGTCATTCACAATCGCCATCGGCTCTTCGCTGCGCGGATTATCGTCGGTGATCACGACGATGTCGGAGAATTGCTCAGCAATCGCGCCCATCAGCGGACGTTTGCCTTTGTCACGATCGCCACCGCAGCCAAACACGCACCACAGCTGGCCTTTACAGTGCAGACGCGCCGCTTCCAGCGCTTTTTCCAGCGCATCCGGCGTGTGAGCGTAATCGACAACCACCGTAGGTTTGTCTGGCGCAGTGAATACTTCCATGCGACCACACACCGGCTGCAGCTGCGGTGCAGTGGCAACCAGCGCATCAAGCGGATAATCCAGCGCCAGCAGCGTACCCAGCGCCAGCAATAGGTTGCTCACGTTGAAAGCGCCCATCAGGCGGCTATCAAACTCGCCGTTGCCCCAGCTGGAGCTGAACTGAATATGCGCACCGCCGTCGTGATAATCCACCGCCGTAGCTTTCAGCCAGCGGCCATGACAGCCCGATTGCAGATTGTCTTCCATGGTGACCGCTACCGCATCCGGCAATTTTGCCAGCCAGCGACGTCCCACGTCATCATCAGCATTGATGATGGCTTCAGCGACCTGATGCTCAGAGAACAGTAACCATTTAGCGGATTCATAACTCTCCATATCACCGTGATAATCGAGGTGATCGCGGCTCAGGTTAGTAAATACCGCGGCCGCAAACGGCAAGGCGGCAACGCGATGCTGCACCAAACCGTGTGAGGAGACTTCCATTGCCGTCATGGTTGCGCCCTGCCCGACTAAATCATTCAGCACATGCTGCACATCCACCGCAGAACCGGTGGTGTTTTCGGTTGCCACCAGTTGACCGTAAAGGCCATTGCCTACCGTGCCCATCACTGCGCCGGTTTCACCGAGCAGATTGGCCCACTGCGCCATCAGTTGCGTGGTGGTGGTTTTGCCGTTAGTGCCAGTAACACCAATCAATTTCAGTTTGCTTGCAGGCTGCTGATAAAAGCGTCCGGCCAGTGCAGAGAGACGCTGCTGCAACTGCGCCAGATAGATAACCGGGACGCCATGCATCTCGCGGATATCTCCATCGCTGGCTTCGCCTTCGGCTTCGGCAATCACTGCCGCTACGCCTTGAGCAATAGCCTGCGGAATAAAACGACGTCCATCAGCATGATGGCCCGCCACGGCGATAAACAGATCGCCAGAAGCCGCCGCGCGGCTATCTAGTGTCATGTCACGGAGTGGACGCGCCGGCGCACCCGGCACCCACGGGGCCAGTAAGTCGCGCAGGTTACGATCTGTCACTTGATTCCTCACTTCTATTCTTCACCAACTCGTTCTTATCAACTGTTGGCAGCGCATCAGGTTCGATATTCATGGTACGCAATACGCCGCCCATGATGGCGCCAAACACCGGTGCTGAAACCGCACCACCATAATATTTACCGGCCTGGGGATCGTTGATCACCACCACCAGCGCAAAACGAGGACGGCTGGCAGGCGCAACGCCTGCGGTATAAGCAATGTATTTGTTGACGTAACGTCCATCCGGTCCAACTTTCTTGGCGGTACCGGTTTTGATGGCAATGCGATAGCCCTTGATGGCGGCTTTCACCCCACCACCGCCAGGCAACGCAACGCTTTCCATCATGTGCATCACCGTTTTCACCAGGTCTTCCTGGAAAACGCGTTCACCCGCCACTGGCGGGTCAACTTTGGTGATCGACAGCGGGCGATTGATGCCGTAGCTGCCAATGGTTGCGTAGACTCGCGCTAACTGTAACGGCGTTACCATTAGCCCGTAGCCGAAAGAGAAGGTGGCCCTCTCTATGTCAGACCACCGTTGTTTTTGAGGGTATAAGCCACTACTTTCCCCGACCAGCCCCAAATTGGTCGGTTTACCCAGTCCAAAGCGCGCGTAAGTATCTACAAGTGCTGAGGAGGGCATCGCTAACGCCAAACGTGAAACCCCGACGTTACTCGACTTCTGTAAGACCCCGGTAAGGGTCAATTCGTTGTAGCGCGCCACGTCTTTGATCTCATGACCATTGACGCGGTACGGCACGGTATTCAGTACGCTGTTCTCTTTCACCACACCGCGCTGCAAAGCCGTCATCACCACCATCGGTTTCACGGTGGAACCTGGCTCGAAGATGTCGGTAATAGCGCGGTTACGCATCACGTCTTTCGGCGTATTGCTGAGATTATTCGGGTTGTAAGCGGGGCTGTTCGCCATCGCCAGCACTTCGCCGGTGTTTACATCCACCAGCACCGCGGTGCCTGATTCGGCTTTGTTGAACGCCACGGCATTATTCAGTTCGCGGTACACCAGCGCCTGCAGACGTTCATCAATGCTCAGCGTCAGGTTGTGCGCGGCGCGGCTATCTACCGAGGAGATATCTTCAATGACGCGGCCGTTGCGGTCTTTACGCACCGTACGTTCACCCGGTGCGCCAGTCAGCCATTTGTCGAAGCTCTTTTCGATGCCTTCAATGCCCTGGCCATCAATGTTGGTAAAACCAATCAGGTGCGCGGTCACCTGGCCCGCCGGATAGTAGCGGCGCGACTCTTCACGCAGATAGATGCCCGGCAGCTTAAGCTTTTTCACATACTCGCCAATCGCTGGATTCACCTGGCGCGCCAGATAGACAAAGCGCCCTTTCGGGTTGGCATTGATACGTGCAGCAAGCTGATCGAGCGGGATCGATAACGCATCCGACAGCGCTTTCCAGCGACTATCCAGCGAGACGCCGCCGTGTTCGGTCAGCTCTTTCGGATCGGCCCAGATCGCATTCACCGGCACGCTCACCGCCAACGGACGACCGGCACGATCGCTAATCATACCGCGCGCGGTTGGCACCGATTGCACACGCAGCGAACGCAAATCGCCCTCTTTCACCAGCTTGTCAGGGTTGATCACCTGCAGCCACGCTACGCGCGACAGCAGTCCGCCCAGCGCCAATAAAATGCACCCGCACAGTAACGCAAAGCGCCAGCTTACAAAGCTGGCCTTATCTTCTTGTTTTTTTAACTTCAGCGTTTTGCCTGCGCCACTCATTGAGTTCTGCGATTCCTTATTTCTGCACCACAATATTTTCCTGCGAAGGATCTACATGCTGCATTTGCAGTTTATCGGTTGCTATCCGCTCTACACGGCTGTGATCGCCCAGTGCGTTCTCTTCAAGAATCAGGTTGCGCCATTCGATATCGAGCGCATCACGCTCCAGCACCAGCTGTTCACGCTGCGCCGTTAACAGGCGCGTCTTATGCGTGGTGGTCACGACCATTACCGAGGACACCAACACCGCGATCAACAGCAACAGCGGGATCTTGCCAAATCGTAGCAAGTCCCCACCAATGACACCGGGTAAGCTGTGGCGCTCGTTGCCAATCATGAGGCCGTTCGCTCCGCGATACGCAATACCGAACTGCGCGCACGTGGATTTTCGTTCACTTCGGCTTCGCCAGGAATCAATTTGCCCAGCGTTTTCAGCTCACGACCGCCTAAGGCTTTAAGCTGCGACTCCGTCATCGGAATGCCTGCTGGCACCTGAGGACCGCGGCTCTGATCGCGCATAAAACGCTTCACTAAGCGATCTTCCAGTGAGTGGAAGCTGATGATCGACAACCTGCCGCCTGGCGCGAGAACCGACAAGGCCCCTTTCAGCGCGGTATCAATCTCTTCCAGCTCACTGTTGATCCAGATACGAATCGCCTGGAAAGTACGCGTTGCCGGGTGCTTAAATTTGTCTTTGACGGGCATGGCGGCGGCAATCACCGTCGCCAGCTCTTTGGTGCGTGTCATCGGCTGGTCGCGGTTACGCTCTACGATGGCGCGCGCAATCCGTTTACCGAAACGCTCTTCACCGTAGGTCTTGATCACGAAAGCGATATCCGCCTCCTCTGCGCTCATCAGCCATTCGGCGGCCGATTGCCCGCGTGTTGGATCCATACGCATATCCAGTGGCCCATCACGCATAAAGGAGAAGCCACGTTCAGCATCATCCAGTTGCGGAGAAGAGACGCCCAGATCGAGCAGAACGCCATCGATCTTGCCGGTCAATCCACGCTCTTCGACGTATTCCGCCAAAGCCGAAAACGGCCCGTGGACGATCGAGAAGCGCGGATCGTTTATCTCAGCGGCTGCGGCTATCGCTTGCGGATCGCGATCAATCGCTATCAGTTGCCCTTTCTCACCAAGCTGCGAAAGGATTAAGCGCGAGTGACCGCCGCGACCAAAAGTGCCATCAATATAAATGCCGTCTTCCCTGATATTGAGGCCGTTTACCGCCTCATCCAGCAGCACTGTGGTGTGTTTGAAATTTTCCTGCATAGCTATAGCGACAAGTCCTGCAACCGCTCAGATAAAGGCTCCTGAGCCGACTGTTCTGTGTCAATATCATCCTTAACTTGTTGATACCAGGTCTGTTCATCCCACAGCTCAAACTTGTTGAACTGTCCAACCAGCATCACTTCTTTGGTCAGGCCGGCATGTTGACGTAACGTGTTCGCCAACAACAAACGACCCGCATTATCCATCTGGCATTCACTGGCATGTCCCAACAGCAGTCGCTGTACGCGACGCTCGGCAGGATTCATGCTGGATAAGCGAGACAGCTTTTTCTCAATGATTTCCCATTCGGGCAAGGTATAAAGCAGCAGGCATGGCTGGTGGAGGTCAATGGTACATACCATTTGCCCCTGAGACTCTGCGACAAGCAATTCACGATAGCGCGTTGGTACTGCTAATCGTCCTTTGCTGTCGAGATTGACCAACGTTGCTCCACGGAACATGCCAGCCTTACCCCTCAATCACCCGTTTTCACCACTTTATCCCACTTTTTACCACGAAACGAGTTTACGGAGCCGATGAAATCCTTGTCAAGCCGCAACGGCAAGTGAATATCACTATTTACATCGGGTGAAATTAATCAATGAGGGAATTAATCGACATGGATTCGTAAAATAAAAAATTAACCTGATGAATAATTGAATAAAAATTTCTGCACGAGGATAAATGGCGAAAAATAAAGCGCTCCGGCGCAAAAATATAATTGCCCCGCAATCTGCGACAGCGGCGGCATTTTAGGGGATTTCTGAAAGGAAGCCCAGCATCATCGCGCCAGCTCTGCCACGCCTCACTGGTGAACATGTAAACAATTAAGAAAAGTCAGCAAGGTTAAATTGTTAGCTGGAGTGGCGATTATTTACGCTTATTTACGCCCTATGGTTTCAAAATATCGACAGGATTAATAAATGCTGGGCAGCGAACTGCCCAGCATTTCATTTAGAGCGGCGACTTAATTGTCCGCGGCGGAATAAATTGCGACGAATACGGGTTAAACCCGGCTTGGGTTTACGTGGTTCATCTAGCGAGGCTAACACCAGTTCCAGCACGCGCTCAGCCACGTCGCGGTGACGTTGCCCCACCGCCAGCACCGGGCACTCGAGGAAATCCAGCAATTCATGGTCGCCAAAGGTGGCGATCGCTAAATCCGTCGGCAGGCGACCATCACGCTTCAGCGTAATGTCCATTACGCCCTGCAGCAGCCCAAACGACGTGGTGAAAAGTGCCTCCGGCATCGGATGATCTTCGAGGTACTTCTCAAATAGCGCGGCAGCGGCGGCCCGATCGAAACTGTTGCAGTAGATGTAATCAATTGGCCGCTCATCATCTTTCCACGCATCGCGGAAACCTAACTCACGCAGGAAGCTGACCGACAACTCAGGCAGCGCGCCGAGGAACAGCACATTTTTCACCGGTAGCTGACGCAATTCAGCCGCCAGCGCCTGCGCATCATCCTGATCGGCACCCACTACGCTGGTAAAGTGTTCACGATCCAGCGCACGGTCCAGCGCGATAATCGGTAACGGATCGTTGATCCAACGCTGATAGAACGGATGCTCTGGTGGCAGTGAAGTTGAAACGATGATGGCATCAACCTGGCGCTGCAACAGATGCTCGATGCAGCGCATTTCGTTGTCTGGCTGATCTTCTGAGCAGGCAATCAGCAGCTGATAGCCGCGCTGACGCGCCTGACGCTCCAGATAATTCGCAATGCGCGTGTAACTGGTGTTTTCCAGATCGGGGATCACGAGGCCAATCGAACGTGTGCGCCCGGCGCGCAGCCCAGCCGCGACGGCATTGGGGTGATAGTTGTGTTCACGCACCACCGCCATCACTTTTTCGACGGTTTTTTCGCTGACACGATACTGCCGCGCTTTGCCATTAATTACATAGCTGGCCGTGGTGCGCGACACGCCTGCCAAACGCGCAATTTCATCCAGTTTCACGGTGACACCTTAATTCTGATAAGCCAGCGCTGACGAAAATATCCGCAGAGTAGCTATGGGTAAAACATTTGTAACATCTAACCGCAGAACACTACGTCGAGCAACCGCTTTTCTCTCGCATCCTGGTCAAGCGCATAAAATAAAAAAACCCGGCATTTCGCCGGGTTAGAATCAGATGAAATCGTTACTTTGGGTGATTAACGCATCACGCGATCGCCGCGCGACACACCCACAATTCCTGAGCGCGCCACTTCGACAATTTCTGCCACGTCACGCACGGTGTTGAGAAACGCATCGAGTTTATCGCTGGTGCCCGCCAGCTGAACCGTGTAAAGCGTTGGCGTGACATCGATAATCTGCCCACGGAAAATTTCCGCGCTGCGCTTCACTTCTTCACGGCCGTAACCGCTGGCCTGGATTTTCACCAGCATGATCTCACGCTCAACGTAAGCGCCCTGACCCAGCTCGCTGACACGTAACACGTCCACCAGCTTGTGCAGCTGCTTCTCAATCTGCTCCAGCACTTTCGCGTCGCCGACCGTTTGAATGGTCATGCGTGACAAGGTGGGATCATCGGTCGGTGCCACAGTCAGGCTTTCGATGTTATAGCCACGTTGAGAGAACAGCCCCACTACGCGGGACAATGCGCCGGATTCGTTTTCCAGCAGAACCGATAAAATACGACGCATAATTAAGTCCTCTCCGTTTTGCTCAGCCACATCTCATCCATCGAACCACCACGAATTTGCATCGGGTAAACGTGCTCGCTGCCGTCAATGTTTACATCGACAAACACCAGACGGCCTTTCGCCAGCTTATCCAGTGCCAGCTGCAGCTTCTCTTCCAGCTCCGCCGGATGCGCAATGGAAATGCCCACATGCCCATACGCTTCGGCCAGACGCACGAAGTCAGGCAGCGATTGCATGTAGGACTGCGAGTGGCGGCCCGAGTAAATCATGTCCTGCCACTGCTTAACCATGCCGAGGAAGCCGTTGTTGAGGTTCAATACCAGCACCGGTAAATCGTACTGCAACGCGGTCGACAGCTCCTGAATGTTCATCTGGATACTGCCATCGCCGGTCACGCAGATAACCGTCTCATCCGGCAGCGCCATCTTCACGCCTAACGCTGCAGGCAAGCCGAAGCCCATGGTGCCTAAGCCGCCGGAGTTGATCCAGCGACGCGGCTTGTCGAACTGGTAGTAAAGTGCGGCAAACATCTGATGCTGACCAACGTCAGACGTCACGTAAGCTTCGCCTTTGGTCAAACGACAGATGGTCTCGATGACTGCCTGCGGTTTGATTTTGTCGCTGGTACGATCGAATTCCAGGCACTTGCGACCGCGCCAGCCTTCAATGGTCTGCCACCAGTCGCGCAGGCTATCAAGTTCCTGCTTCGCATCGCTTTGCGCCAGCAGCTCTAACATCTGTGCCAGCGTCTGCTTCGCATCGCCAACGATTGGAATGTCGGCGCTGACCGTTTTGGAGATCGACGTCGGATCGACATCGATATGCATGATGGTGGCGTTCGGGCAGTACTTCGCCAGATTGTTGGTGGTGCGGTCGTCGAAGCGCACGCCAATACCGAAAATCAGATCGGCATTGTGCATGGTCATGTTGGCTTCGTAAGTGCCGTGCATCCCCAGCATGCCGACACACTGACGATGTGTGCCAGGGAACACGCCCAAGCCCATCAGCGAGGTCGTTACCGGAATATTCAGTTGCTCTGCCAGCTGCAGCAGCTCGGCTTCGCAGCCCGACATAATCGCGCCGCCGCCGGCGTAAATCACCGGCTTGTGTGCTGCCAGTAACGTTTGCAGCGCGCGCTTAATCTGTCCTTTATGGCCCTGAATGGTCGGATTGTATGAGCGCATGCTCACTGTTTCCGGCCAGACGTACGGCAGCTTGTTGGCGGGATTCAGGATATCTTTTGGCAGATCGATCACCACCGGTCCCGGGCGACCGCTTGCTGCCAGCCAGAAGGCCTTTTTCAACACGGTTGGGATCTCTTCGGCGTTTTTCACCAGGAAGCTGTGCTTCACCACCGGGCGGGAGATGCCGACCATGTCGCACTCCTGGAACGCATCGTAACCAATCAGTGACGAAGGCACCTGACCCGACAGAATTACCATCGGGATCGAATCCATATAGGCGGTTGCAATACCGGTAATCGCGTTGGTGGCGCCCGGACCGGAGGTCACTAGCACCACGCCCACTTCACCGGTCGCACGCGCAAGGCCATCGGCCATGTGCACCGCGCCTTGTTCATGACGGACTAATACGTGGTCAATACCACCGACCGTTTGCAGCGCATCGTAAATATCGAGCACCGCTCCGCCCGGATAACCGAATACCTGCTTAACGCCCTGATCGATCAACGAACGGACGACCATTTCGGCTCCTGACAACATCTCCATTTTCTGCCTCCAGGCTTGAGGGACTGAATCCACTGACGTTCGCGTTTCCCGCACGCCACTGATATCCGGCCCCCGATCGCCAATTAAGATCAAAACCTTATGTTTATGCTCAGAAGGCGGCGTTCTGTCCGCCTTCCAGGTACAGGGAATCTACTTGAGTTAATTATTTGAGAGTAGGTCGATTACCATAACCGCAGACAACCCGCCCTGCAAACGCCAGGACGCCACGTCGCGCCCGATCCGGCAATAAAGGCACTGATGCGTGATTATTGCCTGCGAGGATTAAACTAATGCTTCGTCATAACCACAGAGGAAAATGCTGGTTTATAGATTATTTGCAGCGTGTTCTAAGAAATATGATTTTCATATTGCCTGACCACTCAGTCCACAATCTTTTGTGATAATTACTTTCTGGCGTGATTATCTATAAAACGACCTGATCACATCATATTCTTCTTAACAACAAGCCTAATCTTGTTTTATCAGTAATGCGCATTAGCAACTTAAAATTTTAATTATCAACAATTTAAAATAAATTCTATTTTCTAAACGATTTTTTAAGTGGATGGATTCACTTATTCTGTTGCTAATTAATGTCATTGCTCTGCGCAGCCGAAAAATCACAGCACATCGCCCTTCTGACTTCACAGAAATACCCTTGTACTTAAGGTTGACTTCACACGTCAATTCCAGTACCAATATGTGCAGCACTCAATTTACGAGGTTTGACTCATGTTTCATTCTTTCCGCCTACTCGGTCTACTACTAAACGCATCCAGTTTGCGCGGTAGACTCGTGGGCGGAATCAACAACTGATTCGAACCTGCCGAAGTTTAAGAAACCCGCGCCAATGCGCGGGTTTTTTTATGCTCGTAGCACCGGCAAAGTTAATGCATAAGGAAGATTACGATGAGCCAGCAAGTTATTATTTTCGATACCACTCTGCGTGATGGCGAACAGGCTTTACAGGCCAGCCTGAGTGTTAAAGAAAAACTGCAAATCGCTCTGGCGTTGGAACGTATGGGCGTGGATGTAATGGAAGTGGGTTTCCCCGTTTCCTCTCCAGGCGATTTTGAATCCGTACAAACCATCGCTCGTACCATTAAAAACAGCCGCGTCTGCGGACTGGCACGCTGCGTTGAGAAGGACATTGACGCCGCTTACGAATCACTGCGTGTGGCTGAAGCGTTCCGTATTCACACCTTCATCGCGACTTCGCCGATGCACATCGCCACCAAATTGCGCAGCACACTGCCAGAAGTGATTGAACGCGCAGTGCACATGATCAAACGCGCCCGCAACTATACCGACGACGTTGAGTTTTCCTGTGAAGATGGCGGGCGTACGCCAATCGACGATTTGTGCCGCATGGTTGAAGCCGCGATCAATGCCGGTGCAACCACCATCAACATTCCGGACACCGTCGGCTACACCTTGCCAGGCGAATACGCCAACATCATTGGCCAACTGGTGGCACGCGTTCCAAATATCGATAAAGCCATCTTGTCGGTTCACACCCACGACGATTTGGGTATGGCGACCGGCAACGCCATCGCTGCGGTATTGGCCGGTGCGCGTCAGGTTGAAGGTACGCTGAACGGTTTAGGCGAACGCGCCGGTAACTGTGCGCTGGAAGAAGTGATTATGGCGATCAAAACCCGCCAGCAGATCATGAACGTCCACACCAACATCAATCATCAGGAAATCTACCGCACCAGCCAAACCGTGAGCCAAATCTGCAACATGCCGATTCCAGCCAACAAAGCGGTGGTCGGTTCTAACGCCTTCGCCCACTCTTCCGGTATTCACCAGGACGGCGTGCTGAAGAATCGCGAAAACTACGAAATTCTGACGCCAGAATCTATCGGCCTGCACAAAATCCAGCTGAACCTGACTTCCCGTTCTGGCCGCGCTGCGGTGAAACACCGCATGGAAGAGATGGGTTACAAAGAGTCCGATTACAACCTCGACACGTTGTACGACGCCTTCCTGAAGCTGGCCGACAAGAAAGGTCAGGTGTTCGATTACGACCTGGAAGCGTTGGCCTTCATCAACAAGCAGAACGAAGAGCCAGAATATTTCGAGCTCAACGAATTCAACGTGCAGACCGGCTCCAGCGTAACCGCAACGGCCTCCGTGCAGTTGGGCTGCGGTGAAGAGACCAAAGCTGACGCCGCAACCGGTAACGGTCCGGTTGATGCGGTCTATCAGGCGATCAACCGTATTACCGGCTTTGAAGCCGAGCTGATTAACTACAAGCTGACGGCGAAAGGCCACGGCGAGAACGCGCTGGGTCAGGTCGATATTGTGGTCAACTACAACGGTCGTAAATTCCACGGCGTTGGCCTGGCGACCGATATCGTCGAATCATCGGCGAAAGCGATGGTGAACGCGTTGAACAATATTTGGCGTGCTAAGCAGGTGGAAAAAGAACTGCAGCGTAAATTTAAAGATCAGAAGGAAACGGTGTAATTATGTCTAAGTCTTCTCATATCGCGGTATTGCCAGGCGACGGAATTGGTCCGGAAGTGATGGCGCAGGCCATGAAAGTTCTCGATGCAATTCGTACGCGTTTCGACATGCGTATC
This sequence comes from Pantoea sp. AG1095, assembly GCF_003208415.1. Lineage (NCBI taxonomy): Bacteria > Pseudomonadati > Pseudomonadota > Gammaproteobacteria > Enterobacterales > Erwiniaceae > Pantoea > Pantoea sp. AG1095. The sequence goes on along the minus strand of NZ_QKMJ01000006.1, from coordinate 126,994 downwards.
ACCACCAGCGAATATGATGTTGGCGGTATCGCCATCGATCGTCATGGTGAACCGCTGCCACCGGCTACCGTTGCCGGCGCAGAGCAGGCAGATGCAATTCTGTTTGGCTCGGTAGGTGGCCCGAAATGGGAACATCTGCCACCTGCGCAGCAACCCGAGCGCGGTGCGCTGTTGCCGCTGCGTAAGCACTTTAAGCTGTTCAGCAACCTGCGCCCTGCGGCACTGTATAAAGGTCTGGAAGCGTTCTGCCCGCTGCGTAGCGATATCGCCGGACGCGGTTTCGACATCCTGTGCGTGCGTGAACTGACCGGCGGCATCTACTTCGGTCAGCCGAAAGGCCGCGAAGGCAGCGGCCCGCACGAGCGCGCTTTCGATACTGAGGTTTATCATCGTTTCGAAATCGAGCGCATCGCGCGTATCGCGTTTGAATCCGCGCGTAAGCGCCGCAACATCGTCACCTCAATCGACAAAGCCAACGTTTTGCAGACTTCCGTCATGTGGCGCGAGATTGTGAACGAAGTGGCAAAAGATTATCCGGATGTGCAGTTGAGCCACATGTACATCGATAACGCCACCATGCAGCTGATTAAAGATCCATCACAGTTTGACGTGCTGCTGTGTTCTAACCTGTTTGGCGACATCCTGTCAGATGAATGCGCGATGATTACCGGTTCAATGGGCTTGCTGCCTTCCGCCAGCCTGAATGAAGAAGGTTTTGGCCTGTTTGAGCCAGCGGGCGGTTCCGCACCGGATATCGCCGGTCAGAACATCGCTAACCCGATTGCGCAGATTCTGTCGCTGTCACTGCTGTTGCGTTACAGCCTGAATGCGGATGAAGCCGCCGCAAGCATTGAACGCGCCGTGAGCCGTGCGCTGGAAGCGGGTTATCGCACCCGTGATTTGGCCGGTGACGGCAAAGCCGTGAGCACAGATGAGATGGGCAGCATCATTGCCGGTTTCATCGCCGAGGAAAAATAATAAAATGAAAAGCTTATATCAGAAGTTATTTGATGCACATGTCGTTAACGAAACCCCGAACGAAACGCCGTTACTCTATATCGATCGCCATCTGATCCATGAAGTGACGTCGCCGCAGGCCTTTGATGGTCTGCGTGCGCACGGGCGCAAAGTGCGTCAGCCGTCGAAAACCTTCGCCACCATGGATCACAACGTTTCGACGCAGACCAAAGACATCAATGCGTCTGGCGAGATGGCGCGTATTCAGATGCAAGAGCTGATGAAAAACTGTGCTGAGTTCGGCATTCAGCTGTATGACCTGAATCACCCATTCCAGGGCATCGTGCACGTCATTGGGCCAGAGCAAGGTATGACGTTGCCGGGCATGACCATCGTCTGCGGTGATTCCCACACCGCCACGCACGGCGCGTTTGGTTCGCTGGCATTCGGTATCGGTACTTCCGAAGTTGAGCACGTGTTTGCCACGCAAACCCTGAAACAGGGCCGCGCGAAAACCATGAAGATTGAAGTGCTGGGCGAAGCGGCGCCAGGCATTACCGCCAAAGACATTGTGTTGGCCATTATCGGTAAAACCGGCAGCGCTGGCGGTACCGGTCACGTTGTCGAATTCTGTGGCCCAGCGATCGAAGCGCTGAGCATGGAAGGCCGCATGACGCTGTGTAACATGGCGATTGAAATGGGCGCCAAAGCGGGCCTGGTCGCGCCGGACGACACCACTTTCAATTATCTGAAAGACAAGCAGTTCTCGCCGAAGGGCGAGCAGTGGGAACAAGCGGTCGCTTACTGGCGCACGCTGAAGTCTGACAGCGATGCCAAATTCGACAGCATCGTCACGCTGCACGCGGAAGATATCGCTCCGCAAGTGACCTGGGGCACCAATCCAGGCCAGGTAATGGCGGTAGATCAAGCGATTCCGAATCCACAATCCTTTGCCGATCCGGTTGAGCGCGCCTCAGCAGAGAAAGCGCTGGCTTACATGGATCTGCAGCCAGGCATCAAACTGACTGACGTGGCGATCGATAAAGTGTTTATCGGTTCCTGCACCAACTCACGTATTGAAGATCTGCGCGCTGCTGCTGCGATTGCCAAAGGCCGTAAAGTGGCGCCGGGCGTGGTGGCGATGGTGGTGCCAGGTTCGGGTCCGGTAAAAGCACAAGCCGAAGCCGAAGGTCTGGACAAAATCTTCCTCGAAGCCGGTTTTGAATGGCGTTTACCGGGTTGCTCCATGTGTCTGGCCATGAACAACGACCGCCTCAATCCAGGCGAACGTTGCGCATCAACCAGCAACCGTAACTTTGAAGGCCGTCAGGGCCGCGGTGGACGAACTCATCTGGTGAGCCCGGCAATGGCTGCTGCGGCTGCCGTAACCGGTCGCTTTGCCGACATTCGTGAATTGACTCAGGGAGCGTAAGCCATGGCGAACAAATTTACTCAACATACCGGCATTGTGGCGCCATTGGATGCGGCCAACGTCGATACTGATGCCATTATTCCAAAGCAGTTCCTGCAGAAAGTGACGCGCACCGGTTTTGGCGCGCATCTGTTCCACGACTGGCGTTTTGAAGATGATGCGGGCACCGTGCCAACCGCCAGCTTTGTCCTGAACAAACCGGAGTTCAAAGGCACCAGCATTTTGCTGGCGCGTGAGAACTTTGGCTGTGGTTCATCGCGTGAGCACGCGCCGTGGGCGCTGACCGACTTCGGCTTCCATGTGGTGATTGCGCCAAGCTTCGCCGACATTTTCTACGGCAACAGCTTTAACAACCAGCTGCTGCCGGTGAAGCTGAGCGATGAAGAAGTGGATGAGATGTTCAAACTGGTTGCCGCGCAGCCGGGCATCACCTTCACCGTGGATCTGGAAGCGCAAACTGTAACCGCAGGCGATAAGACTTATAGCTTCGAAATCGACAGCTTCCGCCGTCACTGCATGATCAACGGCCTCGACAGCATTGGCCTGACGCTGCAACACGAAGCGTCTATCTCCAGCTACGAGACCAATCAGCCCGCGTTCTTACGCTGAGGCAACAAGGGCGACATCCTGTCGCCCTTCTCTTTGCTATCTATCAACCACATCCCGCACGCGCGACGCCAATCCCAACGCCAGCACCGCCAGCCCCAACGCCAGCCAGTAAACCGACTCATGACCAAAGCGTTCACTCATGGTGCCCTGAATGATGCCAGCGATAATCATGCCGGTGGAAATTGAGGTGGTGAACAGCGTCGTCGCCGCACCTGCGCGGCCCGGCATTAAATCCTGGAACCACAACATGCCAATTCCGGCGATGATGCCAACAAACGCGGCATTAAACAGTTGCAGCACCATCAACGCTGTCCGCGACTGGAACATCACCAATCCGAGATAAAACACAATCGCCGCCACCAGCGCCAGCAACATCAGGTTGCGTTTGCCGGTGCGCCGCGCGTAATGCCCGGCCAGCAGCATAATAGGAATCTCCAGCCCGGCGGCGGTGCCCATCAGCAAGCCCGCCAGCTTCTCCGGCAGGCCAAGCGTGGTACTGATATACAGCGGCATATCAATGATATACATGGTGTTGCATGCCCACATGGTGACCGAGGCGATAAACAGTAACCGCACCTGACTGTCCTTCCACGGGCTCAGCTGCGTCAGCACCTCTTCAGGCGAGACCACCACGCGCGGCACCGAGGGCAAGGTGCGCCAGATCAGCAGCATGCTTAGCAGGAAAATCCCCGCCGCCACGCAAAACAGCGTCACAAAACCGTAATTAAGCGCCAGCGCAAACGACAGCGGTGGCCCGATCACCCACGCCAGCGACAGCTGCGCACGCATCACCGAGCTGAACATCACCACTTCACGCGCCGACTGATCGGCATATTCCCGCGCGAGGGCGAACACCTGCGGAATCGACACGCTGGCCAGCGCCGACAAAAACACGCCCAGCGTCACCAGCGTTAAATAGTGGCGATTGAAGGCAAACAGCAGCGCATTCAGCGTGGCCATCAGGCAGCAAAACAGAATCAGGTTGCGGCGATCGCCCTGATTATCGGAGCGTTTCGCCATCAGCAGGCTGACCACAATCCCCGCGATCGCATTGATGGTAAAGAACAAGCCGACCCAGAACGGACTTACCTGTACTTCGCGCGTCAGAAACAGGCTCAGCGTCGGCGCCTGTAGTGCACCGGCCACGCCGGTCATAAACGACACCGCCATAAACGAGAGGTAGACCGGATTGATGCGACGTTGACGCGTTAACAGCGATTTCATGCAGAAATCCCTTTGCGAATAAAAAAGGTAGAGAAATGAGGGTAGAAGATTCTACAGCAAAACGAAAAAAGCCAGCAGATAAAGCGCTGCTGGCGGTGAAAATGCACCCTACTCAGAAAGGGGTTCCACGTCGGCGGAACCGCTGGCAGAGCGCCATTCATTACTGAATGCCTCCCGCTCTTCCATTGCCGGGCAGTATGCCTCTAATATGAGGCAGGAAAAACTGAGCGATTCTGACAAGGAGTTCCCCTTTTATGTCATCTTCACGTCTACAGCAGCAATTTATCCGCCTATGGCAAAGCTGTCAGGGGCAGGATCAGGAAACCACGCTCAGCGAGCTGGCCGATCTGCTGCACTGCTCGCGTCGCCATATGCGTAACCTGCTCAACGCCATGCAAAGCGAAGGCTGGCTGATTTGGCAGGCAGAAGCGGGACGCGGCAAGCGCTCGATGCTGAGTTTCTGCTATACCGGCCTGGCGCTCCAGCAGCAGCGCGCCGAGGATCTGCTGGAACAAGACCGCATCGAACAGTTAGTGCAGCTGGTGGGCGATAAAAACCAGGTGCGCCAGATGATTGCGGCACATTTAGGCCGCAGCTTCCGCCAGGGTAAACACATCCTGCGCGTGCTCTATTATCGCCCGCTGCCCAATTTGCTGCCCGGTTCGCCGCTGCGCCGCTCGGAAACCCATCTGGCACGACAAATTTTCAACGGCCTGATGCGCATAAATGAGGAAAAGGGGGAAATCGAACCCGATATCGCCCATCACTGGCAGCAAACCTCGCCGCTGCAGTGGCGTTTCTTCCTGCGCCCGGCGATTCGTTTTCATCATGGCCGTGAACTGGAAATGGCGGATGTGATTGCTTCGCTGGAGCGCGTGCGCAGCCAGCCGCTGTTTTCTCACATCAGTAAACTGGATTCGCCCGCGCCCTGGACGCTGGATATCCATCTGAGCCAGCCGGACGATTGGTTGCCGTGGCTGCTGGCCAGCGTCAGCGCGATGATCCTGCCGCGCGAATGGCCCACGTTACGCCAGTTTGCCCGCCAGCCGCTTGGCACCGGTCCGTACAGCGTGGTGCGCAATCAGCAAACGCAGCTGAAAATCACCGCCTTTGATGATTACTTTGGCTATCGCGCGCTGATTGACGATGTGTCGATTTGGGTGCTGCCGGAGATCAGCGACGAGCTGGTGTATGCCGGGGTTAAATTGCAGGGCGAAACCGCCGATGAAAAATCGGAAGAGAGTCGTCTGGAAGAAGGCTGCTACTTCCTGCTGTACGATCAGCGCTCCGAGTTGGGTCGCGATGCGCATTTCCGCCGCTGGGTAAGCTATCTGTTTAATCCCATCGCCTTACTGAATCTTGCTGGCGTCGGCTATCAGCGTTACTGGTTCCCGGCTTATGGCTTGCTGCCGCGCTGGCACCATCGCCGCGATCTCACCTCCGCCGATAAACCGGCAGGCTTAACTCAGCTGACGCTGAGCTGGTACAGCCATCACGTTGAGCATGAAGGTATCGCTAACGCGCTGCGACCGCTGCTGGCGCAGCAAGGTGTTGAGCTAATTACTCGTGTCGTGAGCTACGAAGCGTGGTTCGAGGGCGAAGGTGAAAGTGATATCTGGCTCGGCAGCGTCAACTTTACCCTGCCGCTGGAGTACGCGCTGTTCGCGCAACTGTTCGAGTTGCCGTTGATGCATCACTGCATTCCGATTGACTGGCAAGCCGATGCCGCGCGCTGGCGGCAGAAAGCGTTACCGCTGGCGGAATGGAGCAAACAGCTGATCGACCGCGACTATCTGCATCCGCTGTTCCATCACTGGCTGCTGCTGGAAGGGCAACGCAGTATGCGCGGCGTGCGGCTGAATACGCTCGGCTGGTTTGACTTCAAATCAGCCTGGTTTGCACCACCGGAGCTGTGATCCTTTCGCGCTGTCATATAAATGTCTAGAATGAGCCGTTCTCAACGGGGTGCCTTGATATCAGGGCTGAGAGAAACCCGTCGAACCTGATCCGGCTAATACCGGCGTAGGGATTTGAGATGCATCACGCCTCAGATCCTTTGCGACTCAACATCTCTTCTCCTCAAGGAGCGCAAAGTGTTAAACAAAGTTCTGCCTATGTTGCTGCTGGTTACGGCACCGGCTTTCGCTGCCAAACCGGTTCTGACCGTTTACACCTACGATTCGTTCTCTGCCGATTGGGGCCCCGGCCCGGCGGTAAAAAAAGCCTTTGAAGCGCAGTGCGACTGCGAATTGAAGTATGTGGCGCTGGAAGATGGCGTATCGCTGCTCAATCGCGTACGCATGGAAGGCAAAAACAGCAAAGCCGATGTGGTGCTGGGGCTGGATAACAATCTGGTGCAGGCAGCGGAGAAAACCGGACTGTTTGCCAACAGCAGCGTCGATATTCGCAGCTTAAAACTGCCGGATGGCTGGAACAATCAAACCTTTATCCCGTTCGATTATGGCTACTTCGCTTTCGTCTACGATAAAAACAAACTGAAGAACCCGCCGAAAAGCCTGAAAGAGCTGGTCGAAAGCCCGGAAAAATGGCGCGTGATTTATGAAGATCCGCGTACCAGCACGCCGGGTCTTGGCCTGCTGCTGTGGATGCAAAAAGTGTATGGCGATAACGCAGCTGATGCGTGGCAGAAGCTGGCGCAAAAAACCGTTACCGTCACTAAAGGCTGGAGCGAAGCTTACGGCCTGTTCCTGAAAGGTGAAGGCGATCTGGTGTTGAGCTACACCACGTCTCCGGCTTATCACATTATCGAAGAGAAGAAAGAGAACTACGCCGCGGCCGAATTCAGCGAAGGCCACTATTTACAGGTGGAAGTCGCCGCGCAACTCGCCAGCAGCAAACAGCCTAAGCTGGCGCAGCAGTTCATGCAGTTTATGGTATCTCCGGCCTTCCAGCAGACCATTCCCACCGGCAACTGGATGTATCCGGTGATCAAAAGCGATCTGCCAGCCGGTTATCAAACGTTGCAGGTGCCTGCGAAGGCGTTGCAATTCACGCCAGCCGAAGTCGCCGACCATCGCGCCGCGTGGATCAGCGCATGGCAACGCGCCGTTAGCCGTTAATGCCCGGCTGGTTGATTCCCGGTAGCGCCATCGCGCTGTTGCTGTGCGCGGTGGCGCTGCTGGCGTTTGGCGCATTGGTGGTGGTCGCTCCGGCCACCGACTGGCGCGCGCTACTCGACGACAGCTATTTGCATCATGTGCTGCTGTTCTCGTTTGAGCAGGCGCTGCTGTCGGCGCTGCTTTCGTTGCTGCCCGCGATCCTGCTGGCGCGCGCGCTCTATCGTCGCCGTTTTCCGGGACGCAATCTGTTGCTACGTCTGTGCGCCATGACGCTGGTGCTGCCGGTGCTGGTGGCGGTGTTTGGCTTGCTCAGCGTGTACGGTCGCAGCGGCTGGCTGGCACAACTGTGCGCGACCATCGGCTTTGACTACCACTTTTCGCCGTATGGCCTGCAGGGCATTCTATTGGCGCACGTCTTCTTTAACCTGCCGCTGGCGACGCGCCTGCTGTTACAGGCATTGGAGAGCATTCCCGGCGAGCAGCGCCAGGTCGCCGCCCAGCTTGGCCTGCGCGGCTGGAATCTGTTTCGCTTGCTGGAGTGGCCGTGGCTGCGCCGTCAGATTCTGCCGACGGCGGCACTGATCTTTATGCTCTGTTTCGCCAGCTTCGCCACGGTGCTGGCGCTGGGCGGCGGACCACAAGCGACCACACTGGAACTGGCGATCTATCAGGCGCTGAATTTCGATTACGATCCGGGCCGCGCGGCGCTGCTGGCGCTGTTACAGCTCGCTTGCTGTTTGCTGCTGGTGCTGCTGAGCCAGCGCTTTAGCAAAGCCATTCCCACCGGCAGCCAGAGCATTCGCGGCTGGCGCGATCCGCAGGATTCATGGCAGGCGCGCATCAGCGATACGTTGCTGATTGGCCTGGCGCTGCTGCTGCTGTTACCGCCGCTGGCGGCAGTAATCGTCGATGGTTTGCGCGGCGGCGTTGCCGGTGCGCTGCAACAAGCGGCGCTGTGGCAAGCCACCTTTACCTCGCTGCGTATTGCCGTGGGCGCCGGCGTGCTCTGCGTGCTGCTGACCATGATGCTGCTGTGGAGCAGCCGCGAACTGCGGCAGCGCCAGAACAGAGTCGCCGCGCAGGCGATGGAGATGAGCGGCATGCTGATTCTGGCGATGCCGGGCATTGTGCTGGCGAGCGGTTTCTTTCTGCTGTTCAACGCCACCGTGGGGTTACCGCAGCGCGCCGATGGTTTGGTGATCTTCACTAACGCCCTGATCGCCATTCCTTATGCGATGAAAGTGCTGGAGAATCCGATGCGCGATATCAGCGCCCGTTACAGCCAGCTCTGCGCTTCACTCGGCATCTCCGGTTTCAACCGCTTGCGGCTGATTGAGCTGCGCGCGCTGAAACGCCCGATTGCTCAGGCGCTGGCGTTTGCCTGCGTGCTGTCGATTGGCGATTTTGGCGTGGTCGCGTTGTTTGGCAGCGCCGATTTCCGCACGCTGCCCTTCTATCTGTTCCAGCAGATTGGCGCCTATCGCGGTGCGGACGGTGCCGTCACCGCACTGCTGCTGCTGCTGCTCTGCTTACTACTCTTCACTCTGATGGAAAAATTACCGGGTCGCCATGCTGACACTGAATAACCTTACTTACCTTTATCAGCATCTGCCGATGCGCTTTAGTTTTGCGGCGCAGGCGGGTGAACGTCTGGCGATCCTCGGTCCGAGCGGCGCGGGGAAAAGTACTTTACTGAATCTGATTGGCGGCTTTTTGCCGATCAATCAAGGCGCGCTGGTGATGAACGGCGTTGATCATACCCACAGCGTGCCGTCGGCGCGCCCGGTTTCCATGCTGTTCCAGGAGAACAATCTGTTTCCGCATCTCACGGTGCAGCAAAACATGGCGTTGGGCTTACATCCGGGCCTGAAATTGACGCGCGAACAGCAGCAGCAAGTGGTGGATATCGCCGAGCAAACCGGCTTGCAGGCGATGCTCACGCGTTTGCCTGGTCAGCTTTCCGGTGGCCAGCGTCAGCGCGTGGCATTGGCGCGTTGCCTGCTGCGCAATCAACCGATTTTGCTGCTGGATGAACCCTTCTCAGCGCTGGATCCGGCGCTGCGCAACGAGATGCTGCAGCTGGTACGTTCGGTATGCGAAAACCGCAACATCACCTTGTTGATGGTGTCGCACAGCCTGGAAGATGCTCAGCAGATTGCGCCGCGCAGTTTGGTGATCGTCGACGGGCGCATCTATTGGGATGGCAGTACAGAGAGTTTGGTGCGCGGTGAAAGTGCCGCGGCCGCCATCCTTGGCGTGACAGCGCGTTAAGCGAAGAAAACTTTCCACAGCAGGTGGCGGAAGATTGGCATCATCGGATGGAACTGGATTGCGATAAACGCGCCCAGGCCAATCGCCGCCATCAGCGGTGCCAGCCAGCGCAAACGCGATGCAGGCAGATACTTTGTCGCCCAATCCACCGTTTTACCGCTGCGCGACCAGCGCCACAGCAACCAGCCACCGATCCACAGCAGCAGCGCCACCAGCAACAGCAGCCATTTAAAGCTGCCGCCCTGCGCGGCCTGCGGTACATCAATCGCCACGCCCGCCAGAATGCCCGGCATCAAATACGCGGGCGGCCAGAGGATGCAGCCAATCAGGTTAGGCGGCAGGAATTTGCGCACCGGCAACTCCAGCATGCCCGCTGCCAGCGGAATCAGCGGACGCGTCGGGCCGACAAATCGCCCCACCAGAATGGTGAACATGCTGTGTTGATGCAGCGCATGCTCGGTTTTATCCAGCAAACCCTTGTACTTTTTCAGATATTTCCAGCGATGCAGCGGCCCCTGAAACTTCCAGCCGATGCCGTAGGAAACCCAATCGCCGATTAAACAGCCAACGAATCCGGCCGCCCACGCAGGGTAAAGACCAATTTGTCCGCTTCCGACCAGCGCCCCAAGGCTGGCCATTAATACCGTGCCCGGCAACAGCAATCCCACGAAGGCCAGCGACTCAAGGAAGGTCACCAGCGCCACAGCGATCAGCGCGTACTCCAGCGATTGCGAAAACAGGTGTTGAATCCAGGCTTCCATAAATATCCTCTGCGGAATATAGAGGCTGGATTGTCCAGAGCATACACATGGTCGTCAAGGCAAGAATTGTAGAACGATGTTGACAAAGTGGTGACAATTTCGCCTGCAGGACACTGTATAAACATCCATGTTATACTCAAGGCAATTCATTCTCTGGAGTTCACGTGACCGATCCGCGCGCAGGTTTTCTGCTTACCCGACATTGGCGAGATACGCCGACCGGCAGCGAAGTGGTGCTGTGGCTGGCCACCGACAGCGGCCCGCAGCGGCTGGTGCTGCCTGCCCAGGAATCCGTGGCGTTTGTGCCCGAGGAGTTTCGCACGCCAACCGAAGCGCTGATCCGCGACGAACGTCATACGCGCCTGCAAACGCTGGAGCTGAAGGATTTTCGCCGCCGCCCGGTGTTTGGCCTCTATTGCCGCAGCAATCGTCAGCTACAAAATCTGGAAAAGCGCCTGCGTGAAAACGGCATTCCGGTCTATGAAGCGGATATTCGGCCACCCGAACGCTATTTGATGGAGCGCTTTATCACCGCGCCGGTGTGGTTTAGCGGTGAAACACGCGGTGACAGCGTGGTCAACGCGCGTCTGAAGCCGCATCCTAATTATCGTCCGCAGCTGAAATGGGTATCGCTGGATATCGAAACCACGCAGCACGGTGAGCTCTACTGTATCGGGCTGGAAGGCTGCGGCCAGCGCCAGGTTTACATGCTCGGTCCGCCTAACGGCGATGCCAGCACGCTCGATTTTGAGCTGATCTATGTTGATAGCCGCCCGCAGCTGCTTGAGCAGCTCAACGCGTGGTTTGAGCGGCATGAACCGGATGTGATTATTGGCTGGAATGTAGTGCAGTTCGATCTGCGCGTACTGCAGAAACACGCCGATCGCTACGGCATTCCGCTGCGTTTAGGGCGTCAGAAGCAGGCGCTGGAGTGGCGCGAGCACGGCTTCAAACCTGGTGTGTTCTTCGCGCAGGCAACGGGCCGCTTAATTATTGATGGTATCGACGCGCTCAAATCCGCGTTTTGGGATTTCCCGTCATTCAGCCTCGAAGCGGTCTCGCGCCAGCTGCTCGGTGAAGGCAAGGCCATCAATAATCCGTGGGATCGCATGGAAGAGATCAACTGGCGCTTTGCCAACGATAAACCGGCGCTGGCGAAATATAATCTCAAGGATTGTGAGCTGGTGACGCGCATTTTCCAGCACACCGCCATCATGCCGTTCCTGCTGGAACGCGCCACGGTAAATGGTTTAGCGGTGGATCGTCACGGCGGTTCGGTGGCGGCCTTTGGTCATCTCTATATCCCGCGCATGCACCGCGCCGGTTTCGTGGCGCCGAATCTCGGCGAAGTGGCGCCGGAAGCTAGCCCCGGCGGTTACGTGATGGATTCGCGGCCCGGCCTGTACGATTCGGTGCTGGTGCTGGATTACAAAAGCCTCTATCCCTCAATTATTCGCACCTTCCTTATCGATCCGGTGGGTTTGGTGGAAGGCCTGGCGCACCCGGATGACGCCGATTCCGTGCCCGGCTTCCGCAATGCGCGCTTTTCCCGTGAGACCCACTGTTTACCGGCGATTGTCGAGCAGATTTGGCAGGGGCGTGAAGCCGCCAAGCGCGACAACAACAAACCGCTGTCGCAGGCGCTGAAAATCATCATGAATGCTTTTTATGGCGTGCTCGGCACCAGCGCCTGCCGCTTCTTCGATCCGCGCCTCGCGTCATCCATCACCCTGCGCGGCCACGCCATCATGCAGCAAACGCGCGAGCTGATTGAAGCGGAAGGCTTTGATGTGATTTACGGCGATACCGATTCCACCTTCGTCTGGCTGAAAGGCGCGCACAGTGAAGCGGAGGCGACGGCGATTGGTCGTCATCTCGCTGAACAGGTTAACGGCTGGTGGCGGCAGCATCTGCAATCAACTTATGGGCTGGAGAGCGCGCTGGAGCTGGAGTATGAAACGCACTTCAGCCGTTTCCTGATGCCTACCATTCGCGGCGCCGAACAGGGCAGCAAAAAGCGCTATGCCGGGATGATTCGCAGCGAGGGCGGCGAGCGGCTGGTGTTTAAAGGCCTCGAATCAGTGCGCACCGACTGGACGCCGCTGGCGCAGCAGTTCCAGCAAAATCTGTATGGCCGTATTTTCCGTGGCGAGCCGTGGCAGGATTACATTCGCGAAACGGTGGCGCAGCTGCTGGCCGGTGAACTCGACGATCAGCTGGTGTATAAAAAACGCCTGCGGCGCGCGCTGAAAGATTACGAGCGCAATGTGCCGCCACATGTGCGCGCTGCGCGTCTCGCCGATGAGCAAAACCGCAAGCTGCAGCGCCCGCTGCAGTATCAAAACGGTGGCTCGATCCGCTATGTGATGGCCACGGCCGGACCGGAACCGCTCGAGGCGCGTAATACGCCCCTCGACTACGATCATTACGTCACCAAACAGCTGCAGCCGGTGGCTGACGGCATTTTGCCGTTCGTCGGTGACGACTTTGCTACACTCATTACTGGGCAGCTGGGGCTTTTTTGACAGGTGACGAATGCCTTGCCATCCAGTACCATAGCGCCCTTCCTGATTCTCACCGCACTCACAATCTGACCAAACACCCGTTTGGCGGTTGGGTATTGCCTGAGTACAGGTGAACTTCTTTATGGCATGTCAGAGAGTCGAGCAAAAAATATATGGTTTTTACACTGGGTCAGCGCTGGATTAGTGATACGGAAAGTGAACTGGGATTGGGCACGGTGGTCGCGCTCGATACGCGCATGATCACCATGCTTTTTCCGGCAACCGGCGAAAACCGCCTGTATGCCCGAAACGATTCTCCGGTCACTCGTGTGATTTTCAATCCGGGTGACACCATCACCAGCCACGAAGGCTGGCAGATGACCGTCGATGAAGTCCGCAACGAAAACGATTTAATGACTTACATCGGCACACGTCTCGACACCGAAGAAGCGGGCGTCGTCATGCGCGAAGTGATGCTGGACAGCAAACTGGTGTTCAGCAAGCCGCAGGATCGCCTGTTCGCCGGTCAGCTCGACCGCATGGACCGCTTTGCGCTGCGTTTCCGCGCACGCAAATACCACAGCGAGCAATACCGCCTGCCGATCAGCGGCCTGCGCGGGATGCGCACCAATTTGATTCCGCATCAGCTGCACATCGCTCACGATGTCGGCCGTCGCCACGCGCCGCGCGTGCTGCTGGCAGATGAAGTGGGCTTGGGTAAAACCATTGAAGCCGGGATGATCATCCAGCAACAGCTGCTGGCCGGTCGTGCCGAGCGCGTGCTGATTGTGGTGCCGGAAACGCTGCAACATCAGTGGCTGGTGGAAATGCTGCGTCGCTTTAACCTGCGCTTTGCGCTGTTTGATGACGATCGCTACACCGAAGCGCAGCACGACAGCGACAATGCCTTTGAAACCGAGCAGCTGATTATCTGTTCGCTCGATTTTGTACGCCGTAACAAGCAGCGTCTTGAGCTGCTGGCCGATGCCGAGTGGGATCTGCTGGTGGTTGATGAAGCGCACCATCTGGCATGGAGCGAAGACGCACCGAGCCGCGAATATCAGGTTATTGAGCAGCTGGCAGAGAAAACCGCTGGCGTACTGCTGCTGACTGCCACGCCAGAACAGCTGGGCTTAGAGAGCCACTTTGCACGTCTGCGCCTGCTCGACCCGAATCGTTTCCACGATTTCGGCCAGTTTGTCGAAGAGCAGCAGCATTATCGTCCGGTAGCCGATGCAGTGAGCTCGCTGCTGGCCGACCACGCCATCAGCAAAGATGAGATGAACCTGATTAACGATCTGATCGGTGAACAGGATATCGAGCCGCTGCTGCAAGTGGCGAACAGCGATCGCGATGGCAAAGAAGACGCGCGTAAAGAGCTGGTCTCGATGCTAATGGATCGCCACGGCACCAGCCGCGTGCTGTTCCGTAACACCCGTAACGGCGTAAAGGGCTTCCCGAAACGCGAGCTGCACCAGATTCGTCTGCCGCTGCCGGCGCAGTATCAAACCGCGATTAAAGTCTCCGGCATCATGGGCACGCGCAAAAGCGCAGAAGAGCGCGCGCGTGACATGCTGTATCCCGAGCAGATTTATCAGGAATTTGAAGGCGATAGCGGCACATGGTGGAACTTCGATCCGCGCGTTGAGTGGCTGATGGGTTACCTCACCAGCAACCGCAAAGAGAAAGTGCTGGTGATCTGCGCCAAAGCCGCCACCGCGCTGCAGCTGGAGCAGGTGCTGCGTGAGCGCGAAGGCATCCGTGCCGCCGTATTCCACGAAGGCTTGTCGATTATCGAACGCGACCGCGCAGCGGCCTTCTTCGCCTCCGAAGAGGATGGCGCGCAGGTGTTGCTGTGTTCCGAAATCGGTTCTGAAGGCCGTAACTTCCAGTTCGCAAGCCGTTTGGTGATGTTCGATTTGCCGTTCAACCCGGATCTGCTGGAGCAGCGTATCGGTCGTCTCGATCGTATCGGCCAGATGCATGACATCCAGATTCTGGTGCCGTGGCTGGAAAAAACCGCGCAGGCGGTGCTGCTGCGCTGGTATCACGAAGGGTTGGATGCGTTCGAACACACCTGCCCAACTGGCCGCGCCATTTATGACAATGAGTACAATCAGCTGATTGAATATCTTGCTGCGCCGGAAAATCCGCAGGGACTCGATGAGTTCATCAGCGCAAGCCGCAAGCAGCACGATGCGCTGAAAGCACAGCTGGAACAGGGACGCGATCGCTTACTGGAACTGAACTCCAACGGCGGTGAAGCCGCTCAGGAGCTGGCAAATGCCATCGGCGAGCAGGACAACGATACCGATCTGGTTAACTTTGCGCTGAACCTGTTCGATATCGTCGGCATCAATCAGGAAGACCGCAGCGATAGCTTGATCGTGCTGACGCCGTCCGATCACATGCTGGTGCCTGATTTCCCTGGCCTGCCGGAAGAGGGTTGCACCGTGACCTTTAACCGCAACCAGGCGCTGTCGCGCGAAGATACCCAGTTTATTACCTGGGAACATCCGCTGATCCTCAACGGCCTCGACCTGATCCTTTCGGGCGATACCGGTAGCTGTGCGCTGTCGCTGCTGAAGAACAAGGCGCTGCCGGTCGGGACGCTGCTGGTCGAGATGATCTATGTGGTTGAAGCGCAAGCGCCAAAAAGTCTGCAGCTCACCCGCTTCCTGCCGCCAACGCCGGTGCGTTTGCTGATGGATCGCGCCGGGAACAATCTGGCGGGCAAAGTAGAGTTTGAAAGCTTTAACCGTCAGCTTAATGCGGTGAATCGCCATACCGGCAGCAAGCTGGTGAATGCGGTGCAGCAAGATGTGCACGAGATTCTGACCCAGGCCGAAAAAGCGATCGTTCCGGAAGCGCAGGCAATTATCGCGGCAGCGAAAGTGGAAGCCGAAGAGAAACTCGGTGCTGAGCTGTCACGTCTCGAAGCGCTGCGCGCGGTTAACCCCAACATCCGTGATGACGAGGTTGAAGCGCTGGAGAGCAATCGCGAACAGGTATTGGAAAGCCTGGGCGATGCAGGCTGGCGTCTCGATGCGCTACGTCTGATCGTTGTCACGCACCAATAATGTTCAGGACCGCGACATCATGCTGATGGAAGCTTACAACCCGCCGCTCGAACCCTGGCTGCATATTCTGTATCAGGACGAGCACATTATGGTGGTGAATAAACCGAGCGGGTTGCTGTCGGTGCCGGGCCGTCTCGAAGAGCACAAGGATAGCGTGATGACGCGCATCCAGCGTGATTTCCCGCAGGCGGAATCGGTGCACCGTCTCGATATGGCTACCAGCGGCGTGATCGTCGTGGCCCTGAATAAAGCGGCAGAGCGTGAGCTCAAGCGACAGTTCCGTGAGCGCGAGCCTTCCAAATACTATGTGGCGCGCGTGTGGGGCCATCCGGCGGCAGAAGAGGGTTTGATCGATCTGCCGCTGATTTGCGACTGGCCGAATCGGCCGAAGCAAATGGTGTGTTTCGAGAACGGCAAAGCGGCGCAGACCGAGTATCAGGTGCTGGAGTATGAAGCCACGAACAGTGCGCGCGTCAAGCTTAAGCCAATTACCGGACGCTCACACCAGCTGCGTGTGCATCTGCTGGCGCTGGGGCATCCGATTCTTGGCGACCGCTTTTATGCACATGATGAGGCGCTGGCGATGGCGTCGCGTTTGCAGTTGCATGCGGAGTCGCTGACGATCACCCATCCGGCGTTTGGCAATAGCATGACGTTCAGGCAGCCGGCGGGATTTTAGTGTTGGAGATGCTGCCCCTCCTCGGTCCGTGCTTGCAGTCCCCCTCCTCAGTCCGTGCTTGCAGTCCCCCTCCTCGTTCCGTGCTTGCTGCCCCCCACCTCGGTCCTCCCCCATGAATAGGGGAGGAAGATGCTGCCACATGTCAGTGATGAAGCTGCATGTGGCAGTATCTCCTTCCCCCGTTTGCGGGGGAAGGCCGGGATGGGGGACAGCAATAAAATTATTTAAACCCCTTCTCCTTACGAATCAGATCGTAAGCCGCCTGAATCTCCTGCGCTTTCTGCTTCGCCATCTCCATCATTTCCGGCGGTAAACCTTTCGCCACCAGCTTGTCAGGATGATGTTCGCTCATCAGCTTACGGTACGCGCGCTTGATGGTGGTGCCATCATCGCTGCTTTTCACGCCCAGCACGCTGCAGGCATCTTCCAGCGTAGGACCGCGTTGCGCCTGCTGATAGGCGCCGCCGCGGGAAGAACCGCCGCCACCAAATTGCTGACCGCCTTCCATCATGCGCAGGAACTGATCGAACTGTGCGCGTGAAATACCCAGCTCTTCGGCAATCACATACAGCACCTGACGTTCGTTGGGATGCAGTGAACCATCGGCGAAGGCGGCCTGGATTTGGATTTCCAGAAACATCCGAATCAGATCAAACCGGCCAAAGCAGGCGCTGCGTAGCTCGCGCAGTTTACTGCGCAACGGATAGTCGCTCTGTTTACCTTCACGGAACGCACGCTGCGCGGCAGTGCGCGCATCGCCATGCAGCTGCATGCGATCCATAAATAATGAAGCAATCTGGATATCCGCTTCGGTGACGCGCCCTTTTGATTTGGTCAAATGGCCCATCACCTGAAATGTGGTACTGAAAAACAGCGTCTGACGCGCCTGGTTATTGGCGAAATAGCCCTGTCCTTTTACGCTGCGCACTTTGTCAAACATGTGACCAATGATCAGACCCAGTACAATGCCCCAAAAGCCTGCCCCGGAAATTATCCCGAGCGCCAGACCAATTACTTTTCCCCAGTAGCGCATAAACTCCTCAATTCGCCATGCTTGCGGCTGAAAATTGCATTATCATACCTGTCATTTATCTCAGCGCCTAACGGCAACGCGGACAGACAAGGATTAACACTGGCGCAACGCCGGGCAGTAAGTTAGTCTCTGACCGGATTGTCGGCATGATGCCAGTTTTCATGGAATTATCGAAACCGCGTATGAAAAAACGTATACCTACCTTGCTGGCTACCATGATTGGTGCAGCGCTTTATAGCCAGTCATCACTCGCCGACGATCTGATGTCGCAGTGCATGCTGGGCGTGCCGAGTTACAACCGCCCGCTGGTCAATGGCGACACCAACTCGCTGCCGGTCACCATCCATTCTGATTCCGCCAAAGGCAACTATCCGGATGATGCGGTGTTCACCGGTAACGTCGACGTGCAGCAAGGCAATAGCCGCCTGCGTTCAGACGAAGTGCAGCTGCATCAACGTCAGCAGGAAGGCCAAACCACGCCGGTTCGTACCGTGGATGCGCTGGGTAATGTGCACTATGACGATAATCAGGTCATCCTCAAAGGTCCGAAAGCCTGGTCAAATCTGAACACCAAAGACACCAACGTGTGGAACGGTGATTATCAGATGGTTGGCCGTCAGGGCCGCGGCGATGCCGATCAGATGAAACTGCGCGGTAACAATCGCTACACCATTCTGGAAAACGGCAGCTTTACCTCTTGTTTGCCGGGTTCCAACAGCTGGAGCGTGGTCGGTTCCGAAGTGATTCAGGACCGCGAAGAAGAAGTCGCGGAAATCTGGAACGCCCGCTTTAAGCTCGGCAATGTGCCGGTCTTTTACAGCCCTTATTTACAGCTACCGATTGGCGATCGCCGCCGCTCCGGTTTCCTGATCCCGAATGCGAAATACGGCAGTAATAACGGCTTCGAATTCATGCTGCCGTATTACTGGAACATCGCGCCGCAGGCCGATGCCACCATCACGCCGCACTATATGGAAAAACGCGGTCTGCAGCTGCAGAACGAATTCCGCTATTTGACGGTGTTTGGCGCAGGCTTGATGGAGCTGGATTATCTGCAGTCAGATAAGCAGTACGACAATGACAAAGCAGTGCGTGGTATCGCGCAGGACGATAGTTCCGATCGCTGGCTGTTCTACTGGCGCCATTCGGGTGTATACGACCAGCACTGGCGCTTCAACGCTGACTACACCAAAGTAAGCGATCCCTATTACTTCAACGATCTTGAGTCGAAGTACTACAGCTCCACCGATGGTTACGCCACGCAGAAATTCAGCCTTGGCTACGCGGATACCAACTGGGACGCGACGCTGTCGACCAAAGACTTCCAGGTGTTTGGTAACACCAGCAACAGCAACGTCTATCGTGCGATGCCGCAGCTCGATCTGAACTTCTATCAGAACGATATGGGACCGTTTGATGGTCGAATCTTTGCGCAGGCGGTGAAATTTACCAACGTGAATAGCCAGATGCCTGAAACCACGCGTCTGCATGTTGAGCCAACGTTGAATTTGCCGCTGTCTAACGGCTGGGCGAGTCTCGATACCGAAGCGAAATTCCTGGCAACCCATTATCAGCAGGATGACGTTGAGTATTACAACACCTCGGTTAATACCGCTCGTGATAATCAGCTGGAAAACTCGGTCAACCGCACGCTGCCCCAGTTCAAAGTGGATGGTCGCCTGGTGTTTGATCGCGATATGGACTGGGAACCAGGCTATACGCAAACGCTGGAACCGCGTGTTCAGTACCTTTACGTCCCCTATCGTAACCAGAGCAATATCTATCCGTACGACTCGACGTTGCTGCAAACCGACTACACCGGCCTGTTCCGCGATCGTACCTATAGCGGCCTGGATCGCATCGCTTCAGCAAATGAAGTGGCGACCGGCGTAACCACGCGTATTTATGATAACGATCTGGTTGAACGTTTTAACGTTTCTGTGGGTCAAATCTACTCGTTTACCCCGTCTCGTACCGGCGTAAACCAGACGAACCAGGAAGATGACACCGGAAGCCTGGTTTGGGCCGGCGACACGTACTGGAAAATCAGCGATCGCTGGGGCGCGCGTGGCGGTCTGCAATATGACACCCGCCTCGATAACGTCGCGCAGGGCAATGCGGTAGTTGAGTATCGTCAGGATGCCGATCGTATGGTGCAGCTGAGCTATCGCTACAGCAGCCCGGAATATGTGGCGCAGGCGCTGAATAACTCAAGCCTGGTGACTAACCCGATCTATAAAAACGGGATTTCACAGGTGGGCGGCACTGCCAGCTGGCCGATTGCGGATGCCTGGTCACTGGTGGGCGGTTATTACTACGATACCCGCAACAGTCGTCCGGCTGAACAGCTGGTCGGCCTGCAGTACAGCTCGTGCTGCTATGCCATTCGTCTGGGTTACGAACGCAAGATCAACGGTTGGGAAAACAACGACAGTAAGTATGACAACCAAATCTCATTCAACATTGAGCTGCGTGGTCTGAGTTCTAACTATGGCTTAGGCACCAACGAAATGCTGCGTCAGGGCATCATCCCTTACCAGCGCGCTTTCTGATGTTGTGATGTTTGACAGGCTCTCCCGCAGTGCGGAAACAACAATGGATAAAGTATGAAGAACTGGAGAATGCTGATTCTTGGTGTAGCGATTACCGCTAACACTGCGTTCGCAGCCCCACAAGTGGTTGATAAAGTTGCCGCAGTCGTGAACAACGGCGTGGTACTGGAAAGTGACGTTGATAACATGATGCGCACCGTGAAATCACAGGCGCAGCAGGCAAACCAGCAACTCCCTGATGACAAAACCTTACGTCATCAGATCCTTGAACGCCAGGTCATGGATGCCATCATTCTGCAAATGGGTGAAAGAGCGGGCGTGCAGATTACCGATCAGCAGCTGGATCAGGCAATTCAGAACATTGCCGCCCAAAACCGCATGAGCCTCGATCAGCTGCGTAGCCGTCTGGCCTACGACGGTATGAACTACAACGATTACCGTGCGCAAATCCGCAAAGAGATGCTGATTTCAGAAGTGCGTAACAACGAAGTGCGTCGCCGCGTCACTATCCTGCCGCAGGAAGTGGATACGCTGGCTACGCAGGTGGGTGCGCAGAATACGCAAGGTACTGAGCTGAATATCAGCCAGATTCTGCTGCCGCTGTCAGAAAACCCGACGCAGCAGCAGGTTGACGATCAGGAAACGCTGGCGCGCCAACTGGTTGCTCAGCTGAAAGGCGGTGCCGACTTTGGCAAGCTGGCCGTGACTTACTCAGCCGATCCGCAGGCGCTGAAAGGCGGCAACATGGGTTGGGGCAAAATTGAAGAGCTGCCAACGCTGTTCTCGCAGGCGCTGAGCACCGCGAAGAAAGGCGATATCGTCGGTCCAATCCGTTCAGGTGTTGGTTTCCACATCCTGAAGGTGAACGACCTGCGTGGCGAAAGCAAAAGCATCTCTGTGACTGAGGTGCATGCGCGTCACATTCTGCTGAAGCCTTCACCGATCCTGACCGACGCTCAGGCGCAGGCCAAAATCGAACAGATTGCAGCGGATATTAAAAGCGGTAAAACCACCTTCGCCGCAGCGGCCAAACAGTTCTCCGACGATCCGGGTTCGGCTAACCAGGGCGGCGATCTCGGCTGGGCATCTCCAGAGATTTACGATCCGGCATTCCGCGATGCATTGCTGAAGTTGCAGAAAGGCCAGGTCAGCCAGCCGGTTCACTCCTCATTTGGCTGGCACTTGATTCAGTTGCTGGATACGCGTCAGGTTGATAAGACCGATGCCGCGCAGAAAGAGCGCGCCTATCGCATGCTGTTCAACCGTAAATTCGCGGAAGAAGCGCAAACCTGGATGCAGGAACAGCGCGCCAGTGCTTACGTGAAAATTCTGGATAACAATGGTCAGTAATTATCGTGTGGTGATCACGCCCGGCGAACCCGCCGGGATTGGTCCCGACCTCACCCTGCAACTGGCGCAGCAAAACTGGCCGGTTGAATTGGTGGTCTGCTGCGACGGCGAGCTTTTGCGCCGTCGCGCTGCTTTATTGGGTTTGCCGCTGACGCTGCGTGACTATCAACCTGGCGTTGCGGCACAACCGCAGCAGGCCGGCACGCTTACGCTGCTGCAGGTCGATACCGCTCAGCCAGTGACCGCCGGAGAACTCTGCGTCGCAAACAGTCACTACGTGCTGGAAACCCTGATGCGCGCCTGTGACGGTTGTCTGAACGGCGAATTTGCCGCGCTGATTACCGGTCCGGTACACAAAGGCGTGATCAACGATGCGGGCATTCCGTTTACCGGTCATACCGAATTTTTTGCCGATCGCGCCGGTGGCGATGTAGTGGTGATGATGCTGGCAACAGAAGAGTTGCGTGTGGCATTGGCTACCACACATCTGCCGCTGAAAGATGTTTCTGCCGCAATTACCCGCGACACGCTGCATGAAGTGATCACCATTCTGCATCGGGATCTGCAGCAGAAGTTTGGTTTACCGCATCCTCATATTTTCGTCTGCGGCCTTAATCCGCATGCCGGCGAGAGCGGCCATATGGGCCGCGAAGAGATTGATACCATCATTCCGGCCCTCAACGAACTGCGCCAGCAAGGCATCCAACTTACCGGACCTCTGCCAGCCGATACGCTGTTCCAGCCAAAATATCTGCAACATGCCGATGCGGTTCTGGCGATGTATCACGACCAGGGCTTGCCGGTGCTAAAATTTCAGGGGTTTGGCCGCGCGGTGAATATCACACTTGGCCTGCCCTTTATCCGGACTTCTGTCGATCACGGCACCGCGCTTGAATTAGCCGGTCTCGGTCAGGCAGAACCGGGCAGCTTTATCACGGCGCTTAATCTCGCCATCACTATGATCAAGAGCAGTAATGAATAATCGCGTCCATCAGGGGCATTACGCCCGTAAACGTTTCGGGCAGAACTTCCTGAACGATCAGTACATTATCGATAGCATTGTCTCCGCCATTCACCCGCAAAAAGGTGAAGCTATCGTGGAAATCGGCCCCGGCCTGGGTGCATTAACCGAGCCGGTAGGCGAACGTCTGGATGAGCTGACCGTGGTCGAGCTGGACCGCGACCTTGCCGCGCGTCTGCAAACGCACCCGTTCCTCGGTCCTAAGCTGACCATTTTCCAGCAGGATGCCATGACCTTTGATTTCTCTGCGCTGGCGCAAGAGAAAGGTCAGCCGCTGCGCGTGTTCGGCAACCTGCCGTACAACATCTCGACGCCGCTGATGTTCCACCTTTTCAGCTATACTGGTTCGATTAAAGATATGCACTTCATGCTGCAGAAAGAAGTGGTGAATCGTTTAGTCGCCGGTCCGGGCAGCAAAGCTTACGGTCGTTTGAGCGTGATGGCGCAGTACTATTGCCAGGTTATTCCTGTGCTCGAAGTGCCACCAGAATCCTTCACGCCGGCACCGAAAGTGGAATCGGCCGTGGTGCGTTTAGTGCCGTATATGCAGCCACAGTATCCGGTCAGCGATATTCGACTGCTGAGCCGTATCACCACGGAAGCCTTTGGTAAACGCCGTAAAACGCTGCGCAACAGCCTGGCTCATATGTTTGCGGCTGGTGCGCTGGATCAATTAGAAATCGATGCCTCGCTGCGTGCAGAGAACGTCTCTGTGGCGCAATATTGCCAACTGGCAAACTGGTTGAGCAAGCATCAGGCAGAAACTCCGGAGAGTTGAGTGCATGAGTGATTTGGCCCGCGTCTGTATCCATGTGCATAGTCAGTATGTGGAGTCGCAATCCTTGCCCGACGAGGATCGCTACGTGTTTGCCTACACCATCACCATTCGCAATTTGGGGCGCAGCAACGTCCAGCTGCGTAGCCGCTATTGGCTGATCACCAACGGCAACGGTCGCGAGACTGAAGTGCAAGGTGAAGGCGTGGTCGGCGAACAGCCGCACATTGCGGCCGGCGGCGAGTATCAGTACACCAGCGGCGCGATTCTGGAGACGCCGATGGGCACCATGCAAGGCCACTATGTGATGATCGACGATGCGGGCGAAGAGTTCCACGTCGAGATTCCGGTGTTCCGACTCGCGGTGCAAACCCACATTCACTAATCCTCCTCCGCCCGGCCCGTCCGGGCGGCGCGTTTTAATCGGACTGACAATGAGTACATACCTGATTGGCGATGTTCATGGCTGTTATGACGAGCTTCGTGCGCTGTTGGCGCAGGTTGACTTCGATCCGCAGCAGGACACCTTATGGCTTACCGGCGATTTGGTGGCGCGCGGCCCCGGTTCGCTCGATGTGCTGCGCTATGTAAAATCGCTGGGAAATTGCGTGCGCCTGGTGCTGGGTAATCACGACCTGCATTTGCTGGCGGTGTATGCCGGTATCAGCCGTAACAAGCCGAAAGATCGCCTGACGCCGCTGCTGGAAGCCGATGATGCCGATGAGTTGATCAACTGGTTACGTCGTCAGCCACTGTTGCAGGTAGATGAAGAGAAGAAGCTGTTGATGGCGCATGCGGGCATTACGCCGCAATGGGATTTAGAGACGGCGCAGCTGTGCGCGCGTGAAGTGGAAGCGGTGCTCTCCAGCGACAGCTATCCGCTGTTTCTGGATGCGATGTATGGCGACATGCCAAACAACTGGACGCCGGAACTCAGCGGTCTGGCGCGACTGCGCTTTAGCACTAATGCGCTGACGCGCATGCGCTTCTGCTTCCCGAACGGCCAGCTGGATATGATCTGCAAAGAGTCGCCTGAATCAGCGCCGCCGCCGCTCAAGCCGTGGTTTAAGGTGCCGGGCAAAATCGACAGCGACTATACGCAGATCTTTGGTCACTGGGCATCGCTGGAAGGTAAAGGCACACCGGAACATGTGATTGGTCTGGATACCGGCTGCTGCTGGGGTGGAACATTGACGCTGCTGCATTGGGAAACCAAACAGTATTACGTACAGGCATCCAATCGCGAACAGGCAATGGCCGAAAGCGCGGTGAGTGCGCATCCACCGTTAAGTGATACGCCGTAAATAAAAAACCCCGCATAAGCGGGGTTTTTTATGGGTCGCCATCACTGGCAACGTTACTTGCGGCGATCCAGGATCTCGAAGCAGTAGCTGTGCGAGTTCTGCTCATCGGCGTCATGGAATTCGCTGAAGGTTGACTGCCACTCGTCCGGTTCGTAATCCGGGAACTGCGTATCCCCTTCCACTTCCGCATCGATATGGGTCAGGTAGAGGCGATCCGCGCGAGCCAGCATCTGCTCGTAAACGCGTCCACCACCAATCACCATCATCTCTTCGACATCACCCGCCGCTTTTACCGCCTCTTCCAGCGATGTCACCCAGGTGACGCCTTCATGGTTGCCCGGCTGGCTGCTGACCACAATGTTCAAGCGTCCAGGAAGCGGGCGGCCTATCGATTCAAAGGTCAGACGACCCATAATCACCGGCTTATTCAAGGTATTACGTTTGAACCATGCCAAATCTGCTGGCAGGTTCCATGGCATGGCGTTTTCCATACCAATAATGCGATCCGCTGCCAGTGCCGCGATCAGACTAATCATGTTAAAAGACCTACTGGAAAAAATTGGCGCCATCATACGTAAAGGCGAAACTTTCGTCGATAGGCCGCCCCCGCTATTTGCGTAAAGCTCCGATGCCACCGCACTTTTGTTATTGGACAGAGTTTTACACCGACTTTCCCGGCAATTGCGGGGTGAGGAGCCAGAAATTGCTGACGAGGCGGCACAACTCGGCGCGAAACGTCGCGTTATTGGTATCGCAGTGTAAAGAAAAGCGCACTCTGTGCAAAAAAAGAAAACGGCTCCCGCAGGAGCCGTTGAAACGCTTTAGAAATCGTAGCGTAGACGCACCAGATTCACGTTGCCCAGTGACTTGTCGGTGCTGGAGGTGATGACATATTCGTAGTCGACACGGAAGCCGTAATCCAGCTGCGCACTCACACCAACGCCGTTATCAATACGCTTGTAGTCACGTCCGTTGACGAACTCCAGACGGTCGCCCATGAAGTAAGGCTGAATAGATTTCACCGCATACTGGCCAATTGGGAATTTGTAGCCGGCAAAGTATTCGATGCCCCACGCGTCATCCGCGAAGTAATTGTTAACGGTATTACGTTTGGTTGGGGAGAAGTTCTCATACCAACCCGCTCCGGCTGACAGCGTCCAGTTATCCGGCGTCCAGCTCAGAGCGGTACCGTAGATATTCTGGTCATAGCGTTTGCTGTCGCCATTGCCTGGATTGCGGATATCGGCGCGGGTGTAGTTCCACGCAGTGCCCCATGCCAGGTCTTTGGTGATGTGATAGTTCACACCCAGCGAGCCGCCGCCTTTACGCTTATAGCGCAGGCCGTTACCTGGCAGGAACTCATTATCTTCAAACAGGTACGACGCATACACATCCGCATCGCCGAAGGTATTTTTGTACTTCAGCATTTTGCGCGAACGGTAAGAACCATCGTAATCACCATTGATGCCGTTGCCCGGCGCCTGCGCCAGCATGTCGTAATCCCAGATATCGGTCTTCGCTCCTACGACATCGTAGTAAACGCTGTTCTGCTGACCAAAGTAGAGCTCACCCAAGGTGGCGCTTTTGAAGCCAGTATAAAGTTGGCGGCGCGAGGTGTTATTCGCACCATCTGCATGATGATTGTCCCAACCCCACCAGGCCGGGAAGTTAACGCCCAGCTCGTAGTAACCGACCCAGCTTACGTCGTCGAACAGGTAATAATTGGCGCTGAAGCGGAAGCGTGAGCCGCCGTCGTAGCCATTACGTTTGTACGATTTGTCGTTTACGCCATTCTGATGTTGGAACTGCGGACGAATACTGCCGCCCACTTTGAAGTCGAGACGGCTTAGCGCATCGCCCGCCTGTGGATCCTGCTTGAGTAAAGTAATTTCCGCCTGGCTGGCGAGTGGCGCCGCTGCGAGTAACGCAGCAATAGCGCTGAGAGTGAAAGCACGCATTTGCATTTTTTATATCCCAGTTAAGGTGAGCGCTCTATTGGTGAGCGAGCGAAATAGTACGGTGCGCTAACTGGGATCTTATTTATAATTTTGTGCGGATATTCCGAGGTGTAACGCTTTCCGCATCAACTGATAAAACATATGTCAAATCAATAGGATTTTTACAGATAAGGAAATGCGGGCATTGGTAAAAGGATAAAAAAACGGCCCCCGCAGGAGCCGTTAATGGGTAGCCAGCTGGAATCAGCCTTTAATTTGCGCGTGCATTTCCTGCACCGAAATTACCTGCTCCGTTGGATCCGCGTTCAGCGCCATCGCTGTGGCAAAACCGCCGTTCAGCGTGGTGTCGTAATGCACTTTGTACTGTAGCGCGCTACGACGAATCAGCTTGGAGTCTTCAATCGCCTGACGTCCCGCCGTGGTGTTGACGATGTAGGTATATTCGCCATTCTTCAGGCGATCCTGAATGTGCGGACGACCTTCATGCACCTTGTTCACCAGACGTGGATTGATGCCCGCTTCGCCCAGCACCACTGCGGTACCGTGTGTCGCATCCAGCTCGAAACCAAACTTCTGCAGTTTTGCCGCCAGGTCGACGATACGTTTCTTATCGCCTTCACGCACTGACAGCAACGCGCGACCGGTTTTCTTCATGTTGCTCTGCGCACCCAGCATCGCTTTGGCGAAGGCTTCAGCGAAGGTGCGACCGACGCCCATCACTTCACCGGTAGAGCGCATTTCTGGGCCGAGAATCGGGTCAACGCCTGGGAACTTGTTGAACGGCAGCACCACTTCTTTCACCGAGTAATACGGTGGAATCACTTCTTTGGTAACGCCCTGTTCAGCCAGCGTTTTACCTGCCATCACGCGCGCGGCAACCTTCGCCAGCGCCACACCAGTGGCTTTAGACACGAACGGCACGGTACGCGCGGCACGTGGATTCACCTCAATCAGGTAAACTTCATTGTCCTTCACCGCGAACTGCACGTTCATCAGGCCACGTACGTTCAGCTCGAAGGCCAGTTTTTCCACCTGCTGACGCATCACGTTCTGGATTTCAGTGCTCAGCGTGTAGGCCGGCAGTGAACACGCGGAGTCACCGGAGTGCACGCCCGCCTGCTCGATGTGCTCCATGATGCCGCCAATCAGTACGCGCTCGCCGTCGCAAATCGCATCAACATCCACTTCAACCGCATCATCGAGGAAGCGATCCAGCAGCACTGGCGCATCGTTAGACACCGATACAGCGGTCTGGAAGTAACGCTTCAGGTCGATTTCGTCGTAAACGATCTCCATCGCGCGGCCGCCCAGCACATAAGAAGGACGCACCACCAGCGGATAACCGATCCCAGCCGCTTTCTCAACGGCCTGTTCCAGCGTGGCAACGGTGGCGTTAGCCGGCTGCTTCAGGCTCAGGCGATCAACCGCCTGCTGGAAACGCTCGCGGTCTTCTGCACGGTCAATCGAATCCGGGCTGGTACCAATCACCGGAACGCCCGCCGCTTCCAGCGCACGCGCCAGTTTCAGCGGCGTCTGGCCGCCGTACTGTACGATGACGCCTTTCGGCTTCTCGATACGTACGATTTCCAGCACATCTTCCAGCGTGACAGGTTCGAAGTAGAGGCGATCCGAGGTGTCGTAGTCGGTTGAGACGGTTTCCGGGTTACAGTTGACCATGATGGTCTCGTAACCGTCTTCACGCAGCGCCAGCGCCGCATGCACGCAGCAGTAATCAAACTCGATGCCCTGGCCGATACGGTTTGGACCGCCGCCCAGAATCATGATTTTTTCACGATCCTGGTTTGGATTGGCTTCGCACTCTTCCTCGTAGGTTGAGTACATATAGGCGGTGTCGGTGGCGAATTCAGCCGCGCAGGTATCAACGCGTTTATAAACCGGATGCAGGTTAAATTGCTGACGCAGCTTACGGATTTCGCCTTCAGATACGCCCGCCAGCGCGGCCAGACGGACATCAGCAAAGCCTTTACGCTTCAGCGCGCGCAGGAACTCCGCGTTCAGCGAGTTCACACCTTCGCGTTCAACCTGCTCTTCCAGACGCACCAGCTCTTCAATCTGCACCAGGAACCAGCGATCAATGTTGGTGAGGTTGAACACACCATCAACTGACATGCCGGCGCGGAACGCATCGGCGATGTACCAGATACGGTCAGAACCGGCATCTTTCAGTTCGCGGCGAATGCGCGTTAACGCTTCTGGATCGTCGAGGCTAACTTTCGGGTCGAAACCGTTGGCACCGACTTCCAGACCGCGCAGCGCTTTCTGCATCGATTCCTGGAACGTGCGGCCAATCGCCATCACTTCACCGACCGATTTCATCTGCGTGGTCAGACGATCGTTGGCACCGGCGAACTTCTCGAAGTTGAAGCGAGGAATCTTGGTAACGACGTAGTCGATTGAGGGTTCGAACGACGCAGGCGTTAAGCCGCCGGTGATGTCGTTCATCAGCTCATCAAGGGTAAAGCCCACCGCCAGTTTCGCCGCCACTTTGGCAATCGGGAAGCCGGTCGCTTTTGAAGCCAGCGCTGACGAACGCGATACGCGCGGGTTCATTTCGATGACGATCATACGGCCATCTTTCGGATTCACCGAGAACTGGACGTTCGAACCACCGGTTTCGACACCGATTTCACGCAGTACCGCCAGCGAGGCGTTACGCATGATTTGATACTCTTTGTCGGTCAGAGTTTGCGCGGGCGCCACGGTGATAGAGTCACCGGTGTGGATGCCCATTGCATCGAAGTTTTCGATCGAGCAGACGATGATGCAGTTGTCGTTTTTATCACGTACCACTTCCATCTCGTACTCTTTCCAGCCAATCAGCGACTCATCAATCAGCAGCTCATTGGTTGGCGACAAGTCCAGACCGCGTTCGCAAATCTCTTCGAACTCTTCGCGGTTATAGGCGATACCGCCGCCGGTGCCGCCCATCGTAAAGGAAGGGCGGATGATGCACGGGAAGCCAACGTCTTCGGCCACCGCCAGCGCTTCTTCCATGGTATGCGCGATACCGGAACGTGCGGTGCCCAGACCAATGCTCTTCATCGCCACGTCGAAGCGACGACGATCTTCGGCTTTATCAATGGCATCGGCAGTCGCACCAATCATGGTGACGCCGAACTCAGCCAGCACGCCCTGACGCTCCAGCTCCAGCGCACAGTTCAGCGCTGTCTGGCCGCCCATGGTTGGCAGCACCGCATCCGGACGCTCTTTTTCGATAATCTTGCGTACCACTTCCCAGTGAATCGGCTCGATGTAAGTCGCATCGGCCATTTCCGGGTCGGTCATAATAGTTGCCGGGTTCGAGTTCACCAGAATGACGCGGTAGCCCTCTTCACGCAGCGCTTTACACGCCTGCGCACCGGAGTAGTCAAATTCACATGCCTGGCCGATAACGATCGGGCCAGCACCAAGAATCAGGATGGATTTTATGTCTGTACGTTTTGGCATCGTGGGCTCCTGATTACTTCGCGTTAGAACGGTATGCTTTGATCAGTTCGATGAAGTGATCGAACAGTGGCGCCGCATCGTGCGGGCCTGGGCTCGCTTCCGGGTGTCCCTGGAAGCTGAAGGCCGGTTTGTCAGTGCGATGAATGCCCTGCACGGTTTGGTCGAACAGCGACACATGCGTCACGCGCAGATTGGCCGGTAATTGGCTGTCATCAACCGCAAAACCGTGGTTCTGTGCGGTGATCATCACGGTGTTGTTATCGAGATCTTTCACCGGATGGTTGCCGCCGTGGTGGCCGAGTTTCATCTTGATGGTTTTGGCACCGCTCGCTAGCGCTAACAGCTGGTGCCCAAGGCAGATACCGAATACCGGAACATCGGTTTTCAGGAATGCCTGAATGGCGTTAATGGCGTAGTCGCATGGCTCCGGGTCGCCAGGACCGTTCGACAGAAAAATACCGTCTGGATTAAGTGCCAGAACCTCTTCCGCCGGAGTTTGCGCCGGCACGACCGTCAGGCGGCAGCCGCGATCCACCAGCATACGCAGGATGTTGCGCTTAGCGCCGTAATCGTACGCCACCACATGGAACGGCAGCTCTTCCGCCGTTTTCTGCTCCGGCAGGTCACCTTCCAGTGTCCAGCTACCTTGCTGCCACGCGTAAGTTTCCGCGGTGGTCACTTCTTTCGCCAGATCCATGCCTTTCAAGCCCGGGAACGCCTGCGCTTTCTGCAGCGCCAGTGCGGCATCCGGATTATCACCCGCAATAATGCAGCCGCTCTGTGCACCCTTCTCGCGCAGCAAACGGGTCAGTTTACGCGTGTCGATATCGGCGATGCCAACGATGTTATTGCGCTGCAGGTAAGCTGCCAGACTTTCTTCGCTGCGGAAGTTGCTGGTAATCAGCGGCAGATCGCGAATTACGAGGCCTTGAGCATGGATTTGGCTGGATTCTTCATCGGCTGCGTTAACGCCAACATTGCCGATATGGGGATAAGTGAGGGTAACGATTTGGCGGGAATAGGAAGGATCAGTGAGGATTTCTTGATAACCGGTCATTGAAGTGTTGAAAACAACTTCCCCCACTGCCGACCCCGTAGCCCCGATGGCCCGACCGTGGAATTGGGTTCCGTCTTCCAGAACCAAGAGCGCTGACTTAATCAAAACATCCTCCAGGGAATAAACAGTCACAATATTTGCATATTAATTCAAAAGCAGTACCAGAATCAATGCAAAACCCGCCTGAGTACTCGAATTTTGGCAAATTGCGCGCATTCTAATGATCGCCCCGCACCTTGTCTACAGCATGTGGTTATTTTTTTGTATATTTCGGGCAACTGAATGTTAAAAACGGCGAAAGGCGACAAAAGAGTGAGATAACTCGGAAAAATAATCGGTTGCCTGACAGCGATAATGGCAAACTGGTGCTGGCGCGCATAAATTTTTGACCAAACGGTCAAAATTAGCCATCGCAAGCCTGATAATCACTCATCAACTTCGACAAATAAGCACTTCGAACCAATAATATAGCAAAATGGTCATTTACAGATAAAATAAAGGGCAATGATCACATTGCCCTCGTCAATCAAGGTCTTACCGATTGAAATAACCACATCACGATGGTTCACAACACTCACAACATCGATAAATCCAGCACATCACGCATATCATAAAGGCCAGATTTCTTGTTCTTTAACCAGCTTGCCGCTTTAACTGCACCATTTGCAAAGGTCATACGGCTGGAAGCCTTGTGGGTAATCTCTACGCGCTCACCAATATCTGCAAACATCGCGGTGTGTTCACCGACGATATCACCAGCGCGCACGGTAGCAAATCCGATGGTTTGCGCTTTACGCTCACCGGTATGACCTTCACGGGCATACACCGCGTGCTCATCCAGATTCCACTTCATGGCATCGGCAATCGCTTCGCCCATCGCCAGCGCAGTACCTGATGGTGCATCAACTTTGTGACGATGGTGCGCTTCAACGATTTCAATGTCCGCGTAGTCGCCCATCACCTTCGCTGCCTGCTGCAGCAGATTCAGCACCAGGTTGACGCCCACGCTGAAGTTAGCGGCGAACACGATGCCAATCTCTTCAGCAGCCGCGCGAATCGCCGCTTTACCGGCTTCATCAAAACCGGTGGTACCGATCACCATCGCTTTGTTGTGCTGTTGGCAAAACGCCAGATACTCCAGCGTGCCTTCCGGACGGGTGAAATCGATCAGGACATCGAAGTCGTTAACCACCTTTCGCAGGTCGTCAGAGACGATCACGCCCGTTTTACCGATGCCCGCCAGTTCGCCAGCATCTACGCCCAGCAATGACGAACCGCTACGCGACAGTGCTGCGCCTAGCGCAACACCTTCCGCCTGCTGTACGGCCTGAATCAAATTGCGTCCCATGCGACCCGGCGCACCAACGATAGCAATGCGGATTTCACTCATAATTATTCATTCCTGATACAAATCTATGCATGTAAAGCGTAAACAGGTTAACGGTCAGATAACAGTCACGCCACAATAATAAAGGGATATAAGAATTTTATGCCAGCCGCGAAACATTATCAGTAAAAGCAATCCCGCATGCTGGAAGTAGGATTTTCTACAGCGACAGGCAAAGAAAAGGCCGAACAATGTCGGCCTGATTTTACTGCGGTGTAAACCGCTTACTGCACGTTTCGCACGTCGACGCGCAGCTCTTTTGGTACTTCAAACACGATGTTCTCTTCACGGCCAATCAGCTCAATCGCCGCTTCACCGCCGAGCTCACGCAGACGTTGAATCACCTGTTGCACCAGAATATCAGGAGCAGAAGCGCCCGCTGTTACGCCGATGACCTGCTTGTCTTTGACCCACTCTTCCTGGATGTCATCAGCCGAATCAATCAGCTTCGCCAGCTTACCAGCACGCTGCGCCAGTTCGGCCAGACGGTTCGAGTTAGAGGAGTTTTTCGATCCCACTACCAGCACCACTTCAGCATCACGCGCTAAGACGCGTACCGCTTCCTGACGGTTGGTGGTGGCGTAGCAGATGTCATCTTTACGTGGACCGATAATCGCCGGGAAGCGCTGACGCAGTGCATCAATCACGTCCGAAGTATCATCGACTGAAAGTGTGGTCTGCGTCATAAAGCACAGGTTGCTCTCATCTTTGACGTTCAGCTTGAACACATCTTCCGGCGATTCCACCAGATACATGCCGCCGTTAGGATTGCTGTACTGGCCCATGGTGCCTTCCACTTCCGGATGCCCCGCGTGACCAATAAGAATCGCTTCAACACCTTTACGGCTAGCGCGCGCCACTTCCATATGAACTTTGGTCACCAGCGGACAGGTCGCATCAAACAGCATGGTGAGGTTACGCGCTTTGGCTTCGGCGCGAACCGCTTGCGATACGCCGTGCGCGGAGAAGATCAGAATGGCGTTATCCGGCACTTCAGCGATCTCTTCAATGAAGATCGCCCCACGTTCGCGCAAGCTACTCACCACGTAGCGGTTATGCACCACTTCGTGACGCACGTAGATGGGCGCGCCGTACATCTCCAGCGCGCGCTCAACGATGCTGATGGCGCGATCAACGCCTGCGCAGAAACCGCGTGGGTTAGCTAACAGGATTTGCATCGTTGGCCTCCAGCGCCGGATCAATCTCCAGCACTTCAATGTCAAACTGAATGCGCTGGCCCGCCAGCGGATGGTTGAAGTCTACGGTGATCGAGTCACCGGAAACTTCACGGATCACGCCAGGCATTTCGCTGCCGCCGCGGCCGCTGAACAGCATGATGGCACCCACTTCCGGCTCGCCCGCATCGTTAAAGTCACGACGTGAGAAGTACTGAACCAGATCCGGGCTGGTGCCGCCAAACGCATCTTCCGGCTCCAGCGTAAATGCGTGCTTGTCGCCCACTTTACGCCCGAGTAGCTGCTGTTCCAGCGCACCCGACAGGCTGCCATCACCCAGACGGAACAGCGCAGGTTTGCCGTTGGCGCGCGTGGATTCGGCCGTCGAGCCATCCTCCAGCTTCAGCGTAAAATGCACCAGCAACGCGCTATCGCGCTGAACTAAGTCTGTCATCAGTTACCCTTTCTGTTTAGCCGGTTTGCCGTTCGGGCTGAGAAAACCTTCCAGCACTACCAGCGCCGCGCCGATGCAGATGGCACAGTCGGCGATGTTAAAGGTCGCGAAGTGCCAGTCACCGACATAGAAGTCGATAAAATCGACCACAAAACCGTGATACGAACGGTCAAACAGGTTACCCAACGCCCCGCCGATAATCAGCGCGTAGGCAATATTGGTTAATTTGTTGCTGGCAGCGTTGCGATACATCATCACCAACAGCGCCACCACGATAGCAATGGCGATGCCGGCGAAGAACCAGCGCTGCCAGCCGCCTTTGTCGGCCAGGAAGCTGAACGCCGCGCCATAATTATGTGCGTAGAACAGGTTCAGGAACGGCATCAGCGGCTGCGTTTCATGCAGCATCATGTTGTTGATGACCCACATCTTGCTGCCAAAATCGATGGCAATCACCACCAGCACCAGCCAAAGCCAGCGCAAACCGGTTGAAGAGAGCGCTTTACTCATCAGGCAAATTTCCGCTGTTCGCCATTGCCGGCGACGTTGGTGTAGCAACGACCACACACCGCAGCATGCTCCGGATTCTGGCCAACGTCAGTAGTGTAATGCCAGCAGCGCGGACATTTCTCGCCTTCTGCTTTGTGCAGCGCGATTTTCAGACCTTTGAACAGCTCGCTCTGCTGCGCTTCATCGCTGGCAGTGGCGTAATCCGCCACGGTCGCGCCTGAAGTTAACAGCACGAAACGCAGCTCATCGCCCAGCGCCTGCAGCTTGGCTGCCAGCTCGGCATCCGCATACAGCGTCACCGTCGCTTCCAGCGCACCGCCGATGCTTTTGTCGCTACGCGCTTGCTCAATCACCTTGTTCACTTCACCGCGGACTTTCAGCAGATCATCCCAATAAGCATCGTTCAGCGTTTCGTTATCTGCCAGACCAAACAGATCCTGATACCACTCTTCGGTGAACACGTATTTCGCGCGCTCGCCCGGCAGGTAGCCCCAGATTTCGTCTGCGGTGAAGGACATGATTGGCGCCATCCAGCGCACCAGCGCTTCAACGATGTGCCACAGCGCGGTTTGGCAGCTGCGACGCGCCAGGCTGTCGCCTTTTGCGGTGTACTGACGATCTTTGATCACATCGAGATAGAACGAGCCCATTTCGATTGAGCAGAAGTGCATCAAACGCTGCACCACTTCGTGGAAATCGTAGTTTTCGTAGGAGTGCACGATATCCTGCTGCGCTGCCAGCGCACGGCCAACCGCCCAGCGATCCACCACCACCATCTCTTCCGGCTTGACGCAATCGGTCGCCGGGTTAAAGCCAGCAAGGTTTGCCAGCAGGAAACGCGCGGTGTTACGGATACGACGATAGCTGTCTGCGGCACGCTTCAGGATTTCGTCGGAAACCGCCATCTCACCGGAATAATCGGTAGAAGCGACCCACAGACGCAGAATGTCCGCACCCAGCTTATCCATCACATCCTGCGGCGCCACGGTGTTGCCGATCGATTTCGACATCTTGCGGCCCTGACCATCCACGGTGAAACCGTGCGTCAGTACCTGACGATAAGGCGCTTTGCCTTTCATCGCCGTGGAGATCATCAGAGAAGACATGAACCAGCCGCGATGCTGATCCGAACCTTCCAGATACATATCTGGCGTATGGCCACCGAATTCAGGACGCGCATCCACCACTGAGTAGCTGGTAGATCCAGAGTCGAACCAGACGTCTAAGGTGTCTGGCACTTTGACGTAGTGGTCAGCGTCGTCGCCCATCAGGTCGCGCGGATCGAGATCCCACCACGCCTGGATGCCGTCCTGCTCAACCCGTTTCGCGACTTTCTCCATCAGCTCCAGCGTATCCGGATGCAGCTGCTCGCTCTCTTTATGCACGAACAGCGCCATCGGCACACCCCACGTACGCTGACGTGAGATACACCAGTCCGGACGGTTCGCTACCATCGCTTCGATACGCGCCTGGCCCCAATCCGGGATCCACTGCACGCCTTTGATCTCTTTCAGCGACTGCGCACGCAGGCCTTTCTGATCCATGCTGATGAACCATTGTGGCGTGGCACGGAAGATGATTGGCGTTTTATGACGCCAGCAGTGCGGGTAGCTGTGCAGCAGTTTCTCAACGTGCAGCAGCGCGCCCTTCTCTTTCAGCAGCTCAACGATCATGTCGTTGGCTTTAAAGACGTTTACACCATCCAGCGTCGGGTAGGTGCCTGGCAGATACGTGCCATCCGGCCCCACTGGATTGACGGTTTCCAGACCGTATTTCTGACCGATAACATAGTCATCCGGGCCGTGGCCTGGCGCAGTATGTACCGCACCGGTACCGGCCTCCAGCGTCACGTGATCACCCAATACCACTTTCGATTGGATCTGCTCGAGGAACGGATGCTGGAACAGCTGCAGCTCCAGCGCCGCGCCGTTGCATTCGCCCAGCACGGTCCAGTCGCTGATACCCGCGCGCTTCATCACGCTCTCAACCATCTCTTTGGCGAGAATCAGGCTGCGACCGTCGATCTGCAGTAGCTGGTATTCAAATTCTGGATGCAGCGAGATACCGCGGTTAGCTGGCATGGTCCACGGCGTGGTGGTCCAGATCACCAGTGAAACCGGGCCTTCTGAAGCAGCGACGCCAAACTTCGCGCGCACCGCATCGGCATCCACGGCATTGAACATCACATCGATGGATGGCGAAGTTTTGTCGTAATACTCCACTTCCGCTTCAGCCAGCGCCGAACGGCAATCCATGCACCAGTGCACCGGCTTAGCGCCTTTGTGCAGATGGCCGTTGCCGATGATTTTACCCAGCGCACGGATGATGTTGGCTTCGGTCTCGAAATTCATCGTCAGATAAGGACGATCCCAGTCACCGAGCACGCCGAGGCGGATGAAGTCATTTTTCTGCCCTTCAACCTGCTCTGCCGCATATTGGCGGCAAGCGGCACGGAATTCAGACGCGCTCACTTTTTCGCCCGGCTTACCAATCATCTGCTCAACTTTGTGCTCAATCGGCAAGCCGTGGCAGTCCCAACCTGGAACGTACGGCGAGTCGTAGCCCGCCATGCCTTTCGACTTAACGATAATGTCTTTCAGAATCTTGTTAACTGAGTGACCAATATGAATGCTGCCGTTCGCATAAGGAGGGCCATCGTGCAAAATAAAGGTTTTTTTCCCTTTTTTGGCTTCGCGGATGATGCCGTACAGGTTGTCATCATACCAACGTTGCAGCATTCCCGGTTCACGCTTGGCCAGATCGCCACGCATCGGGAACCCCGTTTCCGGCAAATTCAGGGTAGATTTATAGTCACTCATCAGATTCTCGATTCCGTATTTCGGTCATTAAACCGGTGTTTTTAGCCCAAAGAATTGGCGGGCTGTCACCACATCTTTCGCAATTTGTTCTTTCAGCGCGTCCAGCGAAGCGAAACGCTGTTCATCGCGAATCTTCTGTTTCAGCACCACTTCAATGTGACGCCCATAGAGATTCATATGTGTGTCGAGCAGATGAACTTCAAGCTGCTGACGTAAACCTTTTACCGTTGGGCGCGTACCAATATTGGCCACGCCGGGCAGCGGCTGATCGCCAAGGCCCAACACTGCCACCGCAAACACGCCTTTAACCGGCGTAACGGTGCGACGCAAAGGGAGATTAGCCGTTGGGAAACCGATAGTGCGCCCGAGTGCATCGCCGTGCACTACGCGGCCTGAGATGCTGAACGGATGGCCCAGCAGCGCTTCGGCTTGCGCAAAATCATCCTGCGCCAGCGCCTGACGAACGGCGGTACTGCTGATGCGCTTGCCGCTGTCACAATAAGTCTGGGTGCTGATAACCTCAAAGCCATACTCCGCACCGGCTTTCTGTAATAACAGGAAATCCCCCTGGCGACCAGCGCCGAAGCGGAAATCATCGCCGACGGCCAGGAACTTGACGTTGAGCTTGTCTACCAGCAATTCAGAAATAAAACTCTGCGCCGAATGCGCAGCGAAGCGACGATCAAAACGTACGCAGAGTACGGCATCGACGCCCGCTTGTTCGAGGTACTTCAGCTTTTCACGCAAACGCGTAAGGCGTGCCGGGGCTTTGTCGCCGGCAAACAGCTCAAGCGGTTGTGGCTCAAATACCATCACCACCACCGGCAGATTGCGTTTTCGTCCTTCGGCAATCAGCTGCGCCATCAAAGCCTGGTGGCCGCGATGTACGCCGTCGAAATTGCCAATGGTCAGGACGCAGCCGCGATGCTGCTCTTTCAGATTATAAATACCGCGGATAAACTTCATGGCTGACTCAAACCGGTGGAAATCGGCGGATTATACCCTTGAATGGCGTTTAGGTTAACCCGTATACGTGCCTTTCCTGCTTCTGGCGCGGCTTATTCCACGCGTGGCCAGTTGCTTAGCAAGGATCTGAAGATTTTTGCTGCGAAATACTGTATTCAACGCCGCGTTGCTGGTAGAATCCTGCGCCATCAATTACGTAATCGAGTGTTGTTTTTAAAACGACGCTTATTTGCACAAATCCATTGACATAAGAAGGCGCAAAAGGCATAGTCCTCGGCCTTTGATTTGTCCATATAGATCACATTTGGGAGTTGGACCTTGGCTAATATCAAATCAGCTAAGAAACGCGCCGTAACATCTGAGAAACGTCGCAAGCATAACGCAAGCAACCGTTCAATGATGCGTACTTTCATCAAGAAAGTATACGCGGCTATCGCAACAGGCGACAAAGCTGCTGCGCAGAACGCATTCAACGAAATGCAACCACTCGTGGACCGTCAGGCTGCTAAAGGTCTGATCCACAAAAACAAAGCTGCACGTCATAAAGCAAACCTGACTGCTCAGATCAACAAACTGGCTTAATCGCCCGTCTGTTAATCGCTTTGTAAAAAAGAACCGGCGCTTAGCCGGTTTTTTTATGCCTGCAATTCAGGGTAAACAGCGCACTAAAGTCGCGATGACAGATCCGCTGTACCGCCGGATGCTGAATC
The DNA here is from genome assembly GCF_003208415.1 of Pantoea sp. AG1095. Lineage (NCBI taxonomy): Bacteria > Pseudomonadati > Pseudomonadota > Gammaproteobacteria > Enterobacterales > Erwiniaceae > Pantoea > Pantoea sp. AG1095. The sequence goes on along the minus strand of NZ_QKMJ01000006.1, from coordinate 87,858 downwards.
ATCCGTTCGGCAAAGATCACGTGATACTCCTCCATCACCGCATCCAATCGCCCAATCTCTTTGATGGCGTCATCCCGGTAAATCTCGTCGCCATACAGCGTCGGAGCCACAAATATCGCGTTGTTAAGCGCACCAAAAGCTTTCATTAATGCCGCATCATCAAACTCGCCCAGAATCTCCACCTGCAATCCCTGGCTGTGAATCCAGTTCAGCAGTTTGCGACCCAGCATCGAGCGACGCCCCGGAATCAGCAAACGCCGCTCTTCCAGGCTGGCAGGAAACGGCAGCGTCGGTAACGGTGTGTTGCACCAGAAGCTGATCGGACACTCGCCCAGCTTGACCGAAAACAGCCCTTCCTGCTGAGTCGAATCAATTGGGCAATCGGAAAGAATCATATCCAGCTTGTGCTGGCTTAACTGTTCCAGCAGCATCTCGTGCGTTGATTCAAAGCAGCGCAGATGGATTCCCTCTTCAGCCACCACCGCAGCCTGCAGCACCTTGCTCACCAGTTGCTTAGACAAGGCATCCGCTACGCCAACATCAAACAGCAGATGCGACTCTTTGCGGTAGTTAACGATATCGAGCATCTCCTGGCTCAGCATGAACATGCGGTCGGCATAGCGGAACACCAGTTGACCAAGCTCCGTCGGTACTAAACCGCGCCCCTGACGACGAAACAGCACGCCGCCGAGTTGCTCTTCCAGCGATTTAATCTGGCCAGTGACCGTCTGTGGCGCCAGGCACAGCACATCCGCCGCGCGCACTACCGAACCGGTTTTACACACCTGCCAGAAATAGTAGAGATGATTAAAGTTGAGCTGATTCATCGGCAAAAAAAGGAGGCTTTCGCCTCCTTCCTCTTTTAACGCAATTTGATGCGCAGCAGCGTGTAACCAATCACCGCTGAGAGCAGCGAGCCACTGAGAATCCCCAGCTTGGAGAAGGTCACCAGTTGCTCATGGGCGGCATCAAACGCCAGCGAACTGATAAAGATCGACATGGTGAAGCCGATACCGCACAGCACACCAATCGCCATGATATCGCGTATCGTGGTGCCCGCCGGCAACACCGCCAGCCGCCACTTCACCGCCAGCCAGCAGAACAGCGTGATACCCAACGGTTTACCAATCAGCAAGCCGAGAATGATGCCCAGCGGCTCTGGCGACAGCGTATCCATAAAGGTAATGCCGCTCAGCGAAATGCCGGCGTTGGCAAAAGCGAACAGCGGCAGAATCAGCCAGTTTACCCACGGCATTAAACCATGCGCCAGGTGCTCGGCTGGAGAATGGCCGTTCTTCTCTTCCAGCGGCACGAAGAAGCCAACAATCACGCCCGCTAACGTTGCGTGCACACCCGATTTGAGCACCGCCGTCCACAGCACAATGCCGACTAACATATAGATGGCAATGTTACGCACGCCGCAACGATTGAGAATCGCCAGCAGCACAATCGCACCTGCCGCTACGCTCAGCGACAGCACGGAGAGATCGCTGGTGTAGAACAGCGCGATAATCACGATAGCGCCGAGATCATCAATAATCGCCAGCGCCATCAGGAACACTTTCAGCGCGGTTGGCACGCGGCTGCCCAACAGTGCCAGCACGCCCAAAGCAAAGGCGATATCAGTAGCAGTAGGAATAGCCCAGCCGTTACGTGCAATAGGATCGCCATGATTAAGCATCAGGAAAATCAGTCCCGGCATAACCATGCCGCCAATTGCCGCAATCACCGGGAAAATGGCGCGATCGCGGCTGGCGAGTTCACCGGTGATCAGTTCACGTTTCACTTCCAAACCAATTAACAGGAAAAACAGCGCCATCATGGCATCGTTGATCCACAGCAGCAGGTTTTTGCTGATGTCTAATGCACCGAAGCGAATCTGCACCGGCTCGGCGAGAAACGATTGATAAGCTTGAGCGGTTTCCGCGCTGTTAGCCAAAATCATTGCCGCGACGGCCGCCAGAATCAGCACCATGCCGTTGCTGGCATCGCTGGCAATAAAGCTTTTCAGTAAGCTTCGAAGAGAACGGGGTTTGTTCACAACTCCTCCTGAGTAGAGACATTTAGGCTGAGAAGTGTAGCGGCTCAAACACCTCGTTAAAAGCAGCTTATGTCTCGTTAACGACTCGATAATACCGATGCATTACGAAAGGGTTTCTGCTTTTATCTCACGCCAGGCAGATTGAGCTTATATCAGGAGCGACGCGTTGGCGGGAAAACATAAAAAAAGCGGAGAGTTTCCTCTCCGCTTTATTAAGCATCCCAGACGGGATTAACGTGTTAAATCGTCAAAAAACTTCTTCACGCCGTCGAGGAAGCTTTTGGAGCGCGGGCTGTTTTTCTCGCCGCTCGGGCCGCCAAAACTCTCTTCCAGTTCACGCAGTAACGCTTTCTGTTTGTCATTGAGGCTGACTGGCGTTTCCACCACCACACGACACAGCAAATCGCCTACCGCACCACCACGCACCGATTTCACGCCTTTACCGCGCATGCGGAACAGCTTGCCAGTTTGCGTTTCAGAAGGCACTTTCAGGTTCACACGCCCATCAAGCGTCGGCACTTCAATCTCGCCGCCCAATGCTGCCATCGCGAAGTTAATCGGCACTTCGCAATACAGGTTGTTATCTTCACGTTCGAAGATCGGGTGCTTTTTCACCGAAACCTGAACGTACAGATCGCCCGCTGGTGCGCCCTGTTCGCCCGCTTCACCTTCGCCGGTCAGACGAATGCGATCGCCGGTATCCACGCCTGCTGGAATTTTCACCGATAGAGTTTTACTGCGCTCAACGCGACCGTGACCATGACAAGCATTGCACGGATCTTTGATCACTGAACCGCGACCGTGACAGGTCGGACACGCCTGCTGCACGGTGAAGAAGCCCTGACGCATCTGCACCTGGCCTGCGCCATGACAGGTATGACAGGTCTGCGGTTTGGTCCCCGCTTTCGCGCCGCTGCCGTGGCAGACATCGCACTCTTCCAGTGTTGGAATGCGGATCTCTTTGGTCACGCCGCGTACCGCTTCTTCCAGCGTTAGCTCCATGTTGTAGCGTAAATCGGCGCCACGTGCGGCACGCTGACGGCGGCCACCACCAAAAATATCGCCAAATACGTCGCCAAAGATATCGCTGAAGTCGGCACCGCCGCCGCCGAAGCCACCACCGCCGCCCATGCCGCCTTGTTCAAAGGCTGCGTGACCATATTGGTCGTAGGCCGCACGCTTCTGTGCGTCGGTCAGAATTTCGTAGGCTTCCTTAATTTCTTTAAACTTCGCTTCGGCTTCTTTATTGTCCGGATTACGGTCCGGATGGTATTTCATCGCCAGGCGCTTATAAGCCTTTTTGATTTCACGCTCATCTGCGGATTTAGAGACGCCTAAGATCTCGTATAAATCACTCTTAGCCATATTTGTTCTGCCCTTAACATGATCGCACGGGCGTGGAGAGATCTCCTACGCCCGTGCTGGTTTCAACGGCTGTCAGGCCAGCCGTCGCGCCCGGTCAGGGGCAATTATTTTTTGTCTTTAACTTCTTCGAACTCAGCGTCGACAACGTCGTCTTCTTTCTGTGCAGAAGCATCGCCTGCATCAGCTGCCTGACCCTGCTGCTGTGCCAGCTCCATCAGTTTGCTGGACACTTCCATCAATGCCTGCATTTTGGCTTCGATTTCTGCTTTGTCTTCGCCTTTCAGCGCGGTGTTCAGCTCGGTCAACGCAGCTTCGATTGGCGCTTTGTCGTCAGCAGACAGTTTGTCGCCCGCTTCGTCCAGCTGCTTACGGGTGCTGTGCGAAATCTGATCGCCCTGGTTACGGGTCTGAACCAGCTCTTCGAACTTGCGGTCAGACTCGGCGTTCGCTTCCGCGTCACGCACCATTTTTTCGATCTCTTCTTCATTCAGACCAGAAGAAGCCTTGATGGTGATCTTCTGCTCTTTACCGCTGTTTTTGTCTTTCGCAGACACGTGCAGGATACCATCCGCATCGATATCGAAGGTGACTTCGATCTGCGGCATACCGCGCGGTGCAGCCTGGATACCGTCGAGGTTGAACTGGCCCAGGGATTTGTTATCACCTGAACGCTTACGCTCACCCTGCAGCACGTGAATGGTCACGGCAGACTGGTTATCTTCAGCGGTAGAGAACACCTGGCTGTGCTTGGTTGGTATGGTGGTGTTCTTGCTAATCAGCGAAGTCATCACGCCGCCCATGGTTTCGATACCCAGCGACAGCGGAGTCACGTCCAGCAGCAGAACGTCTTTCACTTCACCCGCCAACACGCCGCCCTGAACCGCAGCACCCACGGCTACCGCTTCATCCGGGTTCACATCTTTACGTGGCTCTTTACCAAAGAACTCAGTCACTTTCGCCTGAACCATTGGCATACGCGTTTGACCGCCCACCAGGATCACGTCGTTGATGTCTGAAACAGACAGACCCGCATCCTGCAGAGCCACTTTCAACGGCTCGATAGAGCGAGAAACCAGGTCTTCAACCAGTGATTCCAGTTTCGCACGTGTTACTTTGATGTTCAGGTGCTTAGGACCGGTCGCATCCGCCGTGATGTAAGGCAGGTTAACGTCGGTCTGCTGTGCTGAAGACAGCTCGATCTTGGCTTTCTCTGCCGCTTCTTTCAGACGCTGCATGGCCAGCGGATCGTTGTGCAGATCGATGCCCTGATCTTTCTTAAATTCAGCCACCAGATAGTTAATCAGACGGCTATCGAAGTCTTCACCACCCAGGTGGGTATCACCGTTGGTTGCCAGAACTTCAAAGGTTTTCTCGCCATCAACGTCATCGATCTCAATGATTGAGATATCGAAAGTACCACCGCCCAGGTCGTATACCGCGATGGTGCGGTTGCCCTGACCTTTATCCAGGCCGTAAGCCAGTGCAGCTGCGGTTGGTTCGTTGATGATACGTTTTACTTCCAGACCCGCGATACGGCCGGCGTCTTTGGTCGCCTGACGCTGCGCATCGTTGAAGTAAGCTGGAACGGTAATAACCGCTTCAGTGACGGCTTCACCGAGGAAATCTTCCGCGGTTTTCTTCATCTTTTTCAGCACTTCAGCAGAGATCTGCGGCGGTGCCATTTTCTGGCCTTTTACGTCCAGCCATGCGTCGCCGTTATCTGCGCCGATGATTTTGTACGGCATAATTTTAATATCACGCTGTACTTCTTCGTCCTGGAAGCGACGGCCAATCAGGCGCTTGATCGCAAACAGGGTGTTCTGCGGATTGGTCACAGACTGACGTTTAGCCGGTTGACCCACCAGAGTTTCGCCATCCTGTGCATACGCAATGATCGACGGCGTGGTGCGATCGCCTTCGGCGTTTTCCAGTACGCGTGCTTTACCACCATCCATAACTGCAACACATGAGTTGGTTGTACCCAAGTCAATACCAATAATCTTGCCCATCTAAACGTCTCCTACTTAAATTCTTTGCCAATTTGGGTTGTGAAACAGAGATGCGGCCAAACTGACCACTTTCAACTGCTGAAGCAGGCTTTTTTTGCTGCCTCACAACGCTCGATGACAAGTAAATGGGGCCGGTTCGATGCGCATCAAGGGTTAAAACTAAAAAAAATTTCATTCTCTCGTCGATTCAGATCAAAGTTGGGCAAAAAGAGGCCGCTTATTATGCAGCGCCTCGCGCCCCCAGCGGTTTGCGCGGGTGTAAAACACGAACAACATCTTCAACGCTGCTTCTGAGGAATTATGAGCAATACCACGCTGGCGAATCCCGCCCCGTTGGGCCTGATGGGATTCGGTATGACCACCATCCTGCTCAACTTACACAACACCGGCCTGTTTGCGATGGATGTGATCATCCTAGCGATGGGGATTTTCTACGGCGGCATCGCGCAAATTTTTGCCGGGCTGCTGGAGTATAAGAAAGGCAACACCTTTGGGCTGACCGCCTTTACCTCTTACGGCAGCTTCTGGTTAACGTTGGTGGCGATTCTGCTACTGCCGAAACTGGGGCTGGCAGAGGCGGCCGACGGCCACTTCCTTGGCGCGTATCTCGCGCTGTGGGGCGTGTTCACTGCATTCCTATTTTTCGGCACGCTGAAGTCACCGAAAATGCTGCAGTTCATCTTCGCCAGCCTGACGCTGCTGTTTGCGCTGCTGGCTATCGGCCACCTGACCGACAACGCGGGGTTGCTGCGCGTTGCCGGCTGGATTGGCATTATTTGCGGTTCGAGTGCGTTCTATCTGGCGATGGGCGAAGTGCTGAACGAGAAGTTTGGTCGTACGGTATTGCCGATTGGCGAGTGACAAATGAATAGCGGAGCTGTTTGGCTCCGCTTTTTGCATTATGACGAGTGCAGCGACATATCTAACTGCGCATACTGCTGACGGCTATCGCGCCACAGCCAGATTCCCACCATAAAGCCAATTATCGCCAGCGCCAGCACATACCAGGCAGGCGCCATTGGCGTCAGGCTCATCATCAGCGTTACGCTAATCGGCGTCAGACCACCGAAAATCGCGTAAGCAACATTGTACGAGAATGAGATGCCGGTAAAGCGCACCGCCGCCGGGAATGCGCGCACCATCACAAACGGCACTACGCCGACGACACCCACGCTCAGGCCCGCTAAACCGTACCAAACAAACAGCATTTCCGGCGTGCTACCTAACTGATGGAAGAAGTTCCAGCTGCCGATCGCCAGCAGTATTGAACCGACCATCAGCGAACGCGCCGCGCCGAAGCGATCCACCAGCCATCCGGCGATAACACAACCCAGCAGCAGCATAATGGTGGCGAAGCTGTTGGCCTGCAGACTGAGCGCGGCGGGAATGCCATGCTGTTTTTGCATCAGCGTCGGCGCCATCAAAATCACCACCACAATGCAGGCCGACAGAAGCCAGGTGAGCAGCATCGAAATTACGATGCCGCGCTTATGGCTGGCGAAAATGGTTTGCAGCGGCATTTTTTCTGCCAGCGCTTTACGCTGCTGCATCTGCTGGAACACCGGGGTTTCATGCAGCCAGCGACGCAGATACATCGCCAGCAAGCCAAACACACCGCCGAGGAAGAAAGGAATGCGCCAGCCATGATCGCGCATCGCAGCCGGTGACAGCGTGGTGTTCAGCACCGTTGCCACCAGCGAACCGAGCAGAATCCCTGCGGTTAAGCCTGCGGTCAGCGTGCCGCAGGCAAAACCAATGCGTTTTTCAGGCACATGTTCGGCGACAAACACCCACGCGCCAGGCACTTCACCGCCGATAGCCGCGCCTTGCAGCACGCGCATTAGCAGCATCAATAACGGCGCAGCGATGCCAATGCTGGCATAAGTGGGCAATGCGCCCATCGCCAACGTCGGCAGCGCCATCAGCAGAATACTGAGGCTGAACATCTTCTTACGCCCCACTTTGTCACCAAAGTGCGCCATGATAATGCCGCCTAACGGACGCGCCAGATAACCCGCAGCAAAGATGGCGAAAGTCTGCACCTGACGCAACCATTCAGGAATGTCAGGCGGGAAGAACAGTTCGCCAATCACGGCGGCAAAGAAAACGAAGATAATGAAGTCGTAGAATTCCAGCGCCCCACCAAGGGCGGCCAGCGACAGGGTTTTGTAATCCTGCCCGTTGAGTCGGCGCGTTGCGTGCGTATCCATAATCCAGCGGTATCCAGAGGCAAAACAACTTATGTAAAGATTGAATTACTATACCGTCAATATTTTGCCACACCAGTGCCGATGGATTTTATGCCTGAAAATGCCGATTTTTAGTCATTTGTCTCACGACGGGCGCTTTTGGGGCGAAAAGCTGCTACCACATCGGCATGAGTTTCCACATACGGCCCTTCCAGTAGCTGTAAACAATAAGGTACAGCGGCAAAAATCCCCGGCACCTTTACCGTTCCATCTTCCGCTTTCAGCCCTTCCAGCGTCTCTTTAATGGATTTTGGCTGGCCCGGCAGATTGAGGATCAGCGACTGCTTGCGGATCACGCCAACCTGGCGAGACAAAATAGCGGTCGGCACAAATTGCAGGCTAATTTGGCGCATCTGCTCGCCGAAGCCCGGCATTTCACGGTCGGCAACCGCCAATGTGGCATCTGGCGTCACATCACGCCGCGCCGGTCCGGTGCCGCCGGTGGTGAGGACCAAATTGCAGAACAGCTCATCGACCAGCTCGCAAATCGCCTGCTCAATCATTGGCTGCTCATCCGGCACCAGACGCGTTTCAATTTCAAACGGCGTAGCCAGCGCGGCGGTGAGCCAGCTCTCTAACGCCGGAATGCCCTGATCCTGATAGATGCCGTTAGCAGCACGATCGGAAACGGAAATTAATCCAATTCGTAAAGTATCCATAGAGTTATCGCTGTGGTTAGCTGCATGGCAGCAAATGACGTGAGTAGTTAGAAGGATAATACAAGAAGCGGGGGAAAAAACGTAAAACCGTGGCAGCGGTTGCCGCCACGGCCAATCACCTTACAGCAGCTCGGCGATCATCTTCTCAAGTTTGCCCTGATCGATGGCAAAGTTGCGGATACCTTCAGCCAGTTTGGTAACGGCCATTGGATCCTGGTTGTGCTGCCAGAAGAACTCAGCTTCGGTCATCTTCGCTGGACGCGCTTTCACTTCGCCGGTGTAGCTCAGTTTACGCTCAACGGTGCCTTCGCTCTCAGCCAGCTCTTTCAGCAGGCCCGGAGAGATGGTCAGACGGTCGCAGCCAGCCAGCTCAATGATTTCACCAACGTTACGGAAGCTTGCGCCCATTACCACGGTTTCATAACCGTGCTGCTTGTAGTAGCTGTAGATTTCAGCCACAGACACCACGCCTGGATCTTCGTGGGCTGCATACTCTTTCTTATCGGTGTTCTGCTTGTACCAGTCGAGGATACGGCCAACGAATGGGGAGATCAGGAACACGCCCGCTTCGGCACAGGCACGCGCCTGCGCGAAGGAGAACAGCAGCGTCAGATTACAGTTGATACCTTCTTTTTCCAGCTGCTCAGCAGCACGAATGCCCTGCCAGGTTGACGCCAGTTTGATCAGGATACGGTCATTGCTGATGCCCGCATCGTTGTACAGTTTGATCAGGCTACGCGCTTTAGCGATGCTCGCTTCAGTGTCGTAAGAGAGGCGCGCATCGACTTCAGTCGAGATGCGACCAGGGATCAGTTTGAGAATTTCCAGACCAATGTTGACGGCCAGCTTGTCAGAAACCAGCGCCAGCTGCTCTTCTTTGTTGCTGCTCTGCTGACGTGCCCAGGTAATGGCTTCGTCAATCAGTTTGCGGTATTCAGGGATTTGAGCGGCGTTGAGAATCAAAGAAGGGTTCGTGGTCGCGTCCTGCGGCTGGTAAAGTTTCATCGCCGCGATATCACCGGTGTCGGCGACCACAGTAGTCAGCTGACGCAAGGAAGTAAGTTTGTCCGTCATGGTTCTCTTTCTCTTAGGTTGACTGTCAGGGTGTAAAAGGCTGTTGCGATAATATCACGCACAAGTGACGGCGCAACACCACGAAGTGCCCTTTACGATAGCGCTAACAAATGGGAGCGATTTGCCGATCCATGCCGCTTTTTTGCTACACTCCTTGCGACATTTTCCCTTCAATTCCCTGATAAACCTGCGGGTCAAAGAGGACGTACACGATGCTGATGGTTATCTCACCAGCGAAGACACTGGACTATGAAAGCCCGCTGGCGACACAACGCTTTACCCAACCGGCGCTGTTAGAAAAATCACACCAATTAATTGACGTTGCGCGCGATCTTTCACCGGCGCAAATCAGCTCACTGATGGGCATTAGCGACAAGCTGGCGCACCTGAATGCCGATCGTTTTAACCAATGGCAGCCGCCCTTCTCGCTGGAGAATGCGCGTCAGGCGATCCTGGCGTTTAAAGGCGATGTGTATACCGGTTTGCAGGCCGAAACTTTTAGCGACGACGATTTTGACTTTGCCCAGCAGCATCTGCGCATGTTGTCGGGTCTTTACGGCCTGCTGCGCCCACTCGATTTGATGCAGCCTTATCGCCTGGAGATGGGCATTAAGCTGGCGAATCCGGCCGGGAAAGATCTCTACAGCTTTTGGGGCGATTTGCTGACTGAGAAGTTAAACGAGGCGATTGCTGAGCAAGGCGATGACGTGCTGATCAATCTGGCATCCGATGAGTATTTCAAAGCCATCAAGCCGAAGAAACTCAACGCCGAGTTGATCAAGCCGGTGTTCCTCGATGAGAAGAATGGCAAATTTAAAGTCATCAGCTTTTACGCCAAGAAAGCGCGCGGTTTGATGAGCCGCTATGTGATTCAGAACCGCCTGACCAACCCTGCGCAGCTGAAGAAGTTCGATGTGGATGGATATTTTCTGGACGGTGCAGAAAGCAGCGAGAACGAACTGGTGTTTAAGCGCCGCGAGCAGAAATAGTTCAGCAAGCGCTGCAATGGATTGTGCTCGCTGCCCCCCTCCTCGGTCCTCCCCCATAAATGGGGGAGGAAGATGCTGCAAAATGTGAGTTTGGAGGCTGCATGTGGCAGCGTCTCCTTCCCCCGCTAGCGGGGGAAGGCCGGGATGGGGGACAGCGAGCACTTACCCCAGTCAGCACTTACTTCAGCAAAAACGCCCGCAGCTCCGCGAAATCGCCTTTCAGGTTGTGCGACAGCAGTGGCAAATCGGCGCGCTCGGCCAGCTCTTTTGGCAGCGGCAGATCCTGACCCAGAATCTCATCCACGCTCTCTTTGAACTTCGCCGGATGCGCAGTCCCGAGGAACAGGCCATATTCGCCCTCCTGCAGGTTGTCGCGCAGCAAACGGTAAGCAATCGCCGCATGCGGTTCAGAGATATAGCCAATCTCTGCCAGCTCGCGCATGGTGGATTTGGTGGTTTCATCGGTTACCGCGCCGTACGCCAGATCGGTCAAACGCCAGGTTTTGCGGCGGAACAGCTCTTCCACGCGCGGCCAGTTGTTCGGCTGGCTGACATCCATGGCGTTCGACAGCGTTGCTACCGTGGCGTTTGGCTGCCATGCGCCGTTGCCGAGGAAGCGTGGCACGGTATCGTTAGCATTGGTCGCAGCGATAAAGCGCTTAATCGGCAGACCCAATGATTTAGCCAGCAGGCCAGCCGTTAAGTCACCGAAGTTTCCGCTCGGTACCGACACCACCAGCTGATTGCGCTTCTCTTGTGGCAGCTGCGCCACCGCTTCGAAGTAGTAGCAAATCTGCGCCAGCAGACGGCTGATGTTGATGGAGTTCGCCGAGTTCAGGCCAATCGCCTTTTTCAGCTCTTCATCATCAAACGCCTGTTTCACCAACGACTGACACGCATCGAAATCGCCTTCAACCGCGATGGTTTCGATGTTGCCGCCCAGCGTACAGAACAGTTTCTCCTGCAGCGGGCTGATTTTACCCTGCGGATAGAGAATCACCACGCGCACGTTTTCCATGCCGTAGAAGGCATGCGCCACGGCGGCGCCGGTATCGCCGGAAGTGGCGGTCAGAATGGTGATCTGCTCATCCGCACCGCTCACATAGGAAAGCATCTGCGCCATAAAGCGGCCGCCGAAGTCTTTGAACGCCAGCGTTGGACCGTGGAACAGCTCGAGGCAAGCCACATCATCGCTGACCTTCGCCACCGGCGCCGGGAAAGCAAAGGCGTTTTTCACGCGCTCGGCCAGCTGATGCGCCGCAATTTCATCACCAATGTAGGCAGAGAGAATTTTGCTGCTGCGGCTGACGAAATCCATCTCCAGCATGGCATCGATATCGGTCAGTTCGAATTCCGGCAGTTCGAGCGGGAAAAACAGCCCTTGCTGCGAGCCGAGGCCCTGTTTAACGGCCTGAGCAAAACTAACCTGCTCGTTGTGATCCTTAAGGTTGTAGAGTTTCATGCGTTATCCCAATTTACGTGCGCCAGCCGTATCAAGACGGCAGATGTGGACGAAACCTTCTTCATTCTGCAGATAGTGCTGGCTCAGCCAGTCCGCCATCCGCTGTGCCGTTGCCATCTCGTTGCAAACGGCGAAAAGTGTCGGGCCGGAGCCCGAAATGCCGCACGCCAGCGCGCCAACATCCTGCGCTGCTTTACGCGCATCGGCGAAGCCTGGCAGCAGTTTGGTGCGATACGGCTCGGCGATAACATCCTGCATAAGTTTAGCCGCCAGCCCAGGCTGACGCGTATGACAAGCGTGAATAAAGCCTGCCAGCAGGCGGCCATGCTTAATGGCATCCTCTTTGCGGTACTGTGCCGGCAGAATGGCACGCGCTTCGGCGGTGGAGACTTTAATCCCCGGATACGCCATCACCCACAGCCATTCGTCAAAGCACGGCACGTCCTGACTGATGATGCCGTTCTCTTCAATCATCAGCTGCACGCCGCCAAGGAAGCACGGCGCAACGTTATCAAAGTGTACGCTGCCGGAAATACGCCCTTCCAGCTCGCCCATCAGCGCCAGCAGTTCGGTGTCGTTGAGCGGTTTGCCGCAGAATTCGTTCATCGCCATCAAACCGGCAACCACCGAACAAGCACTTGAGCCGAGTCCGGAACCAATCGGCATATTCTTTTCCAGCGTCATCGCCACCGGAACTTGTTTACCAATCGCCTGGCAAAAACGCTCCCAGCACTGATAAACGATGTTCTCCTGCGGATTGGTCGGCAGTTTGCTGACAAAACGCCCGGAGTTCACCAGGCTAAAGCTGTCGGCGGCTTCCACGGAAACGCAGTCACCCAGCAAGGTGCCATCCACCGGCGAAACCGCCGCGCCAAGCACATCAAAGCCGACGCTGACGTTACCTATCGAGGCCGGTGCATAAATTTTTACCATCATCAAACTCCCAACTTCCACGACAGCGTACGCAGCAGGTCAGCAAACACGCCCGCTGCTGTGACATCATTCCCTGCACCATATCCACGCAGAACCAGCGGGATTGGCTGATAGTAGCGGCTGTAGAATGCCAGCGCATTCTCACCGTTCTTCACTTTGTACAGCGGATCGTTGCCGTCCACCGCGTCAATCTTCACTTTGCAGACGCCACCCTCTTCTATCGCGCCGACGAAGCGTAATACTTTACCTTCGTCACGCGCTTTGGCAACGCGCGCGGCAAAGGCGTTATCCAGCTCCGGCAGACGTTGCATAAACTGCTCAACGTCGGCGATCTCCGTCAGGCTGGCGGGCAGCAGCGGTTCGATATCGATATCGCTAAGCTCCAGCTGATGCCCCGCTTCACGCGCCAGAATCAGCAGCTTACGCGCCACATCGGTGCCAGAAAGATCGTCACGTGGATCCGGCTCGGTAAAGCCCATCTCACGCGCCATTTTGGTCGCTTCCGACAGCGAAACGCCCTCATCAAGCTTGCCGAAGATAAAGGAGAGCGAGCCAGAGAGAATACCGGAGAACTTGATCAGTTCATCCCCGGCATTCATCAGGTTTTGCAGGTTTTCGATCACCGGCAAACCGGCACCAACGTTGGTGTCGTACAGGAACTTACGGCGCGATTTTGCTGCCGCTGCACGCATCTGCTGGTAATAATTCCACGACGACGTGTTGGCCTTTTTGTTCGGCGTGACGACATGGAAACCTTCGGCAAGGAAATCGGCATACTGATCGGCAACCGCCTGGCTGGAGGTGCAATCGACGATCACCGGGTTTAGCAGATGATACTCTTTCACCAAACGCATCAGGCGACCGAGATTGAACGGCTCTTTGGCTTCGTTCAGTTCTGCCTTCCAGTTGCTGAGATCGATACCGTGTACGTTGGTCAACAGCGCCCGCGAGTTAGCGATGCCGCACACGCGCAGATCGATATGCTTCTGTTTCAGCCATGTCTGCTGGCGATGCAGCTGATCCAGCAACGCTGCGCCCACACCGCCAACGCCGACCACGAACACTTCAATGACCTGATCGGTAGCGAACAACATCTGATGCACCACACGCACGCCGGTGGTGACTTCATCGTTGCTCACTACCACCGAGATGGAACGCTCAGACGAGCCCTGCGCAATCGCCACGATATTGATGTTGGCTCGCGCCAGCGCCGAGAAGAATTTAGCCGAGATGCCGCGCAGCGTACGCATGCCATCACCGACCACCGAGATCACCGCCAGCTGTTCCAGCACGTCCAGCGGATCGAGTAAGCCATCTTTCAACTCCAGATAGAACTCCTCCTCCAGCACGCGACGCGCGCGCGCCTGCTCGCTTTGCGGTACGCAGAAGCTGATGCTGTATTCCGAAGAGGATTGGGTGATCAGCACCACGGAAATGCCGGTGCGTGACATTGCGGCGAAAACGCGCGCCGCCATGCCGACCATGCCTTTCATGCCCGGACCTGACACGTTGAACATCGCCATGTTATTCAGGTTAGTAATGCCTTTCACCGGATTCTCATCCAGCTCGCCTTCGCCACCAATTAAGGTGCCCGGCGCTTGCGGGTTAGCGGTGTTTTTGATCAGGCAAGGAATCTGGAACTGGGCGATGGGCGCGATGGTACGCGGATGCAAGACTTTGGCGCCGAAGTAGGAGAGCTCCATTGCTTCCTGATACGACATCGATTTCAGTAAGCGCGCATCGGGCACCTGACGCGGGTCGCAGGTATACACACCGTCAACATCGGTCCAGATTTCACAGCAATCAGCGCGCAAACACGCAGCCAACACCGCAGCGGAGTAATCAGAACCGTTGCGGCCCAGCACCACCAGTTCACCTTTCTCGTTCCCGGCGGTGAAACCGGCCATCAGGATAAAGTGATCGGCTGGGATCTGGCTGGCGGCGATGCGACGCGTGGATTCGGCGATATCAACGGTGGATTCAAGGTAATGACCAATCGCCAGCAACTTCTCCACCGGATCGATAACGGTAACTTTGTGGCCGCGCGCCTGCAGCAGCGCTTCCATAATAGCAATCGACAGCTTTTCGCCACGGCAGATGATGGCGGCATTCACAGCGTCCGGACATTGGCCCAGCAAGCTGATGCCGTGCAGCACTTGTTTCAGCTGTGCAAATTCCAGTTCAACGCGGGTTTTCAGTCCGTCATAATCAAAGCCCGGCTGCGCATCACGCAAGCCTTGCAACAGATCGGCAAAAATACGTTCGGCATCGCTGATATTCGGCAACGTGTCCAGGCCGCTGATGGTTTTCTCAATCATCGCCACCAGATGATTGGTAATTTTTGCTGGTGCAGAGAGTACGGTCGCAACCTGTCCCTGTTGTGCATTGCTTTCCAGAATATCCGCCACACGGAGAAAACGTTCCGCATTGGCTACTGAGGTTCCGCCGAATTTCAGCACTCGCATATTTGAAGCTCTCCTGAATTTTTGCCGAAAAAAAAGCCCGCACTGTTTAGGTGCGGGCTTTTTTCTTTGTTTTTCCTGTATGCGTCAGCCCGCACCGTTACCTGTGGTAATGGTGGTGGTAATAATAATTGTGGTGTTCAGGCTGAGTTTACGCATTTAGATTTTTTTCTGTCTGTCTTTGTCTTGTCCGTCTGCCTTCCAGAAGTAAAGCAAAGCGCACGTTAAGTCAACGAATTTGTCTTAGCCGCGCCGTCCCTGGCGTTGCGCAGTGCTGCGCTTGCTGAGGCAAAAATTATCGCGATCGTTCAGGAGATGCGGCGGATTGCCGCATCAGTCACTAGCATCTCAGGATTTATCCGAGCAATTATCTATAAGTTTTTTTTCTACATCGTGTAACAAACGATGCAGCATGGCGCTGTCACGCTGTTCCAGCAGGCCGATGCGCTGATCGATCCAGTCCGCCATTTTGACGTCATCACTCACATCCAGCTTGACCAGCAACTGATGAAAGCGCTGGCGCAATGCCTGCAACTGCTGCTCATTCGCCACTTCTGCGGTCTCAGCCGCAATCTGATTGAGCGCCGACAGCTGATAGCAATACACCATCACTGCCTGACCGAGATTCAGCGACGGATAATCATTGGCCATCGGAATGCCGGTTAACAGATCGACCTGCTCCAGCTCTTCATTGGTTAAGCCGCTGTCTTCACGGCCAAACACCAACGCGATGCGGCTCAGCCATTGGCGCTTCTCCTGCAGGATGTTTTCAACCTGGCTGGGCGTAGCGTAATAGCGGAATTTCGCGCGGCTACGTGCGGTGGTCGCTACGGAAAAATCGACATCCTTGAGCGCCTCGCTCAGCGTGGCGTAGGTTTTGACGTTATCGAGGATCTCACCGGCGCCGTGCGCCACTCGACGTGCTGCGGGATCTTGCCAGGCATCGCTGGCGACAATGCGCAGCTCGCTAAATCCCATGGTTTTCATAGCGCGAGCAGCCGCACCTATATTTTCCGGACGAGCGGGAGAGACAAGGATTAAGGGGAAATGCATGATTTTTCCATCGAACTGTTAACAACTCGCATTATGTTGGCATGCAGGAGAGAAAATACCAACTGCGGCTAGAGGAGAAAATAAGATGTTAACGATGTTAAAAGAGGGATAAATCCAGCTGTAGTGGAAATTAGCGGGCATAAGCAAAATTATCGGACCTATTGAATATAAAACCCTTTTCTTTCATATCATTGAAATATAATTTCCTGCGTGTTTTAGTTTTGGTTTTATAAGGACGAAATGTAGCAAAAATGCTGCATTTTGTGAGCTAAACTAGCAATCCTGGAGAAGTTTTTCATAAAAGTGTTAACGTGCTACACTTGCATTTGATATAAGTCAACGAAGCGTTGTTTTTATGCTTATCGGTTGTTGTTGGTGCTGTTAGGTTGCTGTTAATACGGTTAGGATGAGCGCCTGTCCGAGATCCTCGGGGCGTGCAAATATCCATCCTGACTGGCTGAGCTAACACTGAAGTTGACGTAGATGGATGGTGTATTCCGAAGATTATTTCGTATACCGGTTGCAGCACATTAGCGTAACCGACGTACGCCCTGTTTTCGATTTGTTGGCAAATTTTAGGTAGCGAAACATGCAGACCCCGCACATTCTTATCGTTGAAGACGAACTGGTCACGCGTAACACCCTTAAAAGTATCTTTGAGGCAGAAGGTTACGTGGTCTATGAAGCCACCGACGGCGCCGAGATGCATCAGGTTTTGACGGAAAATGACGTCAATCTGGTGATTATGGATATCAACCTGCCAGGTAAAAACGGTTTGCTGTTGGCGCGCGAATTGCGTGAGCAAGCAAACGTCGCGCTGATGTTCCTTACCGGCCGTGATAATGAAGTGGATAAAATCCTCGGTCTGGAAATCGGTGCCGATGATTACATCACCAAACCGTTCAACCCGCGTGAGTTGACGATTCGTGCACGCAATTTGCTGTCGCGCACCATGAATCTGGCGATGCCAAGTGAAGAACGCCGTACCGTTGAAAGCTATCGCTTCAACGGTTGGGAGCTGGATATCAACAGCCGCTCACTGATCAGTCCGAACGGCGACCAGTACAAGCTGCCGCGCAGTGAATTCCGCGCCATGCTGCACTTCTGTGAAAACCCTGGCAAAATCCAGACGCGTGGTGACTTGCTGAAGAAGATGACCGGCCGCGAGCTGAAGCCGCATGACCGTACCGTGGATGTCACCATCCGCCGCATCCGTAAGCATTTCGAATCCACGCCAGACACGCCAGAAATCATCGCCACCATTCACGGCGAAGGTTACCGCTTCTGCGGCGAACTGCAGGATTAAGCGTTGCAAGAAAAAACGCCCGTGAGGGCGTTTTTTTATGCCTGCATTAATGCCACGGCATAATCGGCACGGCGCTCAGCGCATTCTTCGGCGATCCATCCACCACCTTGTCGGAATAGCTTAGGTACACCAGCGCATGACGTTTCTGGTCAAAGAAGCGCACCACCTGCAGCTTCTTAAACACCAGTGATGTGCGTTTTTTGAACACCACTTCACCTTGCGCCTTGCCTTGTGCGATTTTCTCGCTAAGCTCTACCGGTCCCACCTGTTGACAGGAGATGGCCGCGTCGGACGTGTCTTCCGCCAAACCTAATCCCCCTTTAATACCGCCGGTTTTTGCCCGGCTGATATAACAGGTTACATTTTTTACGTCGGGGTCATCGAAGGCTTCTACCACGATCTTATGATCGGGGCCAAATATCTTGAATACCGTGTCAACTGAGCCGATCTCTTCGGCCTGAACGCCAGCACTGAATACATATGTTGCCAACGTGATTATAAGAATACGAGCTATTGTCATTGAGTTACCATTGCCAATCGAATAGATGAGAATGTAATGTACTGTCAATCGAACAGAGAACCAAACCTAAAAGGGTTTTAACCCGCTTTGACTTAGCACACTCGATTAGCAAACCGCCCCCACGCTTTTGTGCATTTCGTGCTATTATTCGACGACTTCATA
The DNA here is from genome assembly GCF_003208415.1 of Pantoea sp. AG1095. Lineage (NCBI taxonomy): Bacteria > Pseudomonadati > Pseudomonadota > Gammaproteobacteria > Enterobacterales > Erwiniaceae > Pantoea > Pantoea sp. AG1095. The sequence continues at coordinate 69,574 of NZ_QKMJ01000006.1, read as the reverse complement.
GTTGCGCCACCAGAGAGTTATGAGGATGTTTTATGGACCAAGCCGGTATCATTCGCGATTTGCTTGTCTGGCTGGAGAGCCATCTGGATCAACCGCTTTCATTAGATAACGTTGCGCAGAAAGCAGGCTACTCCAAGTGGCATCTACAGCGGATGTTCAAGGAAGTAACCAGCCACGCGATTGGTGCGTACATTCGCGCGCGTCGGCTGTCGAAAGCCGCGGTGGCGCTTCGCCTGACCAGCCGCCCCATCCTCGACATCGCGTTACAATATCGCTTCGATTCGCAGCAGACCTTTACCCGTGCGTTTAAAAAGCAATTCAACCAAACGCCTGCCTGGTATCGTCGCTCATCGGAGTGGAACTCGTTTGGCATTCGCCCGCCAATTCGTCTCGACAATAACAGCATGCCGGAAGCGCAGTTTGTCACGCTGCCAGAAACGGTGCTGGTCGGCCAGACGCAGAGTTACTCCTGTACGCTGGAGCAGATTTCCAGCTATCGCGATGAGATGCGCCTGCATTTCTGGAAGCAGTTCCTGCTGGAAACCGACACGGTGCCGCCGGTGCTGTATGGCTTGCATCAGGTGCGCGCCAGCCATGAAAAAGATGATGAGCAGGAGATTCTCTACACCACTGCGGTGCCTGCCGATCAGCTGGCAAAAAGCATGCAGTCGAATCAGAGCGTGATTGTGGAAGCCGGTGATTACGTGCAGTTCACCTACAACGGTGCGCGCAGCGCGCTGGGTGAATTTATCCTGCTGCTGTACGGCACTTGTATGCCAACGCTGGGATTAGTGCGTCGTCAGGGACAGGACATCGAGCGTTTCTACACGCACGGGGGTAAAAAACGTAGCGAGCCGCCAACGGAAATCCGCTGCGAATACCTGATTCCGATTCGCCAACAGAATAACTAATAAAAAATGCCGTCATCGCGACGGCATTTTTTTTGGCTTAGCGTTGAAGCTCGTCTAACGCTGGCGCATCCAGATGCGACACATCGCCCGCCGTCTCAACCACCCAACCGGCCGCCAGCCACGCGCTCTGCTGATGATCCACGCGCGAGATCGAGCAATTCCGCAAACGCAAACGACGTTCCGCATGCGCAGGCAAACCGAGAATGGTACTGACCAACACGCCCAGCGCCATCCCGTGGCTGACAATCAGCGGACGGCTACCGGCAGGCAACTCCAGCAGTGCATTCAGCGCTTCGTGCATCCGCGTCGCCATCTCCGCCATCGATTCGCCACCCGGAATACGTCCAGCAGTGGTGCCATCCACCAGCGTTTTCCGCCAGTGTTCCTCTTCTTCGGTTAAGCCATCGAGTGGACGTTGTTCCAGGCAGCCCATATTGAGCTCGCGCAGACGCGCATCAAGCGTCACGCTGCAGCCACACGCATCGGCGATAATCTCTGCCGTACGCCGCGTCCGTCCCAAATCGCTGGCAATCACATGGGTAATGCCCAGCGATTTCACTCGCTCGCCCACTTGCTGAGCCTGCTGCTCACCTTTTTCCGTTAACGGGCTGTCAGACTGCCCCTGAATGCGCCGAGCCGCATTCCATACCGTTTCACCGTGACGAACAAGATAGACCTGTAGCATGCTTAATTTCCGTTATACTGCGACAAATTTGCCTCGAGGGTTCAAACAATTATGTACCATGTTGTCGCAGCCACCATCAACCCGGCAAAAATTCGCGCGATTGCTCAGGCGTTCAACGACGTTTTCGGCGAAGGATCCTGCCACATCGAAGGGGTTGAGGTCGAGAGCGGCGTCGCAGCCCAGCCACTTAGTGATGTTGAAACGCGAACTGGCGCACGTCAGCGGGTAGAGAACGCGCGTCAAACGCGTCCACGGGCCGATTATTGGGTGGCGATCGAAGCGGGCATTGAAGGCGATTGCGCCTTTGCGTGGATGGTGGTTGAAAACGCGCAGCAGCGCGGAGAATCACGTTCGGCCAGCTTTACGCTGCCGCCGATTGTCGTGTCAGGCTTAGCCGCCGGGCATGAATTGGGTGATGAGATGGCACGCTTAACCGGCGTGGAGAATATCAAACACAAAGGTGGCGCGATTGGTGCCCTTACCCACGGCCTGCTGAGTCGCTCCAGCGTCTACCATCAGGCGTTGATTCTGGCACTGTGTCCGTTCACCCATCCGCTCTACAGCCAGCGTTAACCGCGGCCAAGACGCGCTTCCAGCCAGCGTTTCAGCTCTGGCGGCGCCTCTTTCAGACTATTAGACCCGCGCGTAATGGTGGCGATGCCGACGCCCAACTCATTCTTCAGTTCACGCTGGCTCATATCGCCGTTCATCAGCTCTTCAATAATGCGCAAACGCGTCCCGTAGGATTCACGTTCATCCGGCGTCATCATCAGTTGTAATAACGGCAGCGCCACGCCATCGGCAAAGGCATTTTGCATCAGTTCGATAAATCGCAGCCAGTTATCTTCAACAGGCTGAGCCGATTCCGGCTGGGAAGAAAGGGGTTGGCTCATGAAGGGCTTCCGTACTCATTAACGAGTACGGAAGCATAGCACAGTCAATACTGGCGATTCCACTCACTGTCGGCGAGAATCTTGTCCGGCTTGCCCATGAAGTAACGGTAATAGGCATCGTAGGCCAGCACGTTTTTCACGTAGCCACGCGTTTCGGAGAACGGGATGGTTTCGATAAACGCCACCGCATCCAGATTACCACCGCTGGTTTTCTGCCAGCTGCGCACGCGTCCCGGACCGGCATTATAGGCGGCCGAAGAGAAGATTCGGTTCTGACCAAACTGCTGATAGACATACTCCAGATACTGCGTACCGATCTGAATATTGGTCTGCGGATCCAGCAGCTGGCTGCTGTTCACATAGCCGGGAATGTTATACATCTTCACGGTATGCGTCGCCGTAGCGGGCATCACCTGCATCAATCCGCTGGCGCCCACCGGTGAACGCGCTTTCGGGTTCCACGCGCTCTCCTGACGTGAAATCGCCATCGCATAACTCTGCGGAATGCCTTTGTCGCTGGTGTATTGCTGGTAAAGGTTTTGCCATGCCAGCGGGAAGCGCTCTTTCAGGCTATCCCACATTTTCGCGGTGATGGTGGCCTGCACGCTGAGATCCCACCAATCCTGCTCGTTAGCGTAACGCGCCAGCATCTGCTGCTGCGAACGGGTTTTGCTGGAGATCAGATTGGCCCACTCGCTGCGTGCCAGATTATCCAGCCCCCAATACATCAGCTCACGCACGCGCGCCATTTCCGCACCTTGCGTCACGCTGCTGTCGGCTGCCGGAGCCTTGTCGACCTGCAACGGATACTCCACGCCCAAACGCTGCGCCGCGACCATCGGATAGAAGCCGCGCGCCTGCATCAGCTTCCGCAGAATATCATTGGCTTCCTCTTTGCGGCCCTGCGAAATCAGCAAATCCGCCTGCCAGTATTGCCACTCATCTTTCTCTTTGGCTTCCACCGGCAAACGCGCGATCCAGGTATTGAGACCACGACGATCGTTCTGGCTCAGCGCCAGGCGTACGCGGCGCTCCACCAGCGCGGTAGATTCGCTGTTCATCACCACCGCATCACGCCAGCGCGCCTGCTCGCTGGTGAGATCCGCGCCCATCATGCGCCACACCACGGTCTCTTTCAGATCCTGCTCATCGGCCTGGCTCATCTTCTGCGCCTGCACCAGCTGCGGGATCATCATGCGCGCGTTATCCATATCCTCACGCGCCACGCGGGCGAAGGCATAGCTGGTCGCCATGCGGGTGAAATCGGTGGGTCCCATGCTGCTGGCAAAGGTGGTGACGGTTTGCGGATTCTGCTGCAGCGCAATCAGCGCGCTGGCGGTGGTTTGATAATCCGCCGGCAGCATTTTCGCCAGGTAATTCACCAGGCTGTCGTTACCGGCTTTCATCGCCAGACGAATACGCTCGAGAATGGTGATCGGCGAGAGTTGCCCGCTGGCTTGCCATACCGAAAACAGCTTGTCGCAGTCGTTCGGTAACGCGGTGCCGCGCAGCCAAATCTCTTTCGCACCGGCAAACGCCGCCTGCTGCTGGCCGGTCGCCCACTTAGCGTAATACCAGTTACAGCGCGCCTGCACCGGTTTCGGTTCATCCGGGCTGAAGCTGAGCACGCCCTGCCAATCCTGACGGTTCGCCAGCACATTCACAAAGCGCGTTGAGAGCGAGCGCGCCGGTGGCAGCGTAGGATACTGTTGAATAAAGTTCTTCACCGCCAACGGCGTCTCTTGATCAAGATCCTGCGCCAGCAGGCGATATTGCAGATACGGGTAGAGCGGATAATCCTGCAGCGTCGGCATCAGCTGCGTCACCTGGTCCATCTGTTTGTTATCCCAGGCTTGCTTGATTTGCGCATAGCGCTGTCGCTGCTGATCCAGCGAATCGGCCCATACGCTGCTGGCCGTGCTGACCAGACAGATCCCTAGCATCCAGTAACGCCACTTCTCCATTACGCTCTCCTCTCAGTGCTGCGATCCAGCTCATGCCAGACTTCTTTCATGCTAACCAGGCCAACCGTCTCTTGCCATGTTCTTCACAAAATTTACGCTCGCGCACCGCCATTGCGCAGCGTTTGCGCCGCCGTTGTGCAATTTATCATCAGAAAAACGTATTACACATCAATTAACTACGCGGTTTCATCGGCTTACAAAAATGGCACGCGCTTTGCTCTGTTGAATTCCATCTTGTATACCAGTTGGAATTCACTCATGGCATCGACCTTTGGCTTTACGCTCCAGGATTGGCAACGCAGTTACCAACAGGATCCACAACAGATTACCGCCTTGCTGGCGGCTCATCTCGACGCCCTCGACGCGCAGGATAACGCGTGGCTCTATCTTGCCACGCCCGCGCAGCTGCAGGCACAGATTGAACCGCTGCTGGCGAGCTATCAGCGCAACCCGGCGGCGCTGCCGCTGTTTGGCGTGCCGTTTGCGGTAAAAGATAATATTGATGTCGCCGGCTGGCCGACCAGCGCCGCCTGCCCGGCCTTCACCTACACCGCCGAAGCCGATGCCTTTGTTGTCGCGCAGCTCAAAGCAGCAGGCGCGGTGGTGATTGGCAAAACCAACCTCGACCAATACGCCACCGGCTTAGTCGGCACGCGTTCGCCGTTTGGTGCCGTGAGCAACACCTTCAATCCTGATTACGTCAGCGGCGGTTCCAGCTCCGGTTCTGCGTCGGTGCTGGCGCGCGGTCTGGTGGGCTTCTCACTCGGCACCGACACCGCCGGTTCGGGCCGCGTGCCCGCCGGTTTCAACAACATCGTTGGCCTCAAGCCGACCAAAGGTTGGTTCTCTGCCAGCGGCGTGGTGCCGGCTTGCCGCCTCAATGACACCATTTCCGTGTTCGCGTTAACGGTCGAAGATGCCTTCGCGGTGGCTACCGCAGCGGGCGGCTATGACGCGGGCGATGCCTATTCGCGCAGCAATCCGCACACCGCGCCAGCCAGCTTCAAAGCGCAGCCCGATTTCGCCATTCCCGCCACGCCTGAATTCTTCGGCGACAAGCAAGCCGAAGCGGCCTGGCTGGCGGCGCTGGAGCAATTGCAGGCCGGCGGCGCCACACTGCATCCAATCGATTTTTCTCTGTTCCATCAACTCGCCGAGCAGCTCTATTACGGTCCGTGGGTTGCCGAGCGCACCGTGGCGGTGGGCGAGATGATCCATCGCCCGGAAGAGATGGATCCGGTGGTGTACGGCATCGTCAGCAGCGGCCTGAAATACACGGCGGTGGAAGCCTATCAGGCGGAATACCTACGCGCCGAACTGACGCGCCAGATTCAGCAAACGCTGGCGCAGTTCGATGCGCTGTTGGTGCCCACCTCGCCAACCATCCATACGCTGGACGAAATGCAGCAGGAGCCGGTGCACTATAACTCGCAGTTCGGCACCTACACCAATTTCACCAACCTGGCCGATCTCAGCGCGCTGGCGCTGCCTGCGCCGTTCCGCGCCGATGGATTGCCCGCCGGCATCACGCTGATTGCACCTGCGTGGCACGATCGCGCACTGGCTGGTTTTGGCCTGCGCTGGCAGCAGCAGATGGCGCTGCCGCTCGGTGCCACCGGCAAGGCGCAGCCTGATCAGCAAGGCGCATTGCCGATTTCAGCCGATCACGTCCGCGTGGCGGTGGTGGGCGCGCATCTCACCGGCATGCCGCTCAACTTCCAGCTCACCACGCGCCAGGCGGTGCTGGTCGAGGAGACGCAAACCGCCAGCCATTACCGTCTGTTCGCCCTGCTCGATGGCCCGATTAAGAAGCCGGGCCTGCTGCGTGGCGAGAGCGGTGCGGCAATCACCGTGGAACTGTGGGATATCCCGCTGGCGCGCTTTGGCGAGTTCGTGGCGGAAATCCCGGCCCCGCTCGGCATTGGCTCGCTGACGCTGGCCGACGGACGCATCGTCAAAGGCTTTATCTGTGAACCGGCGGTGCTGTCGCAGGCGCTGGAAATTACCGAATTTGGCGGCTGGCGCAACTGGCTGGCCTCTCTGGGGAGTAAATAAGCATGTTCAGCACCGTTCTGATTGCTAACCGTGGCGAAATCGCCTGCCGCGCCATTCGCACCTTAAAACGCCTCGGCGTGAAAAGCGTCGCCGTCTATTCCGATGCTGACCGCAACGCGCGCCACGTCAAAGAAGCAGACGTCGCCATCGCCCTCGGCGGCGACAAAGCCAGCGACAGCTATTTACGCATCGATAAAATCCTCGCCGCCGCGCAGGAAACCGGCGCGCAAGCCATCTGGCCGGGCTACGGTTTCCTGTCAGAAAGCCTGCCGTTTGCCGATGCCTGTGAAAAAGCCGGCATCGCCTTTGTCGGCCCCACCGCGCAGCAGATTGGCGAGTTTGGCCTGAAACACCGCGCGCGTGAGCTCGCCGCCAGCGCAGGCGTGCCGATGACGCCGGGCACGCCGCTGCTGAGTTCGCTGGAAGAAGCTTTAAGCGCCGCCGACACCATCGGCTATCCGGTGATGCTGAAAAGCACCGCGGGCGGCGGCGGCATTGGCCTGACGCGCTGCGCCGACGCCGATGCGCTGCGCAATGCGTGGGAGAGCGTGCGCCGCCTTGGCGAGCAGTTCTTCAGCGATGCGGGCGTGTTTTTAGAACGCTGCATCGATCGCGCGCGCCACGTTGAAGTGCAGATTTTTGGCGACGGCAGCGGCAAAGTGATCGCGCTCGGCGAACGCGACTGTTCGCTGCAGCGCCGCAACCAGAAAGTGGTGGAAGAGACGCCTGCCCCCAATCTGCCGCAGGCAACGCGTGAAGCGCTGCTCTCTTCTGCGGTGCGCCTTGGCGAGCTGGTGAATTATCGCAGCGCCGGTACGGTGGAATACATCTACGACGCCGAACAAGATGCCTTCTACTTCCTCGAAGTGAACACCCGCCTGCAGGTTGAACATCCGGTCACCGAATGTGTTACCGGCCTCGATCTGGTTGAGTGCATGCTGCAAGTCGCCGCGGGCGATGCCCTCGACTGGGCGCGCCTGCAGCAAGCGCCCGCTGGCGCATCGATTGAAGTGCGTATCTACGCCGAAGATCCGCTGAAAAACTTCCAGCCAAGCCCCGGCGTACTGACCCACGTCAGTTTCCCGGATGACGTGCGCGTTGATGGCTGGATCGCTACCGGCACCGAAGTCTCGGCGTTTTACGATCCGATGGTCGCCAAACTGATCGTGCATGCCGAGACGCGCGCAGCGGCGCTGGCGAAGATGCAGCAGGCGCTCGACGCCACCCAACTACATGGCATCGCCAGCAATCTCGATTATCTGCGCCAGATCGTCGCCACCGACGCCTTCCGCAGCGGCAACGTGTGGACGCGCTTCCTCGATAGCTTCACACCAGCCGCCAGCGTGATTGAAGTGCTGCAACCCGGCACCTTCAGCAGCATTCAGGATTTCCCTGGCCGCCTCGGTTATTGGGATATCGGCGTGCCACCGTCCGGCCCAATGGACGATTTCGCCTTCCGCCTCGCCAACCGCATTGTTGGCAACCACGACAGCGCCGCCGGACTGGAATTCACGCTGCAAGGCCCCACGCTGCGCTTCCACAGCGATGCCGTTATCGCCCTGACCGGCGCTGATTGCCCAGCCGACGTCGATGGCGAAAACATCTCCTACTGGCAGCCCGTCAGCGTCAAAGCGGGACAAACCCTGACGCTGGGCCGCGCGCAGAGCGGCTGCCGCACCTACTTAGCGGTACGCAACGGGTTCGATGTGCCGGAATATCTCGGCAGCCGCTCCACCTTCTCGCTCGGCCAGTTTGGCGGCCACGCCGGACGCACTCTGCGCGTCGCCGATATGCTGCCAATTTCTCAGCCGCAGCTTGCCGCCTGCACCACGCCCGCGCCGGTCAGCGCACCGCAGGCGCTCGATCATGCGCTGGTGCCGCACTACGGCACTGAATGGCGCATCGGCGTATTGTATGGACCGCACGGCGCACCGGATTTCTTCACTCAGGCGGCGATTGATGAGTTCTTTGCCAGCGACTGGCAGGTGCACTACAACTCCAACCGTCTCGGCGTGCGTTTGGTTGGCCCTAAACCGACGTGGACGCGCGCCAACGGCGGGGAAGCCGGCCTGCATCCGTCCAACGTGCATGACTGCGAATACGCCATCGGTGCGGTGAACTTCACCGGCGACTTCCCGGTGATCCTGACGCACGACGGCCCTAGCCTCGGCGGCTTCGTCTGCCCGGTGACCATCGCCAAAGCCGAACTGTGGAAAGTCGGCCAGGTGAAACCGGGCGATAAAATCCGTTTCCATCCGATCAGCGCCGACGAAGCGGTGGCGCTGGAAAAAGCCCAGGCGCATAGCGTGGCCACGCTGCGCAGCAGCCACGCGCCGGCCTTTGCGGTGCCCTCTTTAGCAGCCAGCGCTATCGGTTCCGCCACCTTGCTGGCGGCGCTCCCCGCCACGGCAACCACGCCAGCGGCGGTTTATCGCCAGGCGGGCGACAAATATGTGCTGATTGAGTACGGCGATAATGTGCTGGATCTGGCGCTGCGTCTGCGCGTGCATCTGCTGATGAATGCGCTACGTGAACGCGCGGTGCCGGGCGTGGAAGAGCTGTCGCCGGGCGTGCGCTCTCTGCAGGTACGCTACGACAGCCTGATTCTCAGCCAGAAACAGCTGATGCAGCTGCTGCTGGAACTGGAAGCCGGGCTCGGCGATGTCAGCCAGCTGAAAGTGCCGTCGCGCATTGTCTGGATGCCGATGGCCTTCGAAGACAGCGCCACGCTCGGCGCGGTCGAACGTTATCAGGAAACTGTGCGTGCCAGCGCGCCGTGGTTGCCAAATAACGTCGATTTTATCCAGCGTATTAATGGCCTGGCGAGCCGCGAAGCGGTGCGCGACACCCTTTTTGATGCCAGCTACCTGATTCTCGGCCTCGGCGATGTCTATCTCGGCGCGCCGTGCGCGGTACCGATCGATCCACGCCATCGCCTGCTGAGCTCCAAATATAGCCCGGCGCGCACCTTTACCGCCGAAGGCACGGTCGGCATTGGCGGCATGTACATGTGCATCTACGGCATGGATTCACCCGGCGGCTATCAGTTGGTGGGCCGCACACTACCAATCTGGAACAAGTTCCTGAAAAACGAGCAGTTTGCGGCCGACGAGCCGTGGCTGCTGCACTTCTTCGATCAGGTGCGCTTTTATCCGGTAACGGAAAACGAACTGACGCAGCTGCGCGATGACTTCCGCGAAGGCCGCGCCACGGTGCGCATCGAAGAAACGGTCTTCGACTTCGCCGCCCATCACCAATTCCTCGCCGAAAACGCCGCGTCGATCAGCGATTTCCGCCAGCGTCAGTCCGCCGCTTTCGAACAGGAAGTGACGCTGTGGGCGCAGGAAGAGCAGAACGCGCCGCTTACCAGCGAAGAAACCTTGGTGGTGGCGGAAGTCGACGACGATGCGCTGGCGGTGTGCGCCGATATGAACGGCAACATCTGGAAAGTGCTGGTTCAGCCAGGCGACGCGGTGGAAGCCGGTCAAACGCTGGTCATCGTGGAAGCGATGAAAATGGAACTGGCGATTGTCGCGCCGCAGGCCGGCACGGTGAAACGCATTGCCTGCCAGGCAGGACGTCCGGTGAGTCCGGGCGATGCCCTGCTGTGGCTGGAATAAGGAGCTGGCATGAACACGAGCCCTCGTAGCAAAGGTCGTCCGGAAGCGCTGGCCGAGAAGGTTTATCAGGCGCTGAAGCAGGACATTTTTGAGTTCCGACTGATGCCGGGCGATCGTTTTAGCGAAAACGAAATCGCCGATCGGCTGGAAGTGAGCCGCACGCCGGTGCGTCAGGCGCTGTTCTGGCTGGAGCGCGAGGGCTACGTCGAAGTGTGGTTCCGCAGCGGCTGGCAGGTGAAACCGTTTGACTTTGAATATTTCGAAGAGCTGTACGACTTTCGCACCGTGCTGGAGTGCGAAGCGGTGCGCCGCTTGTGCGCACTGCCCGCACCGCAGTGCATCGACATGCTCACCGCGCTGAAAAGCTTCTGGATGGATGCACCGCTGCTGGCCGATGGCAAAGCGGTTTCGGCGCAGGATGAAGCCTTTCACATGGCGCTGGTGGCCGCCGCTGGCAATCAGGAGATGGCGCGCATCCACGCCGAACTGACCGAAAAAATCCGCATCATTCGCCGTCTCGATTTTACCCGAGACGACCGAATGGAGGCGACATACCGCGAGCACGCTCAGATTTTACGGGCGATTTTCCAGCAACAAACCGAGGAGGCGCAGCGCATTTTAACCGACCACATCGCCGTCAGTAAGGCAGAGGTCAGAAAGATCACATTGCATATGTTACAGCAGGCTCGACTTCAACCCATTGAATAACAATACAAACATCGTGAGGGTTTTACTGATGAAAAGACGTTCGTTGCTCAAGGCTTTCGCGCTCTCTGCCTCTGTGGCCAGCATGGGCTTTGCCTTTGCGGCGCAGGCTGCTGACACCATCAAGGTCGGCATTATGTCCTCGCTCTCCGGCACCATGGCGATTTCCGAAACGCCGCTGAAGGATGTGGCGCTGATGACTATCGATGAGATCAACGCCAAAGGCGGCGTGCTGGGCAAAAAGCTGGAACCGGTGGTGGTCGATCCGGCCTCCAACTGGCCGCTGTTTGCCGAAAAAGCGCGCCAGCTGCTGACGCAGGACAAAGTGGCGGCAGTGTTTGGCTGCTGGACCTCGGTATCGCGCAAATCGGTGCTGCCGGTGTTTGAGGAGCTGAACGGCCTGCTGTTTTATCCCGTGCAGTACGAAGGCGAAGAGATGTCGCCGAACGTGTTCTACACCGGCGCCGCGCCGAACCAGCAGGCGATTCCGGCGGTGGAATACCTGATGAGTGAAGATGGCGGCAGCGCGAAACGCTTCTTCCTGCTGGGCACCGACTACGTCTATCCGCGCACCACCAACAAGATACTGCGCGCCTTCCTGCACACCAAAGGGGTACAGGATAAAGACATCGAAGAGGTCTATACGCCGTTTGGTTACAGCGATTATCAGACCATCGTCTCCAACATTAAGAAGTTCTCTGCCGGTGGCAAAACCGCGGTGATCTCCACCATCAACGGCGACTCCAACGTGCCGTTCTACAAAGAACTGGCCAATCAGGGCATCAAAGCCACGGATATCCCGGTGATCGCCTTCTCCGTCGGCGAGGAAGAGTTGCGCGGCATTGATACCAAACCGCTGGTCGGTCAGCTAGCGGCGTGGAACTACTTCGAGTCGGTGGATAACCCAACTAACCAGAAGTTCGTCGCGGATTACCGCGCCTACGCTAAGGCGCACAACCTGCCGAACGCCAACACCGTGGTGACGAATGACCCGATGGAAGCGACCTACGTTGGCCTGCACATGTGGGCGCAGGCGGTAGAGAAAGCGGGCACCACCGATGTGGATAAAGTGCGCGCGGCGATGGCGGGACAGACCTTTAAAGCCCCGGACGGTTTCACCCTGACCATGGATAAAACCAACCATCACCTGCATAAGCCAGTGATGATTGGTGAAGTGGAAGAGAACGGTCAGTTCAACGTGGTGTGGCAGACCGAGCAACCGGTACGCGCCCAGCCGTGGAGCCCGTACATCGCGGGTAACGATAAGAAGCCGGACCATCCGGTGAAATCAACGCAGTAGGGGTTGTGCTGGCTGTCCCCCATCCCGGCCTTCCCCCATAAATGGGGGAAGGAGACGCTGCCACATGCATGTTCATTGCTGGCATTGGGCAACGTCTTCCTCCCCCATTTATGGGGGAGGACCGAGGAGGGGGACAGCCACACCAATCCAAACCAAAACAACTTCTCACCATCAGGGCCAGAACCATGACAATCCGCCGTTATCTCTGCTGTCTGCTGTTACTGCTGCCCTGGCTCGCCCAGGCGGGCGATGGCGCAGACTTCGCGGCCGCCAGCCGCGCGCAACAAGCCACGCTGCTCCAGCAGTGGGCCGCCGCACCGCAGGCCAGTCGCTTGCCGCTGCTGCAGGCGCTGCGCAATGAAACCGTGGTCATCGACCAAAAACAGCAGCCGTTCAGCAAACAAGGCGAAGCGTTGCAGCCGCTCGACAGCGCGCAACAGCCCGACGGCGACACCAAAAAGCTGTTCATGAACAACCGCCTGCGCGTATTGATCGCCAGCGCCCTCGCCGCCCATCAGCTGGTGAGCGATGATGCCGCGATCCGTTTACGTGCCGCACTACAACTGCAAAATGATGGCGTCGCCGACATGCTGCCGCTGATTGAGCAGCGTCTGACGCTGGAAAAAGACGCGAAAGTGCACGACGTACTGCTGATGGCAGCGGCCAACCTGCAACTCGCCAGCCCGGATGCGGCGCTGCGCCTTAAGGCTGTCAAACTGCTCGGCGAATCCAGCGATCCCAACATGCAGGCCAGCCTCACGCGCTTAACCCAGGCCAGCAATGAACCCGATACCAGCGTGCGTGATGCCGCCGCCGCCAGCCTGAAGCAGATTAAACAGCGCCTGATGTGGGGCGATCTGCTCGGTCAGGCGTTTACCGGCCTGTCGCTCGGTTCGATTCTGCTGCTGGCCGCGCTCGGTCTGGCGATCACCTACGGCCTGCTGGGCGTAATCAACATGGCGCACGGCGAAATGCTGATGCTGGGTGCCTACGCCACCTGGTTTGTGCAAAGCCTGTTCCAGCAGTTCGCACCGCAGTGGCTGGCCTGGTATCCGCTGCTGGCGCTGCCGGTGGCCTTTCTGGTCACCGCCTGCATGGGCATGCTGCTGGAGCGCACCATCATCCGCCATCTGTACGGACGTCCACTGGAAACGCTGCTCGCCACCTGGGGTATCAGCCTGATGCTGATTCAACTGGTGCGCATGCTGTTTGGCGCGCAGAACCTGGAAGTGGCGAACCCAGGCTGGCTCTCCGGCGGGCTGCAGCTATTACCGAATCTGGTGCTGCCGTACAACCGTATCGCGGTGATCCTGTTCGTGTTTGCCGTGCTGGCCCTCACCTGGCTACTGCTGAATAAAACCCGTCTCGGCCTGAGCGTGCGCGCCGTGACGCAAAACCGCGCAATGGCCGACTGCTGCGGCGTGCCGACCGGACGTATCGATATGCTGGCGTTTGGCCTCGGTTCTGGCATCGCCGGACTCGGCGGCGTGGCGCTGTCGCAGCTCGGCAACGTCGGGCCGGAGCTCGGTCAGGGCTACATCATCGACTCCTTCCTCGTGGTGGTGCTGGGTGGCGTCGGCCAACTGGCGGGCACCGTGGTCGCGGCCTTTGGTCTTGGCATTCTTAACAAAGTGCTGGAGCCGCAGATTGGCGCGGTGCTGGGAAAAATCCTCATTCTCGTGCTGATCGTGCTGTTTATCCAGAAACGTCCGCAGGGCCTGTTTGCCTTCAAAGGGAGGGTGATTGACTGATGAGCCAGCCAATGACGTTAACTATTGCGCGCAAAGCGCCACGCCTGACGCTCAGCCTCGGCGTGGTGATCGCTGCGCTGCTGCTGGCGCTGCCGTTCTGCGCCCTGCTGCCCGCCACCCATCCGCTGTCGATCTCCACCTACACGCTAACGCTGGTCGGCAAGATTCTCTGTTACGCCGTGGTCGCGGTGGCGCTCGATTTGGTGTGGGGTTACGCCGGGCTACTGTCGCTCGGTCACGGCCTGTTCTTCGCGCTTGGCGGCTATGCGATGGGCATGTATTTGATGCGCCAGGCATCCGGCGACGGCCTGCCTGCGTTCATGTCTTTTCTTTCATGGAGTGAGCTGCCGTGGTTTTGGGCGGGCACGCAACATTTTGCCTGGGCGCTGTGCCTGATCATGCTGGTGCCGGGTTTACTGGCGCTGGTGTTTGGCTTCTTCGCCTTCCGCTCGAAAATCAAAGGCGTTTACTTCTCAATCATGACGCAGGCGCTGACCTACGCTGGCATGCTGCTGTTTTTCCGCAACGAAACCGGCTTCGGCGGTAATAACGGCTTTACCGGCTTCACCACATTGCTCGGCTTTAACGTCACCGCTACCGGCACGCGTATTGGACTGTTTGTCGCCACGGTGCTGCTGCTGCTGGTAAGCCTCGGCATTGGCTTCGCGCTGGCACGCAGCAAGTTTGGCCGCGTGTTGACCGCGGTGCGCGATGCGGAGAACCGCCTGATGTTCATCGGATACGATCCCAAAGGCTTCAAGCTGTTTGTCTGGACGCTGTCGGCGGTGCTGTGCGGGCTGGCGGGCGCGCTCTACGTGCCGCAGGTTGGCATTATCAACCCCAGCGAAATGTCGCCAACCAACTCGATTGAAGCGGCGATATGGGTGGCGCTGGGCGGACGCGGCACGCTGATTGGTCCGCTGCTTGGTGCCGCCATCGTTAACGGAGCCAAAAGCTGGTTCACCGTCGCCTTCCCGGAATATTGGCTGTTTTTCCTTGGCCTGATGTTTATCCTGGTCACGCTGTTCCTGCCGCGTGGCGTGATTGGCCTGCTGCGCCGGAGGCGTGATGACTGAACAACTGTTTACCCAACCTCATCCCTCGGATCGCTATCGTGAACAAAGCGATCCGGTATTGCAGCTGGAGAAGATCAACGTGTCGTTCGACGGCTTTCGCGCGCTCACCGATCTCTCACTGAAGATCGGCGTGGGCGAACTACGCTGTGTGATCGGCCCCAACGGCGCGGGAAAAACCACGCTGATGGATGTGATCACCGGTAAAACCCGGCCGGATAATGGCCAGGTGATCTACGACCAGGATACCGATCTCAGCAAAATGTCGCCGGTGGAGATCGCGCGCGCCGGTATTGGGCGCAAGTTCCAGAAACCCACGGTATTCGAAGCGCTAACGGTATTTGAGAATCTGGAAATCGCGCTGAAAAACGACAAATCGGTGTGGGCCAGCCTGCGTGCGCGGCTGAACGGCGAGCAGCAGGATCGCATTGATGAGGTGCTAAAACTGCTGCGGCTGGGTGCCGAACGCCAGCGCAAAGCCGGTTTGCTGTCGCACGGCCAGAAGCAGTTTCTGGAAATCGGCATGCTGCTGGTACAGGACCCGCATCTGCTGCTGCTGGATGAACCGGCAGCCGGCATGACCGATGCCGAAACCGAATACACCGCCGAGCTGTTTCGCAGCCTCGCCGGTAAGCATTCGCTGATGGTGGTCGAGCACGACATGGGCTTTGTTGAAACCATTGCCGATCACGTCACCGTGCTGCATCAGGGTCAGGTTTTGGCCGAGGGATCGTTACGCGAAGTGCAGGCGGACGATCGGGTTATCGACGTTTATCTGGGGCGTTAACATGCTGCAAGTCGCGGAACTGAATCAATATTACGGCGGCAGCCACATTCTGCGCGGCCTGTCGTTTGAAGCGAAGCCGGGTGAAATTACCTGCCTGCTGGGACGTAACGGCGTGGGTAAAACCACGTTGCTGAAATGTTTGATGGGGCTGATCCCGGCTAAATCCGGCGAAATTCGCTGGCAGGATAATGTGATCAACAGCCGCAAGCCGCATCAGCGCGTGCAGGCCGGTATCGCTTATGTGCCGCAGGGGCGCGAAATCTTCCCGCGTCTGACGGTGGAAGAGAATCTGCTGATGGGGCTGGCGCGTTTTTCTGGCGCACAGGCCAAAGCGGTGCCGGAGGAGATCTATCAACTGTTTCCGGTGCTGCGTGAGATGAAAGCGCGCCGCGGCGGCGACCTGTCGGGCGGACAACAGCAGCAATTAGCGATTGGCCGCGCCCTCGCCTGTTCACCAAAGCTATTGATCCTCGATGAGCCAACCGAAGGGATTCAGCCGTCGGTGATCAAGGAGATCGGGGCGGTAATCCGTCAGCTGGCGCAGCGCGGCGATATGGCGATCCTGCTCGTCGAGCAGTTTTATGATTTCGCCGCCGAACTGGCCGACAGCTATCTGGTGATGTCGCGCGGCGAGATCGTGCAGCGCGGCGCCGGATCCGCCATGGAAGCCGAGGGCGTACGCGGATTAGTAGCGATTTAGTTGCACCGTTTCTTTGTACGGTGCGCATTTATGCATAGCTGGAGATCAGGTTGCCATGAATGGCGCCCCTAAGGGATTTATAGCGATTTTGAGACTGGACATGCACTGCAGCCGCAGCGTGGGTGTTGAGGCGACATCCCAACCCGCTGAACGAGTGAGGGATTCCAGGGCGAGCCGCATGGATGCGGCGAGAGGTGGCGCTGAGCAGGAGCGAATCGACACCGGTCCGTCAGGAATCGTGAAGGAGTGAAGGGACCGCGTAGCGGCGGGTTGGGCTGGCGCAAGGCCCGGGAGTGCAGAGGGCGCGGCCAGGCGCCCTCTGCTCGGTCGCCGCACAAAAATGCTGTAACTGCCTAAGCTCAAGGCGAACGAAAGTCGCACTGCGCTTGAGTTATTGGCATTACGCCATGAATGGCGCCCCTACAAAATCCCGGTCTCAACGCTGAAATGGCGCTGTTCGCCGGGGGCCAGCTCAATCAGCGTGCCGGCGCGCTGTGCGGCTTTGAAACCCTCCGGGCGGCAGGTTGACGGCAGCACATAGGCGGCGACCTGCTGATCGCGGTTATGCAGCATCCAGCGCGTGGCGTGCGGGAACTGTTGGCTGGAGAAGCGTGTCATCAGGGCAAACCCTTGCGGTGAGTGCAGCTCGAACTGCATCTCATCACCGTACTGCTGGAGATCGTCGGCGAAAAACACGATCTCCGGATCGCACATCTGCGGCTGATCCAGCTGCTGAAACGCCTGCGGATCGCGCGCCAGTTGATCGGTGTATGCGCGCCACTGCGGGGTAGGTTTGACGTGCGCCGGGATCGAACTGCGCAGCTGGAACGCATCGGTCGGGATCGACTGCTGGAAACGCCCTTGATCCAGCCAGGCGCTGTTCAGATGACACATATACTGCAGCGGCATCGGAGCGCCTGCCAGGTTAGTGACGTTCATCTCAATGTGCAGGCGCGCAGCATTGGCCTCAAGGCGCACCGCCGGTGCGGCAAGATAGTGATGGCCAAAGCCCTTCACATACTCGGTTTCGCCCTCCAGCGACAGGCGATCGTCCTCCAGTACCATCCACGCGCTGTCCATGCGCGCGCAGGCCATTTCGCCATGCAGCGGATGATCGTCATCCTCTGCCGGACAGCCGTTGGCCAGCAGCCCGGAGTGGAAAGCGAAACAGCCGTAGGTATCAATGATCGAACTGCCGGGCAGCGGCTGCTTAAAGCTGTGGCCCATGGTCAGCGAATGGCCGTCAAAGTTAGCGTCCCACACCATCTGACCGTAAAACGGCAGTACGATCACCGTGCCGCGTGGATTGCTGATGCGTACCGCTTCCACGCCTGCGGGATAGCGAAACAGCTCGACGTGGAACGTTTCGTTGCGCAGCAGCGTGGCTGGCGTTTCATGAAACTGCTCACGACGTAACGGTAAACGGGTTTTCATGGCATCTCCTCAACTAAACGACCGGCTGCTTCTGCCTGTTTTTTATGACGCAGCTCGCCCCAGAAGAAGTAACCCACCCAGGCGAAGCACAGCAGCGAAACGCCGAACGCCAGCTGCATCGATCCCAGATGATCGGAGACGAAGCCCTGAATCGCAGGAATAAAGGCAGCACCGACAATCGACATCACGATAAACGCGCCCGCTACTTCGGTGTATTTGTTATCGACGGTAGCCAGCGTTCCAGCGTAGATCGTCGCCCAGCACGGACCAAACAGCGCACTGACCAGGATGGCGGCATACACGGCGGTAAAGTTTGGCACAAACATCACATACGCCAGCGCCAGAGCACCCAGCAGCGAGTAGGCAATCAACACTTTTTCCGCACGGAAGCGCGTCATCAGGACGTTGGCGATAAATTTACCGATAAAGAAGCCGATGAAGCTGTAAATCATAAAGTTAGAGGCATGGCGTTCATTGACCGCGCCGAGCGTCAGCGCCAGACGAATGGTGAACGACCACACCGCCACCTGCATGCCGACATACAAGAACTGCGCCAGAATCCCGCGTTTGAAGTGACGATTCGCCGCCAGGTAGCGGAAAGTCTCGCCGAGCGACGGCAACGATTTTTCACTGCTTTCCGGTTTGCAGCGCGGATAGCGGGTGAAAAGGAACAGCAGCATCACTACCACCAGCACCATCACCAGATATTTGTAGGGTTCCAGCGTATGCTCCAGCATGGTGAGACGGAACGCATGCGCCTGTTCCGCATTCATGCCGGCCAGCTGACTTTCCAGACTGTCGCCCTCCTGAAACACCAGATATTTGCCCAGCACGATGCCCATCAGTGCGCCCACCGGATAGAAGGTCTGGCTGATATTCAGGCGCAGCGTGGCGTGATCGCGATGACCAATCATCGAGCTGTAGGTGTTGGCGGCGGTTTCGAGGAAGCTCAAACCGATGGCGATGGCGAAAATCGCCGCCAGGAACATGGTGTAGGTTGCCATGTGCGACGCGGGATAGAACAGCACGCAGCCCACGATATACAGCGCCAGTCCCAATAAAATCGCCAGTTTATAGGTGGCTTTGCGGATCACCAGCGAGGCCGGAATAGCGATCAGGAAGTAGCCGCCATAGAACGCGCTCTGCACCAGCGCGCTGGCGAAATCGCTTAACGCGAACACGCTTTTGAACTGGGTGATCAGGATGTCGTTCAGACTCGCCGCACAGCCCCACAACGGGAACAGGCACGAGAGCAAAATGAACTGGAACAGCGGCGTTTTATTCAGATAGCCATCAGATTGCTGAACAATGTTCGGTTGCATAACTCGACCTCAGTGAACGTTGAGAAAACGCTGGAAGGTTTCCGCGTCGGGATAGGAGCGCTGCGTGCCGCGACCGGTCACGCTGCAGGCGGCATAAGCCGAGGCTTGCGCCATCGCGGCCGGGATATCGCCGCTTTTCACCAACTCGTGGGCGAAGCAGCCGATAAAGGCATCGCCCGCGCCGCTGGTATCCACCGCTTTTACCGCGGTGGGGGCAACCTGATGCACGCTGTCGCCAGACATCCACAGCGAACCGCGCCCGCCCAGCGTGATGATCAGGTTTTTCAGCCCGCGTTTGAGCAGCGATTGCCCCGCCAGCTTCACCTCTTCATCCGTGGTGACCGGCATGCCGGTGAGGATCTCCAGCTCGGTTTCATTCGGCATGAAAAAGTCGCATTTGCAGGCGTAGTCGATATTGAGATCCGCCACCGCCGGTGCCGGATTGAGGATCACTTTGATGTCATGCTGACGGGCAAAATCAATGGCGTAATAAACGGTCTCCAGCGGGATCTCCAGCTGCAGGATGATCAACTGGCAGCTTTTCAACGCGTCAGCGGCGGCATCGATATCGGCTGGCTTCAACTGTTGGTTGGCACCTTTAATAATCAGAATGCGGTTCTGCGACTCATCGTCGACGAAGATAGGTGCCACGCCGCTGGAGGTGCCTGGCGCGGTGGTGACGAAGCGGGTATCAACGCCTTGCTGCTGCAGATTGGCCACGGTATTCGGCGCGAACAGATCGTCGCCGACTTTACTCACCATCATCACGCTGCCGCCCATCTTCGCCGCTGCCACAGCCTGATTGGCACCTTTACCCCCGCAGCCGATGGCAAAATCGGGTGCTTCCAGCGTTTCGCCCGCTTTAGGCAGCTGATTGGTATAGGTAATGAGGTCCACCATATTTGACCCAATAACCGCAATATCCATTGTTTTCTCCCGGTGAATTTTTAGCTTTATAATGTTATTAAAATAACAATATCAGGTTAATAAAGTTAATTATGTGATAAATTTCACACCTCGACATCCTGATAAAAAGCCGATAAACAGCCCTTCATTCGTAGAAATGAATGTTATTATTCTAACAATGGAACAACATTGAGAATCAGAGCGAAGCGGCTTGAGAGCAACACGTTGGCGGCATTGCATGAGGTTTGCGGGCCGATCTCATTACAGGTAAGATTGAAAACTGGCCTGCTGGATACGTCGCAAATC
This sequence comes from Pantoea sp. AG1095, assembly GCF_003208415.1. Classification (NCBI taxonomy): domain Bacteria; kingdom Pseudomonadati; phylum Pseudomonadota; class Gammaproteobacteria; order Enterobacterales; family Erwiniaceae; genus Pantoea; species Pantoea sp. AG1095. The sequence continues at coordinate 49,162 of NZ_QKMJ01000006.1, read as the reverse complement.
ATTAAAATATGTGAGATTTATCGTGATTTTTGACCAGGCCACTTCGACTTCAGGATTAATTACGCAGAGATGATCATGGAAACCCGGCGCGACGAACGTATTCACAAGTTGGCTCAGGCGCTGAAACGCACCGATAAACTGCACCTGAAAGACGCGGCGCAACTGCTGGGCGTGTCGGAAATGACCATCCGCCGCGATCTCACCGAACCGGCTTCAACCGTGGTGCTGCTGGGCGGCTATATCGTCAGCGATCCGAAAAGCCACGCCGGACACTACTTCATCTCCGATCAGCACGGTCAGAACGCCGCACGCAAACAGCGCCTGGCGCAGGCTGCTGCGGATCTGATCAGTGAAAATGACACGGTATTTTTTGATTGCGGCACCACGCTGCCGTACATCGTAGATGCGATTCCTGACACCTTGCCGTTCACCGCCATCTGCTGCGCGATGAACACTTTCCTGGCGTTGAAAGAGAAACCGGCCTGCAACGTGATCCTGAGCGGCGGTGAGTTCCACGCCGATAACGCGCTGTTCACGCCGATTGGCGCGCACTCGATCCTCGACGATCTCTGCCCGACGCTGGCGTTTATTTCAGCGGCAGGTATCGATCAGGAACAGGGCGCCACCTGCTACAACATTAACGAGCTGGCGATGAAGCACCACGCGATGCTGCGCGCACGTCAGCGCGTGCTGGTGGCGGACAGCAGTAAATTTGGCAAAGTGCTGCCCGCGCGTATCGGTGAATTGCGCCGTTTTGATTTGCTGGTCAGCGATAGCGCACCCGAACCGGCGCTGAAGAGCTGGCTGGCACAACAGAATATTCCGCTGCGATTGCCTAAAGCTTAGAATTCCTCTGTTTCTATTACCGGGAAACAAAACCAGACCCTAAATACTTCGTGTTGCAGGAAGGCGGCAAGTGGGTTCATCCCCAGGAGCATACATTAGTATGTGACTGGGGTGGACACACGCAGCCAACGCACCTGCAGCGCGAAGTATGACGGGTATGAATAAAGGGTGAAAACAGCTAAACTTCTGTACCTAAAGTTCATAACTCACAGACCAAAAGGCTCAATACAACGTGGCTCAATTCGTCTATAGCATGCATCGCGTCGGCAAGGTCGTTCCGCCGAAGCGTCACATCCTGAAGAATATTTCTCTTAGCTTCTTCCCTGGAGCAAAAATCGGTGTACTCGGCCTGAACGGCTCGGGTAAATCGACGCTGCTGCGCATCATGGCCGGTATCGATACCGATATCGAAGGGGAAGCACGCCCACAGCCGGGCATCAATGTGGGTTATCTGCCGCAGGAACCGCAGTTGAACCCGGAGCACACCGTGCGTGAATCCGTTGAAGAAGCGGTTTCAGAAGTGGTGGGCGCGCTGAAGCGCCTCGACGAAGTGTATGCGCTGTATGCCGATCCCGATGCGGATTTCGACAAGCTGGCCGCTGAACAGGGCCGTCTGGAAGAAGTGATCCAGGCGCACGATGGTCACAACCTCGATACCCAGCTGAACCGTGCCGCCGACGCGATGCGTCTGCCAGACTGGGACGCCAAAATCGCTACCCTTTCCGGTGGTGAGCGCCGCCGCGTTGCGCTGTGCCGTCTGCTGCTGGAAAAGCCAGACATGCTGCTGCTCGATGAACCGACCAACCACCTGGATGCCGAATCCGTGGCGTGGCTCGAGCGCTTCCTGCACGACTTCGAAGGCACCGTTGTGGCGATCACGCATGACCGTTACTTCCTGGATAACGTGGCTGGCTGGATTCTGGAACTGGACCGCGGTGAAGGTATTCCGTGGGAAGGTAATTACTCTTCCTGGCTGGAGCAAAAAGATCAGCGTCTGGCGCAGGAAGCTTCTTCTGAAGCGGCGCGTCGCAAATCTATCGAGAAAGAGCTGGAGTGGGTGCGTCAAGGCGCGAAAGGCCGTCAGTCGAAGGGCAAAGCCCGTCTGGCACGCTTTGAAGAGCTGAACAACACCGATTACCAGAAGCGTAACGAAACCAACGAACTCTTCATTCCACCTGGCGCACGCCTCGGCGACAAAGTGCTGGAAGTGACCAACCTGAAGAAATCGTATGGCGATCGCGTGCTGATCGACGATCTGACCTTCTCTGTACCGAAAGGCGCGATTGTTGGCATCATCGGCCCGAACGGCGCGGGTAAATCTACGCTGTTCCGCATGATGTCAGGTCAGGAGCAACCGGATTCCGGCACCATCGAGCTGGGCGAAACCGTCAAGCTGGCGTCGGTTGATCAGTTCCGTGACGCGATGGACAATTCCAAAACCGTGTTTGAAGAAGTGTCTGGCGGTCAGGACATTATGCGCGTTGGCAACACCGAGATGCCAAGCCGTGCTTACGTTGGTCGCTTCAACTTCAAAGGCACCGATCAGGGCAAACGCGTGGGTGAGCTGTCAGGGGGTGAGCGCGGTCGTCTGCACCTCGCCAAGCTGCTGCAAGTCGGCGGCAACCTGCTGCTGCTTGATGAACCAACCAACGACCTCGACATCGAAACTCTGCGCGCGCTGGAAAACGCCCTGCTGGAATTCCCGGGCTGTGCCATGGTGATCTCGCATGACCGTTGGTTCCTGGACCGTATCGCCACCCACATCATCGATTATCAGGATGAAGGCAAGGTGGAGTTCTTCGAAGGTAACTTTACCGAGTACGAAGAGTACAAGAAACGCACCCTCGGCGCCGATGCGCTCGAGCCGAAGCGTATCAAGTACAAGCGTATGACGAAGTAAGCCTGTTGCTGTGAAAAAGGCGCCATTAGGCGCCTTTTTTTATGGCTGAATCAGCTGCCCAGCATCTGCTTTACTAACTCGACGCAACGTAGGAAGCGCGTGTCGTAGTCATCTTCTTTAACGTGCACAAACTCAATATTGTTTTCACGCAGCATGGTGATCAGCATGGTCTGGAACTCGCGACGATCCATTGAGCTGCCGAGGCTGCGCAATCCATCCGCCACCCAGGGCACGTTGTTTTCCAGCAAAATCACCAGGTCGAAACGGTATTCATCAATTAACGCCTGCACAAACGGGTGCTCGCGACCTTCGTACTTGAGGCAAAACGCCTGCGTAGTGATGAAATCGGTATCGATAAAGGCGACTTTACTGGCGTACTTCACCGCGAAGTCGATGTACTGGGCCTGACCGAGCGCGATTTTGTCGTAGTCGGAATATTGCAGCGCCATTTCGTCGCCACCGAGGTGTGAGAAGACATAATCACGGCCATATTCCCATGCGCTGGTGGTGTTGAAGATGTTCGCCAGCTTGTTCACCAGCGTTGATTTGCCGCTCGACTCGCCGCCCAGCACCGCCACGGTGCGCACGAAGAATGGCTTCACTTCGGTCGGGATGTATTCCCAGTAGCGGAACGGATCCTGACGAATCTGCCCGCCGCTGATGTTCATAAAGGATCGATTGGGATCGATCACCACCGCCGGAATGCCGAGGTGCTGCTCATACATCGCGGCATCCGGCTCTTCACTGGTGTAGATACAATTCGGCTCAATGCCCTGCTCAGCCAGAAAGGTTTTGACGCCGCCGCTCCACACATCCCAGCCGTGCGGATAAGGTTCAATGCCCTCTTCATCAAACGAATGGATGCGGATATTTTTCTGGTATTTGAAGGTTTGCAGCAACCAGCGTAGTCGATCGCTGATGGTCGGCTGCTGCGACATGGCGCTGTTTTCAAACAGTTCACGATCGCGCGGCTCGTCGTGGCCCATGATGATATGCAGCTCATCCACCTGACTGCAGGCGCGCTGGATTAAATAGATGTGGCCGGTATGCAGCGGATAAAATTTCCCGAACACCACGCCAACGGTTTTATCGCGGCGCGGAAATTCCAGGCCAAGAAAACGGTGCAGCGCTTCCAGCTTCTGCGCGCTCGGGCTTTTAATTTTGGCGTTGAGCAGCTGGCTTAAGTAGCCTTTGGTCATTCCGCTGGCGTCGGCAACCTGCTGCAGCGTGTGGCCTTGCTGGCGAATGGCTGTTTTCAGGTAGTCAAACGATGACATTTAGTGCCTCCTGCGTGGAATAAAGGGCGGTGCGGCCTTTAAGACGGTGCGCATAAATGCGCACCCTACAAACGTAGGGTCGGCATTCATGCCGACCGGTAAAACTTACAACTCATCCAGAATCGCTAACGCATCCGCCAGCTTCTTCGCGCTGTACACCTTCATCCCTTCGACCGGTTTCTTCGGTGCATTACCGGCCGGGACGATGGCGCGCTTAAAGCCGTGTTTCGCCGCTTCGGAAATGCGCTCCTGGCCGCTCGGCACCGGGCGAATTTCGCCGGCAAGGCCCACTTCACCAAAGATCACCAGATCCTGCGGCAGCGGACGATCGCGGAAGCTCGACACCATCGCCATCAGCAGCGCCAAATCGACGCTGGTTTCGGTGACTTTTACGCCGCCGACCACGTTAACGAACACATCCTGATCCGCCATCTGCAAGCCGCCGTGGCGATGCAGTACCGCTAACAGGATTGCCAGGCGATTCTGCTCCAGACCCACCGCGACGCGGCGTGGGTTGCCCATCATCGAATGGTCCACCAGCGCCTGAATCTCGACCAGCAGCGGACGCGTACCTTCCCACAGCACCATCACCGAACTGCCCGAGGTGATCTCATCACCGCGTGACAGGAAGATGGCCGACGGATTGCTGACTTCGCGCATGCCTTGTTCGGTCATGGCGAACACGCCCAGCTCATTCACCGCGCCAAAGCGGTTTTTATGGCTGCGTAAGGTGCGGAAACGGGAATCAGCGTCGCCATCCAGCATCACCGAACAGTCGATACAGTGTTCCAGCACTTTCGGGCCGGCCAGCGAACCGTCTTTGGTGACGTGACCGACCATGATGATCGCCACGCCGCGCGTTTTGGCGAAGCGTGTCAGGTAGGCGGCCGTTTCACGCACCTGCGCTACGCTGCCCGGCGAGGATTGGATCTCCGCCATGTGCATTACCTGAATCGAGTCGATCACCATCAATTTCGGCTGCTCCTGCTCGGCGATCAGGCAGATCTGCTCGATGCTGGTTTCCGACAACATATTGAGGTTTTCGGTCGGTAATCCCAGACGATGGGCGCGCATCGCCACCTGTTGCAGTGACTCTTCGCCGGTGACATACAGAGTTTTCATCCCTTCTGCCAGCTTGCACATCACCTGCAGCAGCAGCGTCGATTTACCGGCACCCGGATTACCACCAATTAAGATGGCGCTGCCCGGCACCACGCCGCCGCCCAATACGCGATCGAACTCTTTGAAACTGGTTGAGAAACGCGGCAGGGCTTCGAGGCTGATCTCCGACAGCTTCTGCACGCGGCTAACGCCCGCGTTGCCGCCGGCATAACCGCTCAGGCGCTCATTACGCGCCGCCGCAGGCGAGGCGGCAATGCGCACCTCGGTGATGGTGTTCCACGCATGGCAGGCGCTGCATTGCCCCTGCCAGCGCGGATAATCAGCGCCGCATTCGTTACAAACGAAGGCGCGTTTTGCCGCTTTGGCCAAATCAAATCCTCAGTTAACGCTCTTCGTGAATCAGGCTGCCGGTCAGGATGCAGAACACACCCATCAGGTCAGCATGACGGATGATGATTTCCGTCTGCTCATTCACTTTAGGTTTAGCATGATAGGCGATACCCAGCGCCGCGGTTTTAATCATCGGCAGATCGTTGGCACCATCGCCAATCGCCACGGTTTGTTCCGGAGCAATTTCAAAGCGCTGTGCCAGATCGTTCAGGGTATCGGCTTTAAATTGGGCGTCGACAATTTGTCCCAGCACCTGGCCGGTTAGCTTGCCGTCGCGAATTTCCAGCTCGTTGGCCACCGCCGCGGCTAAATGCAGCGTCTGGCGCAAATAGTCGGCGTAGAAGGTAAAGCCGCCCGAGGCGATCGCCACCTGCCAGCCCAGCGCCTGCAGCTTCTGCACCAGCGTGGTTAAGCCTGGCATCAGCGGCAGCGCATCGCGCACTTGCATCAGGATATTGGCATCGGCGCCCGCCAGGGTGCCGACGCGCTCGCGCAGGCTGGCTTTGAAATCCAGCTCGCCGCGCATCGCGCGCTCGGTGACTTCCGCCACCTGCTCGCCGCAGCCCGCCAGTTTGGCGATCTCATCGATGCACTCAATCTGGATCGCGGTGGAATCCATGTCCATCACCAGCAAACCTGGCGTTTTCAGATGTGGGATTTTGCCAAGCGGCGCCACATCAAAACCGGCTTCATGCGCCAGTTTGCTGGCGCGCGGCGTCAGCGAGCCTGCCAGACGTATCACCTGATACTCATCGACATTCCAAGCGCTGACGATCACCATCGCCGCCCCCAGCTTATGCTGATAATCGGTGAGTTTTTGTTTATCGAGCCCGCGCCCATACAGCAACCAGCCAGTCCGACCAGCACGGTAATCCAGCGGCATCACTTCATCACCGCTGAGGGAAAGGGGTAAACCCGGCCAAAGTGAAACATCGGCGGGCAGATCGCACCAGGTAAGACGATTTGGCATTACAGCTCCTGTAGGGACAACAAAACCACGCAAGAGGCTACCTTGTCTGCGCGGGTTCTGGCAACATAATTGCCAGCCTTTCTGCTGTTACATCACACGGGTTTCTGATGGTTAAAACCGCACTGAAATTTCGCCTGCATCGCACGGTGATTGTTCTTATCTCGCTGGCTCTGTTAGTGGTTCTGATGCAAGGCGCATCCTGGTTTAGCCTCGGCCATCAAATGGCTCGCTCTGAACAAGTGGAAGAACTGGCGCGCACGTTGACCAAACAGGTGGCGTTTAGCCTTAAACCGTTGATGGATAACAGCGACGATAACCGCACGCAGATTGCCGCCATCCTCAATCAGATGACCGACAACAGCCGCATTCTTGATGCTTCCGTCTACGCCGATGATGGCAGCCTGGTGGCGCACAGCGGCGAAAGCATTAATGTGCGCGATCGGCTGTCGCTGGATGGCAAACGCGCTGGTAGCTACTTCAACCATCAAATTGTGCAGCCGCTGGAAGGCAAAGATGGCCCGCAAGGTTTCCTGCGCGTCACGCTGGATACTCACGTGCTGGTGACGGAATCACGTCAGGTGGATAACACCACCAACATCCTGCGCCTGATGATGTTACTGGCGCTGGCCATCGGCATTATCCTGACGCGCACCCTGCTGCGCGACCGTCGCACCCGCTGGCAGCAATCGCCGTTCCTGCTAACGGCGAGCCGCACGGTGAAAGAGGATAAAGAGAAAGAGCAAGAAGAGGCGGCGGCGGCAGCCACTGAGAATGAAAAAGAGCGTTAAGCCATTTTATGCATTGTTACTTCCATCGCTTCCAGTTGCTGTAATGCCTGCCCGGCAATGCTGCGGAAGTTCGCGCTAAACGCAGCATCCTCTGCAATCGCTTGCCAGTAGATTTTCGCCATAGCGCTGGCAGCGCGCCACACGGCGCCTGGCAGCGCGAAATCCAGCGTCAGTTTGACTTCATCGCGCATGTGCCCCTGAGAATTGGGCGCCAGCGCCATCGGCAGCATGTCGTAAGCCGGTGTCAGGCTGAAACGTTCTTCATCAGTAAAGAAAGACAGATTGCCCGCGTGCATGTCGCTATTGGCAATCAGTCGTCCAAACGCCCACTGCAAAGTCCCGCGTTCAACCGCTACCGCATCAACACGTTGCTGACGCTGCAACTCACGCAGCGCATCCGGCCAGTGTTGTTGATGGCCGATAAACTCTGCGCTTACCGCTTCTAATGAACTCATGCAGCGTCGACCACGTTGATGAATGCGATCAAAACGCTGCACTTCGAGGAACAATTGTCCATCGCTATCAATCAGCTGGCTATGTGCGGCAGGCAATCCCGCCGCCAGTAAATGCTGCAACGCCAGATGCTCCGCGCGTAACAAATCACGCCAGCGCTCAGCATTATCACTTTGACGGGCGACGGTAAATTTCACCAGACAATGACGATCGCCATTCGCCGTTGCGGCATAGCACAGGAATTTCGGTTGTTCGCCGCCAGCCGATGAGCCCGGTTCATCGCCGCTCAGCGCCTGTTGTGCCATCAGCGGATAACGCGCGATTTTTTGCGCCTCGCTGATGGCTTGCGGTGCGGGCTGTTGCAGCCAACGCTGGTATGTCATGTCGCCAACAATAAAAGCGCCCGGCATATCGATGCCGCCGCTTGCCAGCGCCATCAGGCACTGCTCATCACTCCAGAGACGAATATCATCCGTCAGCCCGAGCTGTGGCGCGTATTCACGGCCCCATTGTCGGCCCAGAAAACCTTGCGGACGCATCTCCTGCAGGAACCACGGTAAGCCGTCATAAAAGCGGCCTTGATCGTGCTGGTCCAGATGCAGACAACTGCCCTGCGGCCAGGTTGGCAAAAGGATGCCAGCGGGCGATGCCTGACCTTCAGCAGAAATACGATACAGCGGGAAGCGGCTTTCACCCCGGATGGGCCGCAGCAACGCATAACGCGTCGCGCGCGCTTTGCCCCATTTGATAATCTGCGGCTGCTGACGCAGTTGGCGTGAAAGCGTGGCCTGGCTGATATGCAATCGAGCCAGCAGATCCGCCGCGCTAAGCGGTCCTTCCAGCAGCAAACTTTGTAGCTCAGCCATTGCCGCCACCTTACCTGATGAATAGATTGATGAATAGATTCATGCATAGATAATAACATAAAAAAAAGCCCGCATAGCGGGCTTCTCAGCATCATCACGATGGTAACGATGAATAGATACTTTTAACCTTCCGTCAGAATCGTTTCCAGCTCGGCCAGCGTTTTCACCTGCCAGGTTGGCGTGATGTGATCGGGTAACGGACGCGTACCGTGATCGATCCAGCAGGTCTTCAGGCCGGCATTCATGCCGCCGAGAATATCTGATTCTGGCGTATCGCCGACCATCAGCACGCGGCTGCGATCCGGGTTGCCCAGCAAGGCCAGCGTGTGATCAAAAATCGCCACGTCAGGTTTCGGTACGCCAACTTCTTCAGAAATCACCAGCGCATCAAACACATCGAGGAATCCGGTACGCTCAAGTCGCGCCTGCTGTAACGCAGTGAAACCGTTGGTGATGATAGCGATTTTCACTTTGCCTTTCAGCGTTGATAACAGGTGGGCTGCGCCTTCCAGCGGCAGGCAGATATCGGCCATTGCGCTGAGGAAATCACTGTTGAGTACTTCGGGTGCGACGCTCAGCTTTTCACCCCACAAGGTGAAGCGGCGCGTTTGCAGCTGCAGTGCGGAAATGGTGCCGTTCTGGTAATCGACCCACAGCGGCTTGTTGATCGCCTGATAATCGGTGTAATCCTGCGTAGAAAATTGCACGTCATAGCGGGCAAACATGCGCTGCAAACCGGCATAAGCATCGAAATGGAAAAGCGTTTCGTCTGCATCAAACAGGATGCAGTCCCAATCGTTTAGCATGGTGCTCCTTAAAGCGTTAGCGCCATAATGATGGCATCTTCTCGTCCGCTGGCAGTGGGATAATAGTTGGGGCGTACGCTCACCTGATGGAAATCCAGCTGCTCATACAACGCAATCGCCGGCGTATTTGAGGCGCGCACTTCCAGCCATAGCGTCATGACGTCGCGCTGCTCGAGCTCAGCAATCAGATGCTGCAACAGCTGGCGCGCCAGGCCGCGGCGCTGGAAGTCGGGATCCACCGCAATATTGAACAGCGACGCTTCATCCAGCACCACTTGGGTGATGGCGAATCCGGCCAGCTTACCTTCAACTTCAATGCGGATATTAACGAAACGTTCGCCTTGATTGCTGCTAAACGTCTGCTCGCTCCACGGAAAAGCATGTGCGCGGCGCTCGATCGCCAGCAGCTGCGGCTGGTCTTCAGGGGTGACTAAAGAGATGGCTGTCATGGTTACACATCTGTTGCCACAGGGCGCGTTTTGCTGCGCCGCTGCTGATCAGTTCATTGAAAACGGCGGTGTTGAAGGTAATGCCGTTAAAGGGATGTTCGCTCTCAACGCCCAGCAGCCAACCGGCGCAATCGACCTGCTCCGGCAGCATTTGCAGCTGGTCTGGCGTTAACGCCATGACCTGCGCGGGTTGAATGTTCAGCGCGCGCAGCACGTCGCGAATCAGCGGTTCTTGTAGCGTGGGTGCCTGTTCGGCCACCAAAACCAAACGCGTGTCGGGCAAAAGCGTGACGGCAATTTCCCCTTGCAGCACGCGCGGACGCCGCAGCTGATACTGCGTAATCCCCATTTGCTGTAGAAGCCAGTCGCGCCTTGTGCTCATGCTATTACCCGTTATGCTGCCAGAATGCGACGCTATGCTAGCAAACCCATCGAACATGCGCCAACAAAGCACTATAATCGCGGCTCTGATTTAACAGGAGCGTTCCATGTCTGCTTTTACCCCGGCCAGCGAAGTGATTCTGCGCCACAGTGATGAATTTACTGCCCGCAACGTTTTATTTGCTGGCGACCTGCAGGATGACCTGCCCGCCCAGCTAGAAACCGCGTCGAGCCGCGTGCATACCCAGCAATATCATCACTGGCAGAACCTTAGCCATCGCCTTGGTGAACGTGCGGTTTACAGCATGGTTGCAACCGCGGCCGATGTTGAAGGCTGCGATACGCTGGTTTATTACTGGTCGAAGAACAAACCCGAAGCGCAGTACCAGCTGCAAAACCTGCTCTCTCTGCTGCCGGTAGGCTGCGATATCTTCGTGGTGGGTGAAAACCGCAGCGGCGTGCGCAGCGCCGAAGGCATGCTGGAAGCGTGGGCGACGCTGGAGAAAGTTGATAGCGCGCGTCGTTGTGGCCTGTATCACGGTCGTCTCGATAAGCAGCCAACCTTTGATGCCAGCAGCTACGGCCATACTTATCAGCTCGAGGATCTCACCATCCATACCTTGCCGGGCGTGTTCAGCCGTGATGGTCTGGATATCGGCAGCGATCTGCTGCTCTCCACGCTGACGCCGCATTTCCGTGGCAAAGTGCTGGATATCGGTTGTGGCAGCGGCGTGCTGGCAACTGTGATGGCGAAAGTGTCGCCGCGCGTGCGTCTGTGGCTGTGTGATGTGCATGCTGCTGCGATTGAAGCGAGTAAAGCTACGCTGGCCGCCAATGAACTGGAAGGTGAAGTGTTTGCCAGTAACGTTTTCTCTGACGTTACCGGCCGTTTCGATATGATCATCTCCAACCCGCCGTTCCACGATGGCCTGCAAACCAGCCTTGAAGCGGCTAACACGCTGATTCGCGGTGCGCTTAAGCATCTGAACAGCGGCGGCGAACTGCGTATCGTGGCTAACGCCTTCCTGCCGTATCCACAGATTTTGGATGAAACCTTTGGCAATCACGAAGTGCTGGCGCAAACCGGACGCTTCAAAGTTTATCGCGCCGTATATGGTCGCGGTGCCAAAACGCGTTAACAGCAGCGCGGCGGCAGAAACGTTGCTTTTTACAGCGATCGTTTTGCCGTCGCGAAATATGTGTTGACGCAATGAGTAAAATCTCTAAAATGCGCCTCCGTGGTTAGCAATACTTTAGGGTGTTGTTAGTTTGCGATGGTGGCGGAATTGGTAGACGCGCTAGCTTCAGGTGTTAGTGTCCTTACGGACGTGAGGGTTCAAGTCCCTCCCTTCGCACCAAACTAAAATCACACAGTTTATATCTGCGCACTGAGCGATGGTGGCGGAATTGGTAGACGCGCTAGCTTCAGGTGTTAGTGTTCTTACGGACGTGAGGGTTCAAGTCCCTCCCTTCGCACCAATGCGACGATATAAACAGACAACTAAGATGCGATGGTGGCGGAATTGGTAGACGCGCTAGCTTCAGGTGTTAGTGTTCTTACGGACGTGAGGGTTCAAGTCCCTCCCTTCGCACCAACAGTTGTCACTCCTTTCGAGCAGTAAATCCCCCCGAAAGATTTTTCAACGAACTTCACGCTCTCAGCGTGATGTTGTCGTTTCTGCGATTTGATCAGATAACGTGGAAATTGACCGACACCGCCGCTAAGCCGCCCGCCAATGCCAGACAAGATGGCAGCAACAGATAGTGACGCAGGCGATGGTGAAACAGCATCACCACGGTCAGCAGCAGTGCCACAATCATCACCACTCGCCATTGACTGAAACTCGGTTCCCATAACGCAAAAATCGGCATCGCCGCGCAGGGTAATAACACGCCCCAACCGCTATCCAGACGTTTACCCATTACCCAGCTCACGCCCCATAGTCCGCAGGCGGCTATTATCGCCATGATCATCGCGCAACCCTCAAATGATAAATATTCGCATTATCATATGACAATATTTCTCATCTTGCAGCGAATTTTTGTCGCAAGCCATGCCGGATGACAGAATTACTGGAAAATGCTAAATTGCCGCCGATAACAATATCGCTAAAACAACAATAACGTGCTCTCTATCCGGGTAGGTAAACTATTACTTGCGGGTAGCGCTTTGATATATCAGGGCTGTCACGAGAATAATAATGAAATTACAATCTTATGATAAGTTGAAACAGAGTAAATATCGGCTGTCGCTGATGCTATTTCTGTTTCTTAATGTCGCCGTTTCGCTTTTTTGCCTGCTGCCGATTTTAGGCAGCGATAGCCCAATACGCTCGCTGCCGGTGGACGTTGTAGCGGGCTTCAGCTCCACGCTGCTGGTTATTTGCTTAATGGCGTCAAAACAAAAATTACCGCTATTAAATCCTGTGGCTTTTATTTTGGGTGCGCTGTGGGCGTGGCATATTAACCACAGATATCATCTGGTTTACTATTTTGATGGCAGCTTTTTAATTATCAGCCTGTTAAGCGTGTTCTTTATCAGTGCCATTGCGCTGAGTGATTATTTGATTGCATTCTGTTTACACATCACACCGCCGGTATTAACCGTGCTGTTATTGGATGATGGCCAGCATTTAATGATGATCTTATTCACCATTACGCTGCCATTAATCGGCTTTTCACTGCACCATTTAATGCGTCGTCGCTTTGATACCTTCACCCGTCGGCTGGTGAGCCAGCTGTATGAGGAAAAAGAGAGCTTCAGCGATTTGAGCATGCTCGATCCGCTTACCGGCTTGTACAACCGCCGTGGATTGAAGAATCGCCTTGATACCATTCTGGAAAACCACGCCGGCAGCCACTTTGTGCTGCTGCTGGATATCGACCACTTTAAAGCCTACAACGACAATTACGGCCATGCGATGGGCGATCAGGCGCTGGCGCGCGTGTCCGTGGCGATCCGCGACGCGGTGCGTTCGCGCGATGTGGTCACTCGCTACGGTGGCGAAGAGTTTCTGGTGCTGATGACCAATGTAAACGCCTCAATCGCAATGAAACTGGCTGAACGCATTCGTCAGTACGTGGTGGATTTGGAAATTCCGCACCGCTTCAATGAGAAAGTCTCGACGCACGTCACCATCAGCGCTGGCATCGCGCCCATCTTTGCTGACGATTTTGACCAGGCAGTCGCCAATGCTGACCGCGCGCTGTATGTGGCGAAAAATCAGGGACGTAACACTATTCTGGCGTGGGAGGATTTGCCGAAATTGACGCAGGCGAGTAATGAACTGATATAAGGCCTTGTCATTACCCAACGCACACCTCGTCGCGGCGCAATTTATTGCGCGATAAAACGCGCCGCGACGAAATGTGCGTTAACAGTTGCATGTGCAGAAATGTTGTTCAAAATGCTGGGAACGATTATCATTTGTCTCTCGATTCCCGTTATCACTCAGGACCGGCATGGCCATCATCACGCGTCAGGATCATCGCTTCAGCGAGCATCCACTGATCTTTATGCAGAGCGATCGCAGTTTAGCGAGCGCACTGGAAGATCTGATGCGCGATCAACGCAGCTACATGCTGGATAACCTCAAGCTTGGCCAGCCGGCACCCGCCGGGACGTTAACTCTGGCTGAATGGTCCAATCCGCTTCACTATCGCCGCCTGACGCAGCGCTACAGCGATTATCTCTATCGCGATCATCCTGATGCGCAGCAGGAAGCTAAGCCGCTGCAATCGCTGTGGGCGCAGTGGTATTTTGGCCTGCTGCTGCCACCGCTGATGATGGCGTTATTGCAGGAACCGCGTGCGCTGAACTGCTCGCCGCATCTGATTCACGTTGAGTTTCACGAAAACGGCCATCCGTGCGCATTCTGGCTGGATGTGCAGGAAGATGAGGATGCGCGCTACCTCAATGCCCAGCAGCGTATCGATCGCCTGATTCAGCAATGCCTGATTCCGGCGGTTAACGGCATGACGCAGCACGGTGATATCAATGCGAAGCTTATCTGGAACAACATGGGCTTTTCGTTTTACTGGTTCCTTGGCGAATTGAAAAACCAGTTGCCAGAAGAGACGATTTTGCAGCTGGAACAGGCGCTATTTTTCAGCAAATCCCTGCTCGATGGCAGCGATAATCCGCTGTATCGCACCATGATCCCGCGTAATGGCGAAATGGAACGACGCAGCTGCTGCCAGCGCTATCGTATCCCCGATGTAGAACGTTGCGGTAACTGCACGTTAAAAGCGGTGTAGCCCTCGCGCATTCTGTTACAGATTCTCCTTTTCTCCCGTTTACACTTTTCCAGGCTTATGGCATTTTTTCGGCTCTGTTTTTACCGGAGATAACAATGAGCCTGGAGTCGGTACGGCACTTCTTTGCCGAACATGCACCGGATATCGACATCATCGAGATGCCGGAAAGCACCGCCACCGTTGAGCTGGCCGCACGCGTTCATGGCGTTCAGCCTGGGCAAATCGCCAAAACCCTGTCGCTGAAAGTGAAAGATGCCATCGTGCTGATCGTTACGCGCGGCGATGCGCGTCTCGACAACCGCAAGCTGAAAGCTGCGCTCGGCGCCAAGGCGCGCATGTTAAGCGTGGATGAGGTGGTGAACTGGACCGGACATCCGGTCGGCGGCGTTTGCCCGTTCGGGCTGGAAAATCCGCTTACCGTCTATTGCGATGTGTCGCTGCGCAGCTTTGATGAAGTGCTGCCCGCAGCCGGATCGATTCATAGCGCGGTGCGCATTTCGCCGCAGCGCATGGCGGAACTCACCGCGGCGAAATGGGTTGACGTCTGCGAGGCGCTTTAAGACGACTCGCGCGCGGCGGCACCGGAGATTTCGATGCCGCGCGTCTCGCGACCAAAGGCCACTAATACGCAAATCAGCACCGCCACCGTTCCGGCGACAATCGCCATGCCCAAACCATAATTGCCGCCGTGCGCCTCGGCGATACGCGACTGCAGCGTCGCATTCACGGAGGCGATCAAATTCCCCAGCTGATAGACAAAGCCCGGCAGCACCGCGCGCGCATTGGCGGGCACCAGTTCGGTAAGATAGGTCGGCACCACGCCCCACGCGCCCTGCACCATAAACTGCATCAGAAACGCGCCGATACCGATCATCCATGAACCGCTGGAGAAGGCCCACAGCGGCAACACCGGCAGCGCGAGGAATGACGCCAGAATAATCGCGCGCTTGCGGCCAATGCGCTCGGAGAGTGCACCAAAGGTAATGCCGCCCAGCATCGCCGCGATGTTGTAGCTGATGGCAATGATGCTGACGGTGTGCGGATCAAACTGATGCTGCACTTTCAGGAAGGTGGGATAGAGATCCTGCGTACCGTGGCTGAAGAAGTTAAAGCAGGCCATCAGCAGCACCATATAGATACAGATTTTCCAGTGCTGGCGGATAATCGGCAGCAGCGCATTGCTCTCTTTCCGCTCGCGCGCCGCCAGCCACACGGGCGATTCCGGCACTTTGAAGTAGATAAACGGCAGCAGCAGAATCGGCAACGCGCCAATCAGGAACATGCCGCGCCAGCCGACCGTTTCGAAGAACAAACCAAAAATCACCGACGCCAGCAGATAGCCGCACGGATAACCAGCCTGGAAGATGCCGGACATCAAGCCGCGCGAGCGATCCGGAATGGTTTCCAGCGCCAGCGACGACGCCACGCCCCAAATCCCCCCCATCGCCACGCCGTAAATCACGCGGAAACCGAGGAACGCCGTGAAGGTCGGCGACCACGCCGACAGAAGCTCAAACGCCGAGAACATCACGATATTGAGCATCAAAATCGGTCGGCGGCCATACTTCTCCGCCAGCCGACCAAACAACAGCGCGCCGATCGGGCGCACGGCGAGCGTGAGCATGATGGCAAGAGAAACATCGGAGACGCTGGTATGGAAATACTGGGCAAGATCGCTGAGGACAAACACTAAGATGAAGAAGTCGAACGCATCCAGCGTCCAGCTCGCGAAACTGGCAAAAGCCACGTTGCGCTGGGTCGCAGTCCAGTTGAACATGTTGGTATCCTGTCTGATTAGCTTCCGGTTCGTTGGCCGGATTTATAGTAGAAGTTACCGCGCGAATAATTTCACGGGTTACTAATTTGTTAACTATTTGTATATAGCATGTCAGAAAGGCGGGCTGTGGCGGGAATTGCCAGCGAGTGATGCGCGGTGTAAAAAAACGTGTCATTGATGGAGGCAATATCCTGTAGCGGCGCGTTTTATCGCGCCGTTACGGCAGGTGCAGTCAACAATTTTATAACTGATTAAATGCCTTTTCGATCATCTCAAGCAGCAGCGCATTATTAACGGTTTGAATCACATGCACCAAGGCGCCGGTCTGCGGTGGCACGCCAATATCCAGCCGCAGCGGCGTGCGATAACGCCAGCTTTTGCCGCGCGTGGCGCCAGGTCGCAGCTCAATATCCACATGATAATCCACGCCGTCGGCGACACGCTGATTCAGCAGCCACGCCACCACCAGCGCATCGTGTATCCAGCAACCTGGCAGATGACGGGTGCGGATCGAATAATCGATCCACGGCCGCAACGTCTCGCGCACAAACTGCGGCAACGGATGATCGTTAGCGGTCAGTCGCGTGAGATCCTGCTGCGTCATCAGAGTTTGCGTGGTGGCGTCCATTGGTACCAGCGTGATGGCAGCACCGCTGTGCAGCACCTGATGCGCGGCTTCCGGATCGAGGCCAAAATTGGTGTCTTTGATGTAATCATCCAGCGCGAACACACCGCCCATAATCACAATCTCTGCCACCGATTCAGCCATCTCTGGATAACGCTGCAGTGCCAGCGCCACGTTGGTCAACGGGCCAATGGCTACCAGCGTAAACTCGCCGGGATTGTCACAAATCAGTTGGCCCATTACGCCAGCCGCATCATGTCCATCCGCCGGAATACGCTGCGGTTGACGAACGCCGCGCCACAGTTCACCGAGCTTTTCATCAGCAACGTGGTCAAGACGCGCACGCCACGGCGCAGGATCTTCACGCAGCGCCTGCAGCGCGCCCTGCACCACCGGAATGTTGCGTCCCAGCCGCTGCAGCAGATCTTTCGCAACCTGCGCACCCACCGCGCTCGGCGTGTTGCCGGTCACAGTGGTAATCAGTTCCAGCGACAGTGACTTTGAGGCCAATGCTAACGCCAGCGCGAGGCCATCGTCGGTGTTGGCGCCCGCTATACCGTTTCCCGGATCACAATCAATAATCAATCTTTTCATAGTGTTATAATTTTATTCTTGTTGAGTAAGCACGCAGCCACAGGACTCACCGATTTCTAAATGGTGAGGAAATTCCGCCAGCTTCGCGTCGCCATCCCAATTTTTGAGCATAGCAATCGCACTGCGCGCCATATCGCGCAGCGGCTGACGTACGGTGGTGAGCGTCGGCACATGAAACGCCGACTGATCGGTACCGTTAAAACACACCAGCGCGACATCCTGCGGCACGCGCAGTCCATGCTCCGACAGCGCACGAATGCAGCCAATCGCCTGGCCTTCATTACTGGTAAACAGCGCGCGCGGCACACGACCGCTGGCCACCATGCGCTGCGCGGCGTCGTAACCGCCCTGCCGCGTGTAGCTGGCAGGGAAAATCATTGCCTCATCTGCCAGCAACCCTTTCTGCGCCAGCGCATCGCGCCAGCCGTGAATACGGTCCTGCGCGTTAAGCATGTCCAGTGGACCGCTGATCATGCCCACCTGCTGATAACCGTGGCTGAGCAGATGCGCGGTCACCTGGCACGCCGCTTCGCGCTCATTGACGCGCAGCATGCCAACGCCTGGACGCGGCTCAATGCGATCCAGCATCACCAGCGGCGTACCGCTGGCCTGAATCACATCGATGTAGGGATGGCGATCGACGCTGTTGTAAAACAGGCCATCAACCTGACGATTTAACAGGCCCTGAATAATCTCCAGCTCGCGTTTGCGATCGTCGCCGGCATCCCCCAACAGCATGACGTGGCCGTGATTCATCGACTCCTGCAACAGCATGTGCGCCATCGAGGCAACAAAGGGATTGCCGATGTTTGGCACCACTAAACCAAAGGTTTTAGTGCTGCCCGAAGCCAGCGCGCGCGCTACCGCGTTGGGGCGATAGCCGGTCTGTTTGATCGCCTCCAGCACGCGCTGACGCGTGGCTTCTGCCACCGGACGCGGGCCGTTATTGATCACGTAACTGACCACCGCCACCGAGGTGCCGGCGATTTTTGCCACGTCCGTGCGCGTTACGTTTCCGGTTGGAGATTTCGCCATTCCTTTGCCCCTGCGTAAATGCCATTGGCCGGAATATCCGGCCAATGGGGGTTGTGATTTACGCGATCCTGCTGGTCAGATGGCATCTTCCGGCAGATTGAGATCGCGTCCGCGCGTTTCCGGCGCCACGAAAGTGGTGAGAAAACCGATGCTGGCCATCGCCGTGAAGTAAACCGCGATCGGCCACCAGTGTCCGGTAAACGACAGCAGCGCCGCCGCCACTAATGGTGCGGTGCCTCCTGAAAGGATAGACCCTAGCTCTTTCGCTACCGCCATCTTGGTGTAACGACGCTTCACGCCAAACATCTCGACGCCCCACGCTGCCTGCACGCCGAAAATACCCAGCGATGCCAGCGCCATGCCGACCACAATCACCGCGATGACAATCGTCGGGTCGCGGCTGTCCATCAGGCTAAAGGCGGGCCAGGCGTAGAACATCAGCAATAAGCAGAAGCAACGATAGGTTATACGGCGACCGAAGCGATCCGACAGCCAACCGGCAAACGGAATAATCACGAAGCCAAGTAACGAGGCGATGAACACCGCGGTGGTGGGCACCGACTTATCGATCATTAGCACTTTGGCGACGTAACCGACGATAAAGCCCTGCGCCAGATAAGAAGGGCCGTTTTCGCCGATGCGTAAACCCACCATGGTCCAGAAGGCGCGGGTGCGACGCCAGAAACTGCGCGTATCCACTTCTGCTTTCGCCTGCGCCAGCGTGGCGTTTCGTTCGGCCTGCAATTCCGCCTGCTGGCGTTCAAACACTGGCGTTTCTCGTAGATGACGACGAATCCACAACGCCACCACCGCAATCAACACGCTGCTGAGGAACGGAATACGCCAGCCCCACGCCAGTAAGCTCTCTTTGTCCATCTGGATCACCGCCAGCCAAACCAGCGAGGCGATCAGCGTACCGCTGTTTGAGCCCAGCGCAATCACCGACGAGACCAAACCGCGACGCTCAACCGGCGCGTATTCGCCCAGCATCACTGTGCCGCCGGACAACTCTGCGCCCGCCCCCAAACCCTGGGTAAAGCGCAGCAGCACCAGACACGCCGGTGCCCAAACGCCAATGCTGGCATAGGAGGGAATCAAACCGATTAATGTTGTGGAGGCGCCCATCAGAATGATGGTCGAGATCATCACCGTTTTGCGGCCTTTACGATCGCCGATCCAGCCGAAAAGCAAGGCACCAATCGGGCGGGCAATAAAGCCAACCGACCAGGTGGCAAAACTCGAGAGCAAGGCGATAGTCGGGGTGGCTTCGGGGAAGAAGACATCACCAAAGATAATGCCGGCAGCGAGGCCATACAGCGCAAAATCTGCATATTCCATCGCGGTGCCGAGCCAGCACGAGAAGGTGGCGCGCCAGAAATCTTTGCGGCCGGATGATGTTTCAAGCCGCGCGTCGGCAGCTGAGGAGGATGTCAGTGAGCTTTGTTGCGAAACCGTCATAACCCAATCCCTGAATGAGGTAAAAACAGCAAACGCCCTTCCGTGGGTCAGTTCCCTTGCAACAAGCGGAACTCCCCGGTGGCGACGTTCAGTAGGCAAACCTGGATGAAAAATCAGTAATGAATTCCCTGGTGTTGGAATCCGCTTCTTCGCCTGTTCCCGCCGATGTAATTTTCATCGATCGCATTAGTAAGGCAAATGTAACTGGGTCATCTCAAGGCCAACTTCGTCTCTGGCACCGTGAGTTATCACTATGGGCATAGTCTATCTACGCGCGTAGATAAATCAAGCAAAAATAGTGAAATTTATTAGATAAACTTCACTATAACTCATGAGCACAAGATAAAAGAGGCGTTAATTCATGACATTACATCTAATGCGCGTATGCAAGAAATGTCTGATTACAACGTAATTAACGATTATTGCTTACCATTTAACGGCGCATACTGCATCTTCATCGCGCTGGTTTTCGCACAGTTCAGTTAAAGTTTAATGACACACCCGCAATATTCTTAAATGCCGTTACCGGTGCGCGACTGACTCAGCGTCTGCATTACACTGGAGAAAGATCACTCAGGAGCGCTATGACCATTATTCTTATGCGACACGGTAAACCCAATCATCCGGTCACGGGGCGCTTCACGGCTCGGGCGCTGGCCGACTGGTGTGAAGGTTACGATCAGGCTGATATTTGCGACTCCCCGCCGCCGCGCAGTCAGACTATTGCGCGCCTGGCGAGTGTGATCGCCACCAGCCCGCTGCCGCGCGCCCGCTCGTCGTTAACGCGGCTGGGCTTGCAGCCGCACGCGGTGGATGAGGTTTTTAGCGAAGTGGCGATACCGACGTTGCCGTTTGAGCGTTTACATCTGCCGCTCAACGTCTGGCTGGCGCTATTGCGCTTGTTGTGGCTGTGCGGCTATGCCGGCCATGTCGAATCGGTGCAGCATGCGCGTGAACGTGCCCGTCTGGCGGCGGATAAACTGGTGGTGCTGTCGCAGCAAGGCACGGTGTTATTGGTTGGGCACGGCATCATGAATAAGCTGATTGCACGCGAGTTACGCAAGCGCGGCTGGCAAGCCGAAAAACATGCCAGCAGCCGCCACTGGAGCAGTGCGATTTATCATCGCCCGTTTATTTAAGGTTTGAGCTGAAAGTAACTCAGCACTTCACAACCGGTACCGGCCTGCGGCGTGGCAATCACTTTCATCTGCTGCAGATCAATCAGGCTGAGCGAACCGTCGCCCTCATTAGCAATCAGCAAGCTGTGATTATCCTCACTGAAGCAGCCATCCATCGGCTTGTTGCCGACATGAATATCGCCGAGCGGATTGAGCAGCTCGTCAAACAGCGTCACCACCGGCTCCTGATCGCCAATCGCCACCAGCCGCTCGCCGTTGGCACTGAAGCGCACCACCTGACACGGTTGCTGGTGGCCCGGCAACGTCAGGCGCTGGCGGATACGATGGCTTTGCCGATCCACCACATACAGCAGCGGCGCATCGGCGGCGCTCGCCACCAGATAAGGATGTTTCGGCGAGGCGGCGATGCCGGAAATCGAGCCGGGCATCAGAATATTGTCAATAATCCGCCCTTCCGCCTCACACAGATCCACCACGGTAATGCTGGCGTCCTCTTCATTCTCGGTGAACAACTTGCGACCGCTGGGCGACAAAGTGAGTCGGTGCGCATTGTGCGAAGGCAGCTGAATGGTTTTCTCCACGCTATCGCTAACGGGATCAATCACCGCCACCACCGCGCTGTTTTCACAGCAGAGATAAACTTTACCGTCTCGTCCCAGCTGGCCGCTGTGCGGTGCTTTTAACGGCGACAGATCGATAAAACCACTGATCTGCCGCAGGCGCAGATCGATGATCGCCACTTTGTGGCCGGGATGCGGATTGTCGCCGTGAATGCCGTCGCCGTAGATCGGCACGTAAGCTTTCTCCAGCTGCGGCAGCATCAGAAGCTCGTGTGGACGCGGCGGAAAGGTATTTAACTCTTGTTCAACGGCAAAGGTTTCGGGATTGAGAAACAGCACGCGATTGCCCTGCTTATCGACCGCCAGTAATCCACGGTGGTGTCGCTGCATAGTGTCTCCTTTTGTTCGTCACCTCCTTTAAGCGTAGCCAACCCGCAATCAGGAGGGGATTTTCGCGGCAGGCCAGCGAAAAATGCAGCGAGGTTAACACGTGATCTCACACGCAATTTTTAATCCGCCCCGCGACTTACGCCACGCAATTGTTATTTTATTAGGAATAGTCTCAATGAGATAAAATAGAATAATCAACAATCCACGCGGTTATTTATCGTTAATTTAAAGCTTAACGGATCCTTGATTTTCCGGTTTATCTGAAAGGATCAAAAAGTGATAGCCGCGCCGCACAGAATGTTTTATTAAGCATAGGAGAGTACTTTTTACACACAGCCTAAAGGACAATCAAGAGCGCTCAGCGCCGCGATCAGGGACGCCTTGCCACCATAATCACAATAATCAGGTGCATCATGAATAAAAAACGCCTTCAGCCAGCGTTAACCCTCTGGCATAACTGGAAAAGACTCGCTTTTACCAGCCAGACTTTCCTGCAGAAAAAACAGCATAATGCGCTCTGTGCGCCGGAATACGATCCCAGCCAGGAGGACAATATCGTGTTACTTTCTGGCGAAAAAGATCTGCCAGAGATTCCAAAGAAAGTCTGGATGTATTGGGATAATGAATATTTACCGAAATCAATGGCGTTAAATATTAAAAAGATTCGTCAGGATAATCCCGATCATGAAATTCATTTATTAAATCGTTTAACGATAAAAGAAGTTTTACCGGATTTTATCTTTACCTCGACCCAATTAACCGCCCAACAACGCAGCGAAGTGATTCGTCTGGAATTACTGTTGCGTTATGGCGGCATTGCCATTGATTGCAGCACTTTATTATTTGAAGATCTCTCCTGGGTACATCGCGCGCATCAGGAACGTCGCATGGATGTGATTGGTTATTATCACGAAAACGCCACCGTCAACTATCTCGCGCCGGTGATTGAGAGCTGGTTCCTGGCGGCAACCGCCAATAATCCCTTTATCCGCGAGTGGCAAAAACATTACGCACCGATCAAACATCTCGGCGAACAGAATTACTTCAGTGAATTGACCAAGCGCGATGATTATTCCCTGCTGACGCAGAAAATTGCGCAGCCGCAGCAGCAATTAGGTTCTCTGGCGCAGCAGATCGCCATGCGTGAACATCGCCGGGTGAATCTCTATCTGCGTAAATGCGAGGCGAACGCTTATTACTATCAGCGTTTAAGCGGCTGGAAAAGCGAGGCGTTTGCCCACGCGGTGCTGTTTCACCAGCGTCCACTCACGCCGCCACCGGTGATTAAACTCAGCGGCAATGAGCAGTTGCATCTCGACTTCAACCTGCGGCTCGGCAACTACAACCGCGGCAGTTTGTTGGGTCAGATGATGCAAACGCCTGCGCCGATCGCGCTGGCATCACCCATCAACAAAGCGCGCGCGTAACCAGTGAATTAAGGTGGTTACCGCCCGTGGTACCTGTGCGGCATACGGGCGCACCACCCACAACCGGTCGGCGAACGCATCCACCGCTTGCCACTGCGGCAGCACCTGCTGCAGCGTGCCGCTGGCGAGTGCCGCGCTGGCACTGAAATCCGGCAGCATCGCAATGCCCAAACCCTGCAATGCGGCATCGCGGATCGACTCGCTGTTGTTGGTGGCAAAGTTGCCCTGAATCTTCACCTGCACGGTTTCGCTGCCGCCGTCCGCTAATCGAAAGCGCCACTGCGGCGACTCGAGTCCGCGCGGATAATAAAGACAATTATGCTGCTGCAACGCCTGCGGTGAATCCGGCAGGCCGTTTTGCGCCAGATATGCCGGCGACGCCACCAGCAGCGCGCGGGTTTCACACAGCGGCAGCGCAACATGGGTTTCCGGCAGGCTATCACTGTGGCGAATCGCCAGATCAAAGCCTTCACTGCCGAGCGACACCAGACGATCGGTGACATCCAGCTGCAAGCGCACCTGCGGATAGTCACGCAGGAAATCGCCAATGATTGGCACCAACTGCTGACGCGCAAACGCCACCGGCGCTGTGACGCGCACCATGCCACGCACCGGACCGGCTTCATCGCGCACGCTGAAAAAGCTCTGCGCGATACGCGCGAAGGGATCGCGCAGCTCATCCACCAGCTTTTCACCGGCGGAAGTCAGTCGCACGCTGCGCGTAGTGCGCTGCACCAACGCCACGCCCGCCATCTTTTCCAGCTCTTTAATCTTCTGACTCATCGCCGCTTTACTGACGTCTAATCGTTCCGCCGCGCGCGTAAAACTGCCGAGCTCAGCCAGCACGGTTAACCAGTGCAAATGGACCCAAAGGCTATCGGTTTTAATTTCTTTCATATCGATTGTTCAAAATAATAAATAATCAATTCAACCAGCGCGCTTTTTCTTTCCGGCAGCAAGCGGCAGCATAGCGCCACATCCTACTCTTTTCATGTGAGCAAAAACGAGGTTTTATTTATGCCGTTACTGACATTCGACGTTATTCAGGGCCGTTCAGAATCAGAAATCCGCACATTGCTGGATGCCGCACACCGTGCGGTCTTAACCGCCTTCAAAGTCCCGGCGCGTGATCGTTATCAGATTGTTCACGAAAACAAAGGTTATCAGATGGTCTTTCAGGATACCGGCTTAGGCTTTGCGCGAACCGACAATCTGGTCATGGTGCGCGTATATACCAGCCCGAGAAGTGAAGAACAGAAGTGCCTGTTTATGGCAGAGTTAGCACGCGAGCTGCTGGAAAATTGTGGCGTACAGGGCACGGATTTGATGATTAGTTTTATCACCAACAGTAAAGGCGACTGGAGCTTTGCCGACGGCGAAGCGCAATACCTCACTGGAAAACTCTGATTCCCTTCTCTGCCCTCACTGGCAGCAGCCCGTCCGTTGCTGCCAGGCTAAACCACAGTCAGCCTGAACCCGCCTTAAACGAATCGGAATGCATCGCACAAATCTGGTTGGATGTGTTGCAGCCATGTGACACCCAATATAGATTGTCGCAAAATCCCCGCAGAGGGTCGTTGGCGCAAGGATTGCGTATTCATTCAAAATGAGGATCTGACGTTGTCCGAATTGGTTTCGGTTGTACTCTTTTTGGCTGCGATTGCAGTCTACTCCTTCAAAGCCGGGCGAAATAAATTTTGGTTTAGTCTGATCCTGCTGCTGCTCACGCTGTTTATCGTGCTTAACGTCACGTTGGTCGCCAGCAACTATTTTACCGGCGATGGCATTAACGACGCGGTGCTGTATACCCTGACCAACAGCCTGACCGGCGCGGGCGTGAGCAAATATGTGGTGCCCGCCATCGGACTGATCATCGCGCTGTTCTCGCTATTTTGCCTGCTTTCATGGTTACTGCGCCGCCGTAAGCGGCCGCATCACCTCGGCTGGAGTTTGCTGGCGATTGCCTGTGCTGCGGGTTCGGTACAAACCACGCCTGCGTTCCGCCAGGTGAAAGAGCTGATCGCCTCACATTCGCGCCTCGCCGATTCGGACTTCGAAACCTATTACAAAACGCCTAATAAGGTGATCGCCGAGCCAAAGCTCAACCTGGTCTACATTTATGGCGAAAGTCTTGAACGCACCTACTTCGATCAGCAGGCATTTCCCGGTCTGGCCCCGGAACTCAGCCGCGAAAAAGATAACAGCATCGATTTCAGCCAAACCGAACAATTGCCTGGCACTGATTACACCATCGCGGGCATGGTGGCTTCACAGTGCGGCATCCCGCTGTTTGCGCCTTTTGATGGCAACGCCTCGGCCTCGCTCTCCAGCTTCTATCCGCAGAATATTTGTCTGGGCGACATCCTGAAAAACTCTGGCTATGAGAACTGGTTTATTCAGGGCGCCGATTTACGCTTCGCCGGTAAAGACACTTTTCTGCTGTCACATGGCTTTGATGCGGCCAATATGTATGGCTCGCAGGAGCTGAAAAGTCGCGTCGCCGATCCCGGCTATCGTAATAACTGGGGCTACTACGATGACACGGTGATGGACGAGGTGTTTGAGAAATACGAAGAGCTGTCGCGCGCGCAAAAACGCTTCGCATTGTTCACCCTTACCGTCGACACCCATCACCCGGATGGTTTTATCTCGCGCAGCTGCCAGCGCAAAAGCTACAGCTATGATGGCAAACCAAACCAATCCTTTAGCGCGGTCGCCTGCTCGCAGGAGCATGTGGCGCGTCTGATTGAACGCATCAAAGCGTCGCCGTGGTTTAAAAACACCATCATCGTGGTGACCTCCGATCATCTGGCAATGAATAACACCGCGCATCAATACCTGATCAAGCAGCCGCGCCGTGACCTGTTTATGGTGATTCGTGGCGATCAGCCACAGGTGGAAGTGCTCGACGCCAAACGCAGTACGCTGGATAACGGCGCCACGGTGCTGGATATTCTCGGCGGGGATAACGCGATTGGACTTGGTCGCAGCGGCCTCTCTTCCACCTCGCTGTCAACCGAGTTTGAAGACATGGCGAAGCGCGTCACGGCGTGGAAAGCGGATATCATTCAACTGTGGAATTTCCCCAGTAAGATGGACAGCTTTACCGTCGATCAACAAAAAAACACCTTCACCTTCTCCGGCGCAACCTTCAAATTGCCGATTCTGTTCCGCGTCTCCGATAAGCATGTTGAACCGCTGCCCGAAGGCGAATACGCGGAGCCACTGCGTTATCAGCTGGCTAAATTTGCTGCCGACGACAAATTTGTTTGGGTCGATCGCTGCTTTAAAATGGCGCGCCTGTGGCAGCCAGATTTAGCTCTGTCGAACGATTTGTGTGTTTCGATGGGACAGATGGGCGCCAAACCGAGCGTTACCCGCATTGATAAACCGCAGTGGAAAGCGAAAGTCAGCTTCCCCAAAGCCGAAGTGAGTGCGGCAACCTTCCAGCTCAACGAGCAGCAGATTCGGATTGAAGACAACGCGATTCGCTACAACGCGGACAGCTTCCTGTTGTCAGTGCCCGGCGCGCCAACCAGCGTCAAAAGTTTTAAAGGGATCTCTCGCCCGGAAGAGTGGGGACGCTGGTCAAATGCCAATCTGGCGCCGGAAGTGAATATTGAGTACACCGATCCGCTGCCGGAACGCTTTGATGTGGTGATCACCGCGCGGGCGTTCGGTCCGAATGCGCACCGTCCGATTCCGGTGCGCGTTGGCGATGAAGAGCAGCAACTGAATTTAGGTGAAGATTTCTCCACCACCACGCTGCATTTCACCAATCCAACCGGCAGCCGCAATTTGATCATTGCGCCGCCGGAGCCGCAGGAGTCAAATGTCGGCAATATTATCGGCCAGGATCCCCGCAAACTGGGGATCGGCATGGTGGATATAAAAATAATTCCGCAAAACTAACGTAGGGTGCGCAGCGCCTCCAGCTTTTCGCGTTGCGTCCCCTCCGCCGTAAAGTTCTCTGCCGCCAGCCAGCGTTCGAAGCCCTGTTTCACCTGCGGCCAATCGCTATCAATAATCGAGAACCAGCAGGTATCCCGGCTGCGGCCTTTATAGACAATCGCCTGACGGAAAGTCCCTTCGAACTGAAACCCTAAACGCTGTGCCGCGTTTCGTGATGGCTGGTTGCAGCTGTCGCACTTCCACTCATAGCGCCGGTAGCCCAGTTGCTCAAAGGCGTAGCGCATCAGCAGATAGTGCGCTTCAGTGGCCATGCGCGTTTGTTTGAGCAACGGCGAGAAGGCGACGTGACCGATCTCCACCGATCCGTTTGTCGCATCGATGCGCATTAACGCCAGGCTACCGACCGCGCGGTTGCTAACGGGATCGATCACCGCGAAATGCATCGGATCACGTCCGTTTTCCAGCTGACGCGCATAGGCAATATAGGCCGCTTCATCGGCAAAAGGTTCGGCGAACATATAGGTCCAGTCACGGCCATCTTCAGCCAGCGCATAGGCAGCATAGAGTTCGCGGCCATGACGCTCGGCACTCAGCGGTTCAAGGCGGCAATAGTCACCGGTGAAGGTTTCATAGCTCGGCCAGGCGCGGGGTTGCCAATCTGGCAGCGGAAATCCTACCGGTTGTCCGTAATCATTCGTGTGTTGCGACATAGCTTAATTCCTTTATCAATCAGGGCCAGAATCGCAGAGTGCCACTTTGCTGGTGTGTTAAAAAGCGCCACAATGGTTGAAATTGATGGATCCACGGAACCGCGTAAATGAGTGATATTGCACTGCACCGATTATTGTTGGCCCCACTAGAGACCAACGGCGAGCTGACGCTGCAACAGCAGCTGTTCCAGCGTATCAAGCAGGCGATTCTGACCGGCAAACTCGCTGCCGGTACGCGTTTGCCCGCAACACGCCAGCTGGCGCTGGATCTCGCGGTTTCACGCAATACGGTGATCGCCGTCTGGGCGCAACTGCAGGCTGAAGGATTTTTGCTGAGCGATCGCCAGGGCAGTCGCATCAGCAATATGGCTCAGCTACCGCAGGAAACTCAGCCGGCCGCCAGCAGCGAAATTGTCTTGTCACCGCGCATCGCTCAGTTGCGATCCAGCCATCGCACATTGAGTCAGGAGATGGCGCTGCGGCCCGGCGTTCCTTCGTTGGCACATTTCCCGCTGGCTCAGTGGCGACGGGCGCTGAACCGCGTGATGCTGCATCAGCCGCAGCAACTGCTGGGCTATGGCGATCCGCTCGGCGAACGCACGCTACGCGCAGCGCTGGCGCAGCATCTCGCATTAGCGCGCGGCGTGCGCTGTACGCCCGAACAAATCGTAATTACCGAAGGCGCGCAGCAGGCATTAACGCTGTGCGTGGCGCTGCTCAGCAGCCCTGGCGACATCGGTTGGGTGGAGGAGCCGGGATATCGCGGTGCCAAAGCGGCGATGCGGCTGGGAGATATGCGTATTGAACCGATAGCGGTCGATGCACAAGGTCTGGCGCCGCAGCCGCAGGACTGGCAGCAGCGTCCGCCGCGCCTGATTTACACCACGCCAACGCACCAATATCCCACCGGCGCAATCATGAGCGCACCGCGTCGTCTGGCGCTGCTGGCGGCCGCGCGGCAACAGCAAACGTGGATTATCGAAGATGATTACGACAGCGATTTTCGTTACAGCGGCGAGCCAATCGCCGCCATGCAAGGCATGACGCAGCCAACGCCGGTGATCTACGTCGGCTCGTTCAGCAAAACGCTGTTTCCGGCGCTACGCCTCGGGTTTATGGTGTTGCCGCCGCAGTTGGTCGCGCCGCTGCGCCCTGCGCTGCATGAACTGCTGCGCGGCGGGAATCGTCCTGAGCAGCAGGCGCTGGCGCTGTTTTTACGCAGCGGTGATTTTAGCCGTCATTTGAGCAAAATGCGCCGTCTGTACCGCCAACGGCAAGCGACGTTGCGACAGGCATTACAGCAAACGTTTGGCGCACAGGTTCCGTTGCTGGGCGGCGAATGCGGCATGCATCTGGTGTTATCACTGGCAGCGGATCAAAACGATATGGCATTGGTGGATCGGCTGATCCAGAGTGGCTACGCGCCGGGCGCGCTGTCGGGATTTTATCTCGGTGAGCAGAAGCAACAAGGGCTGGTGCTGGGTTACGGTAACACCAGCACCAGCCAGATTACGGCGGGCGTCGCGCAGTTAGCGCTTCTGCTGCGCAGGAATTAACCGCGGAAGAAGATTTCGCCTGATTTGCCCATCACGATCTTACCGGTGTCATCGGTGATCAGGATGTAGTTGGCATTGATGTACGCCCAGTGCGTGCCTGGCTGCGGCGCTGGCAGATGGCGTGGCTTCCACTCAACAATGGTGTACTGTTTTTTACGGTACTCATCTGGCACCACATCGCCCACTTTGTACTCTTTGTAGTCGATGATGATGGTGTTCAGATCATAGTTGTTTGGCGCAGCCGCATTGCCGCTTTGCGGTGGACGAATCGGCGCGACATCGCCGCTGGATTCAGCCGGTTCATTGCTGACAGGCGCATCGGCGGCCGGCGCCTGAGCGGGTGCATCAGCGGCGGGTGCCTGGGTTTGCGCGTCGGGTGCGGTTTGCTGCACCTGTGGCGGCATGGGTACGGCGTCTGTTTGCTCGCCTTCCGCCAGCGCGGCCGGAGCAAGGCTTAAAGCGCCCAGAAAAATTCCTGCAGAAAGAAGATTGACGTGTGTCCTGCGCATGGGTGATTTCCACTCTGGTTAATTATTAACTGTCCATTTAACTGACACGTTAAGCACGCAGAAGGTTCCCCCGGCGCGCTTAGCGCGTCAAATTTCGCTGCTCAGCATACCTCAGCTCAGGCGCTTTTTGGCGCAGTAAAATTGCAAGCAACCATGTTAGTTTTTGTCGTGCGCTTTATTTGCCAGATCCCTCAATAACGCGATGCCCAGATAGTTACTCCAGTTAAACGCGTTCTGCAGCACCACAATCGCATTGCCGTTCTGTTTATCAAAGCCAATAAAGCTGGAGTAACCGCCGATATAGCCAACCTGATAGGTAATCTGCTGATCGCCGTAGGTATCCGTAACCCAGGCGATATTTTGTGACTGATTGCCGTGCTGTTCGTAGCCGTGATTGACCTGCGCAAACGCCGCATTGAGCGAAGCGCCCGCGCCGTCATGCAGGTGCGCATCCAGATAGCGAATCAAATCGCGCGCGTTGCTGTAGAGGCTGGCGGCCGCCACCATATTGTTTTTAAACGCCCAGTCCGGCGTGATTTGCCCGCGAGGAATCAGCTTAGGCTGATCGCCGGCATGACCGAGCGCACGCCACGGATAGCCGCGCAGGCTCTGCGGCTTGAAGCTGCTGCTGGTCATGCCCAGCGGCTGGAACAGATTACGCTGCGCCAGCGTTTCGATGTCCTGATGGAAGCGATATTTAAGGGTGTAGCCCAACAGCGCATAGCCGAGATTGGAATAGCGTGCGCCAGGATGCGCGGGCGCGTCAAAGTCGGCCAGATAATCCAGCACGGCGTCGCTGTCGAGGTTGCCATAAAAGTTCTCGCCGCTACGCAGATAGCGCATAAATTTCATGAACATCGGCAAATCCATATCCTGACGCGGCAAGCCCGAGGTGTGCGTCACCAGCTGCAACAGCGTGATGCGTTTGGCATCGGCGCTGAGCGGCACGTTGGGCGGCAAAAGCGTCGCTAAGGTGTCGTTCCAGTGCAGTTCACCGCGATCCACCAGCTCAATAATCACCTCCGCGGTGATGCCTTTACTCAGCGAGCCGAGCGCAAATAAAGTGTCTGGCGTAATGGGATAACGGTGCAGCGCATCGGTGACACCAAAACTGTAAAATTCAGGCTGGCTGCGTTGATGGATAATGGCGATGCTGATGCCAGAAACCTGCTTTTGCTGCATGTAATGGCGCACGATGTCATCGACGTTTTCATTAAAAGTCGCGTGTGAAAGATAGACTTTATCGCTGACGGGCGCGGAGGTTTGCGACAAGGTGCCGCAGGCGCTGAGCAATACGCTCATGCCCAGCACAATGATGCATATTGTTAAACGATGGCACAGCACCCGTTTATTCCTGGCGAAGGTAATCATGGCAATGGATTGAGCGAATTTTTATGTTTTATAAAGGGTGCGACGGGTGTTGGTGGCGAAATATAGCACAGAAGAAAGTCAGCGCCACCTGCCAAAAACAGGTGGCGGCGGGGATTATTGATTAACGGGAATAACCGATCCTTTATAGTGCTGGTTAATAAATTCAGCAGTTTGCTTTGACTCCAGATCTTTCGCTAGTTCCAGAATACGCGGATCGTGCGCCAGTTTCGGCGTGGTGACCAGCACGTTGGCATACGGATTATCTTTCGCCTGTTCCAGCGCCAGCGCATCCTTCGACGGCACTAAACCGGCCTGCAACGCGTAGTTGCCATTGATGATCGCCAATTGCGCATCATCCAGCGCGCGCGGCAGCTGCGGCGCTTCCACTTCGATAATCTTCAGATGGTGCGGGTTGTCAGTAATGTCTGCGGAAGTCACCAGCGTGTTGGCGCTGCTGCTTTTCAGTTTGATCAAACCATTGGCCTGCAACAGATAAAGTGCGCGGCTCAGATTGGTGACATTATTCGGTACCGCCACCTGCGCGCCATCAGGCAGATCTTTCAGTGATTTCACTTTGTGCGAGTAGATGCCAAGTGGCTCAATATGCACGGTGGCGACCACAGAAAATTTCTCGCCCAGCGCTTTTTCCTGATCGCGCAGATAAGGCACATGCTGGAAGTAGTTGGCATCCACGTCACCGCGCGCCAGCAGTTCGTTGGCGTTGAGGTTGCCGTTGAGTTCAATCACTTTGAGATCGAGTTTCTTGTCGCTCTGTTTGATGTGGTTGAGGATTTCGCTGTGCGGTACGGCATCGGCCGCCACGCGCAGCGCGGCCGCCGAGGCGTAAGTGCTGAACACCGAAACCATCGCCAACGCGGCTATCACCTTTTTATTCATCTGCTTCCCTTAGTTTCTTATGATTTAACGCTATTGAGAGTGTCAGCGTAATAACGCTGCGCCACGTCGCGATGCGATCGCAAACGTCCTTTGAGATAGTTCCAGCCCACTTCACGCAGCAGCGGATTGCTGGGATCGCTGGTCGGTCCGCGCGCTTCTGCCGCCAGCTGCGGCGGTAATTGATACAGCGGCACTTCGGCGTCGAGCTGCGCGCCGAGAAAGAAAGCAATGGAGATGCGCTGCTGTTTGGCCGGCGGCGACACCACGCGATGCACGGTGGCGCGCAGATAACCGTTGGTGGCGATCTCCAGCAGTTCGCCGATGTTCACCACAAAAGAGCCCGGTTTCGGCAGCGCATCAATCCATTGATCCGGCATGACTTCAACCTGCAATCCGGGTTGATCGTCCTGCAACAGAAAGGTCAGAAAGCCGGAATCCTTATGCGCGCCGACACCTTGCTGGCTGGCAGCGGCATCCTGACCCGGATAGCGAATCAGCTTCACATGTTCGTTGGGGTGCGTGCCGTACAGCGCGTCAAACGCGTCCGGCGGCAGCGACAGAGATTTGGCGAAGGCGCGCAGTAAACGCAGCGCCACGTCAGTCATCGCCTGCTGCCACGCGTGGATCACCGGACGCAGCTGCGGTAGCGCCTGCGGCCACAAATTGGGTCCTTGCAGCTGCTTCCACGCCGGATCGTCTGGTTGCAACGTCAGGGCGGCCCGTTCTGCACCGATATCAAACTGCTCACGCTGATCGCGCTGCTCACGGGTGTATTCCACGCCCGCGCGGTTGTAGCCACGAAAATGCGGTGAATGGATCATCGAAACGCGCTGCTTCTCTTCATCTGGCAAGGCAAAGAACGCGCGCGTGATGCTTTGCACGTTCTGCAGCAGCTGCGGATTGATGCCATGATTCACCAGATAGAAGAAGCCGACGTCTCGCGCGGTTTCGCGCAGCTCGGCGAGGTATTGCGCCTGTTCCGCATCCGGCAGTTCCAGCAGGGCTAAATCCAGTACCGGCAATGTGCTGGCCATACTTTTGCATCCTTCGTGCAGAAAAATTCTGCCTTTACGCTGCCATCTGCTGACAAATGCAGCCAATACTGTTGCGCGATAAGTTATGGCGAATCATTTTTAGGAGAGGTTCAGCAATCGATATGCAAAAAGCGATAAATCGCGCCCGCTTCCCGCTATAATCGCCGCCAATTAACTTTGGGCATGGCCCATCAATGAACAGCAGGAGACGCCGTATGAACCAGGGTCCGTTAACCGAAAAAGAGCTCAACTGGCTTGAAGATATGCTGGAGAAATACGGCAACGAACACTCGGTGGTGGATACCGCTGAGCTGGACGGCATGCTGACGGCGTTGCTCTCAGGCCCGAACGACATCGAACCGAGCGAATGGCTGGTGGCGATGTGGGGCGGCAAAAAGCACATTCCAAAGTGGTCGAATGAGCGTGAGATGGATCGCTTTATGACGCTGACCTTCCAGCATCTGAACGACATCGCCGAGCGCCTGGCCGAATTCCCGGAGCAGTTCGATCCGCTGTTTGGCACCCAAGAGATGGAAGGCCAGGAATTCACCGTGGTGGAAGATTGGTGCTATGGCTATTTGCGCGGCGTGGCGCTGGATGCGGACTGGTCGCTGCTGCCAGAATCACTGCAGCCGATGATGGATACGATTGCCTTGCACGGCAGCGAAGATCATCTGGCGAAGCGCGAAGCCTTCACGCCGGAAGAGTTTGAAGCCAGCATCGAGGCGATTCGCCCCGCGGCGCTGGAGCTGCATGAATACTGGCAGGAACAGCGCATGGCGCAGCCCGATCCTGAACCTCAACTGCCGCACTTTGCCGGCGAGAAAACCGGCCGTAACGATCCTTGCCCGTGCGGCAGCGGTAAAAAATATAAGCAGTGCTGCGGTAAATAATATTTGCGCCTTCCGTAGCGGCGCAATTTATTGCGCGTCCCTGGCCTTTAAATCGCGCCGCTACCGATATGTGCGGTTTTTATCAGGGAGCCGGTTTCACCTCGCTCACCCAGGTTGGCAACTGCCATGCGCCGCCCGCACGAATCGCGCGGCACATGCCGGTGGTGGCATCGCTGCTCTGCTCAAACGCTTTGCCATCCCACACCCACGCCGCTGTACTCCAGCAATCGCCGATGCCGCGCCCTTTCTGCGCTTCTGAGATCACACCTTCACTGTAATCAGAGCCGGAATCCGTCACCAGCTGCGGCGTGCCCTGCAATGCTTTATCGATCAGCCAATAGCCATAACCTTCGTTATACGCTCCGCGCCAGCACAGCGCGGCGATCAGCACATGCGCATCATCAACCGGCGTTAAGGTCAGCGGCTCCGCGCCCTCTTCCGGCTGATCGTCGGACGGAGCCAGATTGTCGCAGCTGTCGTCGTCGGTGAGTGAGGCAATCAGCTTTGGCTTCAACAGCGCCAGCTCATCGGCCGTCAACGGACGCGCATCGGCCTTAGTCACTTTTACCTGCTGAATCACCGGCATCGCCATCGCTGCCGGTACGCTGCTTTCCGGCTTGTTGCCTTTGCGCACCAACGCGCCCGGCGTACTAAGACGACCTTGCGCATCATCCATCTTCAGCAGCACCGCAAATGCGCCATTGCTGGAGAGATCGAAAGGCTCTTCACCACCGCGAAATTCCACTTTGCCGCTGCCTTTAATGCCGTTGATCAGCGCCTGGGTTTGTTCATCCGTCAGCGTCCATTCGTCGTTATCAGCTTTCGCCACGTCGCCCAGCGCATGGTCATCAATCCACAACGCTAAGTTGTTCACCACTTTAGAATCGTCATCGCCGGTATCGGCCAGCACCACGCGACCGTGCGTCACCGCATTGGGACCGCCCGCGCGCACCAGCAACACCGAGCCGCCCGCGCCCTCTTCGGCGCTGTAACCGGCGGCACGACAGGTCAGCGTGTTATCGCAGGCCAGTTCCCAGTCTTTGTGGCTAAACGAGACGCCGTCTTGATCTGCCAACAGCGGCGCACTCAGGCTGGCAAGTAGCGACATCGCCAGCAGCAATCGGGTAATCATGCCATCTCTCCATAATGGTAAAGGTGGCTAGTGTGATGATTTTTGTGACGCGGGAGAAGTGAATTTTTAAGGTCACGTGGATGGCCAAGAACTAGCATCTGCCGGGTCGTTTACCACTAACCATTCCACAGATGAGCTAATCATTGAAAGCTAAGCGTTCAAAGCAGTAGTATAAGAATTAGCAGGTAAACATTCAGAGGATATAAATTTTCATGGACGAGCAAAGCAAAATATCGAGTACTCAACAGGCCATAAATATTCTTGATTATTGGCACAAAATAGAGTTTTTCGAATCAACTGACATTAAAGATCTTGAAGATAATGCGGATGGCGTAATTCAACTTAACATTGAAGAATTACAAGATATTACTTCACTCCCCTGGATTGAACCACAGCAAGTCAGGCGCGCAGGCAGTGACTATTTACCTGAGAAAAAATACCGCTACGAACTCTTTTTTGGCATTTTTGATCGTGACGAAATATTCCAGCAAGCCAAACCTTTCGTTGCTGAAAACAGTGATATCGAGAGTGATGCACTCGGTAATGAAGGTCGTACATGCTCGATAAAATGTAAGATTGACCATAATGGCGTTATCGATAGTGATAGTTTCGAATTTTCCACCGTAACCTGGGCATTAGGTCAGATAGCAGAAGGTGGATTAGATCGGCTTAACTTTGATTCATATGAAGTTGATACAAAAAAATTACAACAGCGCTTTAAAGAAATTATTACGGTCGCTGATAATTTAAAAAAACAACACCACCTACCGTCTATTTTAACCACTTTCGAAATCATTGCATTTTTAAAAGCAATGGCACAATGGACGACTTTCACTCCTCAAATCCCTGCTCCTGCGTTATTCATTAAGTTAAATGAAACTACACCTAAAAAAATTCATATCTCGTCCCCGCTAGACCTGGATTTAATTTCAGGCCTTAGCGACATAGCTGAAAAGAAACTTTTAAACGAACCGGAGTATTCTTCGAACTCTGCCGCCCACTACTCAAATGAAATAAGTATATTAAACAGCTTCTACTTACATGATATCGAGCTGATAATACAAGATATCAAGCGGAATAAGCTAGAAGCTAATTCTCCATTAGGTCGCTATCTAACCGGAAGTCGTAAAAGAAAAGCAGATCTTCTTCTACCGGCAGGACGAACGCTATTAATTAATAAATTACGATTATCCCAGCTTCCTGCCGGGCGCTGGCTTTCAGATAGCAGACACAATATGAGTTTAATGCAACAATTTGCCATTAATACTCTTGAACAAGAACTGACGCATCAAGGGCTATATTCAGTTAATGGTCCTCCAGGAACGGGAAAAACCACATTACTACGTGATGTAATTGCGAATAATATAGTCAAGCGTGCTGCTATTCTTGCAAGTTTCGATCGGGTTGAGGATGCCTTTTCTGGCTCGTTTACCATCGACGTTAATGGCGACACACGAAAGATTCCCTGCCTGCGCTCTGAACTGTGTGGCTACGAAATGGTGGTTGTTTCAAGCAATAATGCTGCTGTTGAAAACATCTCTCGCGAACTACCGCAGTTAAAAAGTCTTGGCGATGATTGGCAACATCATGATTATTTTAAATCAGCCGCGCGTAAACTTGCAGCATTTTCACGCATTTTGAAAGAAGATGAAAAACAAGAAGATAAAACCTATTTAATTAAACCTCTTGCGCCAGAAGATGATTGCTGGGGATTGATTGCTGTAGCTTTAGGTAAGAAAAAGAATCGCGATCGCTTCAAAGAAAAAGTTTTCACACAAAATCATACAAAAGCTGTAACTACACCACCGGCTGATGAATACAGACATCTGTTTGAATCCTTAAAAAATAAAGACATAGTGAGCTTCTCAACAGCTAAAAAAGCCTTTATTCAGGCGCAACAAAACTATCAAGGTATCATTCAGGAAGTTCAGCAACTTGAACGTCTGAATGATCTGTCCAATATTTTCCATCAACAGCAGCTTAAAATAGAACAGTTACGCTTACGAATATTTTCACTCCACGCCCGAACAACGCGGTGCGCTGAACGTTTACCAAAATGGTGGACGTTAAGATTTGGAAAGATCTCTCGTCTTAAAGTCATTATTAAAGGATTAAAAAAGAGATTAGGCTCTGCTTCGGCACTATTGGAGTTGACTGAACAAAGTTTAAGTCAAACGAGACGTGAACTGGATGCAAAACAACAATATTGCTCGACGTTAAAGATTAAATATCAAGATACCATTTTTGCTGCGGATGATATCAATATTGAGGCTGAGGACATTCAACGTACCGCTTTCGGCCAAGGCGCAATATTGAATGCAGCCCGTAGTCGGCTTTCAGCATGTGCCCTTGATTTACACCAATCATGGCTGAAAGAAGCTTATAAAGAGTGCAACTTACTTAAAGTTATATTCTCCGTCAGCGACGCCATAAACGGTGGTGTAGCAGATAGCAAAGCCTGCCGTGCGTTGTGGCAACTTCTATTTATGATTGTGCCGGTGGTTTCTTCTACATTTGCCTCCGTGCATCGTCAGTTCATGCATTTAGGTGCTGGCGATATTGGATGGTTATTTATTGATGAAGCTGGGCAGGCAACACCTCAACAAGCGGCTGGAGCATTATGGCGCGCGAAACGTACTGTTGTGGTGGGAGATCCATTACAGATTGAGCCCGTTTTTACTATTCCTCCAGCATTCGTTGAAGCTCTTGCACAGCGTGCCTTTGCTGATGATTGGCGCCAGTGGTCTCCAACAACACAATCAGTACAAAATCTTGCAGATAGAGTGAACCCGTATGGTTCAGCACAAATATCTAATAAGAATTGGCTCGGCAGTCCGCTGCGCGTCCATCGGCGCTGTGATGAGCCAATGTTCAGTATCGCCAACACAATTGCTTACAACAATAAAATGCTACATGGTCGGGACAAGCGTTGGCCTACTGAAAATGATATTTGGGGAGAGAGTTGCTGGTTAGATGTCTGTGGTGAAGTGGAAGGAAAACATTACGTTCCCGCACAGGGGAAAAAAGTCCTCATGATGGTAAAGGACTGGTTTGAATATCATGGCGCGCTGCCCGACGTCTATATTATTTCACCCTTCAAACAGATAAAAAACCAACTTAAATTCCTATTGAGTCAGGAACTAAAAGGCATCAAGGATATCAATCGCTGGATTGATGATAGGATTGGTACTGTTCATACCTTTCAGGGAAAAGAAGAAAAAAATGTCATTATTGTGCTCGGTTTATCGGCTAATAATTCTGGCGGAGAGAAATGGGCATCTTCAAAACCCAATTTGTTAAACGTTGCAGTAACGCGTGCGCAGAAACGGGTTTATATCATCGGCAGCAAGGCCATTTGGGCAGGATGCGATTATTTTAATATCGCTAACGAAATGCTAAGCAAAATGGCGCCTCCGGAAATCTCGGAAAAACTTGAGGTTGTGCAGTTTGATTAAGAACGTGACAGCGCCGCCACAATCTGCTGCCGCAGCCACTGCTGGGCCGGATCGCGGTGCAGACGTTCATGCCACAGCAGCAAAATATCAAAGCCCGGCACTTCCAGCGGCAGATCGATAACCGCGAGGTGCGAAGCGTGACGCACCAACCGCTCGGGCAGCACCGCCACTAAATCACTGCTCGCCAGCGTTTCCTGCATAAACAAGAAGTGCGGCACCGACAGCACCACGCGGCGTGAACGCCCGAGCTTCGCCAGCGCATTATCGGTGGCGGCGCTAAAGCCACCGCCATCGGGCGATACCATGACAAATTCCAGCTGACAGAATTGATCCAGCGTCGGCAGACGTTGCAACTGCGGGTGATCGCACCGTCCCGCCAGCACGTAGCGCTCGCTGAACAGTTTGCGTTGATGCAGCGTCGGCGGCGCGTTATCGCCCGTATGAAACACCACATCCAGCTCGCCTTTTTCCAACTGCTGCGCCACCAGCGGCGGATTCAGCGCCAATATCGCCATGCGACTTTGCGGCGCAGCAGCGCGGATCAGGTTGAGCGCAGGCAGCACCAACGCTGACGAGGTGTAATCGGTGGCGGCGATGCGCCAGGTGTTATCGGCATTGGCCGGATTGAAGGCATCGGGCGGCGCGACCGCACGCTCAACCGCTTCCAGCGCCAGGCGCAGCGGCTCACGCAGAGCTGCTGCGCGCGCCGTTGGCAGCATGCCACGCGGCCCCGGTAACAATAGCGGATCGTCAAAATGCCTACGCAATCGCGCCAACTGAGCGCTGACGGAAGGCTGCGAGAGATGCAAACGCTGCGCCGCGCGCGTGACGTTGAGTTCGCTTAGCAGCACGTTGAGCGTCTGCAGCAGATTCAAATCCAGCGAGTCGATATTCACTATGGCTATACCTGAGATATCAGCAATTGATTTCCACTATAGCCAGCGCCGACTTAATCTGCAGTGGTTTTCATCTCACAGGATTAAGCCCATGAATGTACTGATTGTGTATGCCCATCCGGAACCGCGTTCGCTGAGCGGTTCACTTAAAGACTTTGCCGTGCAGCATCTGCAGCATGCCGGACATCAGGTGCAGGTCTCTGATCTCTATGCGATGCAGTGGAAAGCGCCGCTCGACGCTGCCGACACGCGCGCCCCATTTATGGGCGATCACTTCGATGCGACGCTGGATTCTCGCTTCGCCTACGATCATCAGCTACAGGCCGCCGATATCGCCGCGGAGCAGGAAAAATTGCGCTGGGCCGATACGGTGATTTTTCAATTTCCGCTGTGGTGGTTTTCGATGCCCGCCATCATGAAAGGCTGGTTTGACCGCGTTTACGCCAACGGTTTTGCTTACGGCGTGGGCGAGCACAACGAACAGCATTGGGGCGATCGTTACGGCGAAGGCAATCTTAGCGGTAAACGTGCAATGCTGGTGGTGACGACCGGCGGATGGGAATCGCACTACAGCCCGCGCGGCATTAACGGCCCGATCAACGATCTGCTGTTTCCGATTCAGCACGGCATGCTGTTTTATCCCGGCTTTAGCGTGCTGCCGCCGCTGGTTTTCTATCGGGTACAAAAGTCAGCAGCAGAACGATTTGCTGGCTGGTGCGATGCGCTGGCTACAAGGCTAGATACGTTGGCGGAAACCGCGCCCATTGCCTACCGTCAGCAGAACAGCGGCGACTATGAGATTCCTGCGCTGACCTTAAAGGCGGAGTTTGTCCCGGAAGAGAGTGGCTTTGGCGTGCATGTGAAGCGGTGAAAGGTGGCAGACTCGGCGCTGAGCCTGCTGTTACTCGTACAGCCAGCGCCCCGCTTTT
Source organism: Pantoea sp. AG1095 (assembly GCF_003208415.1). NCBI lineage: Bacteria > Pseudomonadati > Pseudomonadota > Gammaproteobacteria > Enterobacterales > Erwiniaceae > Pantoea > Pantoea sp. AG1095. The sequence continues at coordinate 8,358 of NZ_QKMJ01000006.1, read as the reverse complement.
GCTGATTCAATCAACATTCCCAGCGTGAAATCGGGTACCACCGGCACTTCACGCTTATTGAATGGATTGAGAATCTGCGCCAGCGAGGGCTCATCGGGATAGTAGGTTTCAATGACGAATCCGCCGCGATCAACGCTGAACTCGCCGAAGAACTCATCCATCAGCGCAGCGGCTTCTTCACGCTCGAAGTTAAGATCGCTATCGATATCAATTTGCGGCGTCAGCGTTTTTTGCTTAAACAGGTAAACGCCGTCGTAACGTCGCACCAGCTCGTAGATACGCTGCTCAATTTCAACTGTCATCGCTTCTGCACCTCCACTGATTTCACCGGAGCGCCATTCTGCCATGCAATCCCAACAGTTGGATGAAAAAAATCTCCATGGAAGAATTTTGAGACAAAGAGCCAGTTTTCCAGCCGGGATGCCTGGTTTATTGCGTTAATGCATCCTGCGCTTCTTTCAACTCATCACGCGCGTCAGCCAGTTTACGCTGCTGCTTCTCAATTTTATCGCTGCGGCCTTTGGCCTGCGCTTCCCTTAGATCTTGTTCGCGCTCCTGCACTTTCAATTGCTTCTCGGCCACTTTCTGCTGGCGCGCTTTGAGCAAGCCGCTGTCGGTGCAGTTTGCATTGGTTTCGCGTAACGCCTTTTCGAGACCGGCGATGCGCGCAGCATTGCCATGCTCACGCGCCATCGCCAGCTCTTGCTGGATATCCTGCTTTTTAGCGGCGCAGCCAGTAGCTGGGTTGGCAGCCTGAACAGACGTCACGGTCAAAGCAGAGAAAAGAATCGACAGGGAAATCAGGGTGTTTTTCATGGTGAACTCTTGGTTTACATTGATGGGCGCTATTATACGAAGAGTTCTTAACAAGATCTTAAGGACCACACATCAGCACTAACTTTGCGTAGAATCAGTATGGCTTTGCCGTGATAACGACGGGAATGGTATAAATGGAATTATTGTATTTATAAGCAGGGAGATTATTAAAAGAAAAAACCTTACCTTTCACATTTAAATAAATCACTCCATTTTCAATCTTATTTAGTGCTTTGGAATCAGAAGTAATGAGGAAGGGTGAATAATCATTACTTAAAGCCTTCTTGAATTCCTCCACGGTTTTACTTGCATCGTATAAGTAAAAACGATAGGAAAAATCCGTCGTAGCGCCTGCACTTGCCTCAGTTATGAAAACAGTAGCATGAGTATTAACCGCCTGCTCATGGACAATTGATTGTTCCAACGGAGATAATTTTGATAAAAAATAAGCACCTAAACAAATAATCATTATAATAAACATTATTAAGGCATGACGCTTCTTAAAAGCCTGAGCGTTTAGCATATTCAATTCCTGCTCTTATCCAATACTGGTCTTCCGGATCGTCGCCAAATGGGCTAGAACCATACCAACTTCCAAATTCTATGTTGCTTGTTCCTGCGCGACTTTGCGCCCATCCTGCAGCTCTTAATAATACAGCCTCGGTAATTCCAGCCGCATGTCCAACAGCACCATAATTGAAGTTCCCAAAGTTGGCATACTGTTTACCACTTTGATTTTTATAATCCCATGGGCCATGTCCTCTCACTTGACTATAAAACCACACATAGGTCATGGCTGACGGGCCTTTGTGCAAACGAGCCAGCATCATATTGTTGAGGATTGAAACTCCCGGCGGGCTAAACGAGATAATATCAAATGGCGGCTGCGGCGATGCAGCCAAAGTTGGATAGCGCATTGATTATGCTCTCTCATTCCAGCTATCAGAGAACATAATATTGCCGTCACAATATTTCCATGTAATTTTTTCGTATGCAAACTCAACACATTCGAGGTGATTATGTTTCTCTTTTGCAGGGTCTTTTGTATCGTGCATTACTGGTGACACACCAATTATTTTCACACCTTCGATCAGGATATTGAAATATTCGACTTCCTGTCCAGCATCATTAATGTGATACCACTTAAATTCAGCTGATGCTAAGTTTTGACCTGTTGCTACAGCCTTGTAAAGATACGGTGAAGAAGCATCAAATTCTTTTTGAATGATTATAGGTGCATGCTTTCGTGTGCCAGTGGGTTTACCTGTTTGAGGCTCAGTTGGGAGTCTAACGTTATGAGAAAATCCGGTAACTTCAATACTGCCCTCACGATTTTGCACATCAACGGAGCCACGAATATCAGCCCCGCCATCATCTTTTAGCCAGAGATTTGCTGGAATAGGCATTTTACATCGTCCTTTTTTTGTTCATCCTTTAAGCGAGGATACACAAAAAAACCAATAACACACAGTTATTTCATGGTGTTTAGAGCAAATTTTTATTTAGATGCTGTATTGGAATCGATGTTTTAAAACTGATAGAAATGCGGAGGGAAACACCCTCAATTTTAAATTAGGAGTTCGCATAAAAGATTCCAACAATAATGTTGAAACGACGAACCGTAGTTTTAACTTTTTGAATACTTACTGATGGCGAATGTGTAATGAACTTCATTTTGGGCATTTTTCTACGGAGCCAGACAGAATTTCAGACACATAAAAAGCGCTCGTAAGCGACTTAATTAAGCTGGTAGCGATGCAGGATTGCTTTCGCTGTGCGATTCACCCGGTTATCTTCTTCATACCCAGGTGAAATTGTTAGCATTCATACTGCTGAAGTTAGCAATACTCGCGGCATATCATTTACAAAGCGAACCTATCCAGGCCAGCTAGAGCGAATAAAAATGATCACATTTGATCTTAGGGGCGCCGAGCTTTAGGGAGAGGCTGTAAGCCGTCTCTTTCATTATCTTGCCCACACCGCTGTCGCGCATCGATTGCGTTAAACGCGATGACGGACCTGTTAATGCCAGCGCCGCGAGCAGTTTATTTCCCTCACCAAAAACAGGAAGAGAGAATGCAGCAATGTGCGGATCACGCATGCCGGAGGTAAAGAGCGGTAATTCTGGGGCAGATTCAAGAAGCGGTTCATTGAGTCCCCAATGGCGAAGCACTTGCCCTATTGCTGAATTATCCAGCGGCAAAAAAGTACCGGGTAAGCGCGTTTCTCGTAATCCTTCGGAGGGCTCCGCTCTGAATAAGCAAAGCCTTTGACCGTTCTCAATCACATACCATGTGGCGCTTTCACCCGTCGCCGTTGCCAGCGCGTGCAGTTCAGGCTGGACAATACTGGCCAGATGAAATGACTGTTCATAGAGCTTGCCAAGATAAAGCAGTCTGGGACCCAACGTGTAAACGCCGCTGTCGCGTCTGATGACGTAGTTCATGCGTTCAAGTGAGTTCATAAGACGGTAAACCGTCGTTTTATGGTAGCCCGAAAATTGTGCCAGAGCGGTGAGCGTCAACGCCTCTTCGCCAGGCTTAAAACAATCCAGTAGTGCCAGCGCTTTCTCAACGGCAATTACGCCTTCATTCCCCATCGGTAAGGTCTCCTGTTTGCGACGGTAAGAGTTTACCGTGCAATTTGTGATTCACATCGTATTTACATCACAAATGAAAGCTTAACGCTGGTGCGATCTGATTTAACATCGATATAGTGGTTTTACATAGTACAACATAGTTGTATCAGGTAAAACATGAAGAGGTGATTTATGCCACACGCAGAGAATACGTTCATCAAGCGCGACCTTACCCGTACAGCGCCCGAGCTGGTCAAACAGGCTGCTGAGTTTCAGGCCGCTATTCTTGCCGATGTTGCCGGACGTCGCGGTACGCTGCACGGTCGCGTAAAGCCCGTTTCACCCACCATGAAAGTTGCTGGCCCCGCCATCACGGTTGAGGTTCGGCCGGGCGATAACCTTGCCATTCACGCGGCGCTCGCCATCGCTCAGCCTGGCGATGTTATCGTCGTCGACGGTAAAGGCGATATCAGCTGTGCTTTGATTGGTGAAATCATGTCCACTCAGGCAGAAGCGTCGGGCATCGCAGGAATCATCATCGATGGTGCAGTTCGCGACGCCGACGCACTGTGCGAAAACGGCTTCCCGGTGTTTTCCGCAGGTCTGAATCCTTGTGGCCCGACCAAATCTGTCGCGGGCCGCGTTAACTATCCTGTTTCTGTTGCCGGAGCGACTATCCAGCCTGGTGATTTGATCATTGGTGATGTCGACGGCGTGGTCGTTCTGCCACGTGAAGATGTACCAGCGCTGATTGAGCTGGCACAGAAAAAACGGGATGCCGAGACCAAACGCATTGCCGCCATCCGTGAAGGCGATATTCGCGCACCCTGGCTGGAAAAAGCCCTGCTTGCGGCTGGAATGTTGAATGAAGGGGAGGAATTGTGATGGCATCTTCTCATCCCGTAATTTTGGTAACCGGCAGCGATTTGGCGCAGGAAGCGTTAGGCTTGCTCAAGGGCTTTGATATCGTTTACGCAGGCATAAAGCCCAGCGAAGACGAATTGTGTCAGCTGTGTCACCAGCACGATCCGGTGGCGATTATTGTTCGATACGGCAAAATCAACGCCCGCATCATGGATGCCGCACCTCACCTGCGGGTTATTTCCAAGCACGGCAGCGGCATTGATGTTATCGATCAAAAAGCGGCGGCTGAGCGCCATATCAGCGTGCAGGCAGCGCCCGGTGCTAATGCAGCAGCGGTGGCTGAACATACATGGACGATGATATTGGCCTGCGCCAAAGCGGTTCTCCCACTGGATCGCCGAATGCGTCAGGGACATTGGGACAAGTCGACCCACAAGTCGGTTGAGCTTGAAGGCCGAACGCTGGGTCTGATTGGATTGGGTGCGATTGGCGGTCGGGTCGCTCGCATTGGCAAAGCGTTTGGTATGAAAGTCCTTGCCTATGATCCGTTCGCCAGGTCCTTTCCCGACGAGTGTGAATCCTCCACGCTTGAAGCTCTGCTACAACAGGCAGATGTGATTTCATTGCACTGCCCATTGACGGAACAGACACAGCACATGATCAACAGCGACAGGCTGAGTCAGTGTAAAAAAGGCGCGATTCTCGTCAATACCGCACGCGGTGGCCTGATCGATGATAACGCGCTTCTAACGGCGCTGGGTGACGGCACCCTTAGCTGGGCTGCTCTGGATAGTTTTGCTGTTGAGCCGCTGACCGCACCACATGTCTGGCAGGCTGTTGATAACGTCATCCTGTCGCCGCACATTGGTGGCGTCAGTGACAACTCATACGTGAAAATGGGAACAGCTGCAGCGAGTAACGTTTTGAAGGTGCTGGCTGAACCGATCAAAAGTGAAAGTGCCCTGTCTTAATGCATTAACCTTCCCCACCATTTGTTAAACGACCTGACCAACTTGCTTGCTGGTAAGGTCGTTCATCAACCTCGGCTATCACTGCAAATCTTCGTCACTCCCTCAGCGTTGAACCTTCGATAAGACAGTTACGTCTTTCCAATCCAGACTTGTCACTGAGATCTCACTGACGTTTAGCGGCTTGATAACGAGAAGTGCATAGCTTGGATGAGGCAGAACGTGAACTTCTTTTGGAGTGGATTGATGGTGGGAGGAATGGGAGAAAAGCCTCCCGCAGACGCTCAGATAAGCGCCCGCGGGAGGGTGACGTTATTTACTCACCGGCGACGCGGTGTTTTCGACTTCAATGTTTAACTCTTTTTTGCGGCCCATGATCAGCACGGCGATACCGCCAATACCACACAGAATCGCCAGCGGCACCATAGCCAGTGTGTGGCTGCCCGTGGCCTGGTTGATGATGCCGTAAACGTTGACCATCAATCCTCCGCCGATCAGGTTAGCCATGGCGCCAATCGCAGCCAGACCGGCGGCCGCAGTAGTGGAAGACATCCATCCCGATGCGAGCGCCCAGAACGGACCTTTCATTGAATACGCGCCTACCAGCACCAGCGACAGAATCACCACGCTGCCCGTCAAACTGTTGGTGATAAAGGCAGATAACAGACCACCCGCAATCAGGAAAAGGGTTAACGCGGTATGCCAGCGACGCTCGCCGCTGCGATCGGAGCTTCTGCCCCACACAATCATCAGGATAGATGCCAGACCGTAAGGGATGGCGTTCACCAAACCGGTGGTGAAGTTATCCAGGCCATATGATTTAAGCAGTTGCGGCGACCAGACGCTCAGCGTTGAGCCTGCCGCAGAAGCGCCGGCATAAATCAGCGCCATCACCCAGATATGTTTATGGCGCAGCAGTTGCCATAAAGAGATGTGGCCGATGGCTTTCTTCTTCGCGTTCTCGGCTTCAAGCGTGCTATTCAGCCACGCTTTTTGTTCCTGATTTAACCAGCTGGCATCGCTTGGTCTGTTGCTCAGCATAAAGAAGGCGGCAATCCCCAAAACCACCGCTGGAATGCCTTCCAGGATGAACAACCAATGCCAGCCGCGCATGCCGTACCAGCCATCAAGTGACAATATGGCCCCAGAAATGGGCGAGCCGATAAAATTCGCTGCGGGGATGGCAACCATAAAGGTGGCGATCACGCGGGCGCGATATTTACCCGGAATCCAGTAAGTCAGATAGAGAATCACGCCAGGGAAGAATCCGGCCTCAGCTGCACCCAGTAAAAAACGCAATACGTAAAGTGTATTGGCACTCTCAACGAAGGCGGTACAGACCGAGATAATGCCCCACGAGACCATGATGCGAGAGATCCAAATCTTCGCACCGATTTTCTGCATCGCAAGGTTGCTGGGTACTTCAAAAAGAAAGTAACCCACAAAGAACAGGCTACTGGCCAGACCAAAAACGGCTTTAGATAATCCCAAATCTTCATTCATCTGTAGCGAGGCCATACCGATGTTGCCACGATCAATGATGGCAATCAGATAGCAGACGATGAGAAAGGGCAAAATGCGCCAAACCACCTTCTTAACGGTCTGCTGCTCTATATCGGCAGAGAAAGACGTGGTGTGCTTTTTCTCAGACATGATAATCCTCACAAGTTTGTCATGGCCTTACGCGATGATATGTTCGCAATGCCGATTGTTGTACTGTGTAAAACTTAGATGTACAGAGTACAATCATTATCTCGACAAACGCCCTTCTGTGCCTGAAGTTGTAATCAGGTTGTGTCTTTTGTCACAGAAAGGTATCTGATGATTTTCATTTTTGTGATGCTGGCGAGATTTCTTTTTCGCGCGCACCGCGGGTCTACTGAAAATCATAAGAAATGAGGTAAGTAAAACGGCAGGAATGGAAAAATTAACTGAGACTAATAAAGGAAATATAAATCAGCAATATCAATCAATTAAATGTATTTCCAATTTCGCAGGATGGAATATCAAGACCTGGTCATCAACAGGCGCTGCTGTTAAAACTCACTGTGACGACGCAAAGCGAAACCAACAAGCAAAAAGTCGGGTTTTGATCGGGCGGGCGTTGAATTGTACTTCATGAGAAAAAGACAATAGAAGAGGAAGTGCCCCGTCGACCTTAGCATAACCACAAAAAGGCTCGGACGAATTTGGACAAAAAAAAAACCTTTCGGCTTTAATTTTAGTAACTTGCGGACTGTTACGGAAGTTCTCGTATCTTTAAATGGTGCGAAGGCCGGACTCGACAATCAATTCAAATAATTGATTTTAAATAAAAAACAAAAAGCCATCACTGCTAATGCCCCCTTATGTGCCCCCGATTTTTTTTGGCGAAATCTTCATAGATATCCTTTCACTAAATTTTTTTATTGCCCGTTTCAAGTAAAAGCCTGCTTAATGTGGCGGATTCGTTCTATAGGTTGAAATCCACACAATCATTTTCCACCTAAAAAAAGATTTTAATAATTATCCTTCACATTGTTCACTTATTGATTTTTATGATTAGAAACATAACCTTATACTGTGAATGATTGGTACAGGGTGACGATTATCATTCATATCAGGTGAAGTCTGGACGTAAAAAACCGGCTTTCGCCGGAAAATATAGTCATATTGCTGTGGGCTCATCGCACCCTAGCAGCTAATCGCTCGTGCTCTCTCCCGTGAGATCGAGATTGGATTGCATCACTGACTTTTTGTGAAGCTTTAGTCAGTGATGCCCCGCGCAACCGAATGATGCTCTTAAGTAGCAGGTCAAACATATTTATGTTATGCGGAATCTTATGGCGGTTGGCTTCAATGTAAGCGCGATAGGAATGATAGAAATAGCGCTTAGGGGCTGAAGTGGCCGAAAGCTCGCATTCTACATATTGAGTGCACTTGGCTCTTACGCCCTGTGGATGGCTGAAATGCTGCCCAGTTACAGCTAGAAAGTTGTTACCTGAGCTTGAAGCATCTCGCCTTCTCCCGCGTTTATTTAACCTAATGTCCGCTTTGTGCTGTGAGTTCAATGGGTCGATGCAACGCTATCCTTAATCAAGGGGGGCGTTGCCATGAAACGAAGAACTCGGATTAACTACACGCCAGAGCAGA
>NZ_QKMJ01000005.1:0-325552 GCF_003208415.1 Pantoea sp. AG1095 | reverse complement strand
CATGCCAATGGCACTGCCCGGTAGCTAAGTGCGGAAAAGATAAGTGCTGAAAGCATCTAAGCACGAAACTTGCCCCGAGATGAGTTCTCCCTGACTCCTTGAGAGTCCTGAAGGGACGTTGAAGACTACGACGTTGATAGGCCGGATGTGTAAGCGCAGCGATGCGTTGAGCTAACCGGTACTAATGACCCGTGAGGCTTAACCTTACAACGCCAGAGGCGTTTTGGTCCGAGAGACCGGAGATTTTCAGCTTGTTTACGGACTGGTCTGCGGCGCCTGAGAGGGGGCTGCGGACAAAACAGAATTTGCCTGGCGGCTTTAGCGCGGTGGTCCCACCTGACCCCATGCCGAACTCAGAAGTGAAACGCCGTAGCGCCGATGGTAGTGTGGGGCCTCCCCATGCGAGAGTAGGGAACTGCCAGGCATCAAATTAAAGTGTGCTGATATGGCTCAGTTGGTAGAGCGCACCCTTGGTAAGGGTGAGGTCCCCAGTTCGACTCTGGGTATCAGCACCAGTTTTAAAGCGTGAGTTCGGTAAATTACAGAATTTGCCTGGCGGCTTTAGCGCGGTGGTCCCACCTGACCCCATGCCGAACTCAGAAGTGAAACGCCGTAGCGCCGATGGTAGTGTGGGGTCTCCCCATGCGAGAGTAGGGAACTGCCAGGCATCAAACACAGAAGCCCTGAACGAAAGTTCAGGGCTTTTTTGTATGCATCAGAAACCTTCCGCTGTCACTCACAAACCTAACCCAATTCAAATTGCAGTTATAAAAAAAGCCCCTGCTTTTCAGCAGAGGCGTTTCTTAATCTAACTCACTGGATATCAATGAATAACCTGTGACAGAAACGCACGTGTACGTTCTGATTTCGGATTGGCAAAGAACTCCTGAGGCGGGGCTTCTTCGACAATTTCACCCCGATCCATGAAGATCACACGATCCGCCACCGTACGCGCAAATCCCATCTCATGGGTAACGCACAACATGGTCATGCCATCTTCTGCCAGGCCAATCATCGTATCGAGTACTTCTTTAACCATCTCGGGATCGAGCGCGGAGGTTGGCTCATCAAACAGCATAATTTTCGGCTTCATACAGAGTGAACGGGCGATCGCCACACGCTGTTGCTGACCACCTGAAAGCTGGCCAGGAAATTTATGCGCATGCTCAGCAATGCGTACACGCTGAAGGTAATGCATGGCCAGCTCTTCTGCTTCTTTCTTCGGCATTTTGCGTACCCAAATCGGTGCCAGCGTACAGTTTTGCAAAACGGTAAGATGCGGGAAAAGATTAAAGTGCTGGAAAACCATGCCTACTTCGGTTCGAACTCGTTCAATATTACGCACATCGTGATTGAGATGGATGCCATCCACCACGATGCGTCCTTGCTGATGTTCTTCGAGGTGATTGATACAACGAATAGTGGTCGATTTACCCGAACCGGACGGTCCGCACAGTACGATACGTTCGCGTGGTTTTACTTTTAAATTGATGTCTTTCAATACATGGAACTGACCGTACCATTTGTTAACGTTTTCGAGTGTAATCATCATGGCATCAGCCGCATTAGTCATAGTTTGTGTCATGTTAAACCTCAGTGCGATGCACGCCCGGTGTGAAAACGCTTCTCCAGATACTGGCTATAGCGCGACATGCTAAAACAGAAAATCCAGTAGACCATGGCAGCAAATACATAGCCTTCCGTCGACATACCCAACCAGGTTGGATCAACGGTGGCTTGCTGCACGCTACTGAAGAGATCGAATAAGCCGATGATGATCACCAGGCTGGTATCTTTAAACAGCGCAATGATGGTATTCACCAGGCCGGGAATGGTCATCTTGAGCGCCTGCGGTAAAATCACCAGCATCTGGGTTTTCCAGTAGCCCAGCGACAGAGATTCAGCGGCTTCATATTGGCCTTTTGGTAGCGCCTGCAAACCGCCGCGCACCACTTCCGCGACATACGCAGACTGGAACAAAATCACGCCAACCAACGCACGCACCAGTTTGTCGATGGTGGTACCTTCCGCCATAAACAGCGGCAGCATCACCGACGACATAAACAGCACGGTGATCAGCGGTACACCACGCCAGAACTCAATGAAGATGATCGAAAGTGTACGCACCACCGGCATTTCAGAGCGGCGTCCCAGCGCCAGTAAAATCCCCAACGGCAGCGCGCCGGCAATCCCCACTGAAGCGATAATCAGCGTTAATGTCAGGCCGCCCCACTGGCGAGTCTCTACGCGCTCTAAACCGAAATAACCACCGTACATCAGGAACCAAACCACAATCGGATAGACCACCGCCCAACAAGCGATGTAGCGACCGCGACGCGGCATTGATTTGATGAACATCGGAATAATCGAGAGCAAGCCGATGACCAGCGACAGGTTGATGCGCCAGCGCAGTTCATGCGGATAGAGCCCATACATAAACTGGCCAAAGCGTGCATGGATAAACACCCAACATGCGCCTTCTTTGGTACAGTCTGCGCGCGTCTCACCAATCCAGTTAGCCTGAAATACCAGCCAGTTCAGTGCCGGAGGAATCACGTTCCAGATAAGCCAGATGCTGAACAACGTCAGCAATGTATTCAGCCAGCTGGAGAACAGATTTTTGCGTGCCCAGAGCCAAGCCTTGCTAAGTGGATTGGTCGGAATCGGCGGTGTTTCATGTGTAGTAACAGACATAATGATCCCGTTCTCTTAACGCTCAACCAGCGCAATTTTGCGATTGTAGAGGTTCATCAGCAGTGAAATGATCAGGCTGATAATCAGGTAAACCGCCATGGTAATCGCGATGGTTTCTATCGCCTGACCGGTTTGGTTCAGCACGGTACCGGCAAACAGCGAAACCATATCTGGATAGCCGATAGCGGCCGCCAGCGATGAGTTTTTCACGATGTTGAGGTACTGGCTGGTGAGTGGCGGGATAATCACACGCATTGCCTGCGGAATGATCACCTGACGCATGGTCACTGGATTAGGTAAACCCAGCGAACGTGCAGCTTCACTTTGACCATGTGGCACCGACTGAATACCGGAACGAATCACTTCGGCGATGAACGACGAGGTATAAACCGACAGCGCGAGAGTCAACGCGGCGAGCTCAGGGATCATCACGAAACCGCCACGGAAGTTAAATCCACGCAGTTCCGGCACATCCCAATGCATGGCAACGCCAAACAAGGTATGAGCAATCAGCGGCAGCAAAATCAGCAACCCAACCGCAGCCGGCCAGGTGCGACGCAGTTGGCCGGTTTTTAACTGATGCTTACGGTTGTAGCGGAACAGCGCCATGCAACCCAGCACCGCTAACGCCAGCGCGATCAGGAATGGCCATGTGCCAGGTGCGTACTCTGGCCACGGAATATACAAACCGCGATTGCTGACGAATGCCAAATCAAAAGCGTTGAGTGCCTGACGTGGGCCGGGCAGGTTACGCAGTACCGCGAAGTACCAGAAAAAGATCTGCAGCAGCGGCGGGATATTACGGAAGGTCTCGATATAAATGGTTGAAAGCTTGCGCAGCAGCCAGTTCTCAGACAAGCGAGCCAGGCCCACGGCAAAGCCAAGGATCGAAGCGAAAACAATACAGAGCGCGGAAACCAGCAGGGTGTTGGTCAACCCCACCATAAACACGCGCGCGTAGGTGTCGCCTTCGGTGTAATCGATCAGGTGCTGAACGATGCCGAAGCCGGCACTGCGATCCAGAAACCCGAATCCGGAAGTGATGCCACGATTGGCCAGGTTGATTACGGTGTTGTGGATTAAATATCCCACCACAGCAAGCACGGCAACAATCGCGACGATCTGGTAAAGCCAGGCGCGAACCGTAGGATTACCGAACGAAAAATCCCTTTTTACGGTTGGGCGTTGCGACATGTTAAAACCTCAGTGAAGATTACGCGTGGGCACCGCAGGATGCGGTGCCCGACTGGCAGAATGGAATTAACGAACTGGCGGAGCGTACTGGATGCCGCCCGCATTCCACAGCGCATTCTGGCCGCGCTTAATTTTCAGTGCGCTGTCTTTACCGACGTTACGGTCGAACACTTCCTGATAGTTACCCACTTGTTTGATGATGTTGTAAGCCCACTTGTTATCGAGCTTCAGGTCTTTACCGAAGTCACCTTCCGCGCCCAGCAGATGTGCCATATCCGGCGTAGTCGGTTTCGCTACCATGTCATCGACATTTTTAGAGCTGATACCCATCTCTTCCGCGTTCAGCATGGCATACAGCGACCATTTGACGATGGTGAACCAATCGTCATCACCGCGACGTACCACGGGCCCCAGCGGCTCTTTCGAGATCACTTCTGGCAGTACAATGAACTCGTCTGGCTTGCCAAGTTTGATACGCAGCGCATACAGCTGAGATTGGTCAGACGCGAGGGTGTCGCAACGGCCGCTGTCGAGCGCTTTAGCGGATTCGTCAGAGCGGTCGAAGGTCACGGGGGTGTACTGCATTTTATGGGTTTTGAAGTAATCAGCCACGTTCAGCTCGGTATCAGTACCGGCCTGAATACACACGGTGGCGCCATCCAACTCTTTAGCACTTTTCAGACCGGCTTTCTGGTGCGTCAGGAAGCCGATACCGTCGTAATAGTTCACGCCTGCAAACAGGAAGCCCATGCCGCCATCGCGTGATGAGGTCCATGTGGTGTTACGAGATAAGATGTCTACTTCGCCAGACTGCAGCGCGGTGAAGCGTTCTTTCGCGGTCAGCGGGGTGTATTTCACTTTAGTTGCGTCGCCAAATACTGCGGCAGCGGCTGCACGGCATACATCCACGTCAATACCGGTGAATTTGCCGTTAGAGTCAGCATATGAGAAGCCAGGCAGGCCGTCACTGATGCCGCACTGTATAAAACCTTTCTTCTTAATGGCATCCAGCGTGGTGCCAGCGTGCGCTTGTTGAGCAACGGCTAACAGCGAGGCTGCAGCGACCAGAGTGGAAAGCATCATCTTTTTCATAAAGCATCCTGTGTGGCGATATCGTGTGTTGTTATGTTTGCGCGCACTTTAATGTGCGCTGTTTTCTGTCTGTGGTGGTTAGCCATCCACAACTCTGCAAACCTGATGCCAGGTTTGCAGAATCCTGAATTCTCTGGAAAGATCTTTTAATAAACTGAAGCACTCAGAAGATTCTGGCTAATATGGCGCACCAAAAGGCAGCATGGCGAGACGACACGATCACAAATAGTGCAAAAAGTTTCACTATATGGAAGCAGTGTGAGCTAACGCTCAGGAGTGGATGTATGAGTTTGCACACTTACGGCCGAAGCGGTTGAGGATCACAGAGAAAGCGGGCTGAAGGGTGATGAAAGGATAAATGAGCGCGTAATAAAGTGAGGGTAAATGCGTTGCTAAGAAGGATGGGATATCACCGCTGCAATTGCAACTATCGTTACCATTATCGCGCCAATTGTTTCATGCGTTTTTAACCTCAGGAAATTACCGGCAGCAGAAACAAAAACGCCAGCCGCAAGGCTGGCGTTATCGCAGCAACGAACAGATTAGTTCATGCCGTATTTTTTCAGCTTCTTACGCAGGGTACCGCGGTTGATACCCATCATCAGAGCTGCACGGGTCTGGTTGCCACGGGTGTACTGCATCACCATGTCCAACAGAGGCTGCTCGACTTCTGCCAATACCAGCTCATACAGATCACTCACATCCTGACCGTTCAGTTGAGCAAAATAGTTCTTCAGTGACTGTTTAACCGAATCACGCAGTGGCTTTTGGGTCACCTGATCCTGAGAGTTAACGGTAGAAACGGTGAGTACGTCAGAATTTACGCGTTGTTCGAACATAGTTCTTTCAGCTCTTTATTTCGTTTACGCAAGATTTTCGAAGTATGCCTCCAACGCCTCCAGCTGTTCGCTGGCATCCTCTATGGCGTTGAATGTGCGCCGAAACTGGTCATCAGGAGCACTTTCCTGCAAATACCAGGAAACGTGTTTTCGGGCAATACGGTATCCTTTGCGCTGACCGTAAAAGTCGTGCAGCTCCCGTATATGTCCAATCAGCATTTGCTTCACTTCAGCCAGCGGCTTCGGTGCCAGCAGCTCCCCTGTGTCCAGATAATGCTGGATTTCCCGGAAGATCCACGGTCTTCCCTGAGCGGCACGGCCAACCATAAGAGCATCGGCTCCGGTATAGTCGAGCACCGCTCTGGCTTTATGCGGGTCAGTAATGTCGCCATTCGCAATAATCGGAATGGAAACGCTCTGCTTAACTGTCCGAATGCTGTCGTATTCAGCAAATCCCTCAAACAAACAGGCGCGCGTGCGGCCATGAATGGTGAGAGCCTGAATGCCACAGCGTTCAGCCAATTGGGCAATCTCTACACAATTACGATTTTCTTTGTCCCAGCCGGTACGAATTTTCAGCGTAACCGGTACATCCACTGCATTAACCACCGCGGTGAGAATCGACTCCACCAGTTGCGGATGTTGCAGCAGCGCTGAACCTGCCATCTTACGATTCACTTTTTTGGCCGGGCAGCCCATGTTGATATCGATAATCTGCGCGCCAGACGCCACATTAATGCGCGCGGCAGCAGCCATCTCATCAGGATCGCAACCGGCAATTTGCACGGCGCGGATACCAGGCTCGTCACTATGCACCATGCGCAAACGGGATTTGTCACTGGCCCAAACTTCCGGGTTCGACGACAGCATCTCGGAGACAGTCATACCGGCGCCGTTCTCGTAACACAGGGTGCGAAATGGCTTATCGGATACTCCGGCCATAGGCGCAGCAATGAGTCGATTACGTAGCTGATGTTGTCCAATGCGCATGAAAAAAGAAGTGACCCTAACTGTTCGCAAGGCGGCGTATATTACGCATTTTTTAAAGAAGATGAAAGGCCAAACTTTGAACAATTCGCTCTCAGAGAGCACGGAAATAGCGTTATCCAGTAAGGGATGAGTTATTAATCTTTATAATTCATGAGATTAAAAAAATATGCTGAAATTGTGTACAAAAATTTTTCTCAAAACATGACCGAAATCACAACATAAAAACCGCTTCTTCCATTAATTAGCGAAAGAAATGACGCCATTATGATTATTAATTGAACTACTTAGTCACGTAGGGTTAGCGTCACTCCCCAGAAACCTACGTCGTGGAGGAGTGACAGATATAACCTCAGACATCAGGCTACTATTCAATAACCACGCGACCATTCAGCGGCTGAACTGGGCGACTGTTGCCGTGCTCACCTAACAGTTTGGCGAACGTTTTAAGCTGTTCAGTTGATGCCGAAACAGTTTGCTTCATCACTAACCAGCGCACACCTTCGGTACAAGGTGGCGTCGTCAACGAACCGCTAAAGCGATAGTAGTTCTTTTGACCCGGAATCAAAGCGCTGAGATTAAGTGGCTGTTGCAGCGCCGCCTCTTTGTTAACTTCAGGTGGCAGTTCACGCAGGATCTCCGCCAGCGCAGGGTTTTCCGCCCCGGCTTCAAACATCACGCCAACCACCGCCAGATGTCCCTCTTCGCTGGCATGGACGAAATGCGCGGCCAGCGGAAAGCGTTTGCCATCAATCAGATTTTCGCTCGGCGTATGGAAGTGGAACTGACGCAGCGTATAAGCTTCGCCATCCAGCGCGAGCGCATCGCCATCTTTGACGTTGATCTGGATGGTGTGACCGTTATTGATGATGGATTTTTGTTTGGCTTGATAGCTCAACGTTAGCGGCGGCAATTGTCCATTCACCACCTTGCGGATAACGACAGGCGACTGGTTCACACCGCTTTTACAGGTGTGATAATCGGCGTGCAGATTGCCCCATTCATCCGGCGCTTCATAAGACCAGTTTGAGCTGTGAGCGTGCGCATACGATGCCATGCTTGTCAGCAGAGCGAATAAACAAAGTTTCTTTTTCATCATCCATTACTTTCAGCGATTTATCGAAGTGAAATGCCATCAAAGGCATTGCCAGCAGGGATAGCGCTATCGCCTGGAGCAGGATTGTAATGACTGAAATGTAAAGAAACGGCAAGGGTTGAGAAGGGCTGGCGCTTTGAGACGGGTCTCAGAAAAATAGTACGGCTTGCCAGTCAGTTAGCCGACTGGCAAGCGGGCAGGTTAGCGGCGTACGCCGGTGATGCGGCACCACTCTTCTTTCTCTGCAACCGCGTCGAGCTCAAAACGCTCAGCGTAGGCTTCACACACGCTTTCAGCCTGGCTCGCTAACACGCCGGACAATCCAAGATGACCGCCGGCTTTCGGCAGCACGCTAATCAGCGGTGCCAGCTCACGCAGCGGACCCGCGAGGATGTTGGCGACCACCACGTCAGCCTGCAAGTTTTCCGGCTGCTGGTGGGGCAGATAGAGCGCCAGACGCTCAGAGACGCCATTACGCTCGGCGTTATCACGGCTGGCCTGAATCGCCTGCGGATCGATATCAATGCCGATCGCCTGCGCCGCGCCCAATTTTAGTGCAGCGATAGCGAGAATGCCGGAGCCACAGCCAAAGTCGATCACCGTTTTGCCCTGCAGATCCAGGCCATCAAGCCAGGTCAAACACATCGATGTGGTAGGATGCGTGCCGGTACCAAAGGCTAGGCCCGGATCCAGCATCACATTGACGGCATTTGGATCCGGCACATCGCGCCAGCTTGGGCAGATCCACAGACGCTCACCGAAACGCATCGGGTGGAAGTTATCCATCCATTCGCGCTCCCAGTCCTTGTCTTCGATCTGCTCGATCTTATGGCGAAACGCGGATCCCAGCAGCGGATGCTGGCTTAACTCGGCCACCACATCGCTCATCTCGGTTTCAGCGTCGAACAGGCCGATGACATCGGTATCGCCCCACAGCAGCGTTTCGCCCGGCAGCGGCTCGTACACTGGATTGTCGTGCGTGTCCTGGAAAGTGACCGACACCGCGCCAACCTCCATCAGCGCATCGCTCAGGGTTTCGGCGTTTTCGCCGGTGCTGTTAATTTTGATTTGAATCCAAGGCATAGCGTTTCTCTTTATTCCAGTGCCGCGGCATGCGTTGCAGGCGTGCGGCCAAACAGATTGCCCACCAGGAAGGCCAGCAGGCTTAAGGTCAATGACGGAACGATCGGGTGGAAGCCCCACCACTCAATATTCAGGCTGGCAAGCAGCGTATAGCATCCCGCGCCGACCAGCATGCCGCTGATCGCGCCGGTGGAGTTGGCGCGCTCCCAGTACAAACCCAGCACCAGCGGCCACAGAAAGACCGCTTCAAGGCCACCAAATGCCAGCAGATTCAGCCAGATAATCATATCGGGCGGATTCCACGCTGCCAGCAATAGCAGCACACCGAGCACAAAAGTGATGGTGCCTGACAACATGCGCAGGCGCGCTTCATTTTCACTGTGCTGCGGGGCAATGCGCAAATAGAGATCTTTGATCAGCGTAGCGGAGGATTGCAGCAGCTGCGCGTTGATGGTCGACATAATGGCCGCCATCGGCGCCGCAAGAAATACGCCCGCCGCCATGGGCGGTAATACGGTAATCATCAGCGTAGGAATCACGCGATCGGGGATGGTGAGATCGGGCAAAATCACGCGCCCCAGCGCGCCGGCCAGATGCATACCAAGCATCAGGATCACCACTACAATGGTGCCGAGCACAATGCCACGATGCATGGCTTTGCTGTCTTTATACGAAATACAGCGCACCGCGGTGTGGGGCAGGCCAATCACCCCGAAACACACCAGCACGGCAAACGAGCTGAGGAAGGTTGGGTTGATGACATTGCCCACGCCTTCCGGTGAGGTCAGCTGCGGATCGATATCATGCAGTTTGGTCACTGCGGAGGCTAATCCGCCAGCGTGGTGAATCACTGCAAACAGCAGCAGGAAGGTGCCGATCAGCATTACCAAACCTTGCATCGCATCGTTCAGCACGCTGGCGCGGAAGCCACCGAAAGCGGTGTAGAGCGCGATGGTGCCGCCGAAGATCAGCAGGCCGGTGTCATAAGGAATGCCGGCCGCTGTTTCCAGCAGGCGCGCACCGCCAATGAACTGCACGGTCATTGCGCCGATAAACGCCACCAACAAACTGATGCTGGAGAGCCAAATAAGCAGCGTGCTGCCGTAGCGGCCATACAACATGTCGTTGAGCGTTACGGCGTTGTAGCGACGCGCCAGAATGGCGAATTTCTTGCCTAACACGCCAAGCGAAAGCCAGACGGCAGGCACCTGAATCATCGCCAGCAGCACCCAGCCAAGGCCATATTTATAGGCTGCGCCGGGGCCGCCAATGAACGAGCTGGCGCTGATATATGTGGTGGTGATGGTCATGGCCAGCACAAAACCGCCCATCGAACGGCTGCCGAGGAAGTATTCGCTCAGGAAGTTGCCCTGACGCTGCTTGCGCATGGCAAACACCGACAGCGCGGCGATCAGCACCAGATAGGCCAACAGCGGAAGAATGATTTCAGAGTCCATCGTTATCCTCCAGCGACATGTCGCGGAACAGCTCGCGCACCATCAGCCAGCACAACACAATAAACAGCAGCGGGGCGAACAGACACGAAAGCTCGAACCACCTTGGTAAGCCTAAGACGCCGATCTCATTGCCGCCCAGCCAGGCAGAAAGTCCCCAAACGGCAAGGTAGGCCAGCGTCAGATAAAGTGACCAGCGCGCCTCTTTGTTCGCTTGTAAAAAACGCCAATCCATTATGTAACCTCAAAGGCGACAAAAATGAAAAAGGCCGGAGTTAACCGGCCTCTGCTTTGCTCTGCACTGCAATTACTTCTCTTGCAGGCCGAGTTTTTTCTCCAGATAGTGGATGTTGGTGCCACCCTGCTGGAAGTTTTCGTCGGACATGATTTTCATCTGCAGCTCAATGTTGGTCTTGATGCCGTCGATGATCAGTTCCGCCAGCGCATTCTTCATGCGCGAGATTGCCACGTCACGGTTTTCACCGTAGGTAATCAGCTTACCAATCATGGAATCGTAGTACGGTGGCACGCTGTAACCGGCATAGATATGCGATTCCCAACGTACACCAAAGCCGCCCGGCGCGTGGAAACGGGTGATCTTGCCTGGGCTTGGCAGGAAGGTGTTGGGATCTTCGGCGTTGATACGGCATTCAACCGCATGACCGCGAATCACCACGTCTTCCTGTTTGATCGATAGCGGCTGACCAGCAGCAATACGCAGCTGCTCTTTGATCAGATCGACGCCGGTGATCATCTCAGTCACCGGATGCTCCACCTGAATACGGGTGTTCATCTCGATGAAGTAGAACTCACCGTTTTCGTACAGGAACTCGAAGGTACCTGCACCGCGATAGCCGATATCGATACAGGCTTTAGAGCAGCGCTCACCGATGTAGCGACGCAGTTCCGGCGTGATGCCTGGCGCTGGCGCTTCTTCGACGACTTTCTGGTGACGACGCTGCATTGAGCAGTCACGTTCCGCCAGATAGATCGCGTTACCCTGGCCGTCGGCCAGCACCTGAATCTCAATGTGGCGTGGATTCTCGAGGTACTTCTCCATGTACACCATGTCGTTGTTGAAAGCCGCTTTGGCTTCCGCTTTCGTCATGTTGATGGATTGCTCAAGATCCTTGTCGCTGCGCACGACGCGCATACCGCGACCGCCGCCGCCGCCGGAGGCTTTGATGATCACCGGATAACCGATGCGCTTAGCGAAGGCACGGTTTTTTTCCATGTCGTCGGTCAGCGAGCCATCAGAACCTGGCACGGTGGGTACGCCCGCTTTCTTCATGGCGGTGATGGCAGACACTTTGTCGCCCATCAGGCGAATGGTGTCGGCTTTCGGGCCAATAAAGATAAAGCCTGAACGCTCAACCTGCTCGGCGAAATCGGCGTTCTCAGAGAGGAAGCCGTAACCCGGGTGGATCGCGACCGCGCCAGTAATTTCAGCGGCGGAGATCAGTGCCGGGATGTTCAGGTAGCTTTTGACTGAAGGTGGCGGGCCGATGCAGACGGTTTCGTCTGCCAGCAGCACGTGCTTCAGGTCACGGTCCGCGGTGGAGTGCACGGCAACAGTCTTAATGCCCAGCTCTTTGCAGGCACGCAGAATGCGCAGCGCGATCTCACCACGGTTAGCAATGACAATTTTATCCAGCATGCTTCGCCTCGTTATTCGATGATGACCAGCGGCTCGTCAAATTCAACCGGTTGGCCGCTTTCGACCAGAATCGCCTTCACAACGCCGGATTTGTCGGCTTCGATCTGGTTCATCATTTTCATCGCTTCAACGATGCACAGGGTGTCGCCGGCATTCACTTTCTGGCCAACTTCAACGAAAGCTTTCGCGTCTGGGCTTGGCGTGCGATAGAAAGTGCCGACCATTGGTGAACGCACGATGTGGCCACTGATTTCTGGTTTAGCGGCTTCTGCTGCAACCGGTGCGGCAGGCGCCACCGCGGTAGACAACGCAGGCTGCTGCTGCATCATTGGCGCAGCATAAGCCTGCTGCATCATTGGGTAGCCGGCATTTGCAGGTGAACGGCTGATACGAACGGACTCTTCGCCCTCGGAGATTTCCAGCTCGGAGATGCCAGACTCTTCAACCAGTTCGATCAGTTTCTTAATTTTACGAATATCCATGAGTGTGGTTCCGTACTCTGTTTAATTGGAATGTGACAGGCGTTTTACTGCCGTTTGTAAAGCCCACGCGTATCCATCAGCGCCAAGTCCACAGATGACGCCAGCAGATACATCGGAAAGATAGGAGTGATGTCGGAACGGTTCGCGTGCATGCACGTTCGAGAGATGCACCTCAATAAAAGGAATGCTAACCGCCAACAGGGCATCACGCAGTGCAACGCTGGTATGCGTGAACGCAGCAGGATTGATGATGATGTAGTCCACGTTGCCGCGGGCTTCGTGAATACGGTCAATCAACTGAAACTCTGCGTTCGATTGCAAATGACTCAATTTCACATGGTGCTGATCGGCCTGTTGCGTCAGATCGCCGACGATTTGCGCCAGCGTGGTGTGACCATACTTATCAGGCTCGCGCGTTCCCAATAGATTCAGGTTGGGACCGTTCAAAAGCAGTATGTGAAATTTGTGCGCCATCTTGCTGCTATCTCCTGCAATCAGTAAGGCATCGCGTAAAATACCGCGACATCTTGCGTTTGTCACCCTTGCGGATGAAAAACCAGACTTCGCTTGCAATAAAGCCGGGCATTATATCCGTTTCGTCGACATTCGCAGCAAAATACTGGTCTTATCTGCGAAGTTGATCGAATGCGGCCCGAAGGCCACACTTTTTAACAGATCTCGCGGGAGGAACACAACCGTGCGGGGATTATCTGGGGAGAAGTCTACGCAACTTATTGTAACGCCACGCTAACAGCGCAATGGCCAGCACGGTGTAGATCACCGGCTGAGGGGAGAGCACTTTCACTGACCAGATATAGTGTATCGGCACGAGGATCGCGACCAGATAGACGCCGTTATGCAGCGTTTGCCAGCGACGACCCAGTTTGCGCTGCATGCGCTGGAATGAGGTGATGGCGAGGGCGAAGAGAATAATCCAGCTGATCATCCCCAGTAACAAATAAGGACGCGAAACCAGCTCGCTGCCGAGTAAACGCAGATGATCGTAGCCAAGTTCCAGCAGGTAGTAGCTGGTAAGGTGCAAACTGGCCCAGGCGAAACACCACACGCCGAGCAGGCGGCGAGTGCGAATCAGCAGCGGCTGTTTCAGGTAGCGTGTCAGCGGGCTGACCAGCAGCGTGGCGAGCAGCAACTTAAGCGCCATTCTGCCGGTAAAATGCTGGATATCTTTGGCCGGATCAGCGCTCAGCCAGCCCTGACTCGCTGCCATAAACAGATACACAAACGGCAGAAAAGCCGCCAGATGCAGCACGACTTTCAACGCAGTGATGTGACGTAAAGAGAGGCGCACTCAATAGTTCTCCCGTAAATCCAGGCCGCGATACAGCGACGCCACCTCTTTCGCGTAGCCGTTGAACAGCAGCGTAGGTTGGCGATCAACCTTCAGAATGCCGCCCGCACCGATAAAGCGCTCGGTTGCCTGCGACCAGCGCGGATGATTCACATGCGGGTTCACATTGGCGTAGAAACCATACTCATTGGCGGCGATCTGGCTCCAGGTCGTTGGCGGGCGATCGTGCGTCAGCGTAATCTTCACAATCGATTTAATCCCTTTGAAGCCATATTTCCACGGCACCGTCAGGCGAATCGGTGCGCCATTCTGCGGCGGCAGCGCTTTGCCATACACGCCGGTACTCAGCAGCGTCAGCGGATGCATCGCTTCATCAAGCCGCAAGCCTTCCACATAGGGATAATCCAGCCCGCCGCCGATAAAGCGATCTTTCTGACCCGGCATTTGGTCGGGTGCGTATAGCGTTTCAAACGCCACAAAGCGCGCATTGCTGGTGGGTTCAGCCAGTTTGAGCAGCTTGTTGAGTTCAAAACCGACCCACGGAATCACCATCGACCAGGCTTCGACACAGCGCATGCGGTAGATGCGCTGCTCCATGGCAAAACGCTTGAAGATGTCATCCATATCCAGCGTGATCGGTTTGGCAACTTCGCCTTCGATACGCAGCTTCCACGGATCGGTTTTCAGCGTGCCAGCGTTGGCAGCAGGATCGGCTTTATCAAGGCCAAATTCATAGAAGTTGTTATAACCTGACACCTTATCAAACGGCGTGAGCGGCAAATCGGCTTGCCATTCAGCCGGTTTAGTAAAATCTAAATCACGGCCAGCGGGCGCGGGCGGACGATCATTGCCTTTAAACCAGCTCAGCACATCGGCTTGCGCGGTGCCGGGTAAACTGGCTGCTGCTGCACCTAATCCCAACGCTTTTAGCACCTGACGGCGGCGCATATTAAAGACGCTTTCTGGCGTGACGTCGGCTTCTGTGAGCAAGTGCTTCAGGTTCATGACGTTCTCCTGTGAATAGTAAATTATGACCAGCATGCTCAACTTCAGTGTCGGGCGCGAACTTGCGGGGAAAAATGTGAAATTTCCTGGCGCATCGCCCTCTTTGAGAATAGGACGAAAAAGCCCATAGCAAAGTCAGGCCATCACGGTTTAACGCTATACTCGCGCCGTAGCGCTTATCATGCTGTGTTATGTGCGATTTTGATGCCAGTCTGGCGCTGAATCACACCTTGATTTGTGCTATTTTGCTCAGGTTTGCGCCAGGGGTAAGCGTGGCGCCAACGGATTAACACCGTTCATAACCGCAGTGATGCAGGCACAGGGATGCGATTAACAACTAAATTTTCTGCGTTTATTACCTTATTAAGTTTACTGGCGATGATATTGATGCTGGTGGGCTGCGCTTTTAGTTTTATCTGGCTATCGCAGCAGCGCGTGGAAACGCGGATGCAAACGCTGGCGACTGAAGTGGATAAAGCACTGGCTTCACAATCGCCGCAGGAAATCACGCAGTGGCTGACGCGCATGATGCCGGTGGTCAATGCCGAACAGATGCAGCTGCTGAACGGCAATACGTTAGTGTTTAGTTTAGCCCGCCATGAAAATCCGATGTTAGAAGATGAGCCCAATCGCTTTGTGCAGTTCGATTTGCCCCTGACGCATTCGCCGGGCCTCGAACTGCGCGTGGTGGTGCTGGATCCGGCCAAAACGCTGTTTCGCTCCTTTACCGGCACTTATACGCTGGTGGTCCTGTTTACGGTCGTCGCGATCATGTGCGTGCTGCTGGTCATGACCAACCGCTGGCTCAAGCGGCGCTGGCAGGATATGGAGCAATTAGAAGCGCGCGCCGATCGCATTCTGACCGGTGAACGTCGTTCGCAGGAGGACCATGTCGCGGAATGGCCGCCGAAAGCCAGTCGCGCCATCGATGCGCTGCTGGGCGATTTGCAGGAAGCGGGCGAGCAGCGTTTACGCATCGATACTTTAATTCGCACCTTTGCGGCGCAGGATCCGCGTACCGGCCTGAACAATCGTTTGTTCTTTGATAACCAATTGGCGACGTTGCTGGAAGATCAGGAAGATGTCGGCACGCACGGCGTGGTGATGATGGTGCGTCTGCCGGACCTCGATATGCTGCACGAAACCCTCGGCCCAACGCTGGTGGAAGAGTATCTGTTTGATTTGATTAATATGCTGTCGACCTTTGTGCTGCGCTATCCGGGCGCGCTGCTGGCGCGATATTTCCGCAGTGATTTCGCCGTCTTGCTGCCGCATCGCACTTTAAAAGAAGCCAACAGCATTGCCGATCAACTGATTAATGCCGTCGATTCACTGCCGCCGATGCGCATGGTCGATCGTGATGATTTGATCCACATCGGAATCAGCGCGTGGCGCAGCGGTCAGAGCGTGTCGCAGGTGATGGAAAATGTGGAGATGGCTACGCGGCGTGCGACATTGCAGGGCGGTAATAGCTGGTCGGTTGGCGAAGGCAATACGCTGGATATGGGGCGCGGCAGTGTGCGCTGGCGGACCTTGCTGGAGAACACGCTCAATCGTGGTGGTCCGCGACTTTACCAAAAGCCGGCGGTGTTGCTGGATGGAAAAGTCCATCATCGTGAATTACTGACGCGTGTGTTTGATGGCGACAAAGAAGTGGTGTCGGCTGAGTTTATGCCGCTGGTATTGCAGCTGGGTATGACTGACAGCTGGGATCGTCAACTGGTGACGCGCATCGCGGCGCTTTCGGAAGTGTGGCCGGACGAAACTCTGGCACTTCCCGTGAATATTGATTCGCTGTTGCAGCGGCCTTTTCAGCGCTGGCTGCAAAAACTGCTGCTACAGTGCAGCAAATCGCAAAGAAAACGTTTTTTATTTGAACTTGCTGAGGCCGACGTTTGTCAACACATCAGCCGTTTAGTGCCGGTTTTTCACATGTTAACCGCATTTGGCTGTCGCATTGCGGTGGATCAGGCTGGTTTGACGGTGGTGAGCAGCGCTTATATCAAACAATTCCCGATAGAAGTGATTAAACTTGCGCCGGGTTTGGTACGCAATATTGAACGACGCACCGAGAACCAGCTGTTTGTGCAAAGCTTGCTGGAAGTGTGTAAGTCATCACCAACTCAAGTTTTCGCCGCGGGTGTGCGAACACGCGCGGAGTGGCAAACGCTGTCGGGATTAGGTGTTTCGGGCGGGCAGGGCGATTTCTTTGCGCCCTCGTTGCCGGTCAACAGTAATGTAAAGAAACACTCGCAACGTTATCGAATTTAGACCTTCAGCGCGCGAAGTGCAGGCTGATGGCTGTTTTTATCGCTTATTAGTGCCGGAGCGCGCGATGCTGGCGGCTGGAAATGTTAGATTTTATGTCGAAATTCGCCGGCTAGCGCCGGGGCAATTTAGGTTAAAACGGCGTGTTAACGCCATTTAACTGCGGCAAAAGACCCTACGATCAGGCCAAAAAAGTATTCAGCGTATTTTTTCACCGAAGCCGAACGTTTTTGCGCCTTGTAGCGGCTTCGCGTGGTTGGTAAAGTAGGCGGATTTTATTTTCCGCCCCCAGCTTGCAGGATTATCCCTTAGTATGTTTAAAAAATTTCGTGGCATGTTTTCCAATGACTTGTCCATTGACTTGGGTACCGCGAATACCCTGATTTACGTGAAAGGACAAGGCATCGTGTTAAACGAGCCTTCTGTGGTTGCCATTCGTCAGGATCGTGCCGGCTCCCCAAAGAGCGTAGCGGCTGTCGGTCATGACGCTAAGCAGATGCTGGGCCGTACGCCGGGCAACATCGCTGCTATCCGTCCTATGAAAGATGGCGTGATCGCCGACTTCTTCGTTACCGAAAAAATGCTGCAGCACTTCATTAAGCAAGTGCATAGCAATAGCTTTATGCGTCCAAGCCCGCGTGTGCTGGTCTGCGTACCGGTGGGTGCGACCCAGGTTGAGCGTCGCGCCATCCGTGAATCTGCACAGGGTGCAGGCGCACGCGAAGTGTTCCTGATTGAAGAGCCAATGGCTGCGGCGATTGGTGCAGGTCTGCCGGTTTCTGAAGCAACCGGTTCTATGGTGGTGGATATCGGTGGTGGTACCACTGAAGTAGCAGTGATCTCGCTGAACGGCGTGGTTTACTCCTCTTCTGTGCGTATTGGTGGTGACCGCTTCGATGAAGCTATCATTAATTATGTTCGCCGCAACTACGGTTCACTGATTGGTGAAGCGACTGCAGAGCGTATCAAGCATGGTATCGGTTCTGCTTATCCGGGCGATGAAGTACACGAGATTGAAGTTCGCGGCCGTAACCTGGCAGAAGGTGTGCCACGTGGCTTTACCCTGAACTCGAACGAGATTCTTGAAGCGCTGCAGGAACCGCTGACCGGCATAGTGAGCGCGGTGATGGTTGCACTGGAACAGTGCCCGCCAGAGCTGGCCTCTGACATCTCCGAGCGCGGTATGGTGCTGACCGGAGGTGGCGCATTGCTGCGTAACCTCGATCGCCTGCTGATGGAAGAGACCGGTATTCCGGTAGTCGTGGCAGAAGATCCGCTGACCTGCGTAGCACGCGGCGGTGGTAAAGCGTTGGAAATGATCGACATGCATGGCGGCGATTTGTTCAGCGAGGAGTAATTCCTCAACGGCTGAGGCCCTGGTCAAATTGCGCAGGGAATAGCGCCTATGCTGACGCTGCAACGCACGACGGCGAAATGCGTCCAGCCCTGAGGCGTTGGTGATTTAGGCTAACGCTTCTTCCCTGATGTCGAGGAACACGCAGAATTTATGAAGCCGATTTTTAGCAGGGGACCTTCCCTGCAGTTGCGCCTCTTTCTGGCAGTCATTGTGGCTATCGCGATTATTATCGCCGATAGCCGCGTGAGCTCCTTTTCCCAGATCCGCAACTACCTGGACACATCGGTCAGTCCATTTTATTTTTTGGCCAACGGGCCAAGACAACTTCTTGATGGCGTTTCCGAAACCCTGGCGTCACGTCAGCAATTGGAGCTGGAAAATAAAGCACTGCGCCGCGAGCTCTTCCTGAAAAACAGTGACTTGCTGATGCTGGGGCAATATAAGCAGGAAAACGCGCGTCTGCGCGAACTGCTTGGCTCGCCGCTGCGCCAGGATGAGCACAAGATGGTGACGCAGGTGATCTCCACCGGCACCGATCCTTATACCGATCAGGTGGTTATCGACAAAGGCAGCGTAAACGGTGTTTACGAAGGCCAGCCGGTGATCAGTGATAAAGGTGTAGTCGGTCAGGTGGTCGCGGTGGGTCAGGTGACCAGCCGCGTACTGTTGATTTGCGACGCGTCGCATGCGTTGCCGATTCAGGTGCTGCGTAATGATATTCGTGTTATTGCCGCCGGTAATGGCTGCAGCGAAGATCTGCAGCTGGAGCATCTACCGGGCAACACCGATATTCGCGTGGGCGATGTGTTAGTCACGTCTGGCCTGGGCGGCCGCTTCCCGGAAGGTTATCCGGTTGGCGTGGTCTCTTCGGTGAAAGTCGATACACAGCGCGCTTACACGGTGATTCAGGCGCGTCCAGCCGCTGGCTTGCAGCGTTTGCGCTATCTGCTGCTGCTGTGGGGCGCGGATCGCAACGGCGTCGCACCGATGGCACCGGACGAAGTGCACCGCGTGGCCAACGAACGTTTAATGCAGATGATGCCGCAGGTGCTGCCGCCAGCAGGCGAAATGGGCCCACCGGCACCGGATACTTTGCAGTCTTCGCAGCAAATGGGGCCACCGCAACCCGCTAACAGCAGTCGTTCGCAAGGGAATTCTGCGAACACACGCGGAGGCCAGCCTTGAGTCGATATCGCAGCCAGGGCCGATGGGTTATCTGGCTGTCCTTTCTGATTGCCCTCATCCTGCAAATCATGCCGTGGCCGGAACAGATCTATATGTTCCGGCCATCATGGCTATTGCTGATCCTCATTTATTGGGTGCTGGCGCTGCCGCATCGGGTGAATGTTGGTACCGGTTTTTGTCTTGGTGCCATTATGGATCTGGTGGCGGGTTCAACGCTGGGCGTGCGCGCGTTAGCCTTTAGCATCATCGCGTATCTGGTGGCCTTTAAATTTCAGTTATTCCGAAACTTAGCGTTGTGGCAGCAGGCATTAATGGTTATGGTGCTGTCCCTTGCGGTGGATGTGATTGTTTTCTGGGCAGAATTCATGGTGATCAACGTTTCTTTCCGTCCGGAAATCTTCTGGAGTAGCGTGGTCGACGGCGTCCTGTGGCCCTGGCTATTCTTATTGATGAGAAAGATTCGCCGTCAATTCGCTGTTCAGTAAGGAATACTATGATAAGCCTGTACCTCGCATCCGGTTCACCGCGTCGACGTGAGCTGTTAACGCAGCTTGGTCTGCAATTTGAACGCCTGATTACCCACGTAGAAGAGCAGCGTCAGCCTGAAGAAGCGGCTGACGCTTACGTGCGTCGTCTGGCGTCAGATAAGGCGCGCGCGGGCGTCGCTGTGGCACCGCAGGATCTGCCGGTGCTGGGTGCTGATACCATCGTGGTGCTGAACGGTGAAGTACTGGAAAAACCGCAGGATGCCGCGCACGCCGCCGCGATGCTGAGCAAGCTGTCGGGACAAACTCATCAGGTGATGACCGCGGTGGCGCTGGCCGATACGCAGCGTGAGCTGGATTGTCTGGTGACCACGGACGTGACCTTCCGCACGATGACGGCGGAGGAAATTTCGCACTATATTGCCAGTGGCGAGCCGATGGATAAAGCCGGCGCGTACGGAATTCAGGGCCTTGGCGGCAATTTTGTCCGCAAGATTAATGGAAGTTATCACGCCGTGGTGGGATTGCCGCTGGTTGAGACCGGTGAGCTGCTGAGTCATTTTCAGTCACTGCGGGCGTTAAGGGGACAAGATGACGGCTGAACTGCTGGTAAATGTGACACCTTCGGAAACCCGTGTTGCCTACATTGATGGCGGCATTCTGCAGGAAATCCACATTGAGCGTGAAGCACGACGTGGCATCGTGGGCAACATCTATAAAGGACGCGTCAGTCGCGTCTTACCTGGCATGCAAGCGGCCTTTGTCGATATCGGCATGGAAAAAGCCGCCTTTCTGCACGCTTCCGACATCATGCCGCACACCGAATGCGTGGCGGGTGATGAGAAGAAAAATTTTGTAGTGCGCGACATTGGCGAGCTGGTGCGTCCCGGCCAGGATCTGATGGTGCAGGTGGTGAAAGATCCGCTGGGCACCAAAGGTGCGCGCCTCACCACCGACATTACGTTGCCTTCACGCTATCTGGTATTTATGCCCGGCGCGTCACACGTTGGCGTCTCGCAGCGTATTGAGAGCGAGGCTGAGCGCGAACGACTGAAAACGGTGGTTGCAGCGCACTGTGACGATCTCGGCGGCTTTATTATTCGTACCGCTGCGGAAGGCATTGGTTCGGAAGAGTTGTCGCAGGATGCCGCTTTCCTGAAACGTTTGTGGACCAAAGTCAGCGAGCGTAAAAAGCGTAATCAGACGCGCTGCCTGCTCTACGGTGAGCTGGCGTTAGCGCAGCGCGTACTGCGAGATTTCGCCGGTGCCGCGCTGGATCGCATTCGCGTGGACTCACGTTTGACCTGTGATTTGCTGGTGGAATTTACCAGCGAATATATTCCGGAAATGGCCAGCAAGCTGGAGCTTTACAGCGGCAAACAGCCGATTTTTGATCTGTTCGACGTTGAGAACGAAATCCAGCGTTCGCTGGAGCGTAAGGTCGAGCTAAAATCCGGCGGCTATCTGATTATCGATCAAACCGAAGCCATGACCACGGTGGATATCAACACCGGCGCGTTTGTCGGACACCGCAATCTCGACGAGACCATCTTCAACACCAACATTGAAGCGACGCAAGCGATCGCGCGTCAGCTGCGACTGCGCAACCTCGGCGGCATCATCATTATCGATTTCATCGACATGAGTAACGACGAGCATCGCCGCCGCGTGCTGCATTCGCTGGAGAGCGCGCTGAGCAAAGATCGGGTGAAAACCGGCATCAATGGTTTCTCGGCGCTCGGTTTGGTGGAGATGACGCGTAAACGCACGCGTGAAAGTATTGAACATGTGCTGTGCGCCGATTGCCCGGTGTGTAAAGGGCGCGGCACCTTGAAAACGGTGGAAACCGTCTGCTATGAGATCATGCGTGAAATTGTGCGCGTGCATCACGCCTACGATTCCGACCGTTTCCTGGTGTACGTTTCCCCGGCGGTGGGCGACGCGCTGAAGGGCGAAGAGTCACACGCGCTGGCGGAAGTGGAGATTTTCGTCGGTAAACAGGTCAAAGTTCATGTTGAACCGCTCTATACCCAAGAGCAGTTTGATGTCGTCATGATGTGATTTTGAGGTTGAGTTCCGCAAGCCAACGGACAGCAAGGAGAGGTGTGTGAGGCGGTTGCCGAGGATTTTGTTACTGCTGCTCGCCGCAATCATCGTAATTGTGGCGCTGCTGGTCAGCGGGTTGCGCCTCGTGATGCCGCACCTCAACAGTTATCGCAGCGATATTCTGCAGACGATCTCACGCGTCAGCGGCGTCACGGTGACGGCCAGCGAACTGCAGGGCAAATGGGAGAATTTTGGCCCGACGCTGCAGATGCGCAATCTCAACGTCGCGATGCAGGAAGATGGGCAACTGACCATCGGCCGCGTCAATCTGGCGCTCAATGTGTGGCAATCGCTGCTGCACTGGCGCTGGCAATTCCGCGATCTCACCTTCTGGCAGCTGCATCTCGAAACCAATCATCCGCTGTTCACCAGTGACGAACAGAAGAACAGCTTCAAACCTGCGCAAATCAACGATCTGTTTTTGCGTCAGTTTGATCACTTCGATCTGCGCGACAGCAGCATCCGTTTTCTGACGCCGTCCGGCCAGCATGCTGAACTGGCGATCCCGCGCCTTACCTGGCTGAACGAAAATACCCGTCACCGCGCCGAGGGCGAAGTGAGCCTCTCCAGTTTTACCGGCCAGCATGGCGTGGTGCAGGTGCGACTTGATCTCAACGACAGCAACGGTTTACTCAGCGATGGCCGCATCTGGATGCAGGCCGATGATGTGGATGTGCGACCGTGGATTGGTCCGTGGCTGCGTGATAACACCAGCCTTGAAAGCGCGCGCTTCAGTCTGGCCGCGTGGGCGAATTTGCGCGATGGCGATCTCTACGCCGGTGATTTGCTGTTGAGCAAAGGTGGCGCGCGCTGGCGCGGCGAGCAGGGCGATCATCAATTAGAGGTTGATGGCTTAACCGCGCACTTGTCGCGCTACCAGAATGGCTGGAGCCTTTCGGTACCGCAAACCCGCTTGAGAACGGATGGCATCGCATGGGCGCCAGGACATTTTTCCCTGCTGTGGAAGCCAGAAGATAAGCAGATGCTCGGCGCCAACAGTGCTCCGGAGATGCGCGTGCGTGCCACGCAGCTGGATTTAGAACGTCTAGCGCCCGTCGTTCCGCTGTTTGCACCGCTTTCCCCAACCTTGCTGGATAACTGGCGTGCGCTACAGCCACGCGGCCACATTGATGCGCTGGCGCTGGATATCCCGCTGCAGCAGCCTGAGCAAACGCGTTTGCAGGTGAAATGGCGCGATCTCGCCTGGCAACAGTGGGAATTACTGCCGGGTATCAGCAATCTCAGCGGGAGCGCCAGCGGCAGCTTAAACAACGGCTTGCTGGATGTGGCGATGGGCCAGGCGGAAGTGCCGTACGGCGATATGTTCCAGGCTCCGCTGCAGATTAAACAGATCACTGGCCAGCTCAACTGGCTACGCGATGCTAACGGCTTAACGCTGGATGGACATCAGCTGGATGTGCAGGCCCGTTCGCTGTGGGCACGCGGCGATTTCCGCTACCAGCAAAATTTGGGTACCGCGCCGCGCCTCGATATCCTCGCCGGAATTCGCGTTATCGATGCTGGCGATGCGTGGCGTTATTTCCCGCAGCAGCTGATGGGTCACGATCTTACTCACTATCTCAGTGACGCGATTAAAGGCGGGCAGGTGGATAACGCCACGCTGCTGTTTGCTGGCGATCCCTCGCTGTTCCCGTTCAAACACAATGACGGCATGTTTGAAGTTTGGGTTCCGCTGCGCAATGCCACCTTCCAGTTCCAGCCCGGCTGGCCAGCGCTGGAAAACCTCGACATCAATCTCGACTTCCTCAACAACGGTTTGTGGATGAAAGCCGATAAAACCAGGCTCGGCGAGGTTGATGCGCGCAATGTCAGCGCGGTGATCCCGGATTACCTGAAAGAGAAGTTGATCATCGATGGTGACATCAGCGGCGAAGGCAAAAAAATCGCTGACTATTTCGAGCAAACACCACTGAAACCGACGCTCGGCGCGGCGCTGCAGGAGCTACAGATTGGCGGCAATGTGCGCGGCACGTTGAATCTTGATATTCCACTGGATGGCGAGCAGGTGCACGCCAGCGGCAATGTGATGCTGAACAACAACAGCCTGCATATCAAGCCGTTAAATACCACGCTGAACAATCTCACCGGCCGCTTCCGTTACAACAACGGCAATCTGGAGAGTGAAGAGCTGCAGGCCAACTGGTTCGGGCAGCCAACCGGCGTGAGTTTCAGCACGAAAGAGAATCCCAACGATTTTGGCGTGAACGTCAAACTGCTGGGCGATTGGCAGCCAGGTAAACTCAAGGTGCTGCCGGATGCCATCACGCGCCAGTTAGACGGTTCTTTACCGTGGCAGGGCAATGTGGATATCACGCTGCCGCATAAAGGTGGCGCAACCTACAAAGTTGCACTGCAAGGCGAGGGCAAAGCAGTAAGCAGTCACTTACCTGCACCGCTGGATAAAGCGGCCGGTGAAGCGATGCCGATTACCATCAACGCGGATGGTGATCTTAAAGGCTTTACCTTGAGCGGCAGCGTGCGCGAGCGCCATCGTTTCAATAGCCGCTGGATTCTGGAGCCGCAGCTGCGCGTTGATCGCGGGATCTGGCTGAATGATGCGAAAAGCACACCGAAGCTGCCCGAGAAGCGCGGCATGGAGCTGAATCTCCCGCCGCTGAACGGCGAAGCCTGGATGGGGATGATGGCTGGCGCGGGCAGTGCGCGTAACGCTCAGGGCGAGCCGGAAGTGGGCGGCGCGGCGCTGCCGGGCGACTTTATTCTGCGCACACCGGCGCTGACGCTTGGTGGTCAGCAATGGCACGACGTTAACGCTACCGTTACGCAGGGGCCAGCCGGCAATACCCACTTGCAGCTGGAGAGCCGTGAAGCACGTGGCAGTTTGCAGACGGCGCAGCGCTCTCCGTGGCAGATCAACCTGAGCTATCTTTACTACAATCCTGAATGGGCTGAGAAAAGCGATGGAAAATCATCGCCGTTTGGCGGCAACAGCAGCAACATCAACTTCAGCAGCTGGCCAGCGTTGCAGCTCAACTGTGATGAGTGCTGGATTCGCGGGCAGAAGTTTGGCCATATGCAGGCGAAGTTACAGCCGCAAGGCGATACGTTAGCACTCACTAACGCCTCGATTGATTCTGGCAGCTCAAAATTAAATGTGGCGGGGGAATGGGTGAATAAACCCGGCGATCAGCGCACTTCGCTGAAGGGCAGCCTGAGCGGCGACAACATCAATGATGCGGCTAACTGGTTTGGCATGAATACGCCGCTGCGCGATGCACCGTTTAAACTCGATTACGATCTGCACTGGCGTTCTGCGCCGTGGCAGCCATCGGAAGAGACGCTAAGCGGTACGCTGAAAACCCACTTTGGCAAAGGTGAGATCGCCGATGTGAATACCGGTCGCGCCGGGCAGTTGCTGCGCCTGTTTAGCTTTGATGCCTTGCTACGCAAGATGCGCTTCGATTTCAGCGACACTTTTAGTGACGGTTTCTATTTCGATTCGATCAATGGCACCGCGTGGATTGAAAACGGTGTGATGCGTACCGATAACCTGCTGGTGGATGGCCTGGAAGCGGATATCGCCATGAAGGGCAACATCGATTTGGTGAAGCGTCAGATCGACATGGAAGCGGTGGTCGCCCCGGAAATCTCCGCGTCGGTTGGCGTCGCCACTGCATTCGTCATCAATCCGGTGGTCGGTGCTGCGGTCTTCGCCGCCAGCAAAGTGCTGGGACCGCTGTGGAATAAGATTTCACTGTTGCGCTACCACATCAGCGGACCGCTGGATAAGCCGGAAATCAATGAAGTACTGCGCAAACCGCGTGAAGACGAGAAGAAGTGAATTTGACGCCGTCGGGTAATTGCCGCAGGCTATGACTATCCGAGCACATAATGAGTGAGAAACGATGACTCTGAATCTGGTAAGTGAGCAGTTGCTAACTGCGAACAGCATTAATCAGCAGGACCTTTATTCCCTGTTAGGGCAGCTTTCAGAACGTCGTCTGGATTATGCCGATCTCTATTTCCAGTCCAGTTTCCACGAATCCTGGGTGCTGGAAGACAAAATTATTAAAGATGGTTCTTACCATATCGATCAGGGCGTGGGCGTCCGCGCCGTGAGCGGCGAGAAAACCGGTTTCGCCTACGCTGACCAGATTTCCCTGAATGCACTGCGTCAGTCGTCTGAAGCGGCGCGCAGCATTGTGCGTGAACAAGGCAACGGCAAAGCGCATACCTTATCGGCGGTGCTGAACCGTTCGTTGTATGCGCCCGTTAATCCGCTGGATAGCCTGACGCGCGAAGACAAAATTGCCCTGCTGCACCGTGTTGATAAAGTGGCGCGTGCTGCCGATCCACGTGTGCAGGAAGTGAATGCCAGTCTGAGCGGTGTTTACGAACAAGTGCTGGTCGCCGCAACTGACGGCACGCTGGCCGCAGATATTCGTCCGCTGGTGCGTCTTTCCATCAGCGTGCAAGTGGAAGATCAGGGTAAACGCGAACGTGGCTCAAGCGGCGGCGGCGCGCGTACCGGTTATGAATTCTTCCTCGCTGATGAGAGCGGTGATGTGCGTGCCGATGCCTGGGCGCGCGAAGCGGTGCGCATGGCGCTGGTCAATCTCTCCGCCGTGGCGGCACCCGCTGGCATGTTGCCGGTGGTGCTGGGCGCAGGTTGGCCGGGTGTGCTGCTGCACGAAGCCGTTGGACATGGTCTGGAAGGTGACTTCAACCGTCGTGCGACATCGGTATTCAGCGGCAAAATGGGCCAACTGGTGGCTTCAGAGCTGTGTACCGTGGTTGACGATGGCACCATTGAAGGTCTGCGCGGTTCGCTGGCGGTCGATGATGAAGGCGTGCCGGGCCAGTACAACATGCTGATCGAAAATGGCGTGCTGAAAGGCTACATGCAGGACAAGTTGAATGCGCGCCTGATGGGCGTCAATCCAACTGGCAATGGTCGCCGTGAATCTTACGCGCACCTGCCAATGCCGCGCATGACCAATACTTACATGCTGGCAGGCAAATCGACGCCGCAAGATATCATTGAAAGCGTGGAGTACGGCATTTACGCGCCAAACTTCGGCGGCGGCCAGGTTGATATCACGTCCGGTAAGTTCGTGTTCTCCACCTCAGAAGCTTATCTGATCGAGAACGGTAAAGTGACGACGCCCGTGAAAGGCGCCACGCTGATTGGCTCCGGCATCGAAGCGATGCAGCAGATCTCGATGGTCGGCAACGATCTGGCGCTGGATAAAGGCGTCGGCGTATGCGGTAAAGAGGGACAAAGCGTACCGGTTGGCGTGGGTCAGCCAACGCTGAAGCTGGATAAAATCACCGTAGGTGGTACCGCCTAACGTTGTCAGGTCGCCATGTATGGCGACCTGAACATCTGCCCTCAACCTTTCCGATGCTGCTGATACTGCTGCGCTACCTGCCTGAAATACTCGGTCAGATAATCAATGCACACCTGCACTTTCAGCGGCAGCTTGTCTTTCTCGGTATAGAGCGCATAGACCGGGCGCGGCTCCGAGTGATATTGCGGGAACAGAATATCGATCTCCCCCGCATTGATCTCATCAATCACCCACATCAACGGCACATAGGCGATACCGCAACCTGCTTTCAGCCAGCGAATCAGCGTCTGCGAATCGTTGGTGACGAAACGGCCCTGCGGCGTAAGGCGGGTAACCAATCCTTCCGGCGCAACCAGTTCAAAAGTGTTATCCGGCCGCACGCTATATTCCAGCCACGAAAAATTATCGATCTCGCTGGGTTTTTCCGGCGTGCCATGCTGCGCCAGATAGCTCTTCGCCGCGCACACCACCATCGGCATTGCACCCAGCCGACGCGAGAACAAGTTCGAATCCTGCAGCGCGCCCACGCGCACCACCAAATCCAAACCGTTGGCAATCAAATCGGGAGCAGGAATGCCCGTCACCAGATTGACCCCCAAACCCGGATATTCGCGTAACATTTCGCTGGTCATCGCCGATAACACATTCTGCGCCATCGTCGATGAGCAGCCGATCCGTAGAATACCGATCGGCGTGTTGTTAAAGGCGTACAGCTGCTCGTGTACCTGCGACGCCTCCGCCAGCATGCGGCGACAGCCCTGAAAATAGATCTTTCCGGCCTCAGTCAAGCCAATGCTGCGCGTGCTGCGATTAAGCAATTTAACCTGTAACTCATCTTCCAGTTTGGCGACAATCTGGCTGATAGACGAAACGCTAAGCTGTAGCTGGCGCGCCGCGGCGGTAAATGAACCCAATTCAACCACTTTGGCGAAAATGGACATGCTTTTAAGTCGATCCATTGTTTACTCTGGCTAAAAAGTGATTTAGCTCACAATATGTAGAAAACGTATAGTCAAGCGCGTTACTATACGCGCGCTGGGTCTCTTCACTGCACCTGAACACGGCTGTGTTAGCCCGATGATACGCTATGATTAGCTCAACGCGGCCTGAATGTTGCCATCAGTTTATCCGTCATCCCCTGATCGTAAACCCAACGTGCTATACGGCACGTGGGCAGGTATCGGTGCAATCCGGCAAGGTCGAACTAAGGATCCGAAATGAGTGTGCTTCCGGTATTTGTCGTATTCGGGCTGAGTTTTCCGCCCATCTTCATTGAACTACTGGTTTCACTGGCGCTGTTCTGGCTGGTGAAACGCGTGCTAACGCCTAGCGGGATCTACGATCTGGTTTGGCATCCGGCACTGTTTAACACTGCGCTGTATTGCTGCGTGTTTTACCTTGTATCCCGTTTATTCGTCTGAGGTTTTTTAAGTGAAAGCGCTAATAAGAAAAATCGCGCGATACGCGATTACACTCCTGCTGGTTGTCATCGCCATCGTGATCATCTTCCGCGCCTGGGTGTTCTACACCGAATCACCGTGGACGCGTGATGCCAAATTCTCTGCCGATGTGGTGGCGATCTCGCCTGACGTCACCGGCATCATCACTGACGTGCCGGTGCACGACAACCAGCTGGTGAAAAAAGGCGACACGCTGTTTGTGGTTGACCGTCCGCGCTACCAAAAAGCGCTGGACGAAGCCCAGGCGGATGTCGAGTATTACCAGGCTTTGGTGAGTGAAAAACGCCGTGAAGCCAGTCGCCGCAATCAGTTGGGGACCAGCGCCATGTCGCGTGAAGCGATTGAGCAATCCAACAACGATCTGCAAACCAGCGAGCATCAGCTGGCGAAGTCTGTGGCCACGCGCGACCTGGCGGTGATCGACCTCGATCGCACCACTATCAAAGCGCCATCTGACGGCTGGGTCACCAACCTCAATGTCTATCAGGGCGAATTCATCACGCGCGGCTCGGTAGCCGTGGCGCTGGTGCAACAGCACTCCTTCTATGTGCTGGCCTATATGGAAGAGACCAAGCTGGATGGCGTGCGTCCGGGCTTCCGCGCGCAAATCACCCCGTTGGGGAGCAACGCGGTACTGCGCGGCACCGTTGACAGTATCGCGGCGGGCGTAACCAACAGCAGCAGCACCAGCGACAGCAAAGGCATGGCAACCATCGACTCGAATCTGGAGTGGGTGCGTCTGGCGCAGCGTGTGCCGGTGCGTATTCGTCTCGACGAGCAACCGGGCAACCGCTTCCCGGCGGGGACCACGGCGACGGTGGTGATCACCGGTGCGCAGGATCGCGAAACCAAAGTCTCGCCGCTGGCACAGTTGTTCAATCGCCTGCGTGAGTTTGGTTAAGCGAGGGCGATATGATTGAGTTTTTGCGTTTCCCGGTGAAGCTCACCTTCGCGCTGGTTGCGGCGTTGATGATTGGCTTTCACTTCAATCTGGAAACGCCGCGTTGGGCGGTAATGACCGCCGGCATCGTGGCCGGTGGTACCGCCTTTGCTGCGGGGGGCGATCCCTATTCTGGCGCGCTGCGCTATCGCGGCATTCTGCGCATCATCGGTACTTTTATTGGCTGTATCGCCGCGCTCACCATCATGATTGCCACGGTGCGCGCGCCGGTGGTGATGCTGCTGCTGTGCTGTATGTGGGCCGGCATGTGCGTGTGGCTCTCTTCGCTGATCAAAGTCGAAAACTCCTATGCGTTGGGTCTTGCCGGTTACACCGCGCTGATCATCGTGGTGACGGCGGATGCCAGCGGCGGCTTAACGCTGGCTCCGCAGTACGCGGTTGAGCGCTGCAGTGAAATCGTCATCGGTATTCTGTGTGCCATCCTCGCCGACATGCTGTTCTCGCCGCGTTCGATCAAGAAAGTGATTGAGCAGGAAGTGGACGCGCTGCTGGTGGCGCACTACAAATTGCTGCAGCTGTGCGTCGCGCATGAAGACAAAGAGGAAGTGGATAAAGCCTGGAGCGCGTTAGTGCGTCGCACCACGGCACTCAACGGCATGCGCGGCCAGCTGATGATGGAATCCTCACGCTGGAAAAACTCCAGCCGCCGCCTGCAAATGCTCAACACCTTATCGCTGACGCTGATCACGCAGGCCGCCGAAACTTTCCTGATTCAAAACTCGCGTCCGGAATACATTCCACCGCACTATCGTTTGCTGATCGAAAAAGAGGTCAACAGCGTCAACGATGTGCATAAGCGCATGAAGGTGATGCGTCGCCTGATTGGCGTGAGCAGCAAAACCGTGCCGGTGACGCTGGCGAGTTGGGTCGGCGCGGCCACTGAATATCTGCTGCTGATTAACGGCATTAAAAGTAATAGCCGCATCACCACGTTGGAAGAGAGCATTCTGCAGCGTGAGGTAGTGATTCAGGCGCGCTCTGCGGAAACCCATCACGCGATGATCAACGGTATACGTACCTTCGTCGCCACCGCGCTGGGATCGCTGTTCTGGCTGTATACCGGCTGGACATCAGGCAGCGGCTGCATGGTGATGCTGGCGGTGATCACCGCGCTGGCGATGCGTATGCCGAATCCGTTAATGATGGCGAAAGACTTCCTTTACGGCATGACGGTTGCGGTGCCGCTCGGCGCGCTCTACTTCATCTTTATTCTGCCCGCGACCCAGCAAAGTGCGCTGCTGTTGTGTATCGCCATCGGCGCGCTGGGTTTTATCGGCGGCATCTTCGTGCAGCGTCGTCAGTTGGGTACGCTGGGTGCGTTGATTGGTACCATCAACGTGCTGGTGCTGGATAACCCGATGAAGTTCGAGTTCAACGTATTCCTCGATAACGTGCTGGGCCAGGTGATTGGCTGCTTTGTAGCGATGATGGTGATTCTGCTGATTCGCGATAAATCCAAAGAGCGTACCGGACGTAAACTGCTGAATCGCTTTATGTATGCCGCGGTGGCTGCGCTGACCACTAATCAGGCGCGTCGTCGTGAAAATCACTTGCCGGCGCTGTATCAGCAACTGTTTTTGCTGCTCAACCTGTTCCCCGGCGATATCGATAAGTACCGTATCGCGCTGACCCTGATTATCGGCCATCAACGCCTGCGTAATGCTGAAGTGCCGGTGAATGCGGAGTTATCGGCTTATCACCGCCAGCTGCGCTACACCGCCGATCGCATCATCTCCGCAACCAGCGATGATAAGCGCCGCTATTACTTCGAGCGGCTGCTCAAGGAGCTGGATGTGTATCAGGAGAAGCTGCAGCACTATGCTGCGCCTGATAACGTCACCGAGCCGGTGAAACGTCTGGCGCTGATGCTGGATAAGTATCAGAACACCTTAATACAAATCTGAAACTGGCCGCTGCAACCTGCAGCGGCCTTTTAGATCCCACGCTGACACAAAAACCTCTGATATTGGCATCTATACTTTCCTGACAGGACGCAAACTGACAGGAGAAAACCGATGTCCACTTCCCTGCAACAACACGAATTATTCAAGACCGGCTATTTTGCTGATGGTCAATGGCATAACGCCAGCGCCACCTTTGAGGTGACCAATCCTGCCACCGGCGAAGTTATCGCTAACGTGGCGAAAGCCGGCCAGCAAGAAACCGAACAGGCGATTGCCGCCGCGCAGCGTGCGTTTCCCGCCTGGCGCGATAAAACCGCCAAGGCGCGTGCCGAAATCCTCTATCGCTGGTATCAGCTGATCATCGAGAACAAAAGCTGGCTCGGCCAGTTGATGACGGCCGAGCAGGGTAAACCGCTTAAAGAAGCCGAAGGTGAAGTGGAATACGCCGCCAGCTTTATTCAGTGGTTTGCCGAGCAGGCGAAACGCGCCAACGGTGAAATCATCCCGCCGGCTAAACCGGGCTCGCGCATTCTGGCGACGCGCGAACCAATTGGTGTGGTCGCGGCGATCACGCCGTGGAATTTCCCGATGGCGATGCTGACGCGCAAACTTGGCCCCGCATTGGCCGCAGGCTGTACCGGCATCATCAAACCCGCTAACAACACACCGCTGAGCGCCTTCGCGTTGCTGGCGCTGGCGCAGAAAGCCGGTGTGCCTGATGGCGTACTCAATGCGGTGGCGGGCGATACGCATGCCATCAGCGACGCGATTATGGCCAGCAAGGCGGTGCGCAAAATCTCCTTTACCGGTTCCACCGCGGTGGGCAAAACGCTGATGCGTAATGCGGCTGAAACCATGAAAAAGGTCTCGATGGAGTTAGGCGGCAACGCGCCTTACATCGTGTTTGATGATGCCGATATTGATGCGGCGGTGCAGGGCGCGATTGCCAACAAATTCCGCAACGCCGGACAGGTGTGCGTCAGCGTCAACCGCTTCTATGTGCATAACGCGGTCTACGATCGCTTCGTTAATCAACTGGCCGATGCGGTGGGCAAACTAAAAGTCGGAAATGGCGTGGAAGAAGGCGTGATCGTTGGCCCGCTGATTGAGCCCTCCGCCCTGGAGAAAGTGGAAGAGCACGTCAAAGATGCATTGAGTAAAGGCGGCAAATTGCTGGTCGGCGGCGAACGTCATCCTCTTGGCGGCAACTTCTGGCAACCAACGGTGATTGGCGAAGCGCATGAAGAGATGAAGCTGGCGCAGGAAGAGACGTTTGGTCCGGTTGCGGCTTGCTTCCGCTTTGACGATGAAGCCGAGGTGATTGCGCGTGCCAACAATACCGAATTTGGCCTGGCGGCTTACTTCTACACGCAGAATTTGCACCGGGTATTCCGCGTCTCAGCGGCGCTGGAAGCGGGCATGATCGGCATTAACGAATGCGCGGTATCCACTGAGCTGGCACCGTTTGGCGGCGTGAAAGAGTCTGGACTGGGACGCGAAGGATCGGTGTTGGGGATGGAAGAGTATCTGGAAGTTAAAGCGTTGCACCTCGGCGGACTCAGCTAGCCGCAACAACCAAGAGGGCGTCATGATGAGAACCGAGCGTTTCGATTTCGACGAGATTGTCGATCAAGCCCATTTTTATCGACAGTTTAGCGATCGTTTTGCGTTAGCCGATCTCGCCATCAACGATCTTGACAATCTTTGGGATGCGATTGTCGGTGAGCAACTGCCGTTGCCGCTGGAGATTGAATTTGTAAATCTGGGGAAAGGGCAGAAACGCCGGTATGGCGCATTAATCCTGCTATTTGATGAAGCAGAAGAGGAGCTGGAAGGCCAGCTCCGCTTCAATATAAAGTAAAAAGGGCCCCGGCGAGCGGGGCCAAAGGGTTCGTCTTAATTGACGAGGAATTACTTATACAGCTCAGCTGTCACGTGGTAGCTGTCGCCGGTTTTCGCTTCAATCACTTTGTAAGCGCTGGCACCTTGCTCATCCGCTTTCTGAGAAAGCTCGGCACGATAGTCCATTGGCGAACCGCCGGTTCCGCTGATTGAAATGGTGCTGCCGGTAGGTTGCAGATTCTGCGCCTGTTGTTCGGTGACCAGTTGTGCTGCAGAAGCACCAAAGGCGAACAGGGAAAGCAGGGTAGCAGTTGCGATGGTTGTTTTGATTTTCATAATTTTCTCCTCGTTTAATCAACAACCTGCGGCAGAAAAGGGGTGGCGGGTCGTCGATCTATTGCCTGGCGCCATCAAGGCACCGGACGTTCAATTAGTGATTATTTGTACAGTTCAGCAGTTACGTGGAAAGTATCGCCACGGTTGCTTTCGATGATGCGGTAATGGCTGGCACCCTGCGCATCGGCTTTCTGTGACAGTTCCTGACGCACGTTGGTTTGGTCGCCGTCAACACCGCTCACGCTGATGGTTTGGTTCAGAGATTGCAGCTGTTCAGCTTGTTGGTTTGAAACCAGGCTGGCGGCACTCGCGCCAAAAGAAAGAACAGAAGCCATGCCCAATACTGCGATAGCTAATTTGGTTTTCATGATTCACTCTCCTGAAATGGGGGCCGGCAACCTGAGAGGCAAGAGCGTCTCAAACGGGTCGCCGTTCACATTGCTTTTTAAGCCAATAACTTATTTGTACAGCTCAGCGGTTGCGTGGTAGCTGTCACCGGTATTCGCCTCAACCACGCGATAGGCTTTCGCACCTTGCTGGTCGGCTTTATCGTTTAACTGCTGACGGATATCCATTGGAGAACCGCCCACGCCGCTGACGCTGATGGTGCCCGCAGGTTGCAGATTCGCTGCCTGTTCGGCATTAATAGAATCTGCTGCAAAAGCACCAAATGACAGGGCAGAGAGAACACTTAAAGTCGCGATAGTAGTTTTAACGTTCATGGTATTTTTCCTCGTCGTCTATTTTTATCTTTTTCTTTCGTGTGATTTGCATCACGAAAACAAGTATAGATCTAATCACTCATGAAATTAATACCGAGCTAATAATGTTTGGTTGTAATTCTTTATCCTTATGGCACTTTTTTAGAACCTGAAGTTATAAAAAACGCCTGGATCTTAACCATAGGTGGTTATTTCACCGTAAAAACAATGATCTACATCAAATTATCTTTTAGTGCGAAAGGTCGTGGTTGATCTCGCTGGCTGATACAGATAGAGAAGGGAAAGACACTGAGCACAATGTGTAAAGCAGCGTAAAATAGCGCATAAGGTTAAAAAGGCATAAAGGTCGTACCAATGATAGCGGCTGAAAAGAACCGCCAGGCATATGGATAACTTATTATTTACAAAGGGATTTGTAACAGAATGGTTACGAATGAAGCGCAAAGGGCAAGATAACCGGCAGAGGAACTGCCGGTATGCAGCAGGGTTTTATAGCTCTTGTTCGAATAAAACCAGGATCGCGTCGTACAGCTGTTTTACCGAGAAGGTGCGCGCGGGGGTAATAAAGATGGTGTCATCACCGGCAATGGTGCCGAGAATGCCTTCCGCTTTGCCCAGCGAATCCAGCAGGCGCG
Organism: Pantoea sp. AG1095; assembly: GCF_003208415.1. Lineage (NCBI taxonomy): Bacteria > Pseudomonadati > Pseudomonadota > Gammaproteobacteria > Enterobacterales > Erwiniaceae > Pantoea > Pantoea sp. AG1095. Next base: position 290,069 of record NZ_QKMJ01000005.1, on the reverse strand, counting down.
CAATCAGCTGCGCCGCGCCCGGACTGGTGTGAATCACCACTAACGCATCGTTGTAATCGATATCCAGCACCAGATTCTTCAGCGGGCTGGTGGTGGTGGGCACGCCGAGTTCAGCAGGCAGGCAGTAAACCATCTCCATCTTGGCGTTGCGCGTGCGCACCGCGCCAAACTTGGTCAGCATGCGAGAAACTTTGGACTGATTAATATTCTCGAAGCCGTCTTCCTGCAGCGCCTGCACGATTTCGCCCTGGGAGCTGAATTTCTCTTCCTTCAATAAGGCTTTAAACGCCTTAATCAAGTCGTCTTGTTTCGATGGGTTTCGCATAAGCTACCAATTAAAAAGGGGTTGCAGAGGGCAACAGGCCCACGGCAGATAAATTATTATGCATTTAGATGAATTTTTATGCAATAAGTCTGGTAAGAGAATCGCGGTAATGACCTGCGGGGCGGGCATCATAACAGAATATGATGTTGCACCAAAATCGCGGGTGGACGCGCAAAGCGAAGGTTGCAAAGTTGTTATATTATTGAAGTGGTAACAACAATATCGATGATCATTGCCGTCCATTGTCTTCTGGCTGCGAATGAATCATTCAGGCGACTTCTGAAGTGGAGATGTCTCGGGAGCCGATTGCGGCGTAGTGTTTAGTGCGCGACAGGTTTAGTCGCTATCGCCTGAGAAGTTGATTAAACTCGTAACCTGATGGATTTTCGGCATATCTCTGCCCCACCTTAATAAGGAGTTCAGGATGAAAGTTGCCGTTCTCGGTGCCGCTGGTGGTATTGGCCAGGCGCTCGCACTGCTGCTCAAAACGCAATTACCCGCAGGCTCAGCTCTCTCACTTTACGATATCGCCCCGGTAACGCCCGGTGTGGCGGTCGATCTCAGTCATATCCCAACGGCAGTCACCGTGGAAGGGTTTAGCGGTGAAGATGCTACGCCTGCGCTGCATGGTGCTGATGTGGTGCTGATCTCCGCGGGTGTGGCACGTAAGCCGGGCATGGATCGCGCCGACCTGTTTAACGTCAACGCCGGTATCGTGCGTAACCTGATCGAACAGGTTGCCAGTACCGCGCCAAAAGCGCTGATTGGCGTCATCACCAATCCGGTGAATACGACGGTGGCGATTGCGGCCGAAGTGCTAAAAAAAGCCGGCGTGTATGACAAGAATCGCCTGTTTGGCGTTTCCACCCTCGATATCATCCGTGCCAATACCTTTGTCGCGGCGTTAAAAGGCAAGCAGCCTAACGAGATTGAAGTGCCGGTGGTGGGCGGGCATTCCGGCGTAACGATTCTGCCGCTGCTGTCGCAGGTGAAAGGCGTGAGCTTCAGCGAGCAGGAAGTGGCGGATCTCACCAAACGTATTCAGAACGCGGGCACCGAAGTGGTGGAAGCCAAAGCCGGTGGCGGATCGGCGACGCTGTCGATGGGACAGGCAGCGGCCCGTTTTGGCCTGTCATTGATTCGTGCCCTGCAAGGCGAAGCCAACGTGGTGGAGTGCGCGTATGTGGAAGGCGATGGCGAATATGCCCGCTTCTTCTCGCAGCCGCTGCTGCTGGGCAAAAACGGCATCGTTGAACGCCGTCCGCTGGGCACGCTGAGTGCCTTTGAACAGCAGGCGCTAAACGGCATGCTGGAAACGCTGAAGAAAGATATCTCGCAGGGCGAAGAGTTTGTGAAGTGATGAACTCTAAGCGGCAATAAAAAACGCCCGGCATCTGCCGGGCGTTTTGTTTTTATAATCCGCCAGATTTGAAGGTTTTATTGGCGGGCGCACCGTTAGTCGCGGGGTTTTGCTTTCCTAACGTCTCCATGCGTACCTGGAATGGTGGGAACGGCATCTCAATGCCGTGCTCCTCAAAGCCGCGCAGAATCAGCTGATGCAGTTCATGGCGCAGCGGCATGCGATGCCCCATCTCCGCCGCATGCACGCGCAGTTCAAACAGCTGAATACCTTGCTGCAGATCGACCAGGAACACATCCGGCGCCGGCATATCGAGCACGTAGGTGCAGCGATCGGCTGCCTGCTTAAGAATGTTGGTCACTTCATCACTGTTGACTCTGGCGGGCGCTGGAATCGTCAACACCACACGCGTCACTGAATCCGACAGCGACCAGTTCACGAACTGCTCAGTAATGAAAGCCTTGTTCGGCACGATGATCTCTTTGCGGTCCCAATCGGTGATGGTGGTGGCACGCGTGTTGATGCGCGTGATGCTGCCCGTCAGGTCGCGAATGGTCACGGTATCGCCAATACGGATCGGTTTCTCAAACAGGATAATCAGGCCGGAGATAAAGTTAGCGAAAATCTCCTGCATCCCGAAGCCCAAACCCAGACCCAACGCAGCAACCAGCCACTGCAGCTTCGACCACTCAATGCCCATCATTGAGAAGCCAATCAAGCCGCCAATCAGCATCAAAGCATACTTGGTCAAAGTGGTAATGGCGTAACCGGTGCCCGGCGCCAAACTGAGATGCTGCAACAGCGCCAGCTCCAGCAGCGCCGGCATGTTACGCACCAGCTGCGTGGTGATGATCAGCACCAGAATCGCAATCAACACCGCACCCAGCGTAATCGCCTGCACGCTGTCCACGCCCTGAATGGTGGTGCTGGCATTCCACAGCGGAATGTTATCAAGGAAGCTAAACGCCGAGTGGATTTCTGACCACAGCACAATCACCGAAACCAGCGCAATCAGCGTCAGGATTGAACGCACCAGACGCAGCGACTGTGCGCTGATCTCGTCGAGATCAATGCTTGGCTCATCGATTTCAATGGTGTCAGCATTCGCTGGCGTTGATTGCTCTTTCTCTTCTTCGCTGCGCGCGCGGTTGGCCAGCATATCGGCACGACGCTGACGTGCACGGTCAAAGGCGATGCGGCGGCGCTGAATCAGCATCCAGCGGCGGATGATGTGATACACCACCAGCAGGAAGAACCAGATGCCCACCGAGGTTTCCAGACGCGCCAGCAGCGCCTGCGCGGTGGCGAGATAACCGATGCAGGAGGCGAGGGCAGCCACCAGCGGCAGGGCAATCATCAGGTTCCACAAAATGCGGTTTACGAAGTTATCGCCGTTGCCCTCTTTATCCAGATAGAGCGGAATACCGGCGCGTTTCAGGCTAACGGTAACGATACTCAGCGCGCCACAAATCAGGATGAAGCACACGCGTCCCAGCGTGCCGGAGAATTGCGGATCGTCGAGATTGGCAAAGGCGATCAGCAGCATGATCAGCGGCACAATCAGCCCCACCGACAGCGAGTAATAGCGCATGGCACGCGCCACGCGCGCTTGCGGCCAACGGAAATGCACCACAAACAAGCCATCGGGACGTGCAAACGCGGCGCTGATCATAAAGGCCCACAGCAGCGGCAGCGTGGCGGTGATGCCATCGCCAATCGCCACGGCGAATGGATAAGGCCAGGCATGCTGTAAACCGTAACCGAGCGCGGCCCACAATACCGGCAGCGGCACCGCCACCAGAATCGACCAAAATACCGTGCGCAGCGTCAGGCTGAAGCGGTCCTGCGTCACTTTACCGACGCGGCTGGCGGAGCGCTCCATAAAGGCGTTGTAGTGACGACGTGAGCTGATGCTGAAGCCAACCAGCAGAATCGCACCAATAATCGGTAACACGGTTTCGCGATTGGTAAACATCATCGCCAGCGCTTTGCCGAGCTGGCCGGCGGTATCCAGCGACAACAGACGCTTGAGATCCTGCGCCATCTCCACCGGGAAATTCAGGCCGATGGTATTAACGTCAGCGGTCCAGAACAGATAGCGATGCGTCGCATCTTTAACTTCGGCTAAGGCATCCTGCAACTGTGTATTGGAAACTTTGAGCTTGGTGATTTCCAGAATCAGCGTATCGCAACCGGAAATCAGTGAGTTCAGCAGTTCGCGCTGGGTTTTAAGTTGCGCTTCGAGGATGCGTACCTGATCGCTGCTGAACGGCGTGCCGTCATCCTGTTTGGCTTTGCGCAGTTCCTGCTGGCGCTCCAGCAGATCCTCATAATGCAGACGCTGCACCCGCAGCTGGCCCATTTCGCTGTCGATCTGCTGAGATTTCGGCATCTCCGGCAGACGGGCAACCTGCGCACGCAAGGCTTCGCCCAACAGATTGGACGCCCCCAGCCATTGCGACTGCTCACGCAACGTGCTCAGCGCCTGACGCACCTGCAAGGTCTGATTGGTGGCCAGACGCTGCTGCGAAGCGACTAAATCCATGCGCTGCGCTTGTTGATTAAGGTCTGCGGAGAGTTCGCGGTTAACGCGGAACTGATCGCTGATCGAACTCGGCAGATCGCCGCTGTTTTCCGCCAACTGCTCGGTGCGCTCCAGCGCCAGTTCAGCTTCGCGCTGGCGCTGATTGTTGAGCTGATTGCGCAGCGCCTGCAGATAGTTATCCAGTTGAGTCGCTTTGCGCTGATGCACCTCAGCGCGCATGCGCGCCAGTTCCTGACGGTTATTCGCCGAAAGCTGCGCCAGCTCTAACTCGTCCACGCGCGCTTTATTGGCGGCGTTTTCCGCCTGACGCGCGTAAATCTGCGCCTGCGCCAGCGGCGTAGTCGCCGTCGAAGCGCTCTGCGCGCGACGATCGCTTTCGGTCATCGCCCGGCGTGCATCGGTTTGCTGCTGCGGCAGCTGCGACAGTGAATCGCTGATCTCGCGCGCGCGATCCTGCTCCTGCTGCGCCTGGCGGCCTTCCTCCAGCAGCTGGCTGCTGACCTGCAACAGCTCCTGATCCAGCTCGGCGCTGCTCATATTGCTGCGCACCGCCTTGCTGCTGTCCGTCAGCGTGCCGATCTGCTGACGTAATTCGCGCGCCAGCCGCGGGAAATCATCAATCACCTGCTGATACTGCTTCGCGCGCTCCAGCGACTCATCGCGCTCGTTGAGGAAATTGATCGCCGATTCGAGCGCCTGCACCTGTTCAGTTTGCGCGGGTGAGCTTTTCGCCGATTTAGCCGCATCCAGTTCCTGCTTTAGCTGGCTGGATTGCGGAACGGTGGCTGCAAATACAGAACTGCTGAGCACAAGGCTCAGCAGCAAGGAGAGGAAAACACGCACGGGAGAGATTCCGGGTTATTTGCTAAGTGAGACGCTGTCGCCAGGCTGAGGCAGGGCGATGGCCAGCGGCTGACCGAGGCGGGTTTTGCTTTCGGCTTCAAGGCTTTCTGCCAGCTTCACGCGATTCGGCGCGAACAGGTTGATCACCGTTGAACCCAACTTGAAGCGACCCATTTCCTGGCCTTTCAGCAGCACCACCGCACCATCATGATCGGCAGACGGATAGCGCCAGCGTTTAATCACACCTTCGCGCGGTGGCGTAATGGTGCCCGCCCACACGGTTTCGATGCTACCCACAATGGTGGCACCGACAAGGATCTGCACCATCGGGCCATGATCGGTATCGAATACGCAGATCACGCGCTCGTTACGCGCAAACAAATTCGGGATGTTACGTGCGGTCAGCGGGTTGACGGAGTAGAGATCGCCCGGCACATAGATCATTTCGCGCAGGATGCCGTTACACGGCATATGCACGCGGTGATAATCGCGCGGGGCGAGATAAGTGGTAACAAACTCGCCGTCATGAAACTGATCCGCCAGATCGTCGTTACCGGCCAGCAGCGCCTGCAGGCTGTAAGTATGACCTTTGGCCTGGAAGATCTGATCGCCGGCAATGCGGCCCAGCTGGCTGATCGCGCCATCGGCGGGCAGCGCCAGTAAAGAGGCATCAGTATCGATCGGACGCGCGCCCTCTTTTAACGGACGCACGAAGAAATCATTGAAGGTGCGGTAGCTGCCGGTATGTGGCTTGCTGGCTTCCGCCATATCCACTTTGTAGTACCAGACAAATAGGTCGATGACCGCTTTAGTGAGCCAGCCACCACGGCGGCTGGCACCCCAACCGGCGAGCTCGGTGAGCCCTTTTTTAGGCAAAATATGATTCAGGCCGAGTTTAAAACGATCAAACACCGTTGCCTCCTGGCTTAATTACGTGTCGTTAACAAAAAAGGGGGCGGATTGTAGCAGCGCCCCAGCGCGTTGGCGAATGTGCCGTTGTACTGCTTAATCTGCGTCGGAGGAAAAGTTTTTACGCGTCTTTACCTGCGCCATACTTTCCAGAATTCGGTGGTAGTTATCGAAGCGGGAGATATCAATCTTGCCCTCTTCTACCGCTTCGCGAATGGCACAGCCAGGATCGGTATCGTGCTTACAGTCGCGGAAACGGCAACCGCCAAGGAATTCACGGAATTCGACAAAGCCGCGCGTCACTTGTTCCGGCTCCAGATGCCATAAACCAAACTCACGTACGCCCGGTGAATCGATCACATCGCCGCCCGCCGGGAAGTGGTAAAGGCGTGACGCGGTGGTGGTGTGCTGACCTAATCCAGAAACGTTCGACACATCGTTGGTCAGAATTTCAGCCGCTACCTCCAGGCCAAGCAGGTTATTAAGCAGGCTCGATTTACCCACGCCAGATTGGCCGGCAAAGATGCTGACGCGGCCGGTTAAGGCGCTTTCCAGTTCAACCAGGCCATCTTTGGCGTGGCTGGAAACCATCAAGACGCGATAACCAATGTTGCGATAAATTTCCATCTGCTCATCAACAAACGCGCGGCCTTCGGCATCTAAAAGGTCGGTTTTGTTGAGCACCAGCAGCGGTTCCACGCCAAGGGTTTCGCTGGCGACCAGGTAACGATCGATGATGTTGAGTGACAGCTCTGGCAGGATCGCCGAAACGATAATGATCTGATCGATGTTGGCGGCGATCGGCTTCACGCCGTCATAGAAGTCTGGGCGCGTAAGCACCGTCTTACGTTCGTGTACCGCTTCGACGATCCCTTTGCCGCCGCCAATGGCAGCGCGCCATAAAACGCGATCGCCAGTGACCAGCGAGCGAATAGTGCGGCGGATGTTACAGCGATGCACAACGCCTTCGCTATCTTCCACGTCTGCGTGCATGCCGAAACGGCTGATCACCACGCCATCAGCCGCTTCTCCAAACAGACTATCATCCGGCTCCGGCTTATCGCTCCGTTGCTGCAGACGACGCTGATGGTTGGCGCTTACGCGACGTTGTTGACCTTTCGACAGTTTGTTTTTACTCACGCATCCTCTCACGGCTTTCGCCAGGTTTCGCCCTGCTGGGCAAAACGTCTATGATACACCTGAAATGAGTTTAATGACGACTTTGGCAACAGGCGGGAAACGCATGACAGCTGGAAATGAAAACAACCTGATTTGGATCGACCTCGAAATGACCGGATTGGATCCGGAACGCGATCGCATAATTGAGATCGCTACCATCGTGACCGATGCCAACCTTAACATCCTGGCAGAAGGCCCGGTGTTCGCGGTGCATCAATCTGACGATCAGTTGGCGTTGATGGATGACTGGAACGTGCGCACGCACACCAATAGCGGATTGGTGGCGCGCGTCAAAGCCAGCGAGCACGATGACCGTGCGGCGGAACTGGCCACCATCGAGTTCCTGAAACAGTGGGTGCCGGCGAACACCTCGCCGATTTGCGGCAACAGTATTGGTCAGGATCGTCGCTTCCTGTTTAAGTACATGCCTGAACTGGAAGCCTATTTCCACTATCGCTATCTTGATGTCAGCACGCTGAAAGAGCTGGCGCGCCGCTGGAAACCAGATATCTTGCCAGGTTTTAAAAAGTCCGGTAGCCATCAGGCACTGGATGATATTCGCGAGTCCGTCGCCGAGCTGGCGTACTATCGCGAGCACTTCCTGCAGCTTTAACCGCCGCGGGTGCGCAGGAAATCATCAGGTTGTCGATAAAAGCAGCGAACGCGCGGAAAGCGCAAAATTTTGCTTTTAGACTCTTGCGACTGAAAGGATTTCTCGTATAATGCGCACCCCGTACCGGTGAAGAATTTGATTCGGAATTCGGAACGAAAAAGTAAAAGCAGTAACGGCGAAGTTCAGAATCGAGCATATTTATTTGATGCAAGGCGGCAACTGAACGAGTCACAGCGAGCTTACATCAGTAAGTGACCTGTGCGAGTGAAGGCAGCCAACGCAGCAGCAGATAAACAGGCGATGATTATGCGGGAATAGCTCAGTTGGTAGAGCACGACCTTGCCAAGGTCGGGGTCGCGAGTTCGAGTCTCGTTTCCCGCTCCAAACTTTCGTTGAGTAGTAAACCTCTAATGCGGGAATAGCTCAGTTGGTAGAGCACGACCTTGCCAAGGTCGGGGTCGCGAGTTCGAGTCTCGTTTCCCGCTCCAGAGTTTGTAGTAAACCATCCAAATCACGGATTTAGTCGTTAGCGTGATTGTTGTGACAAAAATACGAAGAGTCAGAATCGAGTATTTTAGTTTGCAACAAGGCGGCAACTGAACGAATCCCTGGGAGCTTACATGAGTAAGTGACCTGGGTGAGTGAAGGCAGCCAACGCAGTAGCAGACTAAAATACGAAGATTATGCGGGAATAGCTCAGTTGGTAGAGCACGACCTTGCCAAGGTCGGGGTCGCGAGTTCGAGTCTCGTTTCCCGCTCCAGATTTTCATATTCACTAATGTTATTTGCCCTTAGGCGCAATCAGAATTAAAACAGCTGCAGATCTTTTTTGATCGCATGCGACACCGTTTTTTTCTGGAAATTTTGCACGCCTCGCTAGCAGCGATAATGCTTGTTGTCTGATGCAGTTATCTTACAGGTTATCCACAATGTGCCTGCAAGCTTCTGACGGCGTTTTCCCCGTTGTTTAAAACTGTTTTGAACAGAGTTATCCACAAGCTCTGGACAAACCCCTGCGCGCTAAATACGACGTGAATATTTACAATAATCGCTTAATTGATTGATTTTTAAGTGGTTATAACTATTTCAGACTGTGATCTTGCCCTTAAGACGAAATTACGATCTCCGTCACGATTCAGTGGGATAATTTTATTCACAGCATGTGGAAAAGCGTTTTATCCTGTGCGACTGCTCAATCACGCATCACGTTGCAGGCCTTTTTCGACCGCGCGCACCAGCCGCTGTTTCTTCGCTGGCTGCACTTCTACCGCTTGCGCCGCGCGTTTCTGCAACTGCTGTGCAATCGCCCATTCAATATGCTCATCAAGCAGGGGATGTTCGCCGCTGCGCAATGCTAATGCCGCCATATTTTCTTCTGCCCAGGGCGCATTACCCAATGCCACCGCAATATTTCGCAACCAGCGCAAATGCCCAATACGCCGAATCGCTGAACCTTCGGTGATACGCAGAAATTTGGCTTCATCCCATTTGAACAGATCGGTGAGCGGTGGCGCATGCAGCACCGCGCGCGGCGAGAAATCATCTTCATCGGTTAACTGGCCGTAACGATTCCACGGGCAGATCAGCTGGCAATCATCGCAGCCATAAATTCGATTACCAATCAGCGGACGGAACTCTTCAGGAATTGCGCCTTCCAACTCGATGGTGAGATAGGAGATGCAGCGACGCGCATCGACCACGTAAGGTTCGACGATAGCGGAAGTGGGGCAGATAGTGATACAGGCGACACAGCGTCCACACTGCTCTTCCTGGGGCTGATCGACCGGTAACGGCAGATCAATCAGCAGTTCGCCGAGGAAGAACCACGAACCCGCTTCACGGTTGAGGATCAGCGAATGTTTGCCGGTCCAGCCTAAACCGGCTTTAGAGGCAATCGGGCGTTCCAGAATCGGTGCGGAATCGACGAATGGACGAAAATTGAGTTCGCCACAGTGCGCCTGAATCATTTCTCCGAGCTTTTTCAGTCGATTGCGCAATACTTTGTGATAGTCGCGGCCCAGCGCATAGCGGCTTACATAGCCCAGCTGCGGATTTTTTAAGGTGCTGGCAAAGGCGGCTTTAGCTGGAAGGTAATTCATGCGTACGCTAATCACGCGCAGCGTGCCAGGCAGCAGCTCATGCGGCCGCGCACGCATCATGCCGTGGCGCGCCATCCAATCCATCTCGCCATGATATTGCTTATCCAGCCACGCCTGCAGTTTGGGCTCTTCGGCGCTCAGATCGGTATCGCAAATACCGACCTGTTGGAAGCCGAGGTCGCGTCCCCACTGTTTAATTTGTTCAGCGAGCTGTTGAAGATCGAGAGGATATGACATGAGAAACCAGGCAATTGAAGCAAACGCGCGCAGTTTAACACACTCTGTCTGGCCTGCGCAGGCGATGGCGCAACTGGAACGCGATGCCGCCGATAGCCTGGGCTTAACGCTGTTTGAGCTGATGCAACGTGCTGGCCAGGCCAGCTATGAATTAGGCTGCCAGCTGTGGCCGCAGGCGCAGCATTGGTTGATCCTGTGCGGGCACGGCAACAATGGCGGCGATGGTTATGTGGTGGCGCGACTGGCGCAGGCAGCAGGATTGAATGTGACGCTGCTGGCGTGTGCGGGCAGTAAAGCTCTGCCAGAAGAGGCGCAGCAGGCGCAAGACGCATGGCTGGCGGCGGGCGGTGTGATTCACGCGGCGGATGCGCCCTGGCCGGAGCAGGTTGAGGTGATTGTCGATGCGCTGCTCGGCACCGGCCTGAATCGCGCGCCCGCCGATCCTTACGATCGCCTGATCACACTCATCAACGCGCATGCCGCACCGGTGCTGGCGATCGATATTCCCTCTGGTTTGCTGGCGGCTAATGGCACGGCGCCGGGCAAAACGGTCATCGCCGATCACACGTTGAGCATGATTACGCTGAAACCCGGCCAACTGACCGGCAAGGCGCGCGATTACGTTGGCGTTCTGCACAACCATGAGTTGGGCTTGTCGGCATATCTTGCCGCTGAGCAGGCACCGATTTCACGCTATGACGCCGGGGATTTAACGTGCTGGCTGAAACCACGTCGCGCTACTTCACATAAAGGTGATCAGGGGCGGCTATTGGTGGTCGGCGGTGACAGCGGCACGGCGGGCGCGATCCGCATGACCGGTGAAGCCGCCCTGCGAACCGGCGCCGGACTTGTGCGCGTGCTGACACATGAAGATAATATTGGCCCGATTCTCACCGCGCGACCGGAGTTAATGGTTGATGCGCTGAGCGATGAACGGCTGGATCAGGCGCTGGAGTGGGCGGATGTGATCGCCGTTGGGCCGGGGCTCGGCCAGCGCGATTGGGCTCAGAAGGCACTGAAAAAGATCGCGGCCAGTGAAAAGCCGATGCTTTGGGATGCGGATGCGCTTAACCTGCTGGCAATCAAGCAGGATAACCGTCAGAATCGCATCATTACGCCGCATCCCGGCGAAGCTGCGCGCTTGCTAGGGGTGAAAACCAGCGAGATTGAGAGTGACCGCTTACACGCTGCGCGCGCCTTGGCGAAACGCTACGGCGGCGTGGTGGTTCTGAAAGGCGCGGGCACGGTGATTGCCAGCGCGGCGGGTGACATCGCCATTGCCGATGTGGGCAACGCGGGCATGGCGTCTGGCGGCATGGGCGATGTGCTGAGCGGGATTATTGCCGCTCTGCTCGGCCAGAAACTTACATTACTTGATGCAGCCTGCGCAGGCTGTGTCGCGCATGGGGCAACAGCCGATGCCGTCGCGCGTCAGCGCGGTACTCGCGGCATGTTAGCCACTGATTTGTTCGAGCTGCTGTGGCAGTTTGTTAATCCAGAGATGATCCAACAATAAAGCATGAAGACCTGTGTTATCCCTTTGCCCGATGAGGCGGCAACCCTGAATCTGGGTGCGCAATTGGCGCGCGTCTGCAACAGCGCGCTGGTGATCTATCTTTATGGCGATTTGGGTGCCGGTAAGACCACCTTTAGCCGTGGTTTTCTGCAGGCGCTCGGCCATCAAGGCAATGTAAAAAGCCCAACGTATACGCTGGTCGAGCCCTACGAGCTCGGCTCTCGCACGCTGTACCATTTCGATCTCTATCGTCTTGCCGATCCCGAAGAGTTGGAGTTCATGGGCATCCGCGACTATTTCACCGGCGATGCGCTCTGTCTGGTGGAGTGGCCGCAGCAGGGCACCGGCGTGCTGCCTGAACCCGATTTAGCGCTGACGTTGCGCTACGTGGATGCGGCGCGTGAAGCCGAAATAAGCGCGGTTTCCGCCACGGGCGAAGCGCTGTTAACCCAATTCCAGCAAGGCAGGGATCCGGCATGATGTCACGGATGAAAATCATTGTACTGGGCTTGCTGTGCCTGTTTTCTGCCTCGGCGTTGTCTGCCACGTTATCGGATATCAAAGTCGAAAATGGCGATAGCCAGGCTACCGTCACGCTGAGCTTTAACGGTCAGCCCGTATATGGCTTTTTTCCGCTGCACAATCCCAATCGTGTGGTGCTGGATATTCGTCAAAGCGGCGCGATTAAAGGTTTGCCGCTCAATTTTAGTGGCGAAAATATTGTGCAGCGCATTCGCCATAGCCAGCCGAAGGATAAGCAAAGCCTGCGTTTGGTGTTCGAACTGACGCAGCCCGCGCAGACGCGCGCCAGCACGCAGCGCGATGGCAGTAATTATCGCGTGGTGTTCACCATTCGTGGGACGCAGCCAGCGAAGCGCCCGGCCGCTGCCGCGCCTGTTGCCACCGCGCGTGAAAGCCAGCCGAGCAGCAGCCAGGGCAATCCGTTCAACGCCAATCAGGTGACAGCGGTGACCAGCAGCAATACCACCGTGCGTCCCGGCAACTCGGTTAGTCGCAACGATGTGGTAATTGTGGCGATTGATGCCGGGCACGGCGGTCAGGATCCCGGCGCATCCGGCCAGCACGGTTTGCACGAGAAAAATGTCACCATCTCAATTGCGCGTAAGTTGAAAGCGCTGATGGATCAGGATCCGATGTTCAAACCGGTGCTGACGCGTAACGGCGACTATTTCATCTCGGTAATGGGCCGCTCAGAAGTGGCGCGTAAAGAGAACGCGAACCTGCTGGTATCCATTCATGCCGACGCCGCGCCAAATCACTCAGCCACCGGCGCATCGGTTTGGGTGCTGTCTAACCGCCGCGCCAATAACGAAATGGCGAACTGGCTGGAACAGAAAGAAAAACAATCTGAGCTGCTGGGCGGCGCAGGGGATCTGCTGGCGAACAGCCAGGCCGATCCCTATCTTAGCCAGGCAGTGCTGGATTTGCAGTTTGGTCATTCACAGCGTGTAGGTTATGACGTCGCCGTCAAAGTCCTGCAGCAGTTGCGCGGTATTACGCCGCTGCATAAGCGTCTGCCGGAACATGCCAGCCTTGGCGTTTTACGTTCCCCGGATATTCCTTCTTTACTGGTCGAAACCGGCTTTATTAGTAATGCCGCGGAGGAGCGGCTGCTTGGCAGCAGCGCGTATCAGGAGAAGATTGCTCAGTCGATTTATAAAGGCCTGCGCAATTATTTCCTTACGCATCCGCTGCAATCGATCCCAAAGGAGGAAAACCGGCCGCTGGACAGCGCACCAGCGGTTAGCGTCGCCAGCAACCCGGCGACCGGCACGGTGCAATATACCGGTGCAACGCAGCGTCATACCGTCACGCGTGGCGAAACGCTGTCGGGCATCGCGGCAAAATATGGCGTGAGCATGGCGACGTTACGTGAGATGAATAGCCTGAAACGCGATGTGGTTTGGGTGGGACAGCGCCTGAAGGTGCCCGCGAAATCCAGCGTCAGCGTGGCGGCGAGTCGTCCAACCCGGCATAAAGTGGTGCGCGGTGATTCCCTCACGGCGATTGCCGCGCACTATGGCGTGAGCTCAAAAGCCATCATGCAGGCGAATAATATGAAGTCGAGCAATGTGATGCTGGGGCAAAACTTAAAAATTCCGCAATCCTGATTGTTGGCTCCCCGTGAGCCAACCAGCCAGAAGGATCACCACCATGCCAATACAGATTTTACCGCCGCAGCTGGCGAACCAGATTGCCGCAGGCGAAGTGGTTGAGCGCCCGGCGTCGGTCGTAAAAGAGCTGGTGGAAAACAGCCTTGATGCCGGCGCCACGCGCATTGATGTCGATATTGAGAAAGGTGGCGCGAAGCTCATCCGCATTCGCGACAACGGCTGCGGCATCGCCAAAGCCGAGCTTGCAATGGCATTGGCGCGGCATGCGACCAGCAAAATTGCTTCGCTTGATGACCTTGAGGCGATCATGAGCCTCGGCTTTCGTGGCGAAGCGCTCGCCAGTATCAGTTCCGTTTCTCGTTTAACGCTGACTTCACGCACCGCCGACCAAAGCGAAGCCTGGCAAGCCTACGCGGAAGGGCGCGACATGGATGTGACGGTGAAACCGGCTGCGCATCCGGTGGGCACCTCGCTGGAAGTGCTCGACCTGTTCTATAACACGCCCGCTCGCCGTAAATTTATGCGCACTGAAAAGACCGAGTTTACCCATATCGATGAGGTGATTCGTCGTATTGCGCTGGCACGTTTTGACGTCGCTATTTCGCTTAGCCACAACGGTAAGTTAATGCGTCAGTACCGCGCGGTCAGTGAAGATGCGCAGCGGGAGCGGCGTTTAGGGGCCATTTGCGGCACCACGTTTATGCAGCACGCTTTACGCATTGAGTGGCAGCACGATGATTTAGCGCTGCGCGGTTGGGTCGCCGATCCTGAGGGTTCGCGCCAGGTTACCGATCTGCAATATTGCTACGTCAACGGACGCATGATGCGCGACAAGCTCATCAATCACGCGATTCGTCAGGCTTATCAAACGCAGCTTGGTGACGAGCAGCAGCCGGCTTACGTGCTATATCTGGAGATCGACCCGCATCAGGTGGATGTCAACGTCCATCCGGCTAAACACGAGGTGCGTTTTCATCAGTCGCGTCTGGTACATGATTTTATCTGGCAAGGCGTGATGAGTGCGCTGCAAGCCAGCCGCGCGCCGGAATTGCCCATCGCCCATGCCGAAGAACCAGCGCCAAAGTGGCAGCCAGAAAACCGTCAGGCGGCAGGCGCGAACCACTTTGCACAACCCAGCAACACGCCACGCAGCGGCGGCGCTTCTGCGGCCGCGAGTGCGAACTGGCAGAACAAAGAGCCGGTTTACAGTGCGCGTGAAGGTAATGCCTATAAGCAGTTGATGAAAACGCCGATGGTAGAAACGCCGCGCGCTGCGCCAGTTCCTGCCGCGGCTCCGGTACGTCTGCCGGAAAAGCGTGAAGCGCCGCTGGCCGCCCATGCGCAAAGCTTCGGCCGCGTGTTAAGCGTTTTGCAGGATCGTTATGCGCTGCTGGAACGTGGTAGCGCATTGCAATTGTTATCGCTGGCCGTGGCAGCGCGCTGGCTAAAACAGGCCCAGCTTGAACCAGGGGAAGAGGGTTTAAAACCACAGCCGCTCCTGATCCCGGTGCGCCTGAAAATTGCTGCGCCCGAGCTGGCTGCCATCGCCGATCATGCCGCGCTGCTGAGCCAGATGGGCATTGATTTACAACGAGAAGGGCAACACGTGACGTTGCGCGCGGTGCCTTTACCGTTACGAACACAAAATTTACAAATCTTGATTCCAGAACTGTTAGGCTACCTGGCCCGGCAGCAAGAGGTTTCTGCATCCACGTTGGCCCAATGGCTGGCGCGTCGAGATGATGCAGAAGACACTCACTGGAATCACTCGCAGGCGATTGCACTGCTGGCAGAGCTGGAAAGGCTTTGTCCGCAACTGCTTAAGTCGCCGCCTTCAGGTCTGTTACAGACCATTGAGATTGAGAGCGCGCTAAACGCGTTGAAGCATGAGTGAACTAAACCAGGCTAGCCGGCCAAAGGCAATTTTTTTGATGGGGCCTACCGCCTCCGGTAAGACGGCATTAGCGATTTCGCTGCGTCAGCAACTTCCGGTGGAACTTATTAGCGTTGACTCTGCCTTAATCTATCGCGGGATGGATATTGGCACGGCGAAACCGTCGGCAGAAGAGTTAGCACTGGCGCCCCATCGTTTGCTGGACATTCGCGATCCGGCGGAAGCGTATTCCGCCGCAGAATTTCGTCGCGATGCGTTGGCAGAAATGGCGGATATCACCCGGAAGGGGAAGATTCCGTTGCTTGTTGGTGGAACCATGCTCTACTTCAAGGCATTACTTGAAGGATTGTCGCCGTTGCCCTCGGCCGATCCCGAGGTGCGTCAGCGAATAGAGCAAATGGCGGCGGAGAAAGGGTGGGAAGCCTTGCACCGTCAGCTGTGTGAAATCGATCCGGTCGCCGGTAGTCGTATTCATCCGAATGATCCGCAGAGACTTTCGCGAGCACTGGAAGTTTTTTTTATTTCGGGTAAAACTTTAACGGAACTGACAAAAACCTCCGGCGAAGCGTTACCCTACGACGTGTACCAGTTTGCTATCGCACCTGCGAGTCGTGAACTGATACATCAACGCATTGCGTTGCGTTACGACCAGATGCTAGCGTCAGGATTTGAAGCGGAGGCTCGTGCACTGTTTGCGCGAGGTGATTTGCATACGGACATGCCTTCCATTCGCTGTGTAGGTTATCGCCAGATGTGGTCTTATTTGTCAGGTGAAATCGATTACGACGAAATGGTTTATCGGGGAATTTGCGCCACTCGGCAGCTCGCTAAACGCCAGATGACCTGGTTACGTGGCTGGCCTGAAGTACACTGGTTAAACAGTGATGAGCCAGAGTTAGCGCGTAATGCGGTGCTTAAGGTAGTTAGTGCGTAGCAGGGATGATTGTGTACAATTGGTCCGTTATCGTGCGCAAATTTTTACGCAGTTTTTCTGAACCACGGTTCTTAAAGCAACAAACAACAAGCATATAAGGAAAAGATAGAATGGCTAAGGGGCAATCTTTACAAGACCCGTTTTTGAACGCATTGCGTCGTGAACGTGTACCGGTTTCGATCTATTTGGTGAATGGTATTAAGCTGCAAGGGCAAATTGAATCCTTTGATCAGTTCGTCATTCTGTTAAAAAACACGGTCAGCCAGATGGTGTATAAACACGCCATCTCTACAGTGGTTCCTTCTCGTCCAGTGTCGCACCATAGCAATAACGCGGGCGGCAGCGGTGGTAGCAGCAACTATCATCACAGCGGAAGCAATCAAAGCGCTCAGTCGCAGCCACAACAAGACGGCGATAACGCAGAATAATTTTGCGCTGCCGTAAAGCCAGGGCTGGAGAACGAGCACGTTTTCCTGTCCTGGTTATTTTATTTTAGCGAGGTTATAGCTTGTTTGACCGTTATGATGCCGGTGAGCAGGCCGTACTGGTACACATCTGGTTCTCCCAAGACAAAGAGCTGGAAGATTTGCAGGAGTTTGAAACTCTTGTCTCTTCTGCGGGCGTTGAAGCGCTGCAAGTCATTACGGGCAGCCGTAAAGCGCCACATCCCAAATATTTTGTCGGTGAAGGAAAGGCAGTTGAAATTGCCGATGCGGTAAAAGCGAGTGGAGCATCGGTCGTTTTATTCGATCATGCCTTAACTCCTGCTCAGGAACGTAATCTTGAACGGCTGTGCGAATGTCGCGTAATCGATCGCACCGGCTTAATTCTCGATATATTCGCCCAGCGCGCCCGCACCCATGAGGGTAAATTGCAGGTCGAGCTGGCACAACTGCGCCATTTAGCAACCCGTTTGGTTCGCGGATGGACACACCTTGAACGCCAGAAAGGCGGTATCGGTTTACGTGGTCCGGGTGAAACTCAGCTGGAAACGGACCGACGCTTGCTGCGTGGCCGTATCAGTCAGATTCTCTCCCGTCTTGAACGCGTCGAAAAACAGCGCGATCAGGGCAGACAAGCGCGTGCCAAAGCTGACGTGCCAACCGTTTCGCTGGTGGGTTACACCAACGCCGGTAAATCCACTCTGTTCAACGCGATTACCTCTGCGGATGTGTACGTAGCGGATCAACTGTTCGCGACACTTGATCCGACATTGCGTCGTTTGAATGTGGCGGATGTAGGTGAAGTGGTTTTAGCAGACACCGTTGGTTTTATCCGTCATTTGCCGCACGACTTAGTCGCGGCGTTTAAAGCCACGCTGCAGGAAACGCGTCAGGCGACATTGCTGCTGCATGTGATTGACGCCGCCGATTTGCGTGTGAATGACAACATTGATGCAGTAAATGAAGTTCTGGAAGAGATTGAAGCTGACGAAATTCCGGCGCTGTTGATCATGAACAAAATCGATATGCTTGAGGACTTTGTGCCGCGTATCGATCGCAACGAAGAGAACCAGCCGATTCGTGTGTGGTTATCTGCACAGAGCGGCGTGGGTCTGCCGTTGCTGTGGCAGGCGCTCTCTGAGCGTTTAGCCGGTGAAATCGCGCAGTACGATTTACGTCTGCCGCCGGAAGCGGGCCGTTTGCGCAGTCGTTTTTATCAGTTGCATGCTATAGAAAAAGAATGGAATGAAGATGATGGCTGTGTGAGTTTGCACGTGCGTATGCCGATAGTTGATTGGCGTCGTCTGTGTAAACAAGAGCCGTCGCTAGCCAGTTATATTGTTTGAAATTGCCCAAACGCCTTTACTCAATATCTTTTAGATTGTCGTCATTATCGTTGCAGGCCGTATGTGCAGGATTCACCCGAATATTTCGGATTCCAGCAAGGCGGCAACTGAGTGAATCCCCAGGAGCTTACATCAGTAAGTGACTGGAGTGAACGAAGGCAGCCAACGAAGCTGCAATCCGAAAGATGAAGGGTAAAAAACGTAAATACAATAAATGGAGTAGAAACATGGCGTGGAATCAGCCCGGAAATAACGGACAGGACCGCGACCCGTGGGGAAGCAGCAATAATCAAGGCGGCAACTCTGGGGGAAATAAAGGAGGTCGCGATCAGGGACCACCTGATCTGGATGATATCTTCCGAAAGTTGAGTAAAAAACTCGGCGGACTGGGCGGTGGCAAACAGAATGACAATGGCCAGCGCAGCGGCGGTAGCGGTGGCAAAGTGGTTGGCATTGTTGCCGTAGCGGCAGTCGTTATCTGGGCGGCTAGCGGTTTCTACACTATCAAAGAAGCGGAACGTGGCGTCGTCACGCGCTTTGGCAAATTTAGCCATCTGGTTGAGCCAGGCCTCAACTGGAAACCGACTTTCGTCGATCAGGTTCGCGCCGTTAACGTAGAAGCCGTACGTGAACTGGCGGCGTCTGGCGTGATGTTGACGTCGGATGAAAACGTAGTGCGCGTTGAGATGAACGTGCAGTACCGCGTGACCGATCCTGAGCGTTATCTGTATGCCGTGACCAGTGCCGATGACAGCCTGCGTCAGGCCACCGACAGCGCCTTGCGTGGCGTGATTGGTCGCTCAACCATGGACCGCATCCTGACGGAAGGTCGTACCGTGGTACGTAGCGAAACTCAGCGTGAGCTTGACGAGACTATCCGTCCGTACAACATGGGTATTACCCTGCTGGACGTAAACTTCCAGGCGGCGCGCCCACCAGAAGAAGTAAAAGCCGCGTTTGATGATGCGATTGCCGCACGTGAAAACCGTGAACAATACGTCCGTGAAGCTGAAGCTTATTCGAACGAAGTTCAGCCGCGTGCTAATGGTCAGGCGCAACGTATCCTCGAAGAGGGGCGTGCTTACAAAGAACGTACGGTGTTAGAAGCGCAAGGTGAAGTGGCGCGTTTTGCTCGCTTGCTGCCTGAATATAAAGCTGCACCAGAAATCACGAAAGAGCGTCTCTATATTGAAACCATGGAACGTGTGCTGAGTCATACCCGCAAGGTATTGATCAGCGATCGTGGTAATAATTTGACAGTCCTGCCATTGGATCAACTGATGCGCGGTGGTCAGGCATCTGGCCAGGGCGGTCAGAAAATGACGAATTTAATGAAGTCTCCTTCGTCGTCCGATAGTAATGCGAGCCGTGGAGATTCTTCATCTTACAGTCCAGACAGCATCATGGATCAGCGTCGCGCCAATGCGCTGCGCAACGATACCCAGCGCCAGGGGAGGGAGTAATCGATGCGTAAGCCAATCATCGCCGTAATTATTGTAGTGCTGGTGGTGCTTTACGCGTCACTGTTCGTGGTGCAGGAAGGCCAACGCGGCATCGTGCTGCGCTTTGGTAAGGTTCTGCGTGATGACGAAAACAAACCGCTGGTGTACGCACCGGGTCTGCATTTCAAAATTCCGTTTATCGAAACCATGAAATCACTGGATGCGCGCATTCAGACCATGGATAACCAGGCTGACCGCTTTGTTACCAAAGAGAAGAAAGACCTGATCGTTGATTCTTACATCAAGTGGCGCATCAGTGACTTCAGCCGTTACTACCTGGCAACCGGTGGTGGCGACGTTTCTCAGGCAGAAGTGCTGCTGAAACGTAAGTTCAGTGACCGTCTGCGTTCTGAAATGGGTCGTCTGGATGTGAAAGACATCGTGACTGATTCACGTGGCCGTTTAACCACCGACGTGCGTGATGCCCTGAACACCGGCAGCGCTGGCAATGATGATGACGTTCAGACGCCAGCAGCGGATGATGCGATTGCGAGTGCGGCAGCACGTGTAGAACGTGAAACCAACAGCAGTGAGCCGGCACCAAACCCGAACAGCATGGCTGCGTTAGGTATTGAAGTTGTCGACGTGCGCATCAAGCAGATCAACCTGCCGACTGAAGTGTCTGACGCGATCTACAACCGTATGCGCGCCGAGCGTGAAGCGGTAGCGCGTAGTCAGCGTTCACAAGGTCAGGAAGAGGCAGAGAAACTGCGTGCACAGGCCGATTATCAGGTTACGCGCACGCTGGCAGAAGCACAGCGTGAAGCGCTGATTTCGCGCGGTGAAGGTGATGGTGAAGCGGCAAAACTGTTTGCTGATGCCTTCAGCCAGGATCCGGATTTCTATGCTTTTATCCGCAGCCTGCGCGCCTATGAGAATAGCTTCTCAGACAACCAGGATGTGCTGGTGCTGAGCCCGGATAGCGATTTCTTCCGCTATATGAAAGCGCCCTCTAACGCCACGCGTTAAGAACTGATATAAAGTCCAGGCCGACAATGTTGTCGGCCTTTTTTTTGGGAAAAAATCATGAATTCAACCATCTGGATGGCGCTGGCTTTGGTTTTGGTGCTGGAAGGACTTGGACCGATGTTTATGCCACGTGCGTGGCGGCGGATGATTCTGGCGATGACGCAGTTGCCCGATCGTCTCTTGCATCGTTTTGGTGGCGGTTTAGTGGTGGCCGGCGTGGTGATTTACGCTATGATCAGCATGCATGCGCGTTAATCAGCCTGAAATTATGTGAGGCCGCCCGACTCAATTGTGTCTGTTGGCCGCTGTTCCCCCAACATGTTGTGAGCTGCGCAAAACTCAGGCAAAAAACAGCGCAATCGTATGCTAAAAGTGCTGAAAGAGTAAAAGTCAGGTGGTAGAATCCATTTTTAAGCAATCGGTGATTTTGAAAAAATGGGTAAGAACGTCGTCGTACTGGGCACCCAATGGGGTGACGAAGGTAAAGGTAAGATCGTAGACCTTCTGACAGAGCGCGCGAATTACGTCGTGCGTTACCAAGGTGGCCATAATGCAGGCCATACACTTGTCATCAACGGTGAAAAAACCGTCCTCCACTTAATTCCATCTGGCATCCTGCGTGAAAACGTCACCAGCATCATTGGTAACGGCGTTGTCCTGTCGCCTGAAGCGCTGATGAAAGAGATGAAAGGTCTGGAAGAGCGCGGTGTGCCGGTACGTGAACGTCTGTTGATCTCTGAAGCCTGCCCATTGATTCTGCAGTACCACGTAGCAATGGATGTGGCGCGCGAAAAAGCGCGTGGCGCTAAAGCTATCGGCACCACCGGTCGCGGTATCGGTCCTGCCTATGAAGATAAAGTGGCACGTCGCGGTCTGCGCGTGAGCGATCTCTTCAACAAAGAAACCTTTGCGGTGAAGCTGAAAGAGATCGTCGATTTCTACAACTTCCAGCTGGTTAACTATTACAAAACCGACGCAGTTGACTACGAAAAAGTGCTGAGTGATACGCTGGCGGTGGCCGATATCATTACCAGCATGGTGGTTGATGTGTCTGATCTGCTGGACGGCGCGCGCAAGCGTGGCGACCTGATCATGTTTGAAGGTGCGCAGGGTACGCTGCTTGATATCGACCACGGTACCTATCCATACGTGACCTCATCAAACACCACCGCAGGTGGCGTAGCGACGGGTTCAGGTATTGGTCCACGCTATGTTGATTACGTGCTGGGTATCGTGAAAGCCTACTCAACGCGCGTGGGTGCCGGTCCATTCCCGACCGAACTGTTCGATGAAACCGGCGAGTTCCTGTGTGCTCAAGGTAACGAGTTCGGCGCGACCACCGGTCGTCGTCGTCGTACCGGCTGGCTGGATGCGGTTGCCGTTCGCCGTGCCGTACAGATCAACTCCCTTTCAGGTTTCTGCATGACCAAACTGGACGTGCTGGATGGCCTGAAAGAAGTGAAAATCTGTGTGGCTTATCGCATGCCAGATGGCCGCGAAATGACCACCACGCCGCTGGCAGCTGAAGGCTGGGAAGGCATTGAGCCGATTTACGAAACCATGCCAGGCTGGAGCGAGACCACATTCGGCGTCAAGACGCTGGAAGGTCTGCCACAAGCTGCACGTGACTACATCAAACGTGTAGAAGAAGTGACCGGTGTGCCGATTGATATTATTTCTACCGGCCCAGACCGCAGTGAGACCATGATTCTGCGCGACCCGTTCGACGCATAATCTCCTCAGGCCGGACTCTGTCCGGCCTTTGTATTTCTAATCTTTGACTCCACTCACTCTATTTTTTCTTGCAAATATCGATACTTGCCGGAAAAAAACGCACCGGCCACCACGCTCTGGTTTATCATCATATTTAAACATCACGCCGACCGGCGCATAACCATAACGTTCGATGATTCACTGAGGTATATGTGCAGCTAACAAGTTTTACCGATTATGGTCTGCGTGCCCTGATTTACATGGCGACGTTACCTGAAGGTAAGCAGACCAACATTACCGAAGTCACCGATACCTACGGGGTGTCGCGTAACCATATGGTTAAAATCATCAATCAACTTAGCCGGGCTGGCTTTGTCGCCGCAACACGCGGTAAAAACGGCGGAATTCGTTTAGGCATGGACCCGGAAAAAATCGTCATTGGCGATGTGGTGCGAAGAATGGAGCCATTGCAGCTCGTGAACTGCGACGAGTGTGTGATCACGCCAGCCTGTCGTTTGCGTAAAGCATTGCACGATGCGGTCCAGCTATTCCTCAAGGAACTGGACAAGTATACGCTGGCCGATTTGGTCAAAGATAACGATTCGCTGTACCAACTTTTATTGTCCGAACCGCCGGTGGCAATCCAAATTAAATGACATCGGAGGAACCGTAATGTCAAAAGATCCTTATCAGGATAGAGAAGCTGAAAAATACGAAAACCCAATTCCAAGCCGCGAATTTATTCTGGCACTGCTGGAAAAACGCGAAAAGCCGACCAGCCGCGATGACATCGCGCAGGAATTGAATATCACCAGCGAAGAGCAGCTGGAAGCGCTGCGTCGTCGTCTGCGCGCCATGGAGCGCGATGGCCAGCTGGTGTTTACTCGCCGTCAATGTTACGCCCTGCCAGAACGTCTTGATCTGCTTCGCGGTAAAGTGATTGGCCATCGCGATGGCTATGGCTTCCTGCGCGTAGAAGGTCAGAAAGATGATTTCTATCTCTCTGCTGAGCAGATGAAATTCTGCCTGCACGGCGACGTGATTCTGGCGCAGCCAGGCAGCGCCGATCGTAAAGGTCGTCGTGAAGCGCGCGTGGTGCGCGTGCTTGAGCCACGTAACAGCCAGATCGTCGGCCGCTACTTTACCGATGCAGGTACCGGTTTTGTGGTGCCGGATGACAGCCGCCTGAGTTTCGACATCCTGATCCCGCAAGAAGAAACGCTTAACGCGCGTATGGGTTCAGTGGTGGTGGTTGAAATCACCCAACGTGCGACGCGTCGCACCAAAGCGATCGGCAAAGTGACCGAGCTGCTGGGTGACGATATGGGCACCAGCCTTGCGGTCGATATGGCGGTGCGCACCCATGAAATCCCGCACACATGGCCGGAAGAAGTTGAGAAGCAGATCGCTAAGCTGAAAGAAGAAGTACCGGAAGAAGCGAAGCTGGGACGTGTTGATTTACGTAAGTTGCCGCTGGTCACCATTGATGGTGAAGATGCGCGTGACTTTGATGATGCGGTTTTCTGCGAGAAGAAGCGCGGCGGCGGCTGGCGTTTATGGGTGGCCATTGCCGACGTCAGCTATTACGTACGTCCGGGCACGCCGCTGGACGATGAAGCGCATCAGCGCGGCACCTCGGTCTATTTCCCGTCGCAGGTTATCCCGATGCTGCCGGAGATTCTCTCCAACGGCTTGTGCTCGCTGAATCCGCAGGTTGATCGTTTGTGCATGGTGTGTGAGATGACCATCTCCTCCAGCGGCAAACTTACCGGTTTCAAACACTATGAAGCGGTGATGAATTCCCATGCGCGACTGACCTACAACAAAGTGTGGAACATTCTGCAAGGTGATGCCGATCTGCGTGAACAATACGCGGCTCAGGTTCCTCATCTGCACGAGTTGCACAACATGTATCAGGTGCTGGAAACCGCGCGCGAGCAGCGTGGCGGCATTTCGTTTGAGACCGATGAACCCAAGTTCATCTTCAACGCCGAGCGTCGCATTGAGCGCGTTGAGCGCACCTCACGCAATGATGCGCATAAGCTGATTGAAGAGTGTATGATTCTCGCCAACATCGCCTCGGCGCGTTTTGTTGAGAAAAATGAAGAGCCTGCGCTGTTCCGCGATCACGATCGTCCAAGCGAAGACAGCATCAAAAGCTTCCGTACCGTACTGAACGAGCTGGGCTTAAGCCTGCCGGGTGGCACTAAGCCACACCCGACCGATTATGCCGCCTTGCTGAAGCAAGTGGCCGATCGCCCAGACGCAGAAATGCTGCAAACCATGCTGCTGCGTTCGATGAAACAGGCGGTTTACGATCCTGAAAACCGGGGTCACTTCGGCCTGGCGCTGGCGTCGTACGCGCACTTCACCTCGCCGATTCGCCGCTATCCGGATTTGCTGTTGCATCGCGCCATCAAATATCTGCTGGCAAAAGAGCGCGGCGAAGTGGACGGCATCACCACGCCGACCGGCGGCTATCACTACGACATGCAGCAGATGCTGCAGCTGGGCCAGCACTGTTCACTGACCGAGCGCCGTGCTGATGAAGCCACGCGCGATGTTGCCGATTGGCTGAAGTGTGACTTCATGCAGGATCAGGTCGGCAACGTGTTCAACGGCGTGATCTCCAGTGTGACCGGCTTTGGTTTCTTCGTGCGTCTTAACGAACTGTTTATCGATGGTTTGGTGCACGTTTCCTCGCTGGATAACGACTATTATCGCTTCGATGCGGTGGGTCAGCGTCTGATTGGTGAATCCGGCGGCCGTACTTATCGTCTGGGCGATGCGGTGGAAGTGCGCGTTGAAGCCGTGCATATGGACGAGCGTAAAATCGACTTCGCGCTGATCTCCAGCAAGCGTGTACCGCGCGGCGAAGGCAAAACCGAACGTGAGCGCGAGAAACGCGGTGGCAAACCGCCAGCCAAGCGTCGTCGTGATGCCGGCAAGAAGGGCACTTTCGAACCTGATTCAGCGTTCCGCGGCGAAAAGAAAAAGACTGCGGTTGCTGAAAAACCGGCTAAAACCGAGAAAAAAGGCAAAAAAGTCTCCGAGAAAACCCGTAAAATCGCCGCCGCCACCAAGTCTAAGCGCGCGTCGAAGAAGCAGCCTGACGAAGCCTGATAGTTTGGTCGCCTTGCAGGGCGACCTGACGAAACCGTTGTAGGGTGCGCGTTCCTGCGCACCTGAATCTCCGTATTCAACGATCTAAATCCAACCTTGAGCTAAGTAATGAGTGAAATAATTTTTGGTATTCATAGCGTGCAGGCGCTGCTGGAGCGCGATCCTCAGCGTTTTCAGGAAGTCTTTATCCTTAAAGGCCGCGACGATCGTCGCCTGCAGCCGCTGATCCTCGCGCTGGAAGCTCAGGGAATCCCGGTGCAGGTGGCGAACCGTCAATGGCTCGATAGCCAGGTTGAAGGCGGCGTGCATCAGGGCATCGTGGCGCGCGTGAAGCCGGGCAAGCAGTATCAGGAAGGTGATTTACCGGATCTGCTGCAGAGCCTTGAGAAGCCGTTCCTGCTGGTGCTGGATGGCGTTACCGATCCGCATAATCTCGGTGCTTGCCTGCGCAGCGCGGATGCTGCGGGCGTGCATGCGGTCATCGTGCCAAAAGACCGCGCAGCACCGTTGAATGCCACCGCGAAGAAAGTGGCCAGCGGCGCAGCGGAAAACGTGCCGTTGATTCGCGTCACCAACCTGGCGCGTACCTTGCGCTTGCTGCAGGAATACCACGTCTGGGTGGTTGGCACCGCAGGCGAAGCCGATCACACCGTTTACCAAAGCAAAATGACCGGCCCAATGGCGCTGGTGATGGGCGCGGAAGGTGAAGGTATGCGTCGTTTAACGCGTGAGCATTGCGATGAGCTGATCAGCATCCCAATGGCAGGCAGCGTCTCGTCACTCAACGTGTCAGTTGCCACCGGCGTGTGCTTGTTCGAAGCCGTTCGTCAGCGTCAGGCGTGATCCCCGCCGCAAAAAATTTTCCAGGCCAGGCATAACTGCACATCCTCTTCATACTTGAAAAATGAGTATGAGGAGGACGTTATATGATTTGGACCACTCACACCGTATTCAATCAGCCCCATCCACTCAGCAACAGCAACCTGTTCACGCGCGATATCGCCCTGTGCGAGGCCGTTACACGCGAAGGTGCCAGCTGGGATCGCGAATGGTTGGCATCCGTCGGCCTGCAACTTGGCAGTGCCGAATCTCTTGAGTTAGGCCGCTTGGCGAATGTCGAAGCGCCTGAACTGCTGCGCTACAACGCGCGCGGTGAACGCCTCGACGAAGTGCGTTTTCATCCCGCCTGGCATCTGCTGATGCAGGGATTATGCGCCAGTCGGCTTCACAATCTCAGCTGGCAGCCCGACGTTCAGCCACAGGCGATGGTGGCGCGTGCCGCACGATTTATCCTGCATGCCCAAGTGGAAGCCGGCTCGCTCTGTCCGGTGACGATGACGCACGCCGCCATTCCGCTGCTGCAGAATCATCTGCCTGAACCCTACGCGGACTGGCGCGAAGCGCTGCTCAGCGATCGTTACGATGCGCATCATCTGCCTGGCAACAAGAAACGCGGTCTGTTGATTGGCATGGGCATGACGGAAAAACAGGGCGGCACCGATGTGTTGAGCAACACCACACGCGCCGAACCGCTCGGCGTGCGCGGGGCGGGCGAAGCGTATCGCATCACCGGCCATAAATGGTTTTTCTCGGTCCCGCAAAGCGATGCGCATCTGATTCTGGCACAAACGTCACAGGGATTGAGTTGCTTCTTCCTGCCACGCTTGCTGCCGGACGGCACGCGCAACGCCATTCGCATCGAACGCCTTAAAGACAAGCTCGGCAATCGCTCCAACGCCAGCGCTGAAGTGGAATTTCAGGATGCTATCGGCTGGCTGATGGGCGAAGAGGGCGAAGGTGTACGGCTGATCCTCAAAATGGGCGGCATGACGCGCTTCGACTGCGCGCTGGGCAG
This sequence comes from Pantoea sp. AG1095, assembly GCF_003208415.1. NCBI lineage: Bacteria > Pseudomonadati > Pseudomonadota > Gammaproteobacteria > Enterobacterales > Erwiniaceae > Pantoea > Pantoea sp. AG1095. The sequence continues at coordinate 262,529 of NZ_QKMJ01000005.1, read as the reverse complement.
TCACGGACAGATGCGCCGTGCGCTGTCGATTGCCGTGCATCATGCGCAGCAGCGTCAGGTGATGGGCAAGAACCTTATCGATCAACCGTTGATGCGCGCGGTGCTGGCGCAACAGGCACTACAGCTGGAAGGGCAAACCGCACTGCTGCTGCGGCTGGCGCGCGCCTGGTCAACACCGGCCAGCGAACATGAGCGCTTATACGCACGTCTGTTCACACCCGCCGCCAAATTTGTGATCTGCCAGGCGGGCATGCCTTTTGTGGCAGAAGCGATGGAAGTGTTGGGCGGCATTGGCTATTGCGAAGAGAGCGAGCTGCCGCGTCTTTATCGTGAGATGCCAGTGAATAGTATCTGGGAAGGCGCCGGCAATGTGATGTGCCTGGATGTCATGCGGGTGCTCGGTCGTCACGCCGAGGTGATGACCATGCTGCACGATGAGTTTGAGGCGGTGAAGGGTAGTAATCGTCACTTTGATCGCCGCTGGCGGCAATTACGCTTGCATCTCGCCAACCCGCGTGAAGGGCAGGCGCGAGAAATCACGCGCGAGTTACTGCAGCTGGCAAGTGCCGCGATTCTGCTGAAAGTGGCAGAGCCGCCGCTGGCCGATGGCTGGTGTCAGCAGCAGCTTGATCTGCGCGGCACACGGGCATTAAGCGACGATCTCTGCGCGCGCTTACTGTTGCGCTGCAGCGCCGGTTGAAGGCGCGCCATACAGAATGGCAGTGGCGTACCAGAAGCTGGGAAGGGTGGTTTCATCCAGCATCAGAATTTGATAGTAAACCGCACCCGCCTGATTGGCTTTAGAGGCAATAGCGCGCTGCGCATCATCCGGCGATCCGCGTGTGGTGGCGGTGATAGTGCCGAGCTTTGGCAGACCAACACTTTGCGCGCGTGAAAGTTCCTGCGCGTGCTGCATGGGCGGCGGCGGAGCTTGTGGCGTGGTGGTGAAAGCGGCGCAGCCGCTGAGCAGCAGCGTTAAGGCCAAATAGAGAGTACGCATAGCAACTCCTGAAGCAGGAAGATGGCTCAAGTGTAAGCCATCTTCCTGTGGCTTTTAGTCCTTCAGATGAAAAATGCTCACCAGCTGCGTCAGATGATGCCCTTTCTTACTCAGATGATTGGCGGTGGTTTCTGACTGGTTAATCATATCGCTGCTTTGATGTGTGGCCTGGCTGATGTGATTCATCGCCAGGTTCACCTGACCAATGCCCGCCGCCTGTTCCTGCGCGGCAATATTGATCTCACCCATCAGCGTTTTAACCTGCTCGATGTGATTGACGATATGGCTCATTGCATCGCGCGTCTGCTCAGATAACGTATGGCCGGCCGCCACTTTATCGATGGAGCTGGCAATCAATCCATCAATCTCTTTGGCTGCCGTAGCACTGCGCTGTGCCAGCGCGCGCACTTCCGCCGCGACCACCGCAAAGCCTTTACCGTGTTCACCGGCGCGAGCGGCTTCAACCGCGGCATTGAGCGCCAGAATGTTGGTCTGGAAGGCGATCGACTCAATCACATGGGTGATATCGGCGATGCTCTGCGACGCCACGCGAATCTCCGACATGGTTTCCACCGAACGCGCCACGGTGCTGCCGCCGTGATTCACGGTATTAGCCGCTTCACCGACCAGCGCCATCGCCTGCCGCACGTTGGCAGCGGTTTGTGCCACGGTGGCGCCAAACTGCTCCATGCTGGCCGAGGTTTCCTCCACGCTGCTGGCCTGACGGCCAATCTGCTCGCTGATGCTGGAGCTGCTGGCGGCGATGGTATCGGTGCCGCTGCTGATTTCCCGCGCCGCCGAACGTACCTGACTGACGACTTTCTCCAGTCCATCGCCAATGCCGTTGATCGCGCTGATCAGCTGACCAATCTCATCACGACGTGAAGAGTCGAGATGTGCCTGCAGATTACCAGCGGCGTACTGTTCTGCCAGATGGATCACCTGCTGCAGCGGACGCGTGATGGCACGGCGGCTGTACCACATAAAGCCAATGGCAAACGCGATCACCAGCGCCAGGCCAATCGCCATAAACAGGTTACGGCTGTGCGTGATTGGCGCCAGCAGGCTGGCACGGCTCACTTCACCGGCGTTGATCCAGTTCCAGCCCGGCAGCTGCTGCCACGCCAGCAGTTTGGTTTCGCCATCCAGCTCAACCGTCACCAATCCCTTCGGCTGGCTAAGCAGTTGCTGCTGCGTGGCGTTATCCCAGCGCGGCAGTTTGCCTTCAGCGTGACGATCAAACAGATATTGGCCCTGGCTGCTGCCCGGCGTCCCATTCAACACCGAGAAGGTGCCGCTGTCACCAAGATGGCGCGCCAGCACTTTGTCACGCATCAGCGCGTACTGCGCGTCGATCTGTACCCCGACGAACAGAATAGCGATCACCGCGCCGCTGCTATCCTGCACCGGCTGATATTGCGTAATGTAACGATGGCCGAACAGCGTCGCCAGGCCGCGATAGACCGTGCCCTGATTGACGCTGCGCCAGGCGGCGCTGCTGCGATCCAGTTTGGTGCCCACCGCGCGGCTGCCATCCTCTTTTTTCAGCGAGGTGGCGATGCGGATGTAATCTTCGCCGCCACGCACGAAGATGGTGGATACCGCACCAGTACGATCGAGAAAATCATCTACCGCGATCTGATCGAGGTTGAGGGTTTTCAGTCCCGCTCGCAGCGTTGGCGTGCTGAATTCACCTACCTGCACACGTTCGCTGTCGTCACGACTAAAACGTTTTGGCAGGAAGCTTTGGAACAGTTTGGTGTAATTTGCCACCTCTTCCGACAGCGTGGCGTTGAACATGGTGGCCATTTCATTAATGCCTTGCACCTGATTCTGCATATCGTCGGTTGCCAGCTGCTCCAGCTGACGTGCCGCGTTATGGCTCAGGGTCAAGGTCAGCGTAAATAGCACAATTGCCACGCTCAAAGACGTCAATACAGACAGCTTGATTCCGAGACCCATGGCGCTGAGAGAAAGACGCTTCATAAAGTACCTTTTGAGATTATTGAAGGGGTACAAGATCAACGGCAAAGTGGGCTAAATGTTTAGGGCAGAAATTATTCAAACTTAATGTGAAGTGGCTCGCATTTTATCAGGCAGCGCTTACACTGAGTCCAGTGATAATCATTCTCAATGGAGGCGGTATGATTGAGTTGGCAACGGAGAATCTGGCAGGCATTGAATGTATCCACGCATCACCGGCCGGGCAGCGCCAGGCGCGCTTGCCGACGGTGTTGTTCTATCACGGTTTTACCTCATCGAAAGAGGTTTACAGCTACTTTGCCGTGGCGCTGGCGCAGGCTGGTTTCCGCGTGATCATGCCCGATGCGGACATGCACGGCGCACGTTACAACGGCGATACCGACGCGCGGATGACCCACTTCTGGGAGATCCTTAAACAGAACATCGATGAAGTGCCGTTGCTGGAAAAGGCGCTGCGCGATAACGACTGGATTGCGGATGAGCGTTTTGCCGTGGCGGGCGCCTCGATGGGCGGCATGACCGCGCTGGGCGCGATGGCACGCTATCCGCAGATTCACAGCGTGGCGTGTTTGATGGGTTCCGGCTATTTCATGCAGCTGAGTCATACGCTGTTTCCGCCGCTGGTGGCGCGCACGCCAGAGCAGAAAGAGGCTTTTGCCGCGCGTTTAGCACCGCTGGCGCCTTACGATCCCAGCGAACAGCTGGAGAAACTGGCGAATCGACCTTTGCTGTTGTGGCACGGCGAAGCGGATGAAGTGGTGCCCTTTGCTGAAACGGCGCGTTTGCAGAAAGCCTTAGGCGAGGCAGAACTCGATCACCATGTGACCACGCTATCTGAAAAAAACATCGGCCATAAAATCACGCCTGCGGCCCTGACGGCGCTGGTCAGTTTCTTTAAACATCATTTATAAAAATGCGGGTTGGCGTGATTGGCGCCAGCCCGTTTAGGTTGCCGGACTAAAGTTGTGATGACAACCGTTCGGCGGCGCTGGTATTGGCACTGACTGGGTTACTGCTTGCAGGCGCATCCAGCCGATTGACGTAGACATAGCCTGATGCCGCGTTGCTGCTGTGACTTCTCATCTGCTGCGCGAAGTCAGCGGAGCTGGCAAGAGCGGGTGTAGACAGGAAGAGACCCAGTAAAGTGGCGAAAATGATCGTTTTCATTATCGACTCCTCACTCTAGGGATTGCACTCTCAGACGCGGCGAAAAGCGGAATTCGTTGCGCCTGTAAACAGTGTAGTTCTTAACCAATTTGCCGCCAGATCGTCCCTTTGAACGCCTTCTTCAGAGAATTTGATAAAACCTTCTCTAACTCACTGATGCATTTCACTTAGCACGAAAAGCCGCATCAGCTGGCACGATAGTCGCCATTTGATGAATTGTGCGCTTGAGTTTCCGCAAGGACGCCAGTATGATTACGCGTCAATTTTTCAGCTGCATTCAGAGGTGTGTTTCATTTTTTAAATGATTCGCAACCTATAACGTTCCTTGCTTCCGTGGGCCGCAGCTGACCCTGACAGGAGGCTGAATAATCCGTAAGGAGCTATCGATGCGTCATTACGAAATCGTATTTATGGTCCACCCTGACCAGAGCGAACAGGTTCCAGGTATGATCGAGCGTTACACTGGTGCTATCACCGGTGCACAGGGCACGATTCACCGTCTGGAAGACTGGGGCCGCCGTCAGCTGGCTTACCCAATCAACAAACTGCACAAAGCTCACTATGTTCTGATGAACGTAGAAGCGCCGCAGGAAGTGATTGACGAGCTGGAAACTAACTTCCGCTTCAACGACGCCGTTATCCGCAGCATGGTTATGCGCGTTAAGCACGCGGTAACTGAAGCATCTCCGATGGTTAAAGCTAAAGACGAGCGTCGTGATCGCCGCGAAGACTTTGCTAACGAATCGGCTGATGACTCAGATGCTGGGGATTCTGAAGAGTAATCCGACATGACGGCAAATCGACTGCGCCTGTCTGGCACTGTGTGCAAGACGCCGGTTCGAAAAGTCAGTCCGTCAGGGATTCCTCATTGCCAGTTCGTGCTTGAGCATCGTTCTGTGCAAGAGGAAGCCGGTTTCCACCGGCAAGCCTGGTGTCAAATGCCGGTGATTATCAGCGGCAGCACCCATCAGGTGATTACTCAACATATAACGGTCGGCACGCAACTCACTCTCGAAGGCTTCATTAGCTGCCATCAGGCACGCAATGGTCAGAGCAGAATGGTGTTACATGCCGAGCAGATTGATTTGATAGATTCTGGAGACTAGCCAAATGGCACGTTATTTCCGTCGTCGCAAGTTCTGCCGTTTCACCGCGGAAGGCGTTGTAGAGATTGATTACAAAGATATCGCTACACTGAAAAACTACATTACCGAAAGCGGTAAAATTGTCCCGAGCCGTATTACCGGTACTCGTGCAAAATACCAGCGCCAGCTCGCTCGTTGCATCAAGCGCGCTCGCTACCTGTCCCTGCTTCCGTACACTGATCGTCATCAGTAATCGGTAGTTGTCCATTAACGACTTTAAGAGGATAAGGTAATGCAAGTTATTCTGCTTGATAAAGTAGCAAACCTGGGCAGCCTGGGTGATCAGGTTAACGTTAAAGCGGGCTACGCTCGTAACTTCCTGGTTCCACAGGGTAAAGCTGTTCCTGCTACCAAGAAAAACGTTGAGTTCTTCGAAACACGTCGCGCTGAACTGGAAGCCAAACTGGCTGACGTTTTGGCTGCTGCTAACGCACGTGCAGAGAAAATCAACGCACTGGGCAACGTAACCATCGCGTCTAAATCAGGCGACGCTGGTAAGCTGTTCGGTTCCATCGGTACCCGTGACATCGCTGATGCAGTAACTGCAGCTGGCGTTGAAGTGGCTAAAAGCGAAGTTCGTCTTCCAGAAGGCGTACTGCGCACCACCGGTGAGCACGAAGTTGACTTCCAGATCCATAGCGAAGTCTTCGCTAAACTGGTTGTGAATGTAGTTGCTGAGTAAGTTCACTCAGTAATGCGAAAACGCCGGCCATGTGCCGGCGTTTTTGTTTCTGCGTTTTACTGAGCGCGGATAAAGCTGCCATCTGGCTGGCGCGTAAACAGCACCGGACCGTTGCTGCCATCCACCGTTAAACCGGTCACCACGCCTTGCGCGTTCTGACGAATCTTCACCTGCTGACCATTCTGTAACGCACTCAGCGGCTGCCCATCACCTTCGACTCGCGCCATGGCAAACACATCATTCACCGGTAAATTATTGTCGCGGAACAGCTGCGCCAGCGTCTGGCCTGATGCCACATTATAGGTGCGCCACTCGCCCTGCGAATCGGTTTTCGCCGGCGTGTTCTGCTGTTGATTATTATCGTAAATTTCCGCCTGCATCGGCACTTCTTTAGCGCCAGTGTCCGCCGGACGCTCAACCGGATATTGCGGCGTGCTGCTCGGCCAGAGAAACGCCAGCAGCAGCACCAGCAGGGCAATGACGATGCCGCGACGATGAAAAGCGGGTAGCGGATCCATCCAGCGCACATCATCCAGCAAATGCCAGACGCGCTGTAGTGCGGCGGGAACGCGGGAAGGGTGATCGGAAGCCATTCGTGAATCCTCCTCGCTGGCGGCCTTGCGCGGAATGCGTGGCAGCCAACGTTGCAACCAAGGTAATAAAGTACGCGGTGCGCGCGTCCTGCGACGTCGTGGGGCGATCTGGCCCATGTATTCTCTCTTGTTCCGACGGTGGCGGGTGAAAACCTCGCCACAGCTATAGTATGAGCAATGCTGACAGGAAGTGCCTGGCAGCATTGAAAAATTTGACCGCTGTATTGTTTCCGTTTCGCCGGGAAATGTCATCTGCGGCGCGTGAGATTTTACGCCAGCCGCCCGCGCTGGTATGCTGCCGGTTCTATTTTTCTCCGGGATTAAGGAATCAAGATGACGACCCCTTCATTCGACAGCGTCGAATCACAAGCAAGTTACGGTATCGGTTTACAGGTAGGCCAGCAGCTGCAAGAGTCTGGACTGCAGGGTCTGCAGCCAGAAGCACTGCTCGCCGGCCTGCGCGACGCGCTGGAAGGGAACTCACCGGCCGTCCCGGTTGACGTGGTACATCGCGCACTGCGTGAAGTGCACGAGCGCGCTGAAGGCGTGCGTCGTGAGCGTGTAGAAGCGATGGCGGCTGAAGGTCAGACTTTCCTTGAGCAGAACGCACAACGCGAAGGCGTAAGCAGCACCGAAACCGGTCTGCAGTTCAGCGTCATCACGCAGGGCGAAGGTCCAATTCCTTCACGTCAGGATCGTGTGCGCGTGCATTACACCGGCAAACTGATCGATGGCACGGTATTCGACAGCTCAGTCGCGCGTGGCGAACCCGCAGAATTCCCGGTTAGCGGCGTAATCGCCGGTTGGATCGAAGCGCTGACGCTGATGCCGGTCGGTTCGAAGTGGGAACTGGCGATTCCACACAACCTCGCTTACGGCGAACGCGGTGCTGGCGCCTCCATCCCGCCATTCAGCACCCTGATCTTCGAAGTTGAACTGCTGGAAATTCTGTAAGTCGCCAAGTTGATTCTCAAAACCGGCACACGATCGTGCCGGTTTTTTTATATCTGTAGAACAAGCTGGTTTTAAATTAATCAGCGTATATAATGTGCGAATCGAACGATTCACACGAAAGGTGCGGTATGCATTCACTTTCCGCCAACGAAGCCAAAACCCAATTTGGCGATATGCTGCTGAAAGCGCAGCGTGAGCCGGTCCAGATTAGCCGTAATGGAAAGCCGGTAGCAGTGGTCATCTCCGCTGAGGAGTATCAGGCGATAGAGGCCATGAAGCAGCAATTTTTGCAGGAAAAAATTGCCCGAGCCAGAAATGATATTGCCAACGGACAACTGACCGATGGTGAAACCTTTTTCGACCAACTGCTGGATTAAATGGCTAATTATCAGCTTACGGATGAAGCGCGACAGGATCTTGTCGATATTCGCCGGTTCACTATGCAGAACTGGGGTGATGCGCAATCAAAAATCTATTTAAGGCGTTTGCAGGAGACGTTACGCACGCTGGCAGAAATGCCGGCATTGGGAAAAAGCAGAGCGCTGGATGTTGCAGAAGGTGTGCTCAGCTTTCCCTATGTTAGCCACATGGTTTATTACCAGCCAGGCCAGAAAGGCATTATTATTTTGGCGGTATTACATCAGAGCAGGGTGCCAGCTACGCATCTGGCAACCCGCTTATAACAACTATTTCTTCTGCAAATCCACCTGCCACAACGCAAAACCTATCTCATCGCTGCCCACCGCTTTCATCGGGTAATCGGCGTGCTGCTCGATAAACTTCGTTGCTTTCGCGCCAGGCGCGGTCTCAAAACGGATATCCAGCGGCGTGCTGCTGTTAATCGGCGCTAAACGCCAGTTGTGATCGGCCTGCGGTTTCACTTCGCCATGCGCTTTGGTTTCGCTGCTGATATAAGCGGCAACCACCGAACGATTCTCATCCGGCGACGCGAAGGCGACATACTTATCGCCGGTGCCGGCAAACTTGCCGCCATAAGCGCGATAGTTATTGGTGGCGACCAGGAAACGGGCCTGAGGATCAATAGGTTTGCCTTGCCATGTGAGATCCTTAATGCGCGAAGCCCCCTTGTTAATCAGCGAGCACTCTGCGTCATAGCGCGCCGGCTGCGTGACATCGATTTGATACTGCACGCCATCGATCACATCGAAGTTATAGGTACGGAAATCCCAGTTAATCAGCGCTTGCGGTTTGCTGCTGTGTGGATCGATTTGATTAAACTGCGCGGCTGAACACTCCAGCCACTCTTTCACCTGTGCACCGCTGACTTTCATCACCACCAGCGTATTGGGGTAGAGATAGAGATCGGCGGCGTTACGGAAAGTGAGGTTACCCTTCTCTACTTCGACATAGCTGGCGGGATCGTTTTTGCGGCCGCCAGCTTTAAACGGCGCGGCGGCGGAGAGCACCGGCAAGCGGCCAAGATCAGGATCGCCCTGAATAAAGTGCTCGACGTAAGCGCGTTGCGCGTTGTTAACGATCTGCACCGTGGGATCGTCCTGCACCAGCGACAAGTAGCTGTACATCACGTCGGCGGATTTACCGATCGGTTTGGCAACAAAATCGCGCGTGGCGCGGTGATCCTGCTCCAGCACTTTCACCAGATCGGCATCTTCAGCAGCCAGCGATTTTTTCGCCGCGCTGTCATAAATCGGACGTGCCTCGGCTTTGCCCTGCGCAACCTGCCATTTGCCGCCCTCGTTATTCAGCACCAGATCGACCACACCCAGATGATCGCCCCACATACCGGGCATCACCGCCGGAATACCGTTAAGTGTGCCCTGGGCGATATCAGCGCCTTTAATTGCCGCAAACTCTTTGCTCGGGAAGACCGCGTGAGCGTGACCGAACATGATGGCGTTGATGCCAGCAACCTGGCTGAGGTAATAGACCGAATTTTCGGCCATGGCATGGTAGGGTTCACTGCTCAAACCGGAGTGGGGAATAGCGATGATTATTTCAGCACCTTTTGCGCGCATTTCCGGCACATAGCGCTTCGCTGTTTCAGTGATGTCATCAACCCGCACTTTTCCCTGCAGATTGTTGCGATCCCAAACCATAATCTGCGGGGGAACGAAGCCGATGTAACCAATTTTCAGCGTATGCGGCTTACCGTTACGGTCTGTAACGGTGGTTTCCTTGATTAAGTAGGGCGTGAACAGCGGTTTTCCGCTCTTTTCATCGATAATGTTGGCATTGACGTAAGGGAAACGCGCGCCGGCCAGCGCTTTTTGCAGATAAGGTAAACCGTAATTGAACTCATGATTACCGAGGTTTCCGACCGCGTAATCCAGCGTATTCATCGCCTTATATACTGGATGAACTTCGCCCGGTTTTAGCCCTCTCGCCGCCATGTAATCGCCCAGCGGACTGCCCTGAATGATATCGCCGTTATCGACCAGCACGCTGTTCTTCGCTTGCGCACGGGCCTGCTGAATTAAGGTGGCGGTGCGTACCAGGCCAAATTTCTCCGTCGGCGTATCTTTGTAATAATCGAAATCCATCATATTGCTGTGCAGATCGGTGGTTTCCAGAATGCGCAGATCCACCGTAGCAGCCTGTACCGTGGCGGCAGTTATACAGAGTGCCAATAACGACATGCTCGCTTTGAACATCGCTTGCTCCTTGTTCGGTCCAATGGGCCTCTCAAAATAATGTAAAACCATGACGAATTATCATTTCAATTTGTGATGAAGCTCGGACTTTCATCCAATATCTCCCGCTGGGCCGCGCTAAAAGCGCATTCAGCATCCCGCCATAGCCGCCGATGATGAACTATGGTATTGATATTCAAATAGATTGCCGTAGCAGACAGCACAGTCGCAGGCTGTTGAATGACAACTGCTAAAATAAGGACAGATTGGCGGTTGGTGTCTGACAGGCAGAATCAGCGGAAAAGAGGTAAAGAATGTTAGATAAAATTTGTCAGCTGGCGCGCGATGCGGGCGATGCCATTATGCAGGTATATAACGGCGCAGAGCCGGTTGACGTGACCCGCAAGTCGGATGATTCTCCCGTTACCGCGGCCGATCTCGCGGCGCATCGTGTGATTGTGCAAGGTCTGACGGCGCTTTCGCCGGGGGTGCCAGTGCTTTCTGAAGAGGATCCTCCGAGCTGGGACGTGCGTCAGCACTGGCAGAAATACTGGCTGGTCGATCCGCTCGATGGCACCAAAGAGTTCATCAAGCGCAACGGCGAGTTTACGGTCAACATTGCGCTGATCGAAAATGGCAAACCGGTATTGGGCGTGGTGTATGCGCCCGTGCTGGGCGTGATGTACTCGGCGGCTGAGGGTAAAGCCTGGAAAGAAGAGAACGGCCAGCAGACGCAAATTCATGCACGTGAAGCGCGTCCACCGTTAGTGGTGGTTAGCCGTTCGCATTTTGAGAGCGATACCGAGTTGCAGGAGTACTTGCACCAGCTCGGCGAGCATCAAACCACCGCGATTGGTTCATCGCTGAAGTTCTGTCTGGTAGCCGAAGGCAGCGCGCAACTCTATCCGCGCTTCGGGCCCACTAACATCTGGGATACCGGCGCAGGCCATGCGGTGGCGATTGCGGCTGGTGCGCATGTGCATGACTGGCAGGGGAAAACGCTGGATTACACGCCGCGAGAATCTTTCCTTAATCCCGGTTTCCGCGTTTCGCTGTTTTAAGATTTCATCGGGTCGCCATTGACGGCGACCTCCACTTACTTCTGCAACAACTCGTGAATTAACTTCATCGCCTGCTGCACTTCGTCCTGCGTCAGCGGACCATCTTTGACGTAGCGCACATGTGCGGTGTTATCCAGCACCACAATTGCGGATCCGCCTTTCTCCAACTGCCAGGCCTGACGCGCGCTGCCATTGCTATCGACGATAAACTGCGACCATGGAAACTGCTGCTTATTGCTCTCAAGGCTGCTGCGCACGAACATGCCGGTGCCCGGAATCGCATCGTCGGTATTGACGATAGTAGTGGTTTGATAACGATCGTGCGGCAGATGCGCAGCTTTGATGGCTTCAATTAACGCCGCATTCTGCTCTTTAGCAGAAGAGCGCCCGGCAATATGCAGGATAACGCGAACTTTTCCGCTTAGCTGCGCGCTATTCCAGGATTTGTAGCTAAACTTATCTTCATCTTGTTGATAAACCAGCTCTCCTTTGTCGTTAACGCCAACGGCTGGCACGCGTTCACCCAGTTTGAAGGCATGTGCCGCAGCCAGGCCCGGCAGCAAGAGTGCCAGTGCTATCACAGTGTGTCTCAAACGCATTTATTACTCTCCTTGGTGATCCGACCAGTTGTTCATGTTCCTGCAATATTAGGCGTGGATGATGCGTCTGTCGCAATGAGTTAACAGGTTTGCAACCTATGCCACAATTCCATAATGAGTGAAGGTTTATACTGGGTTTAGTGAGGCTGATAACAGAGTATTCTGTAATGATGTGTCAATTCAGTAAATAATTCACCTTTTCGGAACACGGCTAAGAAAGGATGCTCTATAGTTATGCCTCATTTGCGCTTCACGGGTTCGTACCAAATTTGGTGACGACGGAGCGTATTAAACATTTTAGGAGTTAAACAGCATGAAGATCTTCCAGCGCTATAATCCGCTGCAAATTGCGAAATATGTCAAAACGCTATTTAGAGGAAGGTTGTACATCAAGGACGTGGGCGCGTTCGAGTTTGATAAGGGCAAAGTGATGTTGCCGCGTGTCAAAGATAAACAGCATCTCAGCGTGATGTCAGAAATCAATCGCCAGGTGCTGCGGCTGCAAGCCGAGTACAACTAAGTAAGCATAAGAAAGGGCGCCGATGGCGCCCTCAGTTTTTAGTGCGGTTGTTGGCTTGTCGCCATCAATCGCGATCCTGGGACGACTCTGATTCATCCACCGTATTTTTGTTCACATTCAGCACCGGCGGACGTTCATCAATACGCGTAACCAGCAGCTGGTCGATACGGTAGCTATCGATATCCACCACTTCAAACTTGTAGCCGGAAAACTTCACAAAGTCGGTACGCTTCGGAATCTTGCGCAGCATGTACATCATGAAGCCGCCAATGGTTTCATAATTGCCAGACTGCGGGAAATCATCGATATCCAGCACGCGCATCACGTCATCAATTGGCGTGCCGCCTTCGACCAGCCATGAGTTCTCATCGCGCGCGACAATCTGCTCTTCCTGACCTTGACCCACCAAATCGCCCATCAACGTGGTCATCACATCATTCAGCGTAATGATGCCCACCACCAGTGCGTATTCGTTCATGATCACCGCGAAGTCTTCACCAGCGGTTTTGAAGCTTTCCAACGCTTCAGAAAGCGTCAGCGTATCCGGCACAATCAGCGCTGAACGAATCTGTACGCCGCTGTTCAGCGTCAGGCTTTGATTGCCGAGTACACGCAGCAGCAGCTCTTTGGAATCGACATAGCCGACGATGTGGTCGATATCGCCATCGCAGACGATGAATTTCGAGTGCGGATGCTGGGCGATTTTGGTTTTCAGCGTGGTTTCATCTTCGTGCAAATCGAACCACACCACGTTCTCGCGCGAGGTCATTGATGACGGCACGGTACGCGATTCCAGCTCAAACACGTTCTCAATCAGCTCATGTTCCTGCTTACGCAGCACACCCGCCAGCGCACCGGCTTCCACCACCGCATAGATATCGTCGGAGGTGATGTCGTCTTTACGCACCATCGGCAGTTTGAACAGACGGAAGAAGACGTTCGCCAGGCCGTTGAACAGCCACACCAGCGGACGCAGCACCACCAGACAGAAGCGCATCGGGTTGATAATGCGCAACGCTACGGCTTCCGGTGCAATCATGCCGACGCGTTTTGGCGTCAGGTCAGCAAACAGAATGAACAGGCTGGTCACGATGGTGAAGGAGCAGATAAAACTGAGCTGTTCAGCCAATTCGGGTGCCATGATGCGGCTGAATAAGCTATTAAAGGCGGGCGAAAACGCCGCATCGCCGACGATACCGCCGAGGATCGCCACGGCATTCAGGCCAATCTGCACTACGGTGAAGAACATGCCAGGTTGTTCCTGCATCTTCAGCACGCGCTGGGCATTGATATTGCCTTCGTCAGCCAGCAGCTTCAGTTTGATCTTACGGGCGGCGGCCAGCGAGATCTCCGAAAGGGAGAAAAATGAACTGATGACTATCAATAAAAGAATGACAAGCAAGCTATCGAGCATAAAAGGTCCGTTGGGTTAATCACTTGTCATTTTTGGCCTGGGCAGCGCGGGAATGGGCGTACGTCCGGTACTTGCCAGTCAAACAGGCTATCCGTGCCAAAAATGTCTGCGCCATTTCGACAAGATAAGGTTAACGTCGGGGCAGAAAGGGTGCAGGCGAGGCCTGCTGGTCGCTGATTATAGCAGCAGCGCTTATCATGCCGCTATAGGCGCGCATCAGGGGGTCGGATTAATCTGAGTGAGCGTCATTCGCGAGCTCAAGAATCGCCTTGGTTGTTGTATCGTTTAGCACATTTACCCACAATAGGTCACAATTTGGCTTAGTCGCTAAATTTGCGCCAGTAGGGGGAAAAGAGCGGCTATGCTGATGGGTAAACGCGCGCTGGTGATACCCTTCCAGAGAATAAATGCCCCTGCGGAATAGGGGCCGGCATTATTAACAGGAGTACGTGTGCCACGATTTCATATTTATTGGTTGGCCAGCCTGTTGCTTGCTGCACCTGCCGTTGAGGCAGCCAAAGTGCGCTTGCAGCTGGACGGTCTTAGCGGGGATTTGCAAAAGAACGTCAGGGCACGCTTGTCCACCATCGGCAGTGACGAGGTGTCGAACGACGGCCGTTTCCGCGCGCGCGTTGCGGAAGCGATCAAAGAAGGCCTGCGGGCGCTGGGTTATTACGAACCGGAGATCGATTTTGAATCGCGCCCGGCACCGCCGCAAGGTGGTCGTCCGGTATTGATCGCACACGTTAAGCCCGGCGAACCGGTCAAGATCGGCGGCAGCACCATTGTGATCGAAGGTGAAGCCCGCACCGACAAGGATTACCAAGCCTGGGTCAAACAGGGCACGCCGAAAGTCGGTACACAGCTGAATCACGGCGCCTATGACAAATTTAAAAACGGCTTCTCCAGCCTGGCATTGCGTAATGGTTACTTCGACGGTGACTTTAAGCAAAGCCAGCTTGGCGTTTCGGTTGAACGGCGCGAAGCCTTCTGGGACATCAATTACGATAGCGGCCCGCGCTACCGTTTCGGTGATGTCGGTTTCCAGGGCTCGCAAATCGACGAAGCCTATCTGCAAAATCTGGTGCCGTTCAAAAAGGGCGATTACTACAGCTCGCGCGATCTGGCCGAACTTAACCGCCGCTTGTCGGCGACCGGCTGGTTCAACTCGGTGGTGGTCGCGCCTGAGTTTGATAAAGGTCGTCAAAGCAAAGTGCTGCCGCTGAATGCGGTGGTATCGCCACGCGTGGAAAACACCATTGAAACCGGCGTCGGTTACTCCACCGATGTCGGGCCGCGCATTAAAGGCACGTGGAAAAAACCGTGGATTAACAGCAGCGGCCACAGCCTGGCCGCCAGCGCCTACGTTTCTGCGCCGGAGCAACAGCTCGATCTCAGCTACAAAGTCCCGCTGCTGAAAAGTCCGCTGGAGCAGTATTACACCTTCTCCGGCGGCGTGAAGCGTACCGATCTCAACGACACCAAAGCCGATACCACCACGCTGGCGATGTCGCGAAACTGGGACAGCAGCAGCGGCTGGCAGAAGGCAATCAACCTGCGCTGGAGCCTCGATCACTTTACCCAGGCCAGCGTGACCAACACCACTATGCTGCTCTATCCGGGCGTTAGCCTGAACCGCACCCGTTCGCGCGGCGGTCTGATGCCGACGTGGGGCGATTCGCAGCGCTACTCGGTGGACGTGTCGGATACCACATGGGGTTCGGACGTTGATTTCGTCATCATGCAGGCGCAAAACGTCTGGATTCGCACGCTCGCCGATAAGCATCGCTTTGTGGCGCGCGGCAATGTGGGCTGGATCGAAACCAACGACTTCGACAAAGTGCCGCCGGATCTGCGCTTCTTCGCCGGTGGCGATCGCAGTATTCGTGGTTACAAATACAAAGACGTATCGCCACGTGATGATAACGGCAAGCTGACCGGCGCCTCGAAAATGGCCACCGGCTCGCTTGAATATCAATACAACGTGACCGGCAAATGGTGGGGCGCGGTGTTCGTCGATTCCGGCGAAGCGGTCAACGACATCAAGCAGAGCAACCTGAAAACCGGCGCCGGCTTCGGCGTGCGCTGGTCTTCTCCGGTCGGGCCGATCAAGTTTGATATCGCGCGGCCGATTGGCGACGACAAGGAGCATGGATTGCAATTTTATGTAGGATTGGGGCCTGAACTATGAAGCTGTGGAAAAAGGTCCTGATTGGCATCGGTATTTTTCTGGTGCTGCTGTTGGGCAGCATCGCGTTTCTGGTGGGCACCACGCCGGGTTTGCATCTGCTGCTGAAAGGCGCCGATCGCTGGGTGCCAGGTTTGTCGATCAAACAGGTGGAAGGTGGCTGGCGCGATCTAACGCTAAGCGGCGTGAAGTATGAAATGCCGGGCGTCAGTGTGGATGCCGGACGTTTCCACCTGGCGCTGAATCTCAACTGCCTGCTGCATTCGTCGGTGTGTGTCAATGACATCGCGCTGCAGGATGTCAGCGTGGTGGTCGATAGCAAAAAAATGGCACCGGCCAGCGCCCCGCCGCCGGAAGAGGAAAGCGGCAGCACCAATCTCAGCACGCCGTATCCCATCACGCTCAGCAAAGTCGGCCTGCATAACATCAACGTTAAAGTGGATGACACCGCAATTTCCCTGCTCGACTTTACCACCGGCCTGCAGTGGCAGGATCGTGCACTGACGCTGACGCCAACCCATATCCAAAGCCTGCTGATTGCGCTGCCGAAAGCGGCCAAGGTGGTGGATGAGCAGGTGGTGCAGCCAAAAGTGCAGCAGCCGCAGCCGGATGAACAGCCGCTGGGCGAAACGCTGCAGGCGATGTTCGCTAAGCCACTGTTACCAGATATGCCGGACTTCCAGCTGCCGCTGGATATCACCGTGCAGGAACTGTTGGGCGAACAGCTGCGCATCACCGGCGATACCGACATCTCAATCACGCGTCTGCTGTTAAAAGCCAAAACCGCCGATCGTCATCTGCAGTTAGAAACCTTCGATGTCGATTCGCCGCAAGGGCAGGTGAACGCCAGCGGTGAAGCAACGTTGGCCGATAACTGGCCGGTGAATTTTGCGCTGAACGGCACGCTCAATCTCGACCCAATTAAGGGCGAGAAGATCAAAATGAACCTTGCAGGCGCGATGCGTGACGAGCTGAAGCTCGGGCTGAATCTTTCCGGTCCGGTGCGTGCGCAGCTGGATGCGACCACGCAGCCTGCGGTCGCTGGTTTGCCGCTGGCGCTAAAACTCACCAGCCCGCAGCTGCGCTGGCCGCTCACCGGCGCGGTGCAGTATCAGGCGGATAATCTCGATTATCAGTTCAAAGGCAAAGCCACCGATTACGTGATGTCGCTGCGCACTGCGGTGAAAGGCGAAGGCGTGCCGCCTGCCAGCATTGCGCTGGACGGCAAAGGAAACGAGCAGCAGTTCAATCTTGATAAGCTGCGCGTGGCGGCGCTGCAGGGCAATATCGATCTGACGGCGCTGGTGGACTGGAGCAAAGCCATCAGCTGGCGCAGCGAATTGACGCTTTCGGGCATCAACACCGCCAAACAGTATCCGGATTGGCCAGCGAAGCTGGAGGGCAAAATTGCCACGCGCGGCAGCTTGTACGGCGGAACCTGGCAGCTCAGCGTGCCGCAGCTGGAGCTGAAAGGAAATGTTAAGCAGAACGCGGTGAGCGCCAAAGGTACGTTGACTGGCAACAGCTATAACCAGTGGAAAGTGCCCGGCCTTAACATTGCGCTGGGTCGCAACCATCTGGACGTGAAGGGCGAGCTGGGCGACACGCTCAATCTCGACGCCAGCATTGATGCGCCAAAGCTGGATAACGCGCTGCCGGGCCTGGGCGGCGTCGCCAAAGGCACCATCAAAGCACGCGGCACCTTACAAGCGCCGCAGCTGCTGGCCGATCTCACGGCTACTGGTTTGCGCTGGCAGCAGCTGCAGATCCGTCGCGTGGCGTTGCAGGGCGATGTGAAATCCAGCGATCAGATCGCCGGTAAGCTGCAACTGCGCGTGGAACAGCTGCAGCAGGACGCGCTGAAAGTGAACCTGTTAACGCTGAACGCCGACGGCAACGAAAAGCAGCATCAGCTTAAGCTCGAGGTACAGGGCGAACCGGTTTCCGGTCAGCTGGCGCTGAACGGCAGCTTTGATCGCAAAACCGAGCGCTGGCAGGGCAATCTCAACAACACGCGTTTCGACACGCCGGTAGGCGAATGGCGACTGACGCGGGCGATGGCGATTGATTACCTCAACAGCAAGCAGACCGCCACCATTGGGCCGCACTGCTGGCAGAACCCGAACGCGCAGCTGTGCGTACCGGAACCGATTGAAGCCGGTGCCAGCGGACATGCGCATGTGGTGCTCAATCGCTTCGATCTGGCGATGATCAAACCGTTCCTCACCGATGCCACCAAACTGAACGGCGTGTTCAGTGGTGATGCACGCGTTAACTGGACCGCCGACGGCGCGCTGCCAACCGGCACCTTAGCGCTGAAAGGCAGCGGCGTGAAAGTGGAGCAAGACGTGCAGGGCAACAGTTTGCCTATCGCCTTCGACACGCTGAACCTGAATGCGGCGCTGCGTAACGGTCGCGCACAGCTTGATTGGCTGATCCATATCGTCAACAACGGCCAGCTGAGCGGCAATGTGCAGATCGCCGATCCTGAGAATCGGCGTCAGCTGTCGGGCAACATCGGCATCAGCAATATTTCGCTGGCGATGTTGAATCCGGCGCTGATGCAGGGCGAGAAGATCAAAGGCAACCTGAACAGCAACCTGCGCCTTGGCGGCACGCTGCAGCAGCCGCAGGTGTTTGGTCAGTTGGGGCTGAGCGATGTGGATGTCGACGGCAGCTTTATGCCGGTCGATCTCAGCGCCGCCAACCTCAACATGGTGTTCAACGGCATGAGCTCAACGCTCAACGGCATGATTCAGACGGCGCAGGGCAATCTTAACCTGAGCGGCAACGCCGACTGGAGCCAGCTGGATAACTGGCGCGCGCGCGTGGCGGCGCAAGGTAGCCGTATCCGCGTTACCGTGCCGCCAATGGTGCGCATGGATGTCTCGCCGGATCTGGTGTTTGCAGCCACGCCGGCCGCGTTCAGTCTCGACGGCAAAGTGGATATTCCGTGGGCGCGCATTACCGTGCAGGAAGTGCCGGAAAGCGCCACCGGCGTCTCCTCTGATGAAGTGATGCTGGATCAAAATCTCAAGCCAATTCAGCCGAAAACGGCGGCGATTCCGATCAACAGCAATCTGGTGATCCACGTCGGTAATGATGTGCGGCTCTCGGCATTTGGCCTAAAAGCCAGGCTGAATGGCGATCTCAAACTGGTGCAGGATAAAAACGGCCTCGGCTTGAATGGCCAGATCAACATCCCATCCGGCCGCTTCCACGCTTATGGTCAGGATCTGCTGGTGCGTAAAGGTGAGCTGCAATTCGCCGGACCGCCGGACCAGCCTTACGTCAATCTCGAGGCGATCCGTAATCCTGAGGCCACTGAAGATGATGTCACCGCCGGATTACGGGTAACCGGGCTGGCGGATGAGCCGAAAGTGGAAGTGTTCTCCGATCCAGCGATGTCACAGCAGGAAGCGCTTTCTTACCTGTTACGTGGTCAGGGACTCAACAGCGATGGCGACAGCAACGCATTAACTTCCGCGCTGGTGGGATTGGGGGTTGCGCAAAGTGGTCAGGTTGTGGGTAAAATCGGCGAGACCTTCGGTGTCAGTAATCTCGCGGTTGATACCGCTGGCGTAGGCGATAGCCAGCAGGTGCAGGTGAGTGGTTACGTGTTGCCGGGTCTACAAGTAAAATACGGTGTTGGCATATTTGATTCACTGGCGACCTTAACCTTGCGTTATCGCCTGATGCCCAAACTCTATTTAGAAGCCGTGTCGGGTCTCGATCAGGCACTGGATCTGCTCTATCAGTTTGAGTTTTAGCAATGCGAATAATTGTCTATGGCAGTTTACGGCGCAAACAGGGAAACAGTCATTGGATGACGAATGCGCAGTGGCTCGGCGACCATCAGATTGTGGGGTTTGATCTCTACAATCTGGGTCACTATCCGGGCGTGGTGGAAGGAGAAGGCAGCGTTTATTGCGAGGTGTATCGCATTGACGCCAGCACGCTCGGCGAACTGGATGCCTTGCGCACCAAAAATGGCGAATACAAACGCCAGCTTATTCAGACGCCTTACGGCAGTGCCTGGCTGTATGTCTATCAGCGTTCAGTTGCGGGTCGCACGCACATCGCGAGCGGTGACTGGTTAAGGCGAGATGGCGAAACAGAGGCATAAATAAAAACACCGTCCATTGGACGGTGTTTTTTTATGCGTGGCAGAAAAGAATCTTATTTCTTCTGCGCGCGCTCGTAAGAGGCGATGATTTCAGCTTTGGCCGCTTCTGCGTTGTCCCAGCCATCAACCTTCACCCATTTGCCTTTTTCCAGATCTTTGTAGTGCTCGAAGAAGTGGGTGATCTGCGCTTTCAGCAGTTCTGGCAGGTCGTTCACATCTTTGATGTGATCGTACTCTTTGCTCAGCTTGGTGTGCGGCACCGCAACCAGTTTGGCATCTTCGCCAGACTCGTCGGTCATTTTCAGCACGCCGACGGGACGGCAGCGGATCACTGAGCCCGGTACCAGCGGATAAGGGGTTGGCACCAGCACGTCAACCGGGTCACCATCCAGAGACAGGGTGTGGTTGATGTAGCCGTAGTTGCACGGATAGAACATGGCGGTAGACATGAAACGGTCTACAAACAGGGCGCCAGACTCTTTGTCGACTTCATATTTGATCGGATCGGCGTTAGCCGGGATCTCAATGACAACGTAGATATCTTCTGGCAACTCTTTACCTGCAGGCACCTGGTTCAAACTCATCTGGCTTTCCTTCATTAGTCATATGTTGAGTGACGGCTATTATAGCCAACTGACTCTGAAAGTATGCCCCCTTTTTGGCGTTTCGGAATGCTCCAACCCGCTACTTCGCCGTGACAAACAGCGAGACGATCCCCGCCGCAATCAGTGGTCCAACCGGCACACCACGGAAGAAGGCCACGCCAATCACCGTACCAATCAACAGCCCACCAATCACCGACGGCTGCACGCTCATAAAGTTCACGCCGCGTCCGCCCAGCCAGGCAACGAAAACCCCCACCACAATCGCGATAATTGATTGCCAGTTGGCGAACGATTTCAACAGCGAAGAAGCCGGCAGCGTACCGCTGGCCAGCGGCGCCATCACCGCAACGGTGAGGATGATGATGCCAATCTGAATGCCCTGTTTTTCCACATAGGGAAAGAATTGCGACAGCGGGGTGAGCTTGATCGCCAGCAGGATCAGAATCGAGATGGTAACGGCGCTGTTATGAACGAAATAGCTGAGGACGGCGAGGCAAACAAGAATGATGGTGGAGGCATAAGCAGCCATGGTTTCTCCCTGCAGATTAATGGGCGCGCTGGCCGATGCCAGCGCTAAGCGTATTAAACGCTTACATTAATCAACAATCGTCGGGGTTGGCGCAACTGCCTTTGTTAATTGATTGCAACATCAGCGCCTGATTACGCACCAGACTGACGCCCTGCGCACCAACTGACAGCGCGGCCATCGTGCCCTGGCTGCTAACAAAATAGCTGCGGCTGGCATCCAGCCAACTGTCGCGATAGGTCAGCCACGCGCGCTGGGCGCTGCGCAATTTGTCTTTAGGTGCGCCGGTTAATTTTTTCATTGCTTGGGTGTACTGCGCGTTCATCTCTTTATCCCAGGCTTTATTGGCGGTGCCGTAGCATTGAGACATGCCGGCGGTGCTGGATTCCTTATTCAGACACTGATCGAGCTGCTTATCGATAGGGTTTTGTTGCGCTGCCGCAAAACCACTGACCAACAAACACGCCATCGGGAGCCATTTTTTCATAGTTTCATTCCTTAGATTTTGCGGGGGCAGAGTTCAGTAAAAGTGAAGTCTGGATGATCGTCAGCCAGTTGACCATCAACAATGGATAAAGTTTCCGCGATCAACTGCCGATAATCTTTCCGTTTTAGGGCCAGCGGATTTCTGCCTTTTCTTGCAAACGGGGATAATCATGTTCAAACAGCTATCAATTCGTACTGCATTACTCACGCTTTTGGCTTTTATGACGCTGCTGCTGCTGGCAGTCAGCGCGATGGGCATCTCTGCCATCAACGCAGGCAATCAATCACTGGATGCTATTAACCGCATTCAGGGAATCGAACTGAACAGTTTGTACCAAAGCAACGCCGATCTCATGCGCGCGCGTGGCAGCGCCGCATTGGCCGTGCGCAAAATCGAAATCGGATTACTGGAGGACGGCGCCAGCGTCACCAAACAAGCTGAGGAGGATGTCACCAGTTCCCAGCGTCATCTGAAAGCCTTTATTGATGCCGGAACGGTAACGGCTCAGGGTAAAATCCTGGCCGATGCCGTAGCTACTTCGTTCGCTGCCTATCATAAGGGCGCCATCGTGCCGATGATGGATGCGTTGCAAAAGCAGTATACCGACGAATATTACCAGGTTTTGGAAGGCAACCTCTCAACGCTGGCAAGCAACTACGCGAAAGCCGTGCATGATTTTGCCGTTTATGCTGATGAAGTCTCAGCTACACGTCTGGCGCAAGCTGCACACAATGAGTGGCAGATGAAAATCATGATTGGCGTGGCGATGGCGTTGACGCTACTGCTGATCGTCATTGCCTGGCAACTGCTG
Organism: Pantoea sp. AG1095; assembly: GCF_003208415.1. NCBI lineage: Bacteria > Pseudomonadati > Pseudomonadota > Gammaproteobacteria > Enterobacterales > Erwiniaceae > Pantoea > Pantoea sp. AG1095. The sequence goes on along the minus strand of NZ_QKMJ01000005.1, from coordinate 240,056 downwards.
CGTCGTCTGCTGCTGCGTCCACTCGATGGCGCGATTCTGCATCTGGAGCAAATTGCGGCCGGCGATTTATCCCAGCCGCTGCCCGCAGCCGGAAAGAGTGAATTAGGCCGTCTCAATCAGGCGCTGGCGAATATGCAGCTGGCGCTCAGCAGTTCGGTCAGTCAGGTGCGCGAAGCCAGCTTGCAGATTGACGTGGGAAGCCGCGAGTTAGCGGCGGGCACCGTGCATCTCTCGCAGCGTACCGAAGAGTCCGCCGCTTCGCTGGAGCAAACCGCGGCCAGCATGGAACAGCTCACCGCCACCGTGCGTCTCAATGCCAGCAACGCCAAAGAGGCCAATCAGCTCGCCAGCAATGTATCCGACAGTGCCGATCGCGGTGCCGAAGTGGTTGGCTACGTGATGGAGAAGATGCAGGAGATCACCCAAAGCGCCAATCGCATTGGCGACATCCTCAGCGTGATTGATGGCATTGCCTTCCAGACCAACATCCTGGCACTGAACGCTGCGGTTGAAGCCGCGCGTGCCGGTGAACAAGGGCGCGGTTTTGCCGTGGTCGCTAATGAAGTGCGCACGCTGGCTGGTCGCAGCGCCACCGCCGCCAAAGAGATCCGCGAGCTCATCGCAGAATCGCAGACGCGGGTGCAAGAGGGCAGCGATATGGCCACGCGCGCTGGCGAAACCATGGATGAGATCTCCAGTGAAGTGATGCGCGTCACCACGCTGATGAAAGAGATCTCCATTGCTTCGGAAGAGCAGAGTCGCGGTATCGAGCAGGTGAATCAGGCGGTGACGCAGATGGATGAAGCCGCGCAGCAGAACGCCGCGTTAGTCGAAGAAGCCAGCGCTGCCACCCAATCGCTGGAAGCGCAGTCGCAGCAGTTGCAGGATTCGATGGCGCAATTCCGTGTAGTCGCGTCTCTGCTTTCGTAGGCAGCAACAAAAAGCCCGCACGGAGGCGGGCTTTGCACAGCGGGAAAAAACTTACGCTGAATGGTCGTCCGGATATTCACGGATAAAGCGTTCAACGTCGCCTACCATTGCGTCGTTGCCGCAGAAGAACGGGCAGCGCTGATGCAGCGTTTCTGGCTGGATGTCGAGGATGCGATTGGCACCATCGCTGGCTTTACCGCCCGCTTGCTCCGCCAGGAAGGCCATTGGGTTGCATTCGTACAGCAGACGCAGCTTGCCTTTCGGGTGGCTGGCGGTGCTTGGATAGAGATAGATGCCGCCTTTCAGCAGGTTACGGTGGAAATCGGCCACCAGTGAACCAATGTAGCGCGAGGTATACGGGCGCTTGGTGGCGATATCTTCTTCCTGACAGAACTTTAGGTATTTCTTCACACCCTGCGGGAAGCGAATGTAGTTACCTTCGTTGATCGAGTAGGTGTAACCCTTCTCCGGGAAGGTCATGCGCTCGTGGCTCAGGCAGAATACGCCGAGCGACGGATCGTAAGTAAACGCATGCACGCCCACGCCGGTGGTGTAAACCATCATGGTCGAAGAACCGTAAACCACGTAACCCGCGGCAACCTGCTTGTTGCCCGGCTGCATGAAGTCGGCTTCGGTGATTGGCGTGCCCGGCTCGCTGATGCGATGGTAGATAGAGAAAATGGTGCCGACGGAAACGTTAACGTCGATGTTTGAAGAACCGTCCAGCGGATCCATTAATACAACGTATTTGCCATTCTCAGAGCCTTCAAAGATGACGAACTCGTCTTCTTCTTCCGACGCGATACCGGCCACCACGCCGCGTGCTTTCAGGGCGGCTTTCAGCTTTTCGTTGGCAAACAGATCAAGCTTCATCTGCTGCTCACCCTGCACGTTTTCCACGCCGCTGGCACCCAGAATATCCACCAGACCCGCTTTGTTGATGTCGCGGTGGATAATTTTAGCGCCAAGCTTAATGGAAGAAATCAGCGCCGTCAGTTCACCTGTGGCGTGTGGAAAGTCGTGTTGCTTCTCGACGATGAATTCGCCTAACGTTTTCATAACACATTCCCTGCATCTACGATGGAGTGGCAGCAGCTGTAACAAGCTACCAACGTATGAGCGCAGTTTAGCCGATTGAACTTTAAAAACCATAGTCCTAATCCGTTTCTTCCCTCTCAACTCGGCGTTACACTGTGCGCCGAACTTTTGAGTAATGGATCTCTTTATGCGTATTCACATCCTCGGGATTTGTGGCACTTTCATGGGCGGACTGGCGATGCTGGCGCGCTCGCTGGGACACGAAGTGACCGGCTCAGACGCCAATGTCTATCCGCCGATGAGCACGTTGCTGGAACAGCAAGGCATTGAATTGACTGAAGGTTACGATGCCAGCCAGCTCGATCCGCAACCGGATCTGGTGATCATTGGTAACGCGATGACGCGCGGCAATCCTTGTGTCGAAGCGGTACTGGAACGCAACATTCCTTACCTCTCCGGCCCGCAATGGCTACACGATTTCGTCCTGCGCGATCGTTGGGTGCTGGCGGTGGCGGGAACCCACGGCAAAACCACCACAGCCGGCATGGCAGCGTGGATTCTCGAGGCCTGCGGCCTGGAACCGGGCTTTATCATCGGTGGTGTGCCAGGAAACTTCGAGGTTTCGGCAAAATTAGGAAAAAGTCCATTCTTCGTCATCGAAGCGGATGAGTACGACAGCGCGTTCTTCGACAAGCGTTCCAAGTTTGTGCATTACTGCCCGCGCACGCTGATCCTCAACAACCTCGAATTCGATCACGCGGATATCTTTGACGATCTGCGCGCCATCCAGAAGCAGTTCCATCATTTGATCCGTATCGTGCCGGGCCAGGGCAAGATCCTGCTGCCGGAGCACGACAACAACATCAAGCAAGTGATGGCGATGGGCTGCTGGAGCGAGCAGGAAACGGTGGGCGATAACGGTCACTGGCAGGCGAAAAAGTTGACGCCGGACTCTTCACATTGGGAGATCTGGCTCGACGGCGAGAAAGTCGGCGAAGTGAACTGGGCGCTGGTGGGCGAGCACAACATGCACAATGGCCTGATGGCGATTGCAGCGGCGCGTCATGTTGGGGTGAAACCGGGGGATGCCGGTGAAGCGCTGAGCAGCTTCATTAATGCGCGTCGTCGTCTCGAACTGCGCGGTGAAGTGAACGCCATCAAGGTGTACGACGATTTCGCTCACCATCCTACCGCGATTCTCGCCACGCTGGCGGCGCTGCGCAGCAAAGTGGGCGGCACCGCACGCATTCTGGCGGTGCTGGAGCCGCGCTCAAATACCATGAAGATGGGGGTGAGCAAGAACGAGTTAGCGCCATCGCTGGGCCGCGCAGACGAAGTGTTCCTGTTCCAGCCGCACCATATTCCGTGGCAGGTTTCCGATGTCGCTGAGGCGTGCATTCAACCAGCGCAGTGGAGCGCGGATATCGATACGTTGGTGGAAATGGTGGCGAAGAAAGCCCAGCCAGGCGATTCGATCCTGGTGATGAGTAACGGCGGATTTGGTGGTATTCACCAGAAACTGCTGGAGCGGTTAGGGCGGTGATGGTGCGGCTTTTCCCCTCACCCTGGCCCTCTCCCGCAAGCGGGCGAGGGAATGTTTAGGTGGAGCTCGGCCAGCCCCTTCTCCCGCTTGCGGGAGAAGGTTGGGATGAGGGGAAAATCGCAGAAAACTTACGCTTCTGCCAACTCGCGCAGATACTGGAAAATCAGGCGGGCAGATTTTGGCGGCTTATTCGCGGCTTTCTCTTTCTGCGCGTTACGGATCATGCTGCGCAGTTGCTGACGATCGGCGTGCGGATAGAGGTTAAACACTTCAGCGACCGCGTCATCACCTTGCTCGATCAAACGATCGCGCAAAATTTCCAGCTTATGGAACAGTGCAACCTGCTGGTTGTGACGGTTCTTCAGCTTATCCAGCGCCTGGCGAATCGGATCTTCATCGCGTGAACGCAGCATCTTACCGATCAGCTGCAGCTGACGGCGGCGGCCTTCTTTCTTAATGCGCTGCGCCAGTTCAATCGCGTCGCGCAATTGTTCGTCGAGTGGGATCTTGTCGAGGGAATTTTTCCCCAGCTCAACCAGCTCGGCACCAAGGCGTTTTAGCTCTTCGGCATCGCGTTTAATTTCGCTTTTGCTGACCCAGATAATCTCTTCATCTTCTTCGTCATTATTATCCGGCACATCGTCGAGCCAGTCTTCGGGCTGCTTGGTCATCTCTTGGCTCCCAAAAAAAAGAGGCTAATCCTACCAGTTTATCGGGCGACTGCGAAATTGTTCTCTGAGTCTGATAGACTCAAACAATTCATACTTAAGATTAGACGGCAGGTCGATGAACGTATCTACTCAGGTTGCAGAACAACGTAAAGTGTTGGAACAGGCTGTCGCGCAGGCGTTGGAACTGGCAAAAGCCAGCACCGATGGCGCTGAAGTGGCGGTCACGAAAACCACCGGCATCGGCGTCAGTACCCGCTATGGCGAAGTGGAAAACGTCGAATTCAACAGCGATGGTGCGCTCGGCATCACCGTCTACCATCAAAACCGAAAAGGCAGCGCTTCCTCGACCGATCTCAGCCCGGACGCGATCAAACGCACCGTGCAGGCGGCGATCGACATTGCGCGCTACACCTCGGTGGATCCATTTGGCGCACCGGCCGATCCCGAGTTGCTGGCGTTTGACGCGCCGGATCTCGATCTCTACCATCCGTGGGAGATCGATGCCGATCGCGCTATCGAACTGGCCGCTCAGGCGGAACAAGCGTCGTTGCAGGCCGACAAGCGCATCACCAACACCGAAGGCGGCAGCTTCAACAGCCACGTTGGTATCAAAGTCTTTGGTAACAGCCATGGCATGTTGCAGAGCTACTGCTCCAGCCGCCATTCGCTCTCCAGCTGTGTGATTGCCGAGCAGGACGGCAATATGGAGCGCGATTACGCGTATACCATTGGCCGCGCTTTTGACGATCTGAAAAGCCCGGAATGGGTTGGCGCCGAGTGCGCACGCCGCACGCTGTCGCGTCTGGCACCGCGCAAGCTTTCGACCATGAAAGCGCCGGTGATCTTCGCGCCAGAAGTGGCGACCGGTTTGTTTGGTCATCTGGTGGGCATGATCAGCGGCAGCAGCGTGTACCGCAAATCGACCTTCCTGCTTGATTCGCTCGGTAAGCAGATTCTGCCCGAGTGGCTGACCATTGAAGAGCATCCGCACCTGCTGAAAGGCCTGGCATCCACGCCGTTCGACAGCGAAGGCGTGCGCACCCAATCGCGTGACATCATTAAAGATGGCGTGCTGCAGAACTGGCTGTTGACCAGCTATTCGGCGCGCAAGCTCGGCTTGCAGAGCACCGGCCACGCAGGCGGCATCCACAACTGGCGTATTGCCGGTCAGGGCCACAGCTTTGACGACCTGCTGAAGCAGATGGGCACCGGTTTAGTGGTAACCGAGATGATGGGCTCTAGCATCAACGGCATGACCGGCGACTATTCACGCGGCGCATCCGGATTCTGGGTGGAAAACGGTGAGATTCAATATCCTGTGAGCGAGATCACAATCGCTGGTAACCTCAAGGAGATGTGGCTCAATATGGTAACCGTCGGTAACGACATTGAAACCCGCAGCAATATACAATGCGGTTCGGTGCTGCTGCCGGAGATGAAAATCGCCGGACAATAAGAGTCATCGCTTTTTGAAAGCAGCCCGCAAGGCTGCTTTTTTTTTGGCCCGACAATAATAAAAGGACATACCAATGCGTAATAAGCATGTGATTGCAGTGTTGTCGTTATCGCTGTTGTTCTCCTCGGCTAGCGTGTTTGCAGCCGATTTAGAAAAAGATATGGATACGCTCAAGGATGGTCTGAGCGTGGTGAAGAAAACCTCTGACGCGCAGGAAATGCATACCGCGTTGGGTAAGATGCGCCAGGCGGCAACGGATGCTAAGCAATCCACGCCGGAAAAACTGGAAGGTCAGGCGGCCGATAGCGCGCAGATCAAGGATTATCACGCCGGTCTGGATTCGCTGATTGCCCAGATCGATGTGGTTGATCAGTTGGCGCAAGCCAACAAGCTGGACGAAGCCAAGGCCGAAGCGAAGAAACTGGAAGATATTCGCAACGCCAACCATAAGAAATTCCGCTGATAACCCGGCCAGCCCCGTGGCTGGCCTTATTCCTCTTTGCCTTATCTCCGCTTTAATCCGCATAACTCCATCAATCCTCGCATTTTGTGACCGCTTTCGCACACTTCGTGCGTCCTGAGATCTGGCGCACACTCGCCCGCAGGATTTCCACTTTGAGGTGGAAAAGTTGCGACTCAACAGCCTCAAGGGGAAAGCGTACTTTCTTATCAACGAGAAATATCTGTAATTGTCCGCTGTAAACAGGAGTAACAAGGTGAGGAGTGAAGCTGTCCCGCTGAAACAGAGCACGCCGGAAGCGATCCAGGCGCTGGCGGATAAGGTGTTAAGCCAAATTGCAGCGATCTACGCCGCGCATCATATCGAAGCCAACGCCGTGCAGCAGCAGATGCTGGCTTCGCATGTCCGGGCGATGGCATCGCGCTCTTTAACGGGTGAAGCGCTACCGGAAGTAGAAGCTGAGCTGTTTGAAGATATCTCGCCGGAAACCATGGCGCTGGCGCAGCAGGTGGTGGATCTGTTTGGCAATCTGCCCAAAGAGGAAGCCTGGTTGTTGTCCGTCCATATCGAAGTGGCGAAATCGAACGAAGCATAAATTGCGAGGAATTGAACATGGTAACTGTAGTGATTGGCGATCGTCTGGGTAAAGGTCAGAAAGTAGCAGCGGGCATCGAGAAAGCCGGTGGTCGTGCGGTGGTGGTGCCAGGCGTGGCAGCCGACATGAAGCTGGGCGATGTGATGAAAGCGGAAAACGCCGACTTCGGTATCTCCTTCTGCGGCAGCGGCGGTGCCGGTGCGATTACCGCGCAGAACAAATATGGCTACAAAGCCAAACACGGGATGCGTTCGATTGACGAAGGCGTTACCGCCATCAATGAAGGTGCCACCGTGCTGGGCTTCGGCTTTATGGATAAAGAAGAGCTGGGTGAGCGTCTGGTGCAGGCCTGGACTAAAAAACACGGCAGCTAAGTATGAAACAGCAATACGAGACGCAGGTTACGGTGCAGGGCAAAGGCGACAGTAAAGCAAAAGCCTTTGCCGATGCGCTCAGCAAGGTGCAGCAGCAAGTGCTGCGCACCAGCCAAAAGATTCTGTTGCGCATTGAACCCATAGATGTGCGGGTGCTGCGCGCGCAGGAGAGCGTGCGCAAGGAAAAATTCTTGTTCTTCTTCCTCGCGCGTGAGCGACGGAATTACACCGTTGAGCTGGACATTACCGTTAGCGTCACTGTGATCGACACCGACAAGGTGGATTTCATAGCGACTTAATAAAAACGACAACAAGGGTACGACGACATGTTTTTAATCATTTTGTTTAAGTCGTTAATCATTGGCGGATTGGTTGGCGTCGGGGTGGGAGCGGGCGCAGCGCGCATGTTCCACGCACCGACCACACAAGGTATGGGCGCGTTCCGTACCTTGGGAGAACTCAATTCCTGTGAAGGCGATCCGGCATCGCACTTCTCCTTTGGTCTCGGCTTCTTCTTTAACGCCTGGGCATCATCCGTGGCAGCGGGTTCCTTCACGCAGGACGTCGATCACCGCATTTTGCCGAACTGGGGCGCGGCGGCACTGATGGTGAAAAACCGCAACGTGGCGGAAACGCTGCACAACCCGAAACGCATGGCGATTGCCTGCGGCGTCATCGGCATGATTGTGGTGGCCTTCCTTAACAGCACGGCGTCTGCGGTTCCGGCGGCGCTGCAGGTTACCGCAGTAAAAGTGCTGGTGCCGGCGGCTAACCTGCTGGTGAATACCGTGATGCCAGTGATCTTCTGGCTGGCAGCGATTGATGCCGGTAAGAAATCTGGCTTCTGGGCCACCATTTTTGGCGGTCTGGCGCAGCTGATCATGGGTAACGCCGTACCGGGTTTGGTGCTGGGCATCCTGATCGGTAAAGGTGTGGAAGAGAGCGGCTGGAACAAAGTCACCAAGGTGATGATGTTTGCCATCGTGCTGCTGTTTGCCTTGAGCGGCTTCTTCCGCGGTTTCGATCTGAAACTGCTGCAATCCTTCCAGCTAGGTATTCCGGGCTGGCTGGATATGATCCACAACAGCGTCAGCGGCAAATAAGGAGCCATCAGCATGAACGAGAACGAAAACAAAGGGTTCTGGTACGCCGACTGGTCTTTCCCGATTTTTGTTGGCCTGCTCTCCTCCGGCGTATTTGCCGGTACGCACATGTATTACCTGTACGGCATTGGTGCTTTTAACGAAGTGGCGTTTGTCTCGATGCTGCGCTCCGGTATGGAAACCGGCGTGTATGGCGCGGTGGCGGCGTTTGGTGCCAGCTTCCTGTTTGCACGCATTATCGAAGGTTCGCTAGTGGGGATTCTCGATATTGGCGGCGCGATCCAGACCGGCGTCGGCCTCGGCGTGCCTGCGCTGCTGCTCGGTGCCGGCATTGTGTTCCCGGTCGCCAACTTTGCCGCATCGCTGGCCACGGGTTTGGTGGTGGGCTTAGCGATAGGTTATCTGATCATCCTGGCGCGTAAGTTCACCATCAACCAGAGCGACTCAACCTACGGCGCAGACGTGATGATGGGCGCGGGTAACGCATCGGGCCGTTTCCTCGGGCCGCTGATTATCCTTTCTGCCATGGCGGCGTCGATTCCCATTGGTCTCGGTTCGCTGGTGGGCGCGCTGCTGTTCTACCTGTGGAATAAGCCTATTACCGGCGGCGCGATTTTGGGCGCGATGGTGTTGGGTGCGATGTTCCCAATCTCACTCTGATACCGATGTGCGGCCATATGGCTGCACATATCCGTAGCGGCGCCATTTATTGCGCGATAAATCACGCCGCTACGAAATGAGCGTTTGTATGTGAGGAGTAAGCATGTTTGATCTGATTCTGCGCCGCGCACGTCTGTGCGACGAACAGCTGGTGGATATTGCCATCCAGCACGGCAAAATTGCCGCCGTCGGCGAGGTGAGTGGTCCGGCACAGCAGGAGCGCGATCTCGCCGGACGTTACTATGTCAGCGCTGGCTGGATTGATAGCCACGTGCACTGTTATCCCCAATCCCCGATTTATCACGACGACGCCGACACCATTGGCATGGCGCAAGGCGTCACCACGGTGGTGGATGCCGGCAGCACCGGCGCTGACGACATCGACGACTTTTATCAGCTCACGCGTTCGGCTACCACCGAAGTACGCGCGCTGATCAACATTTCACGCACCGGCATTGTGACGCAAAACGAGCTGGCCGATATGGCGCAGATTGATGGCGATGCTGTGGTGCAGGCGGTGAAACGCCGTCCCGACTTTATCGTTGGCCTGAAAGCGCGCATGAGCAGCAGCGTGGTGGGCGAGAACGGCATTCAGCCGCTGGTGCGGGCCAAGGCGATTCAGCAGGTAGCCGGAAACTTGCCGCTGATGGTGCACATTGGCAACAATCCGCCAGTGCTGGAAGAGATCGCCGATCTGCTGACCTCCGGCGACATCATTACCCACTGCTTTAACGGCAAGCCGAACCGTATCTTGTCACCGCAGGGTGAATTGAAAGCAGCGGTGAAAAATGCCATCGCGCGCGGCGTGAAGCTGGATATCGGCCACGGCGGCGCCAGCTTCAGTTTTGAGGTGGCGCGTCAGGCGATTGCGCAGGGCATTCTGCCCGACACCATCAGCTCCGACATTTACTGTCGTAACCGCATCAACGGCCCGGTGCATAGCCTGGCGCACGTGATGTCGAAATTCTTTAGCATTGGCATGACCCTGCCGCAAATCGTCGAGTGCGTCACCGTTAATGCCGCTGCTGGCTTGCGTCTGGCGGGCAAAGGGCGCTTGACCGCCGGTTATGACGCCGACCTGACCATTTTTACCGTCAAAGAGGAAGCCTGCCCGTTCGTTGATGCTGAAGGCGAACGGGTATTAGGTGAACAACATATTCTGCCGCTGGCCGTAGTTATCGCCGGTCACTGGCATCTGACTGATGAAGGGAAAGCGAATCATGTCTTCGATCTATGAAAAATATGACCTGAAACAGGTCATCAACGCCTCGGGACGCATGACCATTCTCGGCGTCTCCACGCCGTCTGCGGATGTGGTGGATACCGTCAGCTACGGTCTGAATCACTACTTCGAGATGAAAGATCTGGTCAACAAGACCGGCGCTTACATCGCCAAACTGCTGGACGTGGAGAGCGCGGTAGTGGTGTCGTGCGCCTCAGCGGGCATTGCGCAGAGCGTGGCGGCGGTGATTGTTAAAGATAACGACTGGCTGCTGGAGAACCTGCACGCCGCGCCGCTCAGCGTGCCGCACGATATCGTGGTGCCAAAAGGGCACAACGTGAACTTCGGTGCGCCGGTTGGCACGATGGTGGCGCTGGGCGGCGGTCGTTTGATCGAAGCCGGTTACAGCAATGAATGTTCGCCAGAGCAGTTGGCGGCGGCAATCACGCCGACCACGGCGGCGCTGATGTACATCAAATCGCACCACTGCGTGCAGAAAAGCCATCTTAGCGTGGAGCAGGCAGCGGTAGTGGCGCGCAAGCACGGCATTCCACTGATCGTTGATGCGGCAGCGGAAGAAGATTTGCAGTGTTACTACCAAATGGGCGCGGATCTGGTGATTTACAGCGGCGCCAAGGCGATTGAAGGGCCGACCAGCGGCTTAGTGATTGGTCGTACGCAATACGTTGAGTGGGTGAAGCGCCAGAGCAACGGCATTGGCCGCGCGATGAAAGTCGGCAAAGGGGGCATTCTCGGCCTGACGCAGGCGATTGAAAACTATCTGGTGCAGCCAAAAACCACCGGCGCCGAGATGGTGGCCAACATGACGCCGTTTATCGACAACCTCAACACGCTGAACGGCGTCACCGCCCGCGTGGTGTGGGATGCCGCCGGACGCGATATTGCGCGTGCCGAGATCAAGTTTGATGAAGCGGTCACCGGCTGGCCGACTGGCGAACTGGTGCAGGCGTTGAAAACTGGCGACATCGCCATCTATTTCCGTGGCTACAAAGCCAACGAAGGCATTATCGAAGCCGATGTGCGCAGCGTTAGCGCCGATCAGCTGCACATCATCTTTAGCGCTATTCAGGCGTTGATCAGCGGAGGAAAACGCGCATGAGTCTGAACCCGAATTTCTATCAGGATCGCCTGTGCCTTAACGTGCTGGCCGGTTCGAAGCAGAACGCCAAAGCGATCTGGCAGGCGGCTGAAGGCCATGTGCTGGTGGGCGTGCTGTCAAAAAACTACGCCAGCAACGAAGAAGCCATTGCCGATATGCGCGAGTATGCGGCGCTGATCGACAATGCGTTATCCGTGGGTTTGGGCGCGGGCGATCCCAACCAGTCAGCGATGGTGAGTGAGATCTCGGCGGTGCTGCAACCGCAGCACGTCAATCAGGTCTTCACCGGCGTGGCGACCAGCCGTGCGCTGCTCGGCCAGAATCAAACCGTGGTAAATGGTTTGATTTCACCGACCGGCACGCCGGGCCTGGTGAAAATCTCCACCGGACCGCGCAGCTCGAAGAACGCCGACGCGATTGTACCGATCGACAGCGCCATCGCCATGTTGCAGGACATGGGCGGCAGCTCGGTGAAATACTTTCCGATGGGCGGCCTGAAAGCGGTAAATGAGTATCGCGCGGTGGCGGAAGCCTGCGCGCGTCACGACTTCTGGCTGGAACCCACCGGCGGCATCGATCTCAACAACTTCGAAGAGATTGTGCGTATTGCGCTCGATGCGGGCGTCAGCAAAGTGATCCCGCACGTTTACAGTTCGATTATCGATAGCGCAAGCGGCGACACGCGCATTGACGATGTGCGTCAGCTTCTGGCAACGTGCAAGAAACTGCTGTAACAAATGAGTAACAGGTGAGGCTCCGTGAGATTTCCCAATCAGCGTCTGACTCAGCTTTTCGCTGCGCTGCAAAATGAAACGCTGCCGCAGGATGAGCTGGCACGTCGCTTTTCCGTTTCAACGCGCACGGTGCGCACCGATATCACCGCGCTGAACGCGCTGCTGGAACAGCATGGCGCGCAGTTTGTGCTGGCGCGCGGCGCGGGATATCAACTCAAAATTGACGATGCGGCGCGCTTTGGCCGCTTACAGCAAGAGAGCGCGACGCCACTGCGCGTGCCGCGTACCTCGCAGGAGCGCGTGCGCTATCTGCTGACGCGCTTTCTGACGGCGGCGTATTCGATCAAGCTGGAAGATCTGTCCGAAGAGTGGTTTGTCAGCCGCGCCACGCTGCAAAGCGATATGGCAGAAGTGCGCGAATGGTTGGGCCGCTATCACCTTAATATCGAAACCAAACCGCATTACGGCATGAAGCTGTTTGGCAGCGAGGCGGCGATCCGCACCTGCTTAACCGACCTGCTGTGGCAGATCGATCAGGAGACGCCGGACAGCCCGCTGCTGACGGTAGAAGCGCTGCACAGCGGCATTCTGGCGCAGCTCGAACCTTTGCTGCAACAGTGCTTCGCCCAGCACGCGATTCGTCTCAGCGATGAAGGCGACCGCTATCTGCAAATCTACTGCGCGGTGGCGGTGCGACGCATCAGCGAAGGTTTCCCGCTCAACGATCCGGGTGCGGAAGATGTGGGCGAGGAAGTGCGCGAGGCGGCGCACGACCTGATTAATATGATGCGTCCGCTGGTCGGGAAACCGATTTCACAGGCGGAAGAGAACTGGCTGCGGGTCAACATCGCCGCGCGCCAGATTCAGGCGCTGGCACCGAGCACCATTAACGCTGACGACGCCGATGCGCTGGTCGATTACCTGCTGAATTACATCAACACCCATTACAACTATCGGCTGCAGCATGATGAGCAGCTGCGCGCCGATCTGCTCACCCATATCAAAACCATGATCACGCGGGTGCGCTACCAAATCCATATCCCCAATCCGCTGCTGAGCAACATCAAACAGCACTATCCAATGGCCTACGATGTGACGCTGGCGGCGGTCACCAGCTGGGGTAAATACACCCCTTACACTATCAGTGAGAACGAGATCGGTTTCCTGGTGCTGCACATTGGTGTTGGGCTGGAGAGGCATTACGACGTCGGCTATCAGCGCCATCCACAGGTGCTGCTGGTGTGCGACAGCGGCAACTCCACGCTGCGCATGATTGAGGCGCTGCTGCTGCGCAAATACCCGCAATTGGTGGTGACGGCGCGGCTGTCACAGCGCGACTATGAACTGCGCGAGCATATCGATGAAGACTTCGTGATCTCCACCGCGCGGCTCAGCGAGAAGAATAAGCCGATTGCGGTGATGTCGCCATTCCCAACCGAGTTCCAGCTGGAGCAGCTCGGCAAGCTGGTGTTAGTGGATCGCACGCGCCCGTACATGCTGGAGAAGTACTTCGACGCGCAGCACTTTATGGTGCTGGATAAGCCGATGGCGCAGTCAGAGTTGTTCCGCCTGCTGTGCGATCAGTTGGAGAGCGAAGGTTTTGTCGATGCGGATTTTTATCCGTCGGTTGAGGAGCGCGAAGCGATTGTCAGCACCCTGCTCGGCGAAGGCATCGCGCTGCCGCATTCACTCGGACTGCTGGCGCAGAAAACCGTGGTCTACACGGTGCTGGCGCCGCATGGCGTGAGCTGGGGCGAGGAGACAGCATCGGTGATTTTCCTGCTGGCGATCAGCAAGAGTGAATACGAAGAGGCGATGGCGATTTACGATCTGTTCGTCACCTTCCTGCGCGAAAGAGCGATGACGCGGCTGCGCGATTGCGCGGATTTTGTCAGTTTTAAAGCGGTGGCGATCGATTGTTTGAGTCGGATGTAAGGGTTGTGCGTGCTGTCCCCCATCCCGGCCTTCCCCCGCAAGCGGGGGAAGGAGATGCAGCTTCATCACTAACATGTGGCAGCATCTTCCTCCCCATGCAGCTTCATCACTAACATGTGGCAGCATCTTCCTCCCCCATTTATGGGGGAGGACCGAGGAGGGGGAAACCCCGCACAATCTACCCGCGCTTCGCCAGCAACCTCGGAATCTCACGCAAACACCAGGCTTTGGCTTCGCCCATGCTGTCGCGGCGCCACGCCATAATAATGTCCACTTCGCGCGTATACTCGGCGCTCACCACGCGTAAACGACCTTCGGCGATATCCTGCTCCACCATCGGATACGGCATGGTCGCCACACCCAAACCGGCCAGCAGCGCGCGGCGTTTATCATCCATGCTGCTTACCGTCAGACGCTGCTGCTTATCCAGCAACTGCACCGTCAACACCGGGCGCTCGCGCGCGGTGTCCGCCACCGCGATACCGCGATACTTCACGCGCGTCACTTCTGACAGCGGCTCAGCTTCCTGATGAATGGGATGATCCGGGCTGGCAACGTAGACGCTCATCGTGCTGTACAGCTTGCGGGTGTTGATTTCGGTTGAGGCGCGGAAGTGCATATCCGGGGCAATCACGATATCGGCGCGGCCCTGTTCCAGCCGCTCCCAGGCGCCGGCTAATACTTCCGTGATGAGAGAAATTTGCGTATTGGCTTTTTCTGACAGCTTCTCAACCAGCGGGAATAAACGCTCGGAAGGCACCAGCGCCTCGGCAACAATGGTGAGATGCGTTTCCCAACCGCGCGCCAGCGCTTCGGCATCGGTGGTGAGCTTGTCGGCGGCTTCCAGCAGCACGCGGCCCCGTTCCAGCAGCATGCGGCCCACGTTGGTGAACTTGGTGCGGTGGCCGGAACGGTCAAACAGCACCACATCCAGCTCCTCTTCCAGCTTCTGCATGGTGTAACTCAGCGCGGAAGGGACGCGACCCAGTTCATCGGCCGCAGCGGCAAAGCTGCCACGACGGTCAATAGCATCCATCACACGTAAAGCTTCAAGGGTTAACGCGCGGTCTTTTGCCATGCCGATTCTCTGTCAGTAAATTTGAACATGCCAGGCAGATTAACTGGCTTACAATCCGGCGTCCAGACTTTTACCATAATCCCATCAAGCCTGCGGTCGGTTCTCACCGCAGCGCGTCGGAGGATTATCATGATGACAACCCGCTGCGCGTCCGCATGTGGCCAGGCCGATTTCGGTTGGTTGCAGGCGCGCTACAGCTTCTCATTTGGCCACTATTTCGATCCAAAATTAATGGGCTACGCGTCACTGCGCGTACTCAACCAGGAAATTCTGGCACCGGGCGCCGCATTCCAGCCGCGCAGTTATCCGCAGGTCGATGTGCTGAATCTGGTGCTGCAAGGTGAAGCCGAGTATCGCGACAGCGAAGGCAATCATCTGGTGGCGCGTGAAGGCGAGGCGATGCTGCTCTCTGCGCGTCAGGGCGTGAATTACAGTGAAATTAACATCAGCAAAGATCGCCCGTTAACCCGCATGCAACTGTGGCTGGCGGCCTGTCCGGAACGTGAAAACCCGCTGTTGCAGAAGCTCGACCTGCCGCAACAAACCAGCGTACTGATCGCCTCGCCCGATGGCGCGCAGGGCAGCCTGCAGCTGCGCCAGCAGGTTTGGGTGCATCAGGTGACGCTAGCGCCGGGCGAGCAGTACACGGTGAAATTGCACGGACCGCGCGCTTACCTGCAATCGATCCATGGTTCGCTGGATGTACAGGCCAGCAGCGCCAACCAGCAGCCGCTAGGCTGCGGCGACGGCGCGTTTCTCAGCGATGAGAACCAGATTAGCCTGCAGGCCAGAACGCCGCTGCGCGCGCTGGTGATTGACCTTCCCGCCTAACCCTCACGCACAAAAAAGGGCGACCGAAGTCGCCCTGATGCTTTGCTGTAATGCTTATTTGAGAATGGTGAAGGCCGTAGTCACGTGCTTCACGCCGCTCACCCGGCTGGCAACATCGGCCGCCGCCTTCGCTTCTTCTGCAGTAACCAGTCCCAACAGGAACACTTCACCGTTTTCGGTGGTCACTTTGACGTTGGAGGATTTCACCTGATCGCTGCCCAGCAGCTGCGAGCGGATTTTGGTGGTGATCCAGGTATCCGATGACGAGGTGCCGAGGCTGACTTTCTGTCCATTACGGATTTCGTTATACACCTCGGTGGCTCCATCAACGCCCATGGCGATCTGTTTGGCACGGCTTGCCAGATCCGGGGTTGGCGACTGGCCGGTTAGCAGTACTTTGCCCTGATAAGCGGTGACAACCACGCGCGCCTGGTTTTTGATCTGTTCATCTTTTGCCAGTGCGTTCGAGACGCGCAGCTCCAGCGTACCGTCATCGACCTGCGTGCCCACGGTGCGCGGATCAGTGGCGGTTTTGGTGGCGACGGCAGCGCCGCCGGCAACCACGGCAACACAACCTTGCAGCAGCATGGCGGTTAAGAGAATGGCGACAGCGTTCAATGCTTTCATTTGAGCTCCTTCAGTCATTCCTGGTGTGGGAATAAAGTGTTATCAATCAAATCGCACAGGCAGTTCAGCGTCAGCATATGCATTTCCTGAATGCGCGCACTGCGATGTGATGGAATGCGAATTTCCACATCATGCGGACCGAGCAGGCCCGCCAGCTCACCGCCGTCGTGGCCGGTTAACGCAACGATGGTCATATCGCGGGTAACCGCAGCTTCAACCGCTTTGACGATATCGCGGGTGTTGCCACGGGTGGAAATGGCCAGCAGCACATCACCAGCCTGACCAAGCGCTCGAACCTGCTTGGCGTAGATTTCATCGTGCAGACGATCGTTACCAATCGCCGTCAGCATCACATTATCAGCGCTCAGCGCCAGCGCAGGCAGGCTAGGGCGCTCTGTCTCGAAACGGTTAATCATGCTGGCGGCAAAATGCTGAGCATTCGCCGACGACGCACCGTTACCGCAGCTAAGGATTTTGTTACCGTTCAGCAGCGACTGCACCAGCGTCATCGCGGCGCGGGAAATCGCATCGGGCAGCGCTTCGGCTGCGGCGATTTGGGTCTGAATACTTTCGGTAAAACACGCTTTAATTCTGTCCTGCACAAGACCACCTGGTTCTATCCATCGGCATTAAAGGCATCGGGCAGCCACTCCAGCTCACGCCCGGTAATGGCAATGATGTCAAAACGGCAATTCACCGTATCAAAACTGCCGCCACGCGCCAGCAACCAGAGCGCGGCGGCACGCAGCAGCTTTTGTTGTTTCTGGCGCGTTACGCTGGCGGCGGCACCGCCGTAGCGCGCATCGCGTCGATAGCGCACTTCAACAAATACCCAGCAATCGGCGTCGCGCATAATTAGGTCAATTTCCCCGCTGCGACAGCGTACATTGCTGGCAAACCACTGCAGCCCGGCGCGCTCCAGATAGCGACGCGCCAGTTGTTCCTGCTCAGCGCCAATGCGCTGGCGGTTTACTGCACCGGAACGATCTGTCCCTGACGATACTGGTTCCATGCCAACTTCCTGTTGATCACGCAATCCGTGTCGGCGTTCAGCTTGCCGGTGTTGCCATCAATGGCAAAGCCAGGCACCTGACGCATCTGGTTAAAGTTATTCGCCAGCGTCCAGGCATCAATGCCCATCGCGTAGAGGCGAACCAGCGAATAATCGTTGTTGAACGACTTCGCCGCCTGCTGCATTAAGCCCGGATTGCTACCGGACAGCAGCGGAATATCGCTGAACTGCAGGCCATCCATCTCCAGACGGAAGTCCGGGCCTGCACCCGCCTGCGCACTGCGTGAGCTGGCGTACAGCGCGGTATTGTTGCGGCTGCTGGTGCGCATCGCAATCATCGGCTTGATCAGCTGCAGCTCATCCTGGCTGGCGACGATGTACACCGCATCCACGCTACCGCTGCTGGCATCGGCCGTTGGCGCCGGTGCGCTGGTTTGCGGTGCAGGAATCGTCAGGCCAGCAATCGCCACGCTCTGCGATTGTGCAGGCTCAACGTTGAGCGGCGTGCCGCTTAACGCGATACCCGCACCGCTGTTGATGCCTTGCTTGAGTTCGCCGACGCCGCCAAAACGCTGCTGCAGCACGGTTGAGCCACCCAGCGTTTGCCACTCTTGCGCGAACGCTTTGCTGATACGGTCGCCATAACTGCTGCGCGGCACCAGCAATAATGGCTGGCGTTTGCCTTGCTCGTAGATATGGTGCGCGGCATCGCGTGCTTCGTCTTCAGGAGAAAGCGCAAAGTAACAAATATTCGGATGGTTCTGGATCTGTTCTGGCTCGTTCAGGGCCAACACGTTAAGCGGCGTGTTGCTATTGGCGACGGTTTCAACGTCATTTTTTAGAAGCGGGCCGACCACCAGCGTGGCGCCATCTTGCTGCGCCTGCTGCATCACCTGCGCAATCGGCTGGCTACTGGTGTCATACACTTTCACCTGCGCATTGCTGTTGCCCTGTGCGGCGGCGGGTTGTGCGGCTGGCTGTGACTGCTCGGTTTGCGGCGGTGTGTTACCTGCAACGGCGGGGCTGACCACGCTATTGGCATCCGCTGGCGGCTGTGCGCTGGCATCGGCTGTATTAGCCTCAGGAGCGGCTTGCGGTGCCGGTGCATTGAGCACGCCATTGCGCGCATCGGTGAAGCCTTTCTGAATCGCATTGGCAAACACCTGCGCCTGGCCGTTAAGCGGCAGCAGCAGCGCGATGGTATTGGTCGACGCTTTGGTGAAGTTCTGCACCTGGCTGAGCTGGGTTGGCAGTGTCTTCGCGCCTGGGTTCTGCGGATAACGCGTCTGCCAGTCCTGAATCGCCGCTTTCAACATTTGTGGATCCTGGCTGTTTGCGCGCCAGGTATTCAGCAGATCGAGCCAGCCCTGCAGGGTATTTTCATCAGCATTGATCACCAGGCTGTTGATCTGATCCTGGGTCATCTGCGTCAGCGCTTGCCAGGTTGCATCGATATTGCTTTGGTGATCGGCACCTTTCAGCAGCGGCTCCTGCGCTATATAGGCACGCAGCAGCGAGAGTGAAGGGCGATTCTGTGCCGCCGCGATTTGCAGCGCGTAGTAACGCACCTGCTGGTCCTGCGACAAGCCGCCGCTTTTCACCTGGCCCAGCAGCTGTTGCGCACCGGTGAAATCCTGCTGCCCAATCTGCATCTGCGCGCGCAGCAGCAGCAGTTCTTGCTGTTGCACTTCGCTTAACTGCTGCGGCAATTGATTGAGCTGATTCGCCGCCTGCGGATACTTTCCTTCCTTCAACAGGGCACGGATGGCAAGTAATTGCCAGTCGGTCTTGCTATCATCGCTGCTTTGCTGCACCTGCTGCAGATAATAGTCAGACCGGCCAGTCGCAGGACCCTGAATATTGACGTTAGAGGTTTGTTGCGGTCCCTGACCACTACAGGCGGCTAAAATCAGCCCAGCGAGAAGAACAGGTACTAAGCGTCCTGCTTTATGACGTACGACTTTTGAAGGAAGCATACTGTATCCAGTGATGTTTTTTTCAAGATGCTCAATATTAAATCGGCAATTCGGATGAAACAATGAAACAACTCGATCGGGCAGAGATTTCTGCCAGCACGCTCTATATCGTTCCTACCCCGATCGGTAACCTGGGTGATATCACTCAACGAGCGTTGACGGTGCTCTCAAGCGTCGATCTAGTCGCAGCGGAAGATACACGTCATACCGGGCTGTTGCTACAACATTTCGCCATCAATGCGCGACTCTTCGCACTTCACGACCACAACGAACAGCAGAAAGCTGAGGTGCTATTAGCTAAGCTGCAAGAGGGCCAGAGCATCGCGCTGGTCTCCGATGCCGGCACGCCGTTAATCAACGATCCCGGCTACCATTTAGTACGTCGCTGCCGTGAGGCTGGTGTGCGCGTGGTGCCGTTGCCAGGTGCCTGCGCGGCGATTACAGCATTAAGCGCGGCGGGGTTACCGTCCGATCGTTTCTGTTACGAAGGGTTTCTACCGGCCAAAAGCAAAGGACGTTGCGATGTGCTGCGCGCGCTGGGTGAAGAGCCGCGTACGCTGATTTTCTATGAATCGACCCATCGCCTGATCGATAGCCTGCAGGATATGGTCAGCGTGTGGGGCGGCGAGCGCTACGTGGTGCTGGCGCGTGAGATCACCAAAACGTGGGAATCTATTCAAGGCGCACCGGTCGGTGAACTGCTGGCGTGGGTGCAGGAAGATGAAAATCGTCGTAAAGGCGAGATGGTGCTGATTGTTGAAGGCCATAAAGCTGATGAAGAAGCGCTGCCAGCGGAGGCGTTGCGCACGCTGGCGCTGCTGCAAAAAGAGCTGCCATTGAAGAAAGCCGCTGCGCTGACGGCGGAAATTCATGGGGTGAAGAAGAACGCGCTTTATAAGTACGCGCTGGAGCAGCAAGAGGCGTGACAAACGCTGGCAGATCGCCTATTATCCCGCGCCGAAGCTGACCAGACAGTCGCCGCTTTGTCGTCGTCCTCTTTCGGGGGGAGACGGGCAAAGGGGAGGAAAGTCCGGGCTCCATAGGGCAGGGTGCCAGGTAACGCCTGGGGGGCGCAAGCCTACGACCAGTGCAACAGAGAGCAAACCGCCGATGGCCCAGTAATGGGATCAGGTAAGGGTGAAAGGGTGCGGTAAGAGCGCACCGCGCGGCTGGCAACAGTTCGTGGCACGGTAAACTCCACCCGGAGCAAGGCCAAATAGGGGTTCACAAGGTACGGCCCGTACTGAACCCGGGTAGGCTGCTTGAGCCAGTGAGCGATTGCTGGCCTAGATGAATGACTGTCCACGACAGAACCCGGCTTATCGGTCAGTTTCGACTTTTTTAAACACAAAACCCGCTTCGGCGGGTTTTGTGTTTTCTGGGGTTGGGTGCGCGCTGGCCCTCATCCTAACCTTCTCCCACAAGTGGGAGAAGGAACCGATCGAGCGATCTTTCAAGCCGCAATAAACAGTTCCCTTTCCTGTGGGAGAGGGCTAGGGTGAGGGCATCAGACCAATAACATTAATTAAACGCCTCCACGTAAAGAAATGAAAATCCCTGAAAACATTACTGCCGCTATGCCAGAATAAGCGCGTGTTTAACTACTGAGGACAAATTTAATCCACACTGACGAGAAGCAACAACGTGGATAAGTTGTAATTTTATGGACAAAATGTTTGCGTCAAATAAGGCTCCACTCTCCTCCTCTCTCTCTGAATCAAACTGCTCAATCTGCGATCAGCACTGGCGCTTCGCGCTTTAGTTCCGTTCTCTCCTATTCTGACTTTTTAATTTAACTTTGCTAACACGCCTATTTTCGCGTGGGTGGCGTTTATTTCTCGTTCAGGAGAGAAATCATGCTGTATTGGATTTTATTAGCGCTGGCGATCGCCGCGGAAATTATTGGCACCGTCTCAATGAAATGGGCCAGCGTAAACGGTGGCAACGCCGGTTATATTTTTATGCTGGTGATGATCGCACTTTCTTATATCTGTTTATCCTTCGCCATTAAACGTATTGCCCTTGGCGTGGCGTATGCCATGTGGGAAGGCATTGGCATTCTGTTTATTACGCTGTTTAGCGTGCTGTTGTTCGATGAAGCCTTATCCGCCATCAAAGTAGCCGGCCTGCTGACGCTGATCCTCGGCATCGTCCTGATCAAATCCGGCACGCTGAGTCGCAAGGAGCTGCGCCATGGCAACGTTTAACTGGCTGCATATCGCGTGGCTGGCGCTGGCCATTGGCCTGGAGATCGTCGCCAATATCTTCCTGAAATACTCCAACGGTTTCCGCCGTCCACTGTTTGGCGTGTTATCGCTGGTGGCGGTGCTGGCGGCGTTCAGTGCGCTGGCGCAGGCGGTGAAAGGCATCGATTTGACGGTCGCCTACGCGATATGGGGCGGGCTGGGATTGGTCGCCACCGTGGCGGCAGGCTGGATTCTGTTTGGCCAGCGTCTGAGTCGGGTTGGCTGGCTGGGCGTGGGATTGTTGTTGATCGGTATGGTGCTGATTAAGTTTGCCTAAAGTACCCTCTCCACGTTGGGAGAGGGTAAGAGCATCAACCCCGGCCGTGTGGCTCATCCCAGTCAAAGGCTGGACCCAGCGAGATCACGCCGCTTGGGTTGATGGTTTTGTGGCTGCAGTAGTAGTGATGGCGAATGTGCGGCAAATTAACCGTGTCAGCGATGCTTGGCATCTGATAGATATCGCGCAGGAAGCCGCTCAGATTACGGTAATCACTGATGCGGTGACGATCGCACTTAAAGTGGGTGACGTAGACCGGATCGAAGCGCACCAGCGTGGTCCACAAGCGTAAATCCGCTTCGGTCAGTTGGTCGCCAGTAAGATAGCGATGTTGACCAAGAATCTGTTCGAGACGCGCTAACGAATGGAACAGCGACGTTACCGATTCATCGTACGCCGCCTGCGAAGTGGCAAAACCGCTTTTATACACGCCATTGTTGACCGTGTCGTAAACCCAGCTGTTCACTTCATCAATTTTGTCGCGCAGCTCCGCCGGATAATAGTCACCCGCGCGGGCACCTTGCGCATCAAAAGCGCTGTTGAGCATGCGCATGATGTCGGCGGATTCATTACTAACGATGGTTTGCTGGGTTTTATCCCACAGCACTGGCACGGTCACACGGCCGGAATAGTGCGCATCGGCGTGCAGATAGATTTGATAGAGAAACTCTTTTTGATACAACGCATCGCCGGTGGCGTCAGGGAAGTTGGCGTCGAAAGTCCAGCCGTTCTCCAGCATCAGCGGATGCACCACCGAAACCGAAATCATCTCCTCCAATCCCTTGAGTTTAAGCATTAACAGCGTGCGATGCGCCCACGGGCAGGCAAGCGAGACGTAAAGATGATAGCGACCACGCTCAGCGGCGAAGCCCGCTTTGCCGGTTGGACCGGCGCTACCATCGGCGGTAACCCAGTTACGCCAGACGGCTTCTGTGCGCTTGAAGCGGCCACCGGTTGACTTCGTATCGTACCAGGTATCATGCCAGACACCGTCAATCAGCTGTCCCATAAGCCCTCCATAATAAAAAGGGGCGAGGAAAATCCCCGCCCCTGCAATTCAGTATATGTGTTCTCTAACGCTTGTGCTGCTTAGCGTGCGGTTGCTGGCTGAACGCGCTGACGAATCAGTCGGTCAATGCTGTAAGCGCCTGGACCTACCAGACCCAACACCAGGAAGCCACCGGCGATGGAGAGGTTTTTCATGAACATCAGCTGGTTAACACCTTCCGCGAAGTTGCTGTGGAACAGGAACGCGGTCAGCAGAGTAAAGCCAGCGGTGAACAGGGCGGTAAAGCGCGTCAGGAAACCGAACAGAATCGCCAGGCCGCCACCGAACTCCAGCAGAATAACCAGCGGCAGCAGGAAGCCTGGGACGCCCATCGCCTGCATGTATTGTGCGGTACCGGCGTAACCGGTGATTTTGCCCCAGCCTGCGGTGATAAACAGAATGGTCATTAATACGCGTGCTACCAGCAGGCCTGAGTCTTCGAATTTTTTCATCATCTACTCCAACAAGGTTTTTGTTGCAGGTTGTTGGCCTGCGGGTTTTGAATCCCCTTGAACCGGTTGTTTCAGTTCACTGGGCTGATGGAGGAAGATGATAATCGCAGGTTGAAAGAGTTGTAAGCGAGATAAACTGTCAATGTTGTTCAGTAAATTTGAGGGGGAGTAAAACCGAATCAATTCGATCCGGTTTTAGAGAGAGAAGCTAGCGGGTATTTAAAGTCGATTTGATCATGCGCCAGGTGCTCCAGACGCCGAAACCGCGCTTGGCCCAGCGCAGCAGACGATTGGGGCTGCGAATCGACCAAATGGCCAATGCGCTGCTGCCAATCGCCAGATAACGACGCATGCCAATGATGGTTAACCAGCCGCGATCGTACTGCGCGGTGCTGGTCAGCCAGTCGCGGCTGTCGGCGCTGAGGTCAAGCCGCTGCTGCTGCACCTGATTGAGCAGTTCGTGAATGCGTGCTTCACGTTCGCGGCGGCTCATGAGCGATGCTCCTCCAGCAGTTTGCGATCGGTATCCAGCTCTTTACGCGTATGGCGCAACAACGTTGACTGACGCGATTTGTATAACGTCCACAAACCGAAGATGAGCGCCAGAGCAAATAGCACCGCCGTAGTAATGGCAATCGCCATCAAGCGATATTGTGCGTCCACCGCCCAGATGATCAACACCATCAGGCTCATGAGACCGAAAGCGGTAAACAGCATAGTAAGGCCCACCATCATCAGCATCTGAATCAGGTTGGCCTTTTCCTCTTCCAGTTCCACAATTGCCAGTCTGACGCGCGTCTCGACCATGCTAACCAGCGTGGTAACTACCCGTTGACCGATGTTAAAGACCCCTTTGCCGGGGCCGTGGCTTTGCTGACTATCACTCATCATTAACGCCGTGAGATTAAAATGCCGATGAGAATACCTACCGCTGCACCGATACCCACGCCGTGCCACGGATTGTCGCGCACGTATTCGTCCGCTTTTTCCGCTGCTTCACGCGTGGTTTGTGCAATACGTTCGCCGGAATCGCCGAGACGTTCACGGGAGCTTTCAATAGCGCCGCGCGCTTTATGACGCAGTTTATCCAGCTCACCTTTGGATTTATCTGCTGAGCTGCTCAGCACTTCTTCCAGGGTATCAGCCAGATTTTTCAATTCAGCGCGCAGATGTTCAGATGTTGTTTCTTTAGCCATGGAAATCTCCTTTTACAGCATTGAGTTAAGTCCGATTAATAAGGTTCAGCTTCAAGCTTTTTCAGTTCGTGCTGCGCATCGAGCAGCTTACGTTCGCGCTTCTCAATTTTGTCCTTGTCGCCATCCTGACGCTCTTCTTTCAGCTCACGCTCACGTTCGGCGATTTTGTGCTTCTGCTCAGCGATGCGTTCGCTATGTGCAGATTTCAGCTTCTCATCGGTGCAGCCTGCGCGGACTTCGGTCAACGCGCGCTCCAGCCCGGTAACGCGGCGCTGGTTGTCGTGCTGTTTTGCCATATCGATCTCGCGTTGAATATCCTGCTCTTTTTGTTGGCAGAGCGATTCAGCCGCCAGCAGCGAACCCGAGAGTGAAAAAAGAATAGCACCTAGCAGTAATTGATGTTTCATCAGGTTGTGACCTTCCATTGTTGATGACCTGCCCGAGAGCAGACAGGAGAAGCTTCCCAGCATGTCTTAGGCTTACGCTATCTCTAAGGATAGACAGCAGACGAAAAAATTCAAAGAAGACGCGGGGATAGCGAGGATTAGCTCACCGCCTGGCTTAACGTCAGGCGGTGAAATTTAGCTAAAAATTGGGCGACTGGCGTCAGGATATTGCTGCGAAGCCTGCGGGCCAGCGGCGACGACAAAGCCTTGTGGCAACAGGCGCTTCAACACTTTTTGCGCCGCCAGGCTCTGTTCTTCATTCTCAAAATGAATTACCAGCGCATCGCCGGAGGGCGTAATACTTTTGATACGCACGCCCTGCGCAGAAAGTTGCTGATAAAGATAAAAACCATCGGGCAGATTGGTGCCGCTGTTGGCAACGCGGATCTGCACCACGGTTTCATGCTGCATCAAGGTCGGAACGAAACAGATCGCCAGCAGCGCCAACGCGCCACCCAGCGCCCAAGGCAGGAAACGCCTTGGGAATCCACGGAATGTGATCATGACTGTGAATTCCCGCTACGCGCTGACTGACGTTTACGCCAAATCACTACTAAAGAACCGACCAGGCCAATCACCAGCAGCACCAGCGGCAGCAGCATCAGGCACAACATCAGCTCATCTTCGTAACGACGGAAAATCGGTGTTTTACCCAGCGCGAAGCCCAGCACGGTAAGGATCAGCACCCACAGGAAGCCACTTACCCAGTTGAAGAACTGGAAGCGCGCATTACTCAGGCCAGAAAGCCCGGCGATGGTAGGGAGCAAGGTGCGAACGAAGGCAATAAAGCGACCCACCAGCAGTGCAGACAAGCCATGCCGATGGAACAGCCGATGGGCGCGTTGATGATATTGCGCGGGCAAGTGTGAAAGCCATTTTTGTACGGTAGGCGTATTACCGAGCCAGCGGCCCTGAATGTAGCTTACCCAGCAGCCGAGGCTGGCGCCTGTGGTCAGAATCAGCAGCGTCAGCGGGAAACCCATGGTGCCTTTGGCAATCAAAACGCCGACCAAAATCAGTAAACTATCGCCCGGCAGAAAGGCGGCGGGCAGCAATCCATTTTCCAGAAACAGAATCATGAACAACACGCCATAAATGGCCCAAACCAACGTCGGGTCGGAGAGCATTTCGTAATCCTGCTGCCACAAGGCATGCAGCAATGCTTGCAAAATATCCATCAATCATTCCTGAACATCATTGTT
Organism: Pantoea sp. AG1095; assembly: GCF_003208415.1. Classification (NCBI taxonomy): domain Bacteria; kingdom Pseudomonadati; phylum Pseudomonadota; class Gammaproteobacteria; order Enterobacterales; family Erwiniaceae; genus Pantoea; species Pantoea sp. AG1095. The sequence continues at coordinate 213,824 of NZ_QKMJ01000005.1, read as the reverse complement.
AAACGTGCCCGTGAGGGGCTTAGGCGCAGACTGGCGTTGGTTATACATTTTAGATAAGCAGCCTGAGCAGGAGTTTCCGGATCCTTCCAGAATTGATTGTTAAATCAGCGACTTTTTAAAGCCCTGTCGCAAAGGGTAATAAAAGGGCGATAACTGTAACAAAAATAACGTTATCCAGACAGGGGAAAGTGCCTGCCGCACAGGAGTTTTACCTTTAGACGCAGGTGGTCAAAAGGAGCTTTACATGAGCTGACACTATTGCAGACTAACTGACTTTTTCAGCAACAAAACGCCTGAAAAATAAGCAGGATCAGCGTGGATTTTCGCTACCTTCAGGCAGGATGACCGGATTTTCAGCAAACATGTAACGATCAACGTTAAATTCGAAATCGTCGGTGGTGGCGTTAAACAGCATCTGCTTAGTATTTTCCAGATGCTGCCACATTGCCAGCTTACTGGCGGCGGGATCTTTGCGGATCAGGGCTTTGAGGATCTGGTCGTGATCGTCACACCAGCTGGTGATATTTTTGGCATCAATATGTTCGTGCAGCTTTAACCAGTAAGGATTGTGCAGACGGTGCAGCCACATCTTCTCGACAATCGCTGCTAAGGCGCTGTTCTGCGTCGATTGCGCAATGCGCACGTGAAACTCCATATCCCACGCCGAATCGCGCGAATGATCTTCCTGACGTGCTTTCTCCTGAATTGCCATCAGTGCCACGATATCCTGGCGTGTCACCTGCGTGGCGGCAAACTCAGCCACGTTGCTTTCAATTAGCTGGCGCGCCTGCAATAACTCGAAGGGGCCAAAATTAGCGAACTCCAGCTGGCTGGACGTTACCACGCGGTTCTGCTGCTGGCTGCTGATGACGTGAATGCCGGAACCTTTCCGCACCTCCACGTAACCTTCCACTTCGAGCATGATGATCGCTTCACGCACCACGGTACGGCTCACCTGCATCTCTTCCGCAATCAGACGCTCGGCAGGCAGTTTGTCGCCGACACGGTAGTCGGCAGCTTCAATGCGGCGTTTGAGTTCGCTGGCGAGCTGTTGATAAAGGCGTCGTGATTCGGTCAGGTCCATTGCGCGGTCCGCTGTGGGAGAAAGTTGAGTTGTTATACCACTTCAGCCGCACGGAGGAAATGGGCTGGCCGATGCCAGCCCGAGGAGGTTAGGTGCGCACTGCAGCGGACTGCACCGCAGGCTGATCGTCGAGTTCAGAAACCGGCTGGTTTTTCAGCACCGTCCAGATAACCACCGCGCCTAGCAGATCAAACACCGCCAGCGCCGCGAACAGCGGGCTGAAGCCCAGCGTATCGGCCAGCGCACCCACCACCAACGCAAACAGGGTGCTCGCCGTCCAGGCCGCCATGCCGGTTAAGCCGTTGGCGGTAGCCACTTCGTTCCGGCCAAATACATCTGAAGAGAGGGTGATCAGCGCGCCTGAAAGCGCCTGATGGGCAAAACCACCGACGCACAACAACCCAATCGCCACATACGGGCTGGTGAACAACCCGATGGTGCCTGGCGCAATCATTAACACCGCGCCCATGGTCACCACCAGTTTGCGTGAGACGATGAGATTGACGCCAAACCAGCGCTGAAACAGCGGCGGCAAGTAGCCACCGACGATGCAGCCGAGATCGGCGAACAACATCGGCATCCAGGCAAACATGGCGATCTCTTTCAAATTGAAGCCGTACACCTTAAACATAAATAACGGAATCCACGCGTTAAACGTTCCCCACGCGGGTTCGGCGAGGAAACGCGGCAGCGCAATGCCCCAGAACTGGCGATTGCGCAGGATCTGGCGTGCCGACATCTTCTTATTATTACCGGTTTGATGCTGCAACTCCTGGCCGGCAATGATGTAGTGACGCTCCTCATCGCTCAGCTTGGTTTGTTGTTTAGGATGCTTATAAAACACCAGCCAGCAGAGGGCCCACACCATGCTCAGCACGCCAGTAATAATGAACGCCATTTGCCAGCTGTGCGCCATGATCGCCCACACCACCAGCGGCGGCGCCAGCATTGCGCCAATTGACGAGCCCACGTTGAAATAGCCCACCGCCACCGAACGCTCTTTGGCAGGGAACCATTCGCTACTGGCTTTCAGGCCTGCGGGAATCATTGCTGCTTCGGCGGCACCCACCGCGCCGCGTGCCAGCGCAAAGCCGCCCCAGCTGCCCGCCATCGCGGTTGCCGCACAGAAGATTGCCCACAGCACGGCAAACACTGCATAACCAATTTTGGTGCCGAGCATGTCCAGCACATAACCGGCTACCGGCTGCATGATGGTGTAGCACGCCGAGTAGGCGGCAACGATATAAGAATATTGTTGCGTGGTGATACCCAACTGCGTTTCCAGCGTGGGCGCAGCGACGGCAATGGTATTGCGCGTCAGGTAACCGAGCACGGTGCCCAGCGTCACCAGCCCAATCATGTACCAGCGTAGCCCTTTGATCTTACGCATTATTAACCTCGTCCAGTCTGTCGTTGCGGTTTACCGCTTTAGTTATCTGGAGCGGGAAGACGTGAACAGTGCTGTTCACTCCCGCAGTTCCTTGCCTGTGCCATTAATCCCGTTAGCAACGGAGCGAGAGGTTAACTTGTTATACCGCTTTAAAAGTTGAATGCCATCACATAAACCTTGCGGCCAGTGTGTGTTAGGGCGAAAGATCGTTAAAACAGCCATTTAACGCATTATCCGCAACAAAATCGTCCATATACCCACATTGAAACTGTCATTATTGTGAGTCGGATCGCAAACAATTTTGCCTTTCGTTTAAATTGGTATGATAACTTTTAGTTAAAAGCCATCTGGCTACAAAATGAGGAAGCAGGTATGTCGCGTTTTATGAGTGAGGATTTTCTACTCGACACCGAGTTCGCCCGTCGTCTGTACCACGACTACGCTAAAGACCAGCCGATTTTCGACTATCACTGTCACTTACCGCCGCAGCAGATTGCCGATAATTACCGCTTCACCAACCTCTATGACATCTGGCTGAAAGGCGATCACTACAAATGGCGTGCGATGCGCGCTAACGGCGTGCCGGAAGCGTTATGCACCGGCGATGCCAGCGATCGTGAGAAATTTAACGCCTGGGCGCGTACCGTGCCGCATACCATCGGCAATCCGCTCTATCATTGGACGCACCTCGAATTGCGCCGGCCTTTTGGCATCACCGATGTGCTGCTGAATGAGCAGAGCGCAGATCGCATCTGGCAGCAGTGCAATGAACTGCTGGCGCAGGACGCCTTCAGCGCGCGCGGCATCATGCAGCAGATGAAGGTGAAAATGGTCGGCACCACCGACGATCCGCTCGACGACTTACAGCATCACCGCAAGCTGGCGCAGGACAGCAGCTTTGACGTCAAAGTGCTGCCGAGCTGGCGTCCAGACAAAGCCTTTAACATTGAGCTGGAGAGTTTCCTACCGTGGATTCAGCGCTTAGCGCAGGTCGCGGATGTGAACGTGCAGCGTTTCGACGATCTGCGCCGCGCCTTAAGCCAGCGACTCGATCACTTCGCCGCGCATGGCTGCAAAATTTCCGATCACGCGCTGGATGTGGTGGTGTTTGCGGAAGCGGATGACGCCACGCTGGACGGCATTCTGGCGCGCCGACTGCAAGGTGCAGCGCCTTCCGCTGAAGAGACGGCCCAGTTTAAAACCGCCGTGCTGGTGTGGCTCGGCAGCGAATATGCGCGTCGCGGCTGGGCGCAGCAGTATCACATTGGCGCGCTGCGCAACGCCAATCGCCGCCAGTTCGATATCCTCGGGCCGGATGTAGGCTTCGATTCGATTAACGATGCGCCGTTGGCGATTCCGCTGGCGCGTCTGCTGGATGCGCAAAACCGCAATAACGCGCTGCCCAAAACCATTCTTTACTGCCTCAACCCGCGCGACAACGAAGTGCTGGCGACCATGGCAGGCAATTTCCAGGGTGAAGGCGAACCCGGCAAGATGCAGTTTGGTTCGGCGTGGTGGTTTAACGATCAGCTGGATGGCATGCAGCGGCAGATGACGCAGCTGGCGCAAATCGGCCTGCTGAGCCGCTTCGTCGGCATGCTAACCGACAGCCGTAGCTTCCTCTCTTACACACGTCATGAATATTTCCGTCGTCTGCTGTGCCAGATGATCGGCAATTGGGTGGCGCGGGGCGAAGCGCCTGAAGACGAGGCGTTGTTAGGGCAGATGGTACAGAACATCAGTTTCAACAATGCGCGCGATTACTTCGGCATTGAGCTGGGAGCCTGATAATGCAGCGACTCAACCGTCACGATTTTCCTGGCGCGCACTACAGCGAGCGCGTTATCCAGTTTGGTGAAGGCAACTTCCTGCGCGCCTTTATCGACTGGCAGCTCGACTGGCTCAATCAGCATCACAATACCGATGCGGGCGTGGTGGTGGTGCGGCCGCGCAACCGTGTGGTGGAAGAGACGTTGAATCAGCAAGATGGCTTATACACCACGCTGATTCGCGGACTCAATGCGGCGGGCGAACAGGTGAGTGAAGCCCGCCTGATCCGCAGCGTGAATCGTGAAATCCAGCCGTATCAGCAGTTTGATGCGTTTCTCGCGCTGGCACGCGCACCGCAGATGCGCTTTGTCTTCTCCAATACTACAGAAGCCGGCATTGCCTTTGCGGAGCAGGATCGGCTGGACGACACGCCCGCCTCATCCTTCCCCGGCAAGCTGACGCAGCTGCTGTGGGCGCGCTTCAACCATTTTGCCGGTGCCAGCGATAAAGGTTGGCTGGTGGTGCCCTGTGAACTGATCGATTACAACGGCGACACGCTGCGCGAGCTGGTGCTGCGCTACAGCCAGCATTGGCAGCTGCCGCCGGCGTTTGCCCGCTGGGTGCAGGATCACTGCGCGTTCTACAACACGCTGGTGGATCGCATTGTCACCGGTTATCCCGCGGATAGCGCGGCGATCGAAGCGTCATTAGGCTACGAAGATCGCTATCTGGTGGCGGGCGAAGTCTATTACCAGTTTGTGATTCAGGGACCAAATGCACTGGCGCAGGAGCTGCAGCTGCACGCGCTGGCACCAGAAGTGAAGCTGGTTGACGACATCACACCGTACAAAGCGCAAAAGGTGGCGATCCTTAACGGCGCGCACACCGCGCTGGTGCCGGTGGCATTTCAGGCCGGGCTGGAGAGCGTGGGAGAGGCGATGGATGATGCGCAGATGGCCGGCTTTGTCGATGCGCTGCTGCGCGAGGAGGTCATTCCCACGCTGGATCTGCCGCGTGACGAGCTGCACGCCTTTGCCGACGCGGTGCAGCGTCGCTTCCGCAATCCCTTTATCCGCCATGCGTTGCTCTCCATCGCCCTTAACGGCATGACCAAATTCCGCACCCGTTTGCTGCCGCAATTGTTGTTGTCGCAGCAGCAAAACGGGCAATGGCCTGTGCGGCTGACCTTCGCCTTTGCCACGCTGCTGGCCTTTTATCGTGGTGCAGAGGGCAAACGTCACTGGCCGCTGCAGGACGACGAACAGTGGCTGCAGCGTTTCGCTGAACTGTGGTCAGCAGTAAATAACGATAAACAGACTCCAGAACAGTTGGTGCGCGCGGTACTCAGCGACGCCAATCACTGGGGCGAAGATCTCACTCAGCAGCCCGGATTAGTGGCTGCGGTCAGCCAACACCTGCAAAACATCATCGTCCACGGGATGCGGACGGCGTTGACACAACTGAGATAACGCTATGCAAGATGCCATTAGAATCCATTCACGCGACAACGTTGCTGTGGCGTTGCGCGATTTGCCAGCCAATACCCAGGTCGAAATCAATCAACAGGCGATCATCTTGCAGCAGGAGGTTGGACGCGGCCATAAGTTTGCGCTGCAGCCTTTAGCCACCGACGCGCTGGTGATCAAATACGGTTTGCCGATCGCGCACGCCACTCAACCGATTGCGGCCGGCGAAATCATTCACTCCAGCAATGCGCGCACCAACCTAAGCGACGTGGATGAGTACGACTATCAACCCGATTTTCTCGATCTGCCGCCGCAAGCTGGCGATCGCGACGTGCAGATCTATCGTCGCGCCAGCGGGGAAGTGGGCATCCGTAATGAGTTATGGATCCTGCCCACCGTGGGCTGCGTCAACGGCATCGCGCGGCAAATCCTGACGCGCTTTATGAAAGAGACCAATGACGCCGAAGGCATTGACGGCGTGCATCTGTTCAGCCATCCGTTTGGCTGTTCGCAGCTCGGGCAGGATCACGAGAACACCCGCACCATGTTGCAGAACATGGTGCGTCATCCCAATGCCGGCGCGGTGCTGGTGATTGGGCTTGGCTGCGAGAACAATCAGGTTGATGTGTTTCGTGAAACGCTTGGTGGCTTCGATAGCGATCGCGTGCAGTTCATGGAGTGCCAGAAGCAGGATGATGAAGTGGAAGCGGGGCTGGAACGTCTGCACGAACTCTATGGTGCCATGCGCGCGGATCAACGCCAGCCGGGCAAACTCAGCGAGCTGAAGTTTGGCCTGGAGTGCGGCGGTTCGGATGGTTTTTCCGGCATCACCGCCAATCCTATGCTGGGCTGTTTCTCTGACCAGATGATTGCCAACGGCGGCACCACGGTGCTGACCGAAGTGCCAGAGATGTTTGGCGCTGAGCGCATTTTGATGAGCCGCTGCCGCGATGAAGCCACCTTTGAAAAAACCGTGGCGATGATAAATGACTTCAAGCGCTACTTTATCGATCACCAGCAGCCGATCTATGAAAATCCATCACCCGGCAACAAAGCGGGCGGCATCACCACGCTGGAGGAGAAGTCGCTCGGCTGTACGCAGAAGGCCGGACAAAGTCAGGTGGTGGATGTGCTGAAGTACGGTGAGCGCCTGCATACACCGGGACTGAATCTGTTAAGTGCGCCGGGCAACGATGCGGTTGCAACCAGCGCGCTGGCGGGCGCTGGCTGTCATATGGTGCTGTTTACCACCGGACGCGGCACGCCGTACGGCGGTTTTGTGCCGACGGTGAAGATCGCCACCAATACGCAGCTCGCCGAAAAGAAGCCGCACTGGATCGATTTTAATGCCGGGCGTTTGCTTGAAGGAATGAGTATGGCGGAGATGCTGGCGGACTTCGTCGATATGATTGTGGCGATTGCCAATGGCCAACCCGCACGCAACGAAACTAATGATTTTCGCGAGTTAGCCATCTTTAAAAGCGGTGTGACCTTGTAAAACCAGGTCGCCATGAATGGCGACCTATTCAAAAACCTTACCTTACTCCGATTCTGACACCGTACGACGCGGCTGGCGCTCGGCTTCGGCCTGGCATACGGCCGCGGTAAACAGAATATCCGTCGAGGAATTTAGCGCGGTCTCGGCGGAATCCTGCAGCACGCCAATAATAAAGCCCACCGCCACTACCTGCATCGCCAAATCATTTGGAATACCAAACATGTTGCAGGCTACCGGGATCAGCAGCAGCGAACCGCCGGCCACACCGGATGCACCACAAGCACATAGCGACGCCACCAGACTCAACAGAATGGCGGTTGGAACATCCACCGCAATACCCAGCGTATGTACTGCCGCCAGCGTCAACACCGTGATGGTGATGGATGCGCCAGCCATGCTGATGGTGGCACCCAGCGGGATCGACACGGAATACGTGTCTTCATCCAGATTGAGACGTTTCGCCAGCGCCATATTGACCGGAATGTTAGCCGCTGAACTGCGGGTGAAGAACGCGGTGACGCCACTTTCACGCATGCAGGTAAACACCAGCGGATACGGGTTGCGGCGAATCTTCTGGAACACCAGCATTGGGTTGATTACCAGCGCCATAATCAGCATGCAGCCGAGCAGCAGCGCCAGCAGATTGGCGTATTCCCACAGCGCATCGAAACCGGTTGAGGCGAGAATGGAGGCCACCAGACCAAAAATTCCCAGCGGCGCACAGCGGATCACACAGCGCACGACCCAGGTCGCGGCATTGGACGCGTCATTAAGAAACGCTTTGCTGCTTGGGCTGGCATGACGAAACGCCAGCCCCAATCCCAGCGCCCACACCAAAATACCGATGTAGTTGGCATTCATCAGCGCTTCAATCGGGTTCGACACCATGCTCATCAGCAAGCCGCGCAGCACTTCGGTAATACCCGACGGCGGCGTAATTTGCGTGGCGCCGACGTTCATCGACAGCGTCTGAGGGAACAGATGGCTGAAGATCACCGCCACAACCGCAGCAAAGAACGTGCTGAGCAGATACAGCATGATAATCGGGCGGATATTGGTTTTTTGTCCCTGCTGATGGTTAGCGATCGAAGAGATTACCAGCACCAAAACCAACAGCGGCGCGACGGCTTTTAGCGCACGCACGAACAGCTCACCCAGCAAGCCAACGGCCAGTGCGGCATCGCGTGAGAACCACGCCAGCGCCACGCCCGCCACCAGGCCGATCATGATTTGTTTTACCAGGCTTCCTGCGAACAGTGCGCCCAGACGTCCAATAAAGTTGTTTTGCATATCACAGTCTTTTTATATTCGCGGTCATGAGTATTGTGCGCGGTTCCACCACGCACAACGGTTTGCCCGGCGGAGTATAAGGAAAAGAGCTTATGAGGAAAGAGATAATTCTGTGCATGCGCAGCAGATCGGTTTTTTGATCTGCTGATGATGGGAAGTGTGACAGATATATAAAAGGTGAAGGTTGCCACTGGCGAAACAAAGCAGGGGCGATTAGCGCCCCTGCAGAAGATTATGGTGAGATCTTCTTCTGGTCGTTTCTGTGGTTTACCCAGGCGTTGATCAGCAGCGTACCGCCGAGAATTACACCCACCACTGTCAGCGAGATGCCGACGGGAATGTGATAGAACTCGACAATCAGCATTTTGATACCGATAAACACCAACACAATCGCCAGGCCATATTTCAGCATCGAGAAACGCTCCGCGACGTTAGCCAGCAGGAAGTACATGGCGCGCAGGCCAAGAATCGCGAACAGGTTGGAAGTCAGCACAATGAACGGATCGGTGGTCACCGCGAAGATCGCGGGAATGCTGTCCACGGCGAAAATCACATCGCTCAGTTCAACCATGATCAGCACCAGCAGCAGCGGCGTAGCAAACAGCACACCGTTTTTGCGGGTGAAGAACTTCTCGCCGTCCAGACTATCGGTCATGCGCAGATGTTTGCGCAGCCAGCGCACCACCGGTTTGTCGCCCACCGTGCTGTCATCTTCCTCTTTCGCCAACGCCATTTTCAGGCCGGTGAACAGCAGGAAGGCGCCGAACACGTAAAGGATCCAGCTGAACTGAGTAACCAAATAGCTGCCAGCGAAGATCATGATGGTACGCAGCACAATCGCGCCCAATACGCCATAAATCAGCACGCGGCGCTGTAGGTTGGCCGGTACAGCGAAGTAGCTAAACAGCATCAGCCAGACAAAAACGTTATCCACCGCCAGCGCTTTCTCTAAAACGTAGCCAGTGAGGAAAGCGAGGGTTTGCGCGGTGGCGACTTCACGCCCGGCGGTACCGTCGAGATACCACCAGAAGGCGGCGCTGAACAGCAGTGAAACTGACACCCAAATCAGCGACCAGACCGCTGCTTGTTTGAATGACATGGTTTGTGCGCCGCGTCGGCCTTGTAATAGCAGGTCGATCGCCAGCATGATGAGCACTACGACAGCGAAGCTGCCCCAAAGTAACGGTGTGCCAACTGAGTGCATAGTCGTATCCTTTTCCAGAAATAAAAAAGCGGCTGAAGTCAGAAGACGTCAGCCGCTTTGATCGTGCTGCAAGCAAACCTCGCCTTCCGGCAAGGTCTCACTTACAACTCAGAATAGATTCCGGGTTGCCTGACGACCGGATGCGTAACGCATATTGCGTGGCGCATCGTAATGACGATCAATCAGCGTAGAAGTTACTCCCCTTTGCAGCGCTAAACATACGGAGTTCGATAATCGCTTTCAAGAGGGCTCTGGAAATGTTTTGCAATATTTACACTTCAGCCTGATCCGCCGGGAATACCACGCCGGTCTGGCGGCGAATTTCCGTGAGTAGCTGTGCCGTAATACGTGAGTTTTCTAAGGCCGCATGCTCAACTTCACCGGTTTCCACCAATTTGGCGAAGGTTTCGGCTTCATACAGCATGGTATTGATGTGCTGCGGCTGCGTCAGGTTTTGGCTCTCGCCACCGCGCGGGATAAAGCGCAGTTGCTGGCACTCGGAGATCTTTTCAATCACCAGTGATCCCGCTTCGCCCTGAATCTCACTCGGGATCAGTGAATCGCTGACCTTTGAGTGCAGCAGCGTGACATCAAAATCGCCGTAGCCCAGTACCACCACGCCATGCGCATCAACGCCACTTTCCAGCAGGGAAGCTTGCGCCTTGACCTGCTGTGGCGCACCCCACAAGGTGACAGCGGCGGCGAGGCAGTAAAAGCCGATATCCATCATCGAGCCATTCGACCAGCGAGGATTAAAGGTATTCGGGTTCTCACCATCCAGATAGCGCTGATAACGCGAGGAATACTGGCAATAGTTGATCAAGGCTTTACGCAGTTTGCCCAATTGCGGCAACGTTTTTTGCAGTTGCAGGAAGGTGGGCAGGCTGGCGGTTTTAAAGGCTTCGAACAGCACCACCTGATGCTGGCGCGCGCAGGCAATCATCGCCTCGGCTTCACGCAGGTTAGACGCCATCGGCTTCTCGCAAATCACATGCTTGCCATGCGACATAAACAGTATCGCCTGCTCACTGTGCAGCGCATTCGGACTGGCGATATACACCGCATCGATCTCACTGCTGGCGGCAAGCTCATCCAGAGAGGTGAAGGTCAGCTTGCAGGGATAATCCACCACAAACGCGTCGGCCTGCTGCTGATTACGCGAATAGACGCCGCTCAACTTCATTTTGCCGGTTTCATGCGCGGCGTCGATAAACTGGCGGGTAATCCAGTTGGTTCCCACGATGGCGAAACGAATCACGTGCTGCTCTCCTGCTAAAGTAAAACGGCAGAGTAACATGTTCATCTGAGCGCCAGGCAGGCGAAATTTGATCCTGAGATCCGCATTCCAATATGATGATGCCGCACAACTTTTTAACCGACTTAGCGGGGACGCGCGGGTGAGTGGAAGTAAACATGCTCTGAACTGGACCACATTACTGATCGCCATCCCCGTTGGATGTGTGGCCTCGCTGGTGACGCTGGCCTTTCGCGGCGTAATTGAATTGATCAACCATCTGCTGTTCAACAGTGACAGTGAAATCACCGTGGCGATGCATGTCTGGCCGTGGATCTTCTGGCCGCTGCTGGTGGGCGCGGGCGGCGTATTGGCCGGTTTTTTCCTGCGCTATGCGGTGGCGATTGAGAAACAGGAAACGGTGCAGACCGATTATCTGGAGGTGATCAACGCGCGGCTCGATGCGGTACCAACCAAAACCTCGCTGTTCCGTGCGCTGTCATCGATGGCCAGCATCGGCAGCGGCGCGTCGATTGGTAAAGAGGGGCCGATGGTGCAGCTATCGGCGCTAAGCGGCAGTTTAATAGGGCGCTGGCTGCCGAAATCGCTGAATCTGCGCAACAGCGATATCGTGGCGATGGCCGCTGCTGCCGGGCTTTCATCGGTGTATCACGCCCCTTTGGCGTCGGCGATATTTGTCGCGGAGATCGCTTTTGGCATCTCGGCGCTACAACGCTTGATTCCGCTAATTGTCTCGTCGGCGGTGGCGGTGATGACCATGTGGTCGCTGGGTTTTCGCAGCGCGCTATATCCGTTATCCGAAGCGCTATTCCAGATGGATATCAGCAGTTTGCTGATGACGTTGCTGATTGGTTTTGTCGCCGGTATCGCCGGCTGGCTGCTGATCAAACTGATTGCGCGCAGCAAGGCGCTGTTTGGCCGCGTGCGTTCGCTGCCGCTGCGGCTCGGCGCCGGTGGATTAGCGGTAGGCTTTTTGGCGCTGATCTCCACCGATATTCTCGGTAACGGTTACGAAGTGATCGTGAAAATCATTGATGGCCAATATCTACTGATGGGATTACTGGGATTGCTGGTGCTCAAAACGTTGGCGACCACGCTGTCGGTGGGTTCCAACGCGGTGGGCGGGCTGTTTACCCCTTCCTTATTGATCGGCGCACTGCTCGGCGTGGCGCTGGCGCAAATGGGTGTGATGCTGCATTTACCGGTCGGCAATACTTTGCTGTATGCGGCCATCGGCATGGCGGCGGTGCTGGCGGCGGTCAGCCAGGCACCGTTAATGGCGATGCTGATGGTGCTTGAGATGACGCTGAATAGCAGCCTGTTGTTCCCGATTATGATCGCGTCAGTGCTGGCCTCGATGGTGGTGTATCGCCTGCAATCGTCCAGCACTTATCCGGTGGTGAGCAGCCATTTCAGTCGTTCCGAAGCCAAGTATGATTTCGATAACATGCGTGTCGATCAGTTGATCATTCCCGGCGCGGCGTTGCAGCCAGAAGAGTCAGTAGGGCAGGCGCTGGCGGTGAGCTCGCTCAAGCGGGAACGTTATGTCTATGTGATTAATAGTGAAGGGCAATTTCTCGGCGTGGTGTCGATACACGATATCTCACGCAAGGTGTTGTCGCACGAGATCACGCTGCATTCGCCAGTCAGTAGCGTGATGGACAATAACTTTCCCTGCATTTATCAGAATCAAAGCATGCGCGAAGGCTGGGAAGCCTTTGCCCGCGTCACGCTTGAACGCCTGCCGGTGCTAAATAATCCGCAGGAGCGCCGTTTTATGGGCGCACTGACCAAAACCAGCCTGATCCAAAAAGCGCAGGAGTTTCTTTAAGCCGCGTTGCCGCGCATCGCCTGATCGGTCATCCACAAGCGTGCGTCAAATTCGAGCTGATGATAATCCGGTTCCATGTGGCAGCAGAGTTGGTAAAACGCTTTGTCGTGCTCTTTCTCTTTCAGGTGCGCCAGCTCGTGCACCACGATCATGCGCAAAAACGCTTCCGGTGCGAGGCGGAAGAAAGTGGAGATGCGAATCTCCGCTTTGGCTTTTAGATTGCCGCCTTGCACGCGCGAAATCGCCGTGTGCAGCCCCAACGCGTGCTTCATCACCTTGATCTTATTGTCCCAAATCACTTTGCTCACCGGCGGTGCGCTGCGCATATAGCGGTTTTTCAGCGCCTGCGTGTAATCATAGAGCGCGCGGTCGCTGACGATATTGTGCGTATCAGGATAGCGTTGCTGGAGAAAGGCCCCTAAGCGCTCATGTTCGATCAGCGTCTGAACCTGCTCGAGGATGTTTTCAGGGTAGCCCTGCAGATAGATTAATGACATTGGGATTCCCGGCGAAAGACAGTATACTGCGCCCCCTTTTTAGGGCGAAAATCGCGCAAAGTGTACCACGCCGGAGATTCCATGAGCCAACTTGAACTGACCAATCGCACGCTGACGCTGCACCGCTTCCCGCCAATGCGTGAGGAAAGCCCGCTACAGGCGTGGGATTCCGCCGATGAATACCTGTTGCAGCAAGCGCTGCCTGAGGGACCGGTTTTGGTGTTCAACGACAGCTTTGGCGCGCTGACTTGCGGGTTGGGTGCTCGTCCGGTGTGGCACGTCAGCGATTCACTGCTGAGCGAACAGGCGGCAAAACAGAACCTGCGACTCAATGAGATGGATGAAGATCAGGTGCATTTTCTCGATAGCCTGGCGCCATTGCCGGCCGCACCGGCGGTGGTGATGATCAAAATCCCCAAAGCGCTGGCGCTGCTCGAGCATCAACTGCGTGCACTGCGCGAAGTGGTGACGCCGGACACGCTGATTCTGGCGGCGGCGAAAGCCAAAGATATTCACAACTCCACGCTGCAACTGTTCGAGCGCATCCTCGGCGAGAGCAAAACCTCGCTGGCGTGGAAAAAAGCGCGTCTGATTTACAGCCGCTTCACTGCGCCGCAATTAGCGGATCAGCCCGCCACCACCGTTTGGCCGCTGGATGATTCTGAATACCAGATCCACAATCACGCCAACGTGTTTTCCCGCGCGTCGCTGGATGTGGGCGCACGCTTCTTTATGCAGCATCTGCCTTTTGACATTGAAGGTGAGATTCTCGACCTGGGTTGTGGCAACGGCGTGATTGGCTTGCTGGCACTGGAACAGAACCCAAACGCGGACGTGCTGTTTTATGATGAATCCTACATGGCGGTGGCATCAAGCAAACTGAACGTGGAAGTGAACCGTCCGCAGGATATGGCGCGCTGTCAGTTCCGCGTTAACAACGTGCTGAGTGGCTTCCCGTCCGATCGCCTGCACGCGGTGCTGTGCAATCCACCATTCCATCAGCAGCACGCGGTGACCGATCATCTGGCATGGCAAATGCTGCGTGATGCGAAACGCTGCCTGCAGTATGGCGGCGAGTTGCGCATCGTCGGCAACCGCCACCTCGGTTATCACGTCAAAATGAAAAAGCTGTTTGGCAACTGCGAGCTGGTGGCGTCCAACGCCAAGTTCGTGGTACTGCGTTCGGTCAAACTGCGCTAATTACACACTCAGCGCCAGTTCGGTCGCCTGAGCGATAGCGCGGCGAGCATCCAGCTCCTGCGCCACATCCGCACCCCCAATCACACGTACGGATTTGCCACGCGCGCTGAGCTGGTCCGCCAGCAGGCGCAGCGGTTCCTGTCCGGCACAAATCACCACGTTATCCACCGCCAGCGTCATCGCTTCGCCCTGATGACGCAGATGTAATCCGGCGTCATCAATCTGCAAATATTCGACGTCGCCCCACATCTGCACGCCGTGCGCCTGCAAGCTGGCGCGGTGGATCCAGCCGGTGGTTTTCGCTAAGCCTGCGCCCGGCTTGCCGGATTTGCGCTGCAGCAGCCAGATTTGCCGAGCGGCGGGCTGTGGCTGTGGCGCAATCAAACCGCCTCGCGCCTGCAGGCTGCGATCGATGCCCCAGCTTTGGTAGAAATCGTCATGGCTGGTTTGATGCAGCAGAAACTCGGCGGTATCAAAACCAATGCCGCCCGCGCCAATAATCGCCACGCGTTTTCCCACCGGTTTTTTATCGCGTATCACATCAAGGTAGCTCAGCACGCTGGGATGATCGATGCCAGGAATCGTCAGCTGGCGCGGCAAGATACCGGTAGCGATGATCACTTCGTCAGCGGCTGCCAGTTCGTCAGCGCTGACGCGATGTTCCGTTTTAATCGTTACGCCTGCGGCAGCAAGTTGGTGACGAAAATAGCGCAGCGTTTCACTGAATTCAGCTTTGCCGGGAATCTGTCGGGCGATATTAAACTGCCCACCAATTTGCGCATCGGCCTCGTAAAGCGTGACCTGATGGCCGCGCTGCGCCGCCTGCAGCGCGAACGCCATACCCGCGGGTCCCGCACCCACCACCGCCAGCTGTTTCGGTTGCTTGGTGGCGATCACCGGCATCAGCGTTTCGTGGCAGGCGCGCGGATTCACCAGACAAGAGGTGATTTTGCCAACAAAGATTTGATCGAGGCAGGCCTGATTACAGGCAATGCAGGTGTTGATGGCATCGGGCTGGCCGGTTTCTGCTTTACGGACGAAAGCCGCATCGGCGAGGAAAGGGCGCGCCATCGAGACCATATCAGCGATGCCATCACGCAAAAGCTGTTCAGCGACATCGGGATGGTTGATGCGATTGGTGGCGATGACCGGCACCGATACGCGCTCGCGCAGGTGCTGCGTGACCCAGGCAAAACCAGCACGCGGCACGCAGGTGGCGATGGTGGGAATGCGCGCTTCATGCCAGCCAATGCCGCTGTTAAACAGCGTAACGCCGCACTGCTCCAACGCTTGCGCCAGTGAAAGCGTCTCTTCCAGCGAGCTGCCGTTATTGACCAAATCGAGCATCGACAAGCGGAAGATAATGATGAAGTCGCTGCCGACGGCATCACGCACCGCTTGCGTCACCGCTAACGCAAAGCGCTGGCGTCGCTGCACATCGCCGCCCCAGTCATCCTCACGCTGATTGGTGTGCGCCACCAGAAACTGGTTAATCAGATAACCTTCCGAGCCCATGATCTCCACGCCGTCATAGCCGGCCTGTTGCGCCAGTTTGGCGCAGTGCGCGAAGTCCTGAATGGTTTGCTGAATATCCGCATCGCTGAGCGCTTGGGGCGTAAAAGGATTGATCGGCGCCTGTAATGCCGATGGGGCAACCAGGTCACGCTGATAGCTGTAGCGCCCGGCATGCAGTATTTGCAGCGCGATTTTGCCGCCTTCTGCATGCACCGCATCGGTGATGATACGGTGCCAGTTGCACTGACTTTCCTGGTTGAGGATCGCTCCGCCTTGTGCCACCACGCCTTGCGGATTGGGCGCGATACCGCCAGTGACAATCAGCGCCACGCCTTCACGCGCTCGCTCAGCGTAAAAAGCGGCCAGACGCTCTGCGCCCTCAGCGTGTTCTTCCAGTCCGGTATGCATCGAACCCATCAGGAAACGATTTTTAAGCTGGGTGAAACCCAAATCCAGCGGGGCGAACAGGTGGGCATAATGCTCAGACATAATCACATACTCAGAGAGTGGTCGGATGAGTGAACTCTAGCGGGATTTTGCAGGGAAGGAAGTGTGTGGCGTTCAGCCTGTGAGAAGTATCAAAAAAAAGCAGGGCGGTAAGTCGCAGACGAAAGTATCGGACTTCTTTCGGCAGGCACGGGAAGAAACCTACTCGCCCTGTAATAGCATGAAGAAGGGGCTAATAAATTAGCTCTGTGGTTATTAATTCCTTTATAACTCAATCTTTTTAAAAACTGTCCGGGGTTAGGACAAGGCATATCATGCCACGCCATAACGTTATTAATCAGCAAGACTAGTCTTGATTTTTCTTTCAACAAGCCCCATTGCGACGTGCAAGTTCGATGATATCAACCAGGTTTTTTGACTCAAGCTTTTGGAATATCTTTGTTTTATAAGTGCTGATTGTTTTATTATTTAATCCCAATTCGCAAGCGATGGTTTTATTGGACTTCCCCTGTGCGAGCTGTCGCAAAATTAAATTTTCACGGTCAGTCAGGCGAGAAAGCATATCTTGCTCATTTGCATAACGCTGACGTTTGTCCAGAATGTCGCCCGGTAGATAATTCACATTATTAGAAACGCAGCCAATGGCGGCGATCAGTGTTTGAATGGGATCGTAAGTTGACACGAACCCGTTCGCGCCCTGGCTAAGTGACTGTATTGAAAGATGGTTGTTGCTATCCCGACTAATCAATATGACTTTCATCCACGTCTTTGATTTGACGATATCGCGTAGAAATGCGATGCCATTTTTTTCTTTAAAGTCAGGGTCTAATATTAGTATGTCGATGTGTTGATGAATGATATCATCAATACCATCGTTAATTGTGTGCGCAGTAGTGACACAATTAAAGCCATTCATTAATAATAAAGCCTGCACGCCGGCGGCAACCAAACGATGCTCATCAACGATGAGAATTTTTGCATTAAACATATCTCTCCCTTTAACGGCACCGTAATGATGACGTTGACGGCCATTATGTCCGGCAGATTAATAGGGCGAACCGAGAAATGTCTCGATAAGATTATGATTCTATAAATCTTGATGTTTTTTCAGGCGATGTTTCTCAAATTCTTGTAAGGACTCATTAACACGTTTCATTTCCTCGACAATCTGCTGAATTAACACTTGCGGATCGAGGGCTTCCTCGCGGTGTTTCTCCAACTTGCGGCCCAGTTCAGTCAAGTTTGGAGCATTTAGCATTGCTGCTCCTCCTTTTAATTTGTGACCCAGCTGTGACAGGGCGCTGGCATCATCGGTTTGCTGAAGTGATACCAACAACTCTTCGTGGCTGGTTCGTATGCTATTGAGTAACACCAGACAACCTTCACTATCCTGTTCGGCCAGTTGTGTTAACAGCTTTGGGAAAGAGGAGATACTCGCTGCCGGCGGGGCCTGGATTTCTGGTTTTATGGCGCTGCGCCGGGTACAACGTGCAACCTGAGCAAGTAAGCTCTCTAAATCCAGCGGCTTGAAAAGACAATCGTTCATTCCCGCCTGAAGGCAGCGTTGCATAATATGCTGCTCAGCCGATGCAGTCAGGCCGAATAGCATGATCGGTGTTAACTGATGCTCATGCTCGTATAGACGCAGCGCTTCAGCGAACTGAAAGCCGTTCATGCCCGGCATATTACAGTCTGTGATGATGAGGTCGAAACGTAATGGATCCTGCTGCCATAACGTCAGTGCTTCTGCCGCACTTTCACTCACCATGACTTGATGGCCGGCCAGTTCAAGCTGTTTCCCAAGCAGTAATCGGTTGGGTGCGTGATCATCGATGATCATCACGGAGAGCTTGTCGGAGATCAGCGGCTGCGACAAATGAGGCTGTGTTTGATCCTGCGGTTCACCGGGCAAGGCACGGAAATAAAAAGAGAACACCGCGCCTTCCCCTGGCGCACTTTCCACAATCAGCTCACCGTCCAGTAGATGCGCCAGATTACGACAAATGCTTAATCCTAATCCGGTGCCAATTTGCTGCTGCTGACGATCGCCCACCTGCACAAAAGGTTCGAAGATGGCGTGCTGTTGGTCCTCCGTCATGCCACAACCTTGATCGCTAACTTCGATCACGAATTCACAACCGTCCTCCTCCTGCGCAATGCCCTGCATGAGTACGACAGTGACAGTGCCGTAATCGGAAAACTTAATGGCGTTGCTCAATAGGTTGGAGAGAATTTGATTCAGCATCAATGGGTCTGTTTTCACCCAGTAAGCAGCAATATCCATCTCTACCCGCAGTTCAAGTCCCTTAATCTCTGCTTTATTACGGAATAGCGTAACCGCTTGATCGAGAACATCAGGAAGGTAGACCGTTTCTAACGTTGGTTGATAAAGGCCGGACTCGATTTTCGACAAATCGAGAATATCGCCAATCAATGACAGCAACGCGCGTGCCGAATGGTACGCAACCCGGATGTTCTCTGAGAGTGAATCAGCCGGTTGCAAGCGAGTTTCGAGCTCCAGTAAGCCAATCATGGCATGCAGTGGCGTGCGGATTTCATGGCTCATGCTGGCAAGAAATTCACTTTTGGAGCGGTTGGCTTTATCAGCCACATCTTTGGCGAGTTGTAACTCCTGCAGCAGCGCATTGCGTTCAGTGACATCCAGCCAGCCCCCAATAACACCTGCGACATCACCGTGCCGATCGCGAAACGGCAGTATCCAGTGATAAAGCTGGAATGTCCGCTGTTCAAAATCCATGTGTATATCGCGCATGACGGCTTCGCCATCCAGTAAGGTTTTTTGATAGCCATCTTCAATACTGTGAATACTGGCGTTATTGCCAGTGAGAACATCCGACAGTCGTTTACCGATGACATCTTCTCGCTGGAAATCCATAAAACGTAGGTAGGCATTGTTGCAATCCACTAATCGGGTTTGTTTATCGCGGATATACATGGCAACGGGCGAGTCATTGAAGAGTGTATGGGTGAAATTGAGCTGATTTTTCAATGCATTTTCAGCCTGAATACGCTGCTGAATAACCTTCCGCAGATGACGGTTCCACAGCAAAATAAGGGCTATCAATCCGGCCGAGACGGACACGATCAGCAAGATAACTTGTTTGTAACTCTGCCATGAAGCACTGAGGAACGGCATCTCTGACTGACGCCAATGTGCCAGCAACTTGAACATGGTTTCGGGAGGAATCGCGATCAAGGCTTTATTGAGAATGCTAATCAGCGTTTCATTACCGGGTTCAACACGCATGACAAAACGTGCCGGGTCTGCACCCAACGTGGTTTCAATAATCAGGTCATCTGCGTAATGGTTGTGGAGCAGATAATCCACAAAAATCTTTGGCAGCACTACCGCATCGATTTCATGCGCCTGCAATTCACGCAAGGCCTGCAAAGGATCGTTGATATAGGCGAGGTTCAGATGGGGATAATGCAGAAGCATCCAATCCTTCATCTGCCGATTGTTCAGCATGAGAGCCGAGCCAAAGGGAAAAGGATCCCGAGCCATAATATTCCGAGGGCGTTTATGGCGAATAATGACCCAGTGTGAAACCAGCCATGGGCGGGTTATTAACTGAGGTGGCATATCCGGGGTAAGCATCTCAAGCGCATACAGATGTGGAAAATGCTTATCGGTTTGGTTACGTCCACTTTCTTCCTGAACTTCTGAATTAAATGTAATGCCACTTTGGTTGGCTATCAGATCTAAAACATCAATGATCATGCCGCGAAACGGCATGCTTCCGTTGCGACTGCTGAGTGGAGCGAGGGTTTGCGGTAGTGCGGTGTTAATACGCGGGTGTGCCTGTAGCCATTTCTCCTCTTCATGCTTGAGTGCAAGCGGATTACGCTGCAGCACATGGTACGTATCCAGTTGCCAGCGCTTCGCTATCTGCATGCGAATAGAGAGAGGAATTTGTGTTAAGGCAAAATTAATCGCTTCGGCAAGTTGTGGATAACGCGGGCTAATGCCAAAGCTGAAATTCATCGGAATAGCGTGGTTATCTTTGGTTATTTCCAGCGCATTTGCGAACATGAAGCGATTAAGGTGCGTAAGTGTGGCGGCATTGCCCCATACACGCTCTGTTTGGCCAAATACTGTTGCTGCGACAGCATCGTAGTAACCAGGAAAGCGAACTAAAAGGTCGCTCTTAAAAGTCTCTTCTAAATGTGCACGCATCAACGCTGAACCAGACCAGGCCATGCGATTGGGTTCATCAATTTTTAATGGAGCGTTCTGCTCAGACTTAAAACCGATCGCTGCATAATCCAGCATCCAGGGGTCGCTGGCGATCAAGGTTTGCGGCTCTGATACTGAGGGGGGGTCTACATAGATCGCCAATAGTTGCATTTCTCCGCTGGTTACGGCTTCCTGGGCCGCGCTATGGCTGGCGTAATAATGGATTTCTATTGTGGTATCCAGCATATTCTGAATCAGAGAGAGATAATCCGCACTCACGCCTTCGAATCGTCGCGTATCTATATCCATAAAAAGGGGCGGTTGTGGTTGCCCAGCGACAGCAACTTTGAGAACGTGATGACGAAACTCCGAAGAGATTGGTTCAGCCAGTTGTAAAGCAGGTTGAGCTACATCATATCGCGCCAGTAATTGCAGTTTTTTCTCTGATGCTATTAATGAACATGAAACTAAAGTCAGAAAAAATAATGCCAACAAGCGAAAAGTATTAAGATTAATTAGCACGCTGCCTTCTTAAGGTATCCATTAATGTCTATCAGGACCAGGGATTATAAAGATATTATTATCTTTCGCTCGCTCTATTCTTTTATTGTTAATATTTTGCGACCATTCTCAAATATTTGATTTTTAGCGAAAGAGAGTGGGTGATGACGATGTCACTATATGATGTTCATTTCTTAGCTTATTCAGTTAGTTAGATTGCTCCTTTTCTTTCAAGACAATTCTTATGTGGTCTTGTTAAGGAGTTAAGTCAGACTTTTCCCACTTTTACGTGAGCAGGCAAGTAAGAATCTATCACGGAAAAATATAAACCTAAAAGGGGTATATAAAAATGACCGCTATTAGGGTGACGCTATCGATTTAGAATTCTGATGTTGTGAAGGCTATTTTTTTCACAGCTGTTGTAATCGACACCATTTATTTATTGAAGCGGGTGTGACAGTCAGAATTGGACGAAGTTAATGCTGTAATAAAGGAATAAACAAATGGTATATGCACACAATAAACAAGTGCGTGTGGCTGTCCTTGATGATCACCCCATGGTCCGTACCGTTTTCGAGTTGTGTTTGAAACATGAGCCCGATATTCATTTGGTGGGTACCTGGGCTTCAAGTAATGAATTATTTAATCAGCTGAGAAGTACCGTAGTCGATGTGCTGGTACTGGATTTCCTGCTGGGTGAACGTGAACTGGATGGTTTGGCACTGGTGAAGCAACTGCGTAATCACCATCCCCAGCAAAAAATTCTGATCTCTTCTTCAATGGAGAGTCCGGCCATCGTCAAAATGGTGCTAAGTGCAGGCGTGAAAGGCTTTATTGGCAAAAGCCACAATATGCAGGAAATTACCCATGCGATTCGTCAGGTGGCGCAGGGACGTTTGTTCTTGTCTAAAGAAGTCGCCTACGAGGTTGAAAATCTCTATGTCATGAGCGAAGAGTCGCTGGATGACAGCCTCGATTTTAGCAGCAAAGGCAATATGTATGAGAAGGTGAAAACCCTCAGCCCGCGTGAAGTTGAAGTGGTGCGTTGTTTTCTCGATGGTTTGAGCGTG
This sequence comes from Pantoea sp. AG1095, assembly GCF_003208415.1. Classification (NCBI taxonomy): domain Bacteria; kingdom Pseudomonadati; phylum Pseudomonadota; class Gammaproteobacteria; order Enterobacterales; family Erwiniaceae; genus Pantoea; species Pantoea sp. AG1095. The sequence goes on along the minus strand of NZ_QKMJ01000005.1, from coordinate 191,608 downwards.
TCGCAAATTGCCGTGAAGTTTAAGCGCAGTCGTAAAACCGTGAGCGGGCAGAAACAATCGGCGCTGAAAAAGCTCGGTTTACGTTCGGATTCTGAGCTGTTCAAATACAGCCACGACCTGATGTCAGGCTATTAATTCTCTCCACGGGCGGCCACTTACGGCCGCCTGTTTCCTCTTCGGCATCGCAGACTTCACGTTCCAGGTAACAGCTTTTCGTAACATGTTTTTAGGTGATGTTCATCACAGTTTTAAGCCGCATAACCCGGTCTGATGGCCCCCATTGCTACAGCTCTTATGGGGACGTTATGAATATCGAAACGCAATCCGGCGTAATCACTGGAAAAAAACAAGTCAGCGTTGCGCAGCAGCAGGTGAAATGGGACGGCAAAGGTACGCTGGTGCGTATCACGCGTGGCGGCATTTGTGGATCCGATCTGCATTACTATCAGGAAGGCAAGGTCGGTAGTTTTGAGATCAAAATGCCGATGATCCTGGGCCACGAAGTGATTGGTTATGTGGTGGAGAGCGACAATCCAGCACTTAAACCCCAACAAAAAGTCGCGGTAAATCCCTCTAAGCCTTGCGGCGCGTGCAAATATTGCCAGCGCGATCAGGAAAACCAGTGCACCACCATGCGCTTCTTCGGCAGCGCCATGTATGTGCCGCACGTTGACGGCGGTTTTACCCAATACAAAGTGGTGGATAGCGCGCAATGCGTGCCGTTCCCGCAGGATGCCGATGAAACGGTCATGGTGTTCGCTGAGCCGCTGGCGGTGTGTATTCACGCCACGCAGCAGGCAGGTGATCTCACCGGCAAGCACGTGTTTATCTCAGGCGTGGGTCCGATTGGCTGCCTGATTGCGGCGGCGGCCAAAGCGCGCGGCGCGGCCTCCATTGTGTGCAGCGATATCAGCGAGCGTTCACTGGAGATGGCGCAGCAGATGGGCGCAAGCGAGGTGATTCATGCCGCCGACGGCGATTTCGCGCCCTATCTTGCCGACAAAGGCTATTTCGATGTGGCGTTTGAAGCCTCCGGCCATCCTTCTTCGCTGCAGCGCTGCCTCGATGTGGTGTGCGCCAAAGGTACGCTGGTGCAGGTTGGCATGGGCGGCACCATTCCCAATTTCCCGATCATGGCGCTGATTGCCAAAGAGATTAATCTGGTTGGTTCCTTCCGCTTTACTCATGAATTCAACACCGCCGTCGAATGGCTGGCCACCGGCGTGGTAAACCCGTTGCCGCTGTTCAGCGGTGAGTATGCCTTGCAGGATATCGATGCCGCGCTGCAGTTTGCCGGCGATAAAACCCGTGCCGCTAAAGTCCAGTTAACCTTTTAAGGAGCAGTGATGAGCCAGTTATTTTCCCTCGAAGGCAAGCGTGTGCTGCTGACCGGTTCGGCGCGCGGCATTGGATATCTGCTGGCGCGCGGCCTGGCGGAAGCCGGTGCTGAAGTGATCGTCAACGCCACTACGCACGAAGGCGCAGAGAAGGGCGCGGCGCAGCTGCGTGAGTTGGGCTTACGCGCGCACGCTAAAGCGTTTGATGTCACGCAATCGGCGCAGGTAAAACAGGCGGTAGATGAGATCGAAGCGGAGTGGGGCGCGATTGATGTGCTGGTGAATAATGCTGGCATCCAGCGTCGTCGGCCGTTCCTTGAATTCCCGGAGCAGGACTGGAATGACGTTATCGCGGTCAACCAGACCGCCGTATTCCTGGTTTCGCAAACTGTGGCGAAAAAAATGGTCGAGCGTCAGCAGGGTAAAATCATCAATATCGGTTCGATGCAGAGCGAATTAGGGCGCGACACCATCACGCCTTACGCGGCCTCCAAAGGCGCGGTGACTATGCTGACGCGCGGCATGTGCGTGGAGTTGGCGCGTCACAATATTCAGGTGAACGCCATTGCGCCGGGCTATTTCGTCACGGAGATGACTCAGGCGCTGGCTGACGATCCTGCCTTTACCGGCTGGCTAACCAAGCGCACGCCAGCCGCTCGCTGGGGCAAACCGGAAGAGCTGATTGGCGCGGCAGTGTTCCTTGCTTCCAATGCATCGAACTTCGTTAACGGGCATCTGCTGTTCGTTGACGGTGGCATGCGCGTCGCCGTGTGATGACCGGGCGCGGCTGGCATTATCATCGGGCCGCGCCTAAACCTTAATCACCCCTCTGTATTCCTAAGGATAATAAAAATGCCAATAACCATCATTGTGCTGGGTGTGATACTGCTGCTGGTGTTGATGATTGTATTTAAGGTCAATGGCTTCATTGCTTTGGTGTTTGTCTCGGCGGTGGTCGGTATTGCCGAAGGCATGACGCCACTGAATGTAATGGCCTCGATCCAGAAAGGTATCGGCTCGACGCTGGGCGGATTAGCCATGATCCTCGGCTTCGGCGCCATGCTCGGGCGGCTGGTTTCCGATACCGGTGCCGCACAACGCGTGGCTACCACGCTGATCGCCGCTTTTGGTAAAGAGCGGCTGCAATGGGCGCTGGTGGTGACCGGACTGATCGTCGGCCTGGCGATGTTCTATGAAGTTGGCTTCGTACTGTTGCTGCCGCTGGTGTTCACTATCGTGGCGGCTGCCGGTTTGCCGCTGCTGTACGTCGGCGTGCCGATGGTCGCCGCGCTCTCGGTCACTCACTGCTTCCTGCCGCCGCATCCTGGCCCAACGGCGATTGCCACCATCTTTGGCGCCAATCTCGGTACCACGTTGCTCTACGGCATGATCATCACCATTCCAACGGTGATTATTGCCGGACCGGTTTTCTCGAAGTTCCTTAAAAGCTTTGAGAAGTCACCGCCGGAAGGGCTCTACAACCCAAAAATCTTCACGGAAGAGGAGATGCCAGGCTTCGGCATCAGTATTTTTGCCGCAGTGATTCCGGTGGTGCTGATGGCGATTGCCGCCGTCTTCGAGTTGACCACGCCGAAAGAGAACGCGCTGCGTCAGTTCTTCGAATTCATCGGTAATCCGGCAGTGGCGCTGTTTATCGCGGTGGTGATAGCGGTGCTGACGTTGGGGCTGCGCAATGGCCGTAAGATGGAAGAAGTGATGGATATGTGCGGCGAGTCGATTGCCGCCATCGCCATGATCATCTTTATCATCGCGGGCGGCGGTGCATTTAAACAGGTGCTGGTGGATAGCGGCGTGGGTAACTACATCGCCGATATGATGAAGGGATCGTCACTGTCACCGCTGCTGATGTGCTGGACGGTTGCGGCAATGCTGCGCGTGGCGCTGGGTTCAGCCACGGTGGCGGCGATCACCACCGCCGGTATTGTGACGCCAATTATCGCTGCCACGCATGCCGATCCGGCCTTGATGGTACTGGCGGTGGGTTCCGGTAGCGTGATCGCTTCACACGTGAACGATCCCGGCTTCTGGCTGTTCAAGGGCTACTTCAACCTGAGCGTGGTGGAAACCCTGAAAACCTGGACGGTGATGGAAACGTTAATCTCGATTCTCGGTTTAGCCGGCGTGTTGGCGCTCAATGCCATAATTCACTGATCGATAAAGCTTCACAAGGATGTGAAGCCCTTAACCGCGCGTGCGGATCCACGAGAAACGTGACTGATAGCCGCTGTCAAAATGGGTGTTGTAGCGATAGCTGGCACCCGATTCCGCCATGCAGTAGGTACAGACGTTCAGCACTTCAATATGTTCCGCCACCACTCCCCGCTGTAACAACAAGCCTCGCGCCAGGTTAGGCAGATCAAACCAGATTCCATCCTGCTGGGCCCGCGCCTGCGGACGGATCGCTTGTGCGTTGTGCGGCTGCTGGGTGGAGTAGGGTAACGGCGGAAGATCGTGACGATCCTGCATATGTGTCACCAGATCGTTACCCAGTTCATAGCAGCACGGCCCGATCGCTGGACCGATTACCACACGCAGCGTTTCACGGCTGGCGCCGCGCTCTAGCAGACGATCAATCGCGTTGTTCAATACACCACCGAGCGTGCCTTTTAATCCGGCGTGCACCGCCGCAACCTGCTGTTGTTGCGGGTCGGCAAATAACACCGGCAGACAATCGGCGGTATACACCGCGACCGGCAGATGATCTTCGCCAATCAAGCCATCCGATTCGCAACGCTTAGGCGGGATGTTTTGGCTTGCCAGCAACACATTGGCGCTGTGACGCTGTTGACCATAAGCCGCCTCTGCCGGAACGGGCTGGCCAGCCGGCTGAAAGGCGTATTCCAGCCAGGAAAAGTCATCCAATAGTCTTGATCGTGGACCGCTGTGGGGGTGCTGTACCATAAGTGTCTCCTCTCACCAAACCGCTGCTTTCTGCTGCCCACAGCTTACGTTAACTGCTACATTTTTAAAGCTTTACAAAAACTGACCCTAATCACTTAAGGATGAAATGATGAAGAAAACCACCTTGCTGGCGGCATCCGGCTTAATGGCGCTGGCATTAACCGGTTGTGCGCAGCCTTCTAAACAGCAGGCTCAGCAGCAGCTCGGCCAGCAATCGGTGCTGGCAGTAAACTGGTTCCAGCAATCCGGCGAATATCAGGCATTGAGTTGGCAGGCATTTAACAGCGCGCGCATGGCCTTCGATCAGGCGCCATCGCTGGCGGGTAAACCGAAAGCGGTTATCGTCGATTTAGATGAAACGATGATTGATAACAGCGCCTACAGCGCGTGGCAGGCGAAAAACGGCCAGCCCTTCTCGGGTAAAACCTGGTCAGCGTGGACGCAGGCGCGTCAGGCAACGGCCGTTCCGGGCGCAGTGGAGTTTGCCAACTACGTCAACAGCCACGGCGGCACTATGTTCTATATCTCCAACCGCGACCAAAAAGATTTTGCCGCAACGGTGGAGAACCTGAATAAGCTGGGCTTCAGCGGCGTGAGCGAGAAAACGGTGCGCTTGAGCACCGGCAATTCTAATAAGCAAGAGCGCTTCGACGCGGTGAAGAATGCCGGTTACAACGTGGTGCTGTATGTGGGCGACAACCTGAATGACTTTGGCGGTTCAACCTGGCATCAGGGAAATGCGCAGCGTCAGCAGTTCGTTAGCCTTAATCATCAGCGTTTTGGCACCCAATTCATCGTGTTACCGAACCCGCTGTATGGCGACTGGGAAAGTGGCATGGCGGAAAACTACAACAAACTCACGCCTGAGCAGCAACTGCAGGTGCGTGAAGCGCGTATGAAAGCGTGGAACGGTAAATAATTTGTCAGGTAAAATAGCGTCTGCTTAGGCAGGCGCATTCATGTCCTTTTCAGGTCCATCAATATTTACATAACTCCGTAACTATTATTCCCCTCACTGTTTTCCTGATCTCTTACTAAATTCATGGCAACTGAATAGCGAAATATCTTGTCTTATTTGCTGAATGGCAGTGAATCGCACTAATCATAAATTTTTTAATTAGGAATTCTCCCAGCTCATAAGGATTAAATTATAGCGTCGCTAAAATGGCATATAATTTTTGCGTGTATTTTTTTGTAATTGCACCGAAAATATCACATTTAAAATCGCTCTTATTTAATTGTTAATAATGCTTTTTATCGATCCTGCTCATCATTCCGCACCTTGCATAAACTTACCTGATTCATACGTTTATTGAAGTTTTGTTTACAAAAAGATTCGTTTTGTCGACGTCAGAAATATTCATGATGCAAGGTAATGCTTAAGCGTCTATAAACTATTTTTGTGAGGAAGTTCTGCTTTCATCCTCAATGGTTCTCCATAGCCGCGTTTAATGACGTCGCTATCTGCCTGAAAGCGATCTTTTTAAATGTTGAGAGAAGATTATTGTGATGACCCTGAAACCCTTATTAGTGATAAATCGTACTCTGGCTTTGCGGCGCCGCGCGCGGTTAATTCAGCCATTTGCAGAGGAATCAACGCCATGAATTTAAGCACGCTTCGTCAGGATATTCCGGCTGGTTTGGTGGTGTTTCTGGTCGCGCTGCCGCTCTGTCTTGGCATCGCGCAGGCGAGTGGATTGCCGCCCTTTGCGGGTCTGCTCACCGGCGTGATTGGTGGGTTGCTGGTGACTGCGCTGAGCCCCTCGCGTTTTGCGGTTAGTGGTCCGGCGGCGGGATTGGTAACGATTGTGGTCGCATCGATCGCCACACTAGGCAGCTTTTCCGCCTTTCTCACCGCGCTGATTCTGGCGGGTGCGTTGCAGTGCCTGTTTGGCTTACTGCGTGCAGGACGTTTTATCGCCTTAGTCCCGAGCAGCGTGATTAAAGGCATGCTGGCGGCGATTGGTATTTTGCTGATTATGCAGCAAATTCCGGTAGCATTCGGCGCGGCGGGCGATGTTGAGCTGTTGTCGCTGGTAAACGGGGAATTTCATTTTTCCAGCAGCGCGATGCTGGTTGCTGGCGTGGGATTGGCTATTTTATGGCTGTGGACCACGCCGCTGATCAAGGCAGTTAAAGTGCTGAGCTGGATGCCCGGTCCGCTGGTAGCGGTGCTGGTGGGCTGTGCGGCGACGGTGTTTGGCGATCGCCTGTTTCCAGCGTTAGCTGATGGCTTGCCGCGTATCGCGCTGCCCGCGTTCGACAGCATGTCGGCGCTGGTGGCTGAACTTGAAACGCCAGACTGGCAAGCGTGGCAGAATCCTGCGGTGTGGATGGTGGCGATCACGCTGGCGCTGGTCGCGAGCCTTGAAACGCTGCTCAGCCAGGAAGCGCTGAAGAAACTGCGTCCGCAACATCCTGCACCTTCACCCAACAAAGAGATGTTTGCGCAGGGCATTGGTAACCTGACCGCTGGTTTCCTTGGCGCGATGCCGATTACTGCAGTGATTGTGCGCAGTTCGGTGAACGTCAGCGTTGGCGCGCAAACCAAACTGTCGATTCTGATTCATGGTGTGCTGCTGTTAATCTGCGGCCTGTGGTTCAGTAATCTGCTTAACGCGATTCCCCTTGCCAGCCTTGCGGCGGTGCTGCTTTATACCGGCTATAAGCTGGCCACGCCGCGCCTGTTCATTGAGCAGATGCGCATGGGACCGCAGCAATATGTGCCATTCCTTGCCACCATTGGCGGCATTATTGTGTTTGGCATGCTGGCCGGCATCGGAATTGGCATCGCTACGCAAATCCTCTACAGCATCTATAAAAGCCATCGCAACGCCTTGCAGCTTACGCGACATGACGATCACTACGTTTTACGCCTGCAGCAAAATCTGACCTTTATGCACAATCCAAAGCTGCAGGGATTGCTGGCGGAGATTCCTGAAAACAGCGTGGTGATTGCTGAGCACGGCAATGCCCAATATATGGATCCCGACGTTAAAGCGGTGCTAAAAGACTTTGGTGAAAACGCACGTGAACGTGGCATTCGTCTGAGTCAATGGCCTGTTGCGGTGAAATAGCCATAAGTCAGTGCTGGAACAACCGTTTTTAAAACTAAAAATCGGATATCTCGGATAGCCGATTTTTTTATTTACAGGGCATAATTGCCACAAGTTTTATCCTTTGTCTCTGGCGTTTCCACAATGCCATTAGGCGCGACGCTGCTTTTTATGGCAGGTGAGCGCCGCCCAGCCGCAGAGTAGGATGACGAACACTTGCTTAATTACCGAATCATCGCACGGGTATTTCCGGTTTAATGCTTGCTGATGCTTAGGGTTGATGCAGGCACTTTCCAGGTTACAGGGTTCAGACGTATGCGCGTTATGCTGTTTGAAGAGAATAATTTTAAAAAGAATGCCCTCACGCTGTTCTTCATTACGCTGTTTTTCTGCTTTATCGGCAGCCATTTACGCATCCCTGAAGAGTTCTCACTATTCTGGCCGGTGAATGCGCTGGTGGCGGGATTAATAGTGAGGAATCCGTTTTTGCACACTACCTCCAGCTATCTGGTGTGCTTCAGTGCGATGATTTTTAACGACACGGTATTTTCCGGCTGGGCGCTGCCAGCGTTTACCGTCAATTTTGCCAACATTCTGTTTATTCTCGTCGCGGTTAGCATGCTGATCAAACATCTGCAACGTCCTTCCGCCCACAGCCAGGTGTTCAATGCCATGCGCATTTTTCCCGCCTGTTTTCTTGGCGCGGCGGCTTGTGCAACCTGGGGCGCGTGGGCACAGGATATTGATTTCAATGCGCGCTTTATTGTGGCGTGGAGCGACTGGTTCAGCGAACAGTTCTCTACTTCGCTGATGCTGCTGCCGGTGATGCTGGCACGCCCGCTGCGAACGGTTTCACCGCGCACCTTAATGCATCCCGGCAAATTGCTGCCGCTGGCGGCGGTGATTCTATCGCTGACTGTTGGGGCACTAATTGGCGGGGCCGGTAGCCTGACATTCCCGGTTCCTGCGCTGATCTGGTGCGCCATTGTGTTACCGATTCCATTGACTAGTTTAGTGATCCTGATAACCGGTATCACGGAGATTGTGCTGGTGTCGCATGGTGTGATGAACATCCAGGGAGACGATGCACTGCTACCGATTAGCCATCTCACCTCGGCACGCCTTGGCGTCGCCACCGTTGCGCTCAGCCCGCTGCTGGTGGCGGTGAGCATGGATGCCATTCGCCAGTTAAATCATCGCCTTGCACTCCGCGCTAATTTTGATTTTCTCACCCAGTTGCTGTCCCGTTCCGGTCTGTATGAAAGCTTAAGAAATGAACCTTTCTCGCTACAACGGGAAGCAGGCGTTATTATGCTTGATGTCGACTATTTCAAAGCCATCAACGACAATTTTGGCCACGATGCCGGTGATTGCGTGCTGGAAGAGATTGCGCGGCGCATTCAGCGCGTGGTTGGCAATCGTGGCATGGTGTGTCGCTTTGGTGGCGAAGAGTTTGTGATGGTGATGTTCGATTGTAGCCATAGCCAGCTTTACCAACTCGCCGAAACGGTACGTCAGGCGATGGTCAAAGAGAAGTTCTGGATTCAGGGCAACACGGTGACGGTAACTGCCAGTTTAGGTCTGGCGCGCGGCAGTGCGCAGAACGAACGTGAATGGCCAAGCGTGATCAATCGCTTAGTGTCAGCGGCGGATAAGAATCTTTATCTTTCCAAACGCAATGGCCGTAATCAAACCTCACCGGCGATGGAGCCGCGCAGCATGATGAATGACGTGGCCTGAGCCACGTCATGGCGATTCAAACGCTACTTTTCAGTTGGCTGGTTTGCTGGTGACGCTGCTGAGCCAGCTCAATCAGACGGGAAATCAGATCGCTGTAGCTCAAACCCGCTGCCTGCCATAACTTCGGATACATGCTGATATTGGTAAAACCTGGCAAAGTATTCACTTCATTGACAATGATCTCACCGCTATCCGTCAGGAACACGTCAACACGCGCCATGCCAAAACACTCCAGCGCCTGAAACGCAGTAATTGCCACCTGACGAATCGCCTCGCTGGCTTCATCGCTGATTGCCGCTGGCACCACCACTTGCGCACCGCTTTCGCTGATGTATTTGGTGTCGTATGAGTAGAAGGCATCATGCACCACCACTTCGCCGCACGGGCTGGCTTCTGGCGTATCGTTGCCCAGCACGGCACATTCAATCTCGCGCCCCTTAATCCCTTGCTCGATCAAGACCTTGCGATCAAACGTAAAGGCGAGATCCAGCGCGGCATCGAACGCTTCAGGGCTCTCGACTTTGCTCACGCCAACGGACGATCCCTGGTTAGCCGGTTTGATAAACAGCGGCAGGCCAAAGCGTGCAATCACGGCCTCAGCATCAATGTTCGCTCGCTGTGCCTGCGTCACGCTCAGCCAGGGGGCAACGTTCAGTCCGGCATCACGCAGCAGCCGCTTGGTAAAATCTTTGTCCATGCTGACGGCAGACCCGAGCACGTCAGAGCCGACAAACGGCAGATTCGCCATACGCAATAAGCCCTGTAGCGAACCATCTTCACCCAGCGTGCCGTGCACGATGGGGAAAATGACATCCAGCTGTGACAACGGCTGCGCCTGCTGACGGGTAATCAGCTGCTGGGAAGAACTGCCCGGAACCAGCGCGACATTTTCACCTGAACGATTAAGCGCAATCAGCTTCGGGTTCTCAGCGTTGAGCAAGTATCCCGAAGCATCATTGAGATGCCATTCACCCTGTTTATCGATTCCCAGCAACACCACCTCGTACTTGCTCTTATCGATGGCTTCGAGGATGTTTTTGGCTGATTGTAATGACACCTCATGCTCGGCCGATTTGCCGCCAAACACGATCCCTACGCGCTGTTTTACCATTGCTATTTGTCCGATTGCGATAAAGCGAGCCAGTAAGATAACACGCCCAGGACGAGCATCAACAGCCTTGCATTTTTCTGCGCCAGGCAGTGCAAAAAGCCCGCCTCCGTGCCTGCAATCACGAGTTTAAACAATTATTCCTAACCGTTTGAGACAAGTCTTGGACTGCTCAAAACCTGCCTTCTGTCAGAATTTTCCCAATTCAAACAGGTGCAACGGTGGGCAATGTGCTCACCGTTTTTTTGTCAGGTTTACAGGAGTCGGGAAATGGTCGACCAGAAGCAGGATGCTGTGGAGCAGGATGCGCGTTCTGTTGCTCGTATTGAAACCACGGTAGATGACACGCTGTTAAAAAGCGTGGCTTGGATCTGCAAACACTACAAACGCGAGAAAAGTGAAGAAGCGCTGGTGGCAGGTTTGCCAAAAGCGACATTGCTCTCACCATCACAGGCCATGACAGCGCTCGAAAACGCCGGCATTACCGGCGGCATGGTTGAGCGTCGTCTGCAGGATCTGCCGGAGCAGTTGATGCCGATGATTCTGCTGCGCAAAGGGGGCGGCGGTTGCATTGTGCTGTCGCGCCGCATTCACACTAATGAGGAAAATCAACGCGAATTGCGCTTCCAACTGGTGATGCCAGAAGTCAGCGCTTCAGCCGTTGAGATGAATCTGGCCGAGCTGAATGAGATCTACGCGGGCTTCGCCGTCATGGCGAAACCCACTGCTGTGGTCGATGAGCGTGCCAGTGAAATGCTGCCGGAAGTAAAAGGCCATTGGCTGTTCACCACACTGTGGCGCTATCGCCGCTATTACCGCAGTGCCGCGATTGCGGCGGTATTGATCAACGTTCTCGGTCTTTCCAGCATCTTCTTCACCATGAACGTCTATGACCGTGTGGTGCCGAACCAGGCCTTCGTGACGCTGTGGTCACTGGCGATTGGCGTGACCATTGCGATGATCTTCGAAGCCGTTACCCGCTTCGTACGCGCGCATCTGCTGGATATGGCGGGTAAAAAGGCCGATTTAGTGCTCGGCAGTATGCTGTTCCGTCAGGCACTTTCTATCCAGATGGAACACAAACCCGCTTCCTCCGGTACCTTCGCCAACCAGATTCGTGAGTATGAATCGGTACGTGACTTCGTGGCATCTGCCACGCTGGCGGCAATTTCCGATCTTCCTTTCATTCTGATGTTTGTGGGTGTGATCTTCTTTATCAGCGGTCCGCTGGCGATCATTCCACTGATGATGATCCCATTGATCATCATCGTCAGTGCCGCGATCCAGTGGCCGCTGGCGCGCATTATGAAAGAGAACTTGCGTGACGCCTCACTCAAACAAGGCGTGCTGATTGAATCAGTTGAAGGTATGGAAACGCTGAAAGCAGTGGGCGGTGAAGCACACATGCAGCGTCGCTGGGAAAATTTCAGTGCACTGCAATCCGCTAACTCGATGAAATCAAAACGCTACTCAACGCTGGCAACCGGCGTGGTGACGTTCCTGCAGCAGTTTCAGACGGTGATGTTGGTGGTGGCCGGTGTTTATCTGATCAATGAAGGCACGTTCACCATGGGTGCGATGATCGCCACCGTGATGCTTGCCAGCCGCGCGACTGGCCCGCTCGGTCAGGTTATTGGCCTGGCTGTACGTTATCAGCAGGCAAAAGCGGCGCTAACGTCACTCAACAAGCTGATGGAGATGCCTATTGATCGTGACAGCAGCAAAACCTATCTCACCGATCCGCCGTTGAGTGGTGAGATCACGCTGACCAACGTCAACTTCTCCTATCCGGCACCGCCAATGAAGCCCAACCCGGAGATCCTTAAAGATATCTCGTTGAGCATTAAAGCCGGGGAACGCGTCGCGATTCTTGGCCGCATCGGTAGCGGCAAATCCACCTTATTACGTGTGATGGCGCGCCTTTACCAACCGGTGAAAGGTCAGCTTTCGGCCGATGGTCTGGATGTTAACCAGATTGATCCGGCGGACTGGCGCAAGGCTGTTGGCTTTGTCGGTCAGGATGCGCGTCTGTTCTACGGCACGCTGCGCGAAAACGTAATGATTGGGCGCCCGGACGCCACCGCCAATGAGCTGCTGCGCGTGCTGAATCTGACCGGTTTGGACCACGTTGCGGCACGCCATCCAAGTGGTATCAATTTAACGGTTGGCGAGGGCGGCGAAGGCTTGTCTGGCGGTCAGCGTCAGCTGGTTTCTCTGGCGCGAACGCTGCTCACCCGTCCTAAAGTGCTGCTGATGGATGAGCCAACCAGCGCCATGGATAGCATGACGGAAAACCAATTCCTCGCGCATTTACGTCGCGCCAGTGAAGGACACACGCTGATTGTGGTGACGCATCGTCCATCCATTCTGGCATTGGTCGATCGCATCATCGTGGTGGAAGAAGGCAAAGTGGTGGCGGATGGCCCGAAAGATCAGGTGCTTGCCGCTTTAGAAGGAAAAAATAAAGCCCGCAAACAGCCGCGTCAGGCGGTTGAACCGGCGGTACGTGCGCCAGCTCCCGCTAACGATTCAGCGCCGAAGCAAGCAGCAGCAGAGGAGGCCGCAGTATGAGCAAGTTAATGTCATGGCGTAAGAGCGAGAAAGGTATGTCTGCTGCTGATGCCGAATTTATGAATGACGTGCAGGCTTCTCTGCTGTCGCAAACCACGCCGGGTTCCAAGCTAGTGATGTGGATCATCATCGCGGTGTTAGTTGGTGGCCTTACCTGGGCCAATTACGCACGAGTGGAAGAGATCACTAAAGGTGATGGCAAGGTCATCTCACGCAGCCGTGAACAGGTTATTCAAAGCCTGGAAGGCGGCATTCTGGCAGAGATGAATGTGCGTGAAGGTACGGTTGTAGATCGCGGTGATGTGTTACTGAAAATTGACCCAACGCGTGCGCAATCCAGCTATCGCGAAGTACTGAGTAAAGTGGTGGGTCTGAAGGGCAGCATTGCACGCTTACGTGCTGAAGCTTATTCATTGCCACTGGCGTTTGATGAGCAGGTACAGAGCGATCCCGCCGTTGTGGCGCAGGAAACTAAAGCTTATGAATCGCGCAAACGTGCGCTAAGTGACAGCATCAACTCATTGCAACGCAGTTACGCACTTTCGATGCGCGAGATTCATCTGGCTGAGCCGTTAGCGGCCAAAGGTCTCTTGTCGGAAGTCGAACTACTGCGTATGCAGCGTCAGGCAAATGACATTCAGGCGCAAATCGTCGAACGTCGTAACCGCTATCAATCAGATGCCCACACTGAGCTGGGACGCCTGGAATTAGAACTGAGCCAGGTTAGCGAAAACCTGATTGGTCGTGCCGATATTGTTGATCGCACCACGATCGTCGCACCGGTGCGCGGCACGGTGAAAAACGTACGCGTTAACACCATTGGCGGGGTTATTCAGCCGGGTGAGCACATCCTTGAAATCGTTCCGCTGGAAGAGCAGTTGCTGGTGGAGGGAAAAATCCGTCCGTCGGATGTCGCCTTCCTGCGTCCAGGCTTACCGGCCAAGGTGAAAATCACCGCCTATGACTTTGCCATTTACGGCGGGCTTGATGGGCACGTGGAGTATATCAGTCCGGATACCTTAAAAGACGATCAAAAAGCCGCCAGTGGACGCCCGGATGATACCTACTATCGCGTACTGATCCTGACGGATAAAAGCACGCTGCACGCAGGTAACAAAGAGCTGCCTATCATTCCCGGCATGATCGCTACCGTCGAGGTGCGCACGGGAGAGAAAACCATTCTCGATTACCTGCTGAAGCCGGTCCTGAAAGCTAAAGAAGCATTCCGCGAGCGTTAATAATCATGAAAAATAATAACAAGATGCGCCATGCACAGGCGCGTCATCTCTCTCTGCTTGCCGTTTGTATTGCCGTTGTGATGGCGCCCGCGGTTAACGTGATGGCGGATTCCACCAGTGAGTTGATGATGTTTGCGGAAATGAGCGGCCAGCGTCCTGTCGCTCCTGCGGCAGCGCCGGTGCGAACGCAACGTTTGCAAGGTTCTATGGCGCCTGCATCTGCTCCAACGACACCTGCGGCAAAGGTTGCGCAACTAACGTTCACTGCGCCAGCGCCGCTGTTTGTTGAAAGACAGATACCGGAGGTCGCGATTACTCCGCGGGTTCAGCCGTCAGTTGCGCCAATCGTACCGGCCCCAATAGCAGAAGCGCCGCACCAGCGCGAAGCCGCCGAACGTCCTGCACAGATCAGCGCGAAAACCAGCCAGCATGCTGAAATTCAGGGCGGAGGTTTCCTGACGGAGGATCAGCGTCGCCCTGAACCACAGCCGTTTAACCCGATGCAACCGTCGCGAAATGTGAGTCAGCAGCAGGCGGCAGCAACGAAAACCTATGCTCCAGCTGAAACCGCTAAGGCAGATTTTAGTTATGTTAGCCCTCCAGCAGCGACTACAGCGGCAGAAACGACTTCACCCGTTACGTTAAGCGGCGGAGTTAATGAAACAGTTGCCGAGAGTGAAATACGGCAAAAGTTTCTCTCAGCTGCGCGTATCACCTGGCGAATCAGCCCGGCGCTGAAGTCCTATATCGCTCAGGGTGATGCGGCTGAAGCCAGCGTGGATGAAGCGAAAGGTCAGCGCTGGCCACAAGTTGATGTAAGCGCCGCTTCGGCAACCAAAGAGTTTGGTGGTGGAACTAAAAATTATGAATACCAGGGGAATATGCCGTCTTTAGGTGTTTCAGTAGCGGCTAATCTAATCGACTTTGGCCAAACCAGTCGCACCATTGAAAGTCGCGAAGAGCGCGTTAAGTCAGCCTTACAGTCGGTGCAGGCACAGCGAGAAGATTTGGCGATGCAGGTAAGTAACGCCTTGATTGAGTGGAATAAACAGCAGCACGTCATCACCATCAGTAAGCAGTATTTGGCGCGTATGGCGGAGCTGACCAAAATGCTCAGCGGTATTGTTCAGTCAGATACTGGACGTCGCAGTGAACTGACGCAGGCAAAAGGGCGCTTACTGCAAGCGCAAAGCTACCTGGAAAATGCCGAGTCTCGCGCGCGGGATGTTGAAATCACTCTGAATCGCCTGATGGGCAACAACCGCGTGACGTTACCAGCCAGCGATAAGTGGGCGCTTTCCTTTGGTGATTTAAACCGCCAACTGACGAGTTTGGATGTCCATCCTCTGATCTTGCGCGCCAGCGCTGAGGAGCGAGCAGCCTTTAAAGAGGCGGAGGCAATCAAAGCTTCTGGCCTGCCAAAGCTCAACTGGACGGTAAGCAAAAACACCCGTGAAGATCAGCTCGGACGACAACAGGCATGGCAAACCGGCCTGAACGTTAGCTGGGGCTTATTCCGCGGCGGTTCAACCAACGCCCAGGAAATTGCGGCGATTAAACGTGCCGAAGCGAGTCGTCAGCAGGTGCAGGAGCAACGCCGCGATCTGGAAAATCGTGTGCGTGCTGCCAACCAGAATGCCCACTCAACAGCGGAACGCGCCGTGCTTTACAAAAACCTGATTGTGGAATCCGATCGGATTCGTAAGGACTTCTTTGATCAGTGGTATCACTTAGGCCGCCGTTCATTGCTGGATGTATTGAGCGCAGAAAGCGATCTGTACAACAACCAGGTTAGTGAAGTCAGCAACCGTTTCGATAGCTATGCCGCCATTATCAGCGGATATGCTAACTCGGGCACGCTAAGTCGTTGGCTAACGACGGGGCGATAACAATTCCATACACCCGCTTCGGCGGGTTTTTTGTTTTAACCCAACGTAAACGAACGGGCTATTTGAGTTGGCAACGCTGCGTAAGTCACTTTAGAATCGCGGCGGATTTTTACCCAAGAGGAGAACGGCATTGGACACAAGTCCCAAACGATTACAGCAGGACCTCGCGGTAAGATAGCCTTCACGCTGTCTTAACTGCGCGTTAAGACGGTGAATTTCCTTCCAGAATCACCCCTTTTCATAAGCACAATGCGGCTGGTTCCCAGCGGTATTTGCACTGTCTGTAATCCATTTATTAACCTGTTGTTCCGCAAATAGAAAGCTGCGGATTGAGGTCTATCATGGATTGGAAAATCTTTTTACTGCGCGTCACCGTCGCGCTGGTTTTGGGCGCGCTGATCGGCAGTGAGCGCCAACTACGTCAACGCATGACTGGATTACGCACCAATGCGCTGGTGAGCACTGGCGCTTGTCTCTTCGTTCTGATGACACAAAGCGTGCCCGGCATCGCTACGGATGCGTCACGCGTTGCGGCTTATGTGGTTTCCGGTATCGGTTTCCTCGGCGGCGGAGTCATCATGCGCGATGGCTTGAACATCCGCGGATTGAATACCGCCGCCACCTTGTGGTGCACCGCCGCCATTGGCGTGCTGTGCAGCATGGGATTGCTGCTGGAGGCGGCCCTCGGCTGCATGGTGATCCTGTGCGCGAATATACTGCTGCGTGAACTGGCCTTGGGTATCAACCGCCAAACCATCGTCTCAGCAGCCGAAGCGATGCAACACTACAAAGTACAAATCATCTGCCTCGCGCAGGATGAGGTTCAGGTTCGCAGCCTAATGCTGCACACGCTGGGCGGCAGCGGATTGCGCCTGCAATCACTGCACAGTGAGGATTTGGATCCGCCGCATCGCATGGAGGTGAATGCTGAGGTGATTGGCAATCCCACGTTAACCGATCAGCTGGAAAGCCTGGTGAGCCGCATCAGTCTGGAGAAGGGCGTAAGTTCGGTGCGGTGGCAGGTGAATGAGTTGGAGCGTGATTGATATTTAGATGTGCTTTAGAAAACGTATCGCCATTTGATCGCCACTATGAATGACAAACAAAAAAGCCACCTCAAAAGGTGGCTTAACTGCATGATTTTCATCGCTAAATTTGGTGGCCCCTGCTGGGTTTGAACCAGCGACCAAGCGATTATGAGTCCCATTTTGAAACGAGTGAAATCAGCAACTTACTGATTTTTATATTTTCTTTAGGCCGAATAGCGATGAAAAGTGGCGCATAGCGTTGCGCTCTGCTGCCACTTTGCTGCCATTTGTCATAAGCCATATACGGCTAAAGGGAGCTCAATGAATTAATGTTACGGCAACCTTATTCTAAAAGTTTATGCTACTTGATTCATTTATGGTTAGGGCTATTCTATCCAGCATCATAATCCTATTGGGCAACACACATTAGCGGCAAGAAACGTAGCGAAATTGTGCTTCTCAAAATTTACAACTGGGAGAAAAAGCGTGGCAAAGGAAAATGTGCAACAACCAGATGTAGAGCCTTCTGAAAACGTAGCGGCATTACCCGCGACAAATACACCGAAAGGAAACTCTGGGAGAAGATCATTCTCAAACCTTCGTAGAGAACTAACGGATGATGAGCTAACTTCTGCGTCAGTACAGCGTATGTTACTGGATGAGTTAGAAAGATTAGACAGTGAGTGTGATAATCTTCGTTTGGTTAGAGAAAAATTTCATAGTTGCGACAAACGCGTTGGTGTGTTGGAGGAAAGGTTCAAAGCAAAAGTATCGCTTGAAATAATGCACGTAACTTGTTTTTTATTATCTGGCTCTGCACTTGGATACGCAGCCTCAAACTGGGGAGCTCAACCAACAGTTTCAATACTGGCATTAATTTTTGGAGGCGTTCTTGCTATAGCAGGAGTGGTTGCTAAGGTGGTTAAGCCATGAAAGTTAATATCACCGCCATACGTGAACCTGGTAACTTAGAAAAAGAAAGGCTAGTTATACGAGTTGAGAGCGCATGTGACATCGGTCAGTTCGTATTACTACAAACAGGATTTGAGGGTGAAGTGGTCAACACTGGAGTGTATGAAACATTTTGGTTCCCAGACAAACCGGTGCGAGCAGGAGACTACATTGTCGTTTACACGAAGAGTGGAAAATTTAGTGAAAAACCATTTAATGATGCTACATCTCATTTTTTCTATATGGGTAATTCCCAGCCAATATGGCATAAACAAAATCGAAGTGCAGTACTAATGCACGCTCCTGAATGGCAAAGCTATCAGGTTAAGCCGTAATGATTTTTTTATTAACTGAGGATTGATTAAGTCGCCTCAGTTAATTTTAAATCATCATCAAGGAAAATTAAGGTGATTTATTTTTTTAACCTTGTTAGTCAATGATTATTTCAAGTGATGAAGCCTGCCATTCTCTGTATTCATCGCAAAGTATTTGTATCGACATTAAAAAACGACCACGTTTTTCAGGCAGTAAATATGCTTCTGAAGTTAATAGCTCAATGGTATCCTGTCGAACGCTTTTCCTATCCCCGTAAATTGAACCGTCATCCTTGATCGTGATGTGATAATTTTGGTTGTGGGAAAGTATATTTCTATAAATATTGTTAGGTATATTTCTTCTGAGGAAAGATGAACTACCAAAGAGGTCGGTTTTTTTATCTTTAAACTGATCTTGATATTTTTCCTCAGCTTCAGTAACTATGTCTAATGGAAAGTGTAAGTAAGGAGTATCTATTTCATCTATTTCTTTTTTATCTGCAAAGTGTATCCCTTCTGAAAGGAAAATTCTGATTGAAACATTGTTCGCTTTCACAGGTCCTACATTTTTTAATTTAAATGTTAGTTTACCTGTTTTAGCTGCTTGGTAAAATCTCATAGCCTCATTATGCTGGTCAACTCTCTCCTGGCTGGGTTTGGAAGAGTTGTACTCTTCTAAAGATGCTTGAGTAATCAATTCCAATAAATGAGTTGGAATATTATCTTGATGCAGGTCCGGGATGAAAGTTTCAATTTCTTCAGGTTCAGGTAAACTATAGATCATTGGGCCTGATTCGACGTCATGGTCATTTACTAATAAAGATAATACTGGCAGATCTACTTGGTTCATCTCTTCTAATTGTTGAATGCGTTTAGTCAGGCGGTTATTCTCTTCCATTACGTGAATGAGTTTTGTTAGTGCTTCGGGATCTGTTGCATTCCCGCGTATCCAACCTGTTCCTGGTTCCTCTGTGAAAACTTTATAAAGTGCTGCGGAAACCTTATTTATTAGCTCCGCCCCATCGTCCCAAAAATCACATAGTTGCTCCTTGACTCTACCTTTAAATGCTTCGAGCTTTTCAACTAACTCTGGTTCAATATCACGATGCTCACGTTTTGTGGAAAAATTTTCGCCGGGTAGGAAACACAATGTCGGTATATTTTTTGATACCGCATAATTAAATTCTTTCTCGGTATAGCTGATGCCATCCTCAGGGGATATGCTTCCATATCGCTCGCCAATTATGAGGATGTAGTAATCACTATTGTCGATAGCTTTTTGTATTGTCGCCCATTGCTTCCGGCCACTGGCACTAAACATTTCCATTCCAGCAGGAATATGGTTCATGCTAAGAATGTGTTCAGTAACCTGCCTACGAATAGGGAAAAGATCGGTGTATGTTGAACTAACAAATATTTGGTAGCGTACGTTTTGCGCCATTACGACTCCATTCGATTTAAGGGATTTAGTAACATAGCTTCAGACAAGTGATCCGGTGCAAAATGCGCATACCGCATCGTTACCTTTATATCTGTATGCCCCAATATTCTTTGAAGCACAAGAATATTGCCGCCGTTCATCATGAAATGGGATGCAAAGGTATGACGTAACACATGCGTAAGTTGCCCAGCAGGTGTCTCAATACCAGCGCGTTGCATGGCCTTCCTAAAGGCGGAGTAACAAGGTTTGAAGAGCACCTGTGCTTTCCTGCTGGATGGCAGATCAGCCTGTAATTTCTCAGTTATCGGCACCGCTCGGTTTTTCTTGCCTTTAGTTTTCACGTAGATGATCTGACCGGCGCGGATTTGGTTCCCCTTCAAGCCTTCGGCCTCACTCCATCGTGCGCCAGTTGCCAGGCAGATTTTCACAATGGTTGTCAGATCTTTAGATCGGCTGTTTTCACATTCGGCGAGGAGGATTCTGATTTCCTCAATGGTGAGATACGCCATCTCAGATTCACTGATTTTAAACTCGCGAACGTTCTCTAACGGGTTCGGTGCGGTCCATTCATCTAACCGGTGTAGCTCGTTAAACATCGCCCTAAAATACGCCAGCTCTAAATTGACCGTGCGAGGCGTAACAGTCTTCACTCGAGTGGAGCGCGTGATCTTCCCGCTTAACCGCTGCTCGCGATAAGACGCAAAAATTTTTGCGTTAAACTCGGTTGCGAGTGGGTTTCCCATCGCCTCGCAGGCGAACGCCATTGTGGTTCGCCGCTTTTCACCATCCGCCAGCGTAATACCATGCGTGTTGAACCACAATTCAACCAGCTCAATTACCCGCCGCTTATCTGCTTTCTCTCCCAGCCAGGGCTTATCTTGAGCCTGTTCTTTTACGAACTTCTCATAGGATTGCGCTTCGCCCTTCGTCGCAAACTGGCGGCGAATCCTTTTGCCGTCACGGCCGTTTGGGAAAACCTGTGCCTGCCATTTCCCGTTGGGTAATTTGTTTATCGCCATTCCATGCCTTAAAGGTATTCGGTGCGGGTGATCACTTTGCCTAAAACTACGATGTCACTTGATTGGCATTCAAATGACGATTTCCCATTCTCGACACGTATTCTTCCACCAGGAAAACGTACCAGCTCTCGGATGCTGACTAACTTATCAATCTCGATAAGCCACAGCCCATCGACGATCTCGCCTTCATAGGTATCAACCAAATAAGTGCTTCTATCTGCGTTGATCACAAACGGGGCATTCAAGCCTTCGGGTAGTGATGCTTTATCCAGAATGAAATCATCCATGGCTTCTAAAATCCCATTTGAGATTTTTTTATGTGTCGCAATCACAACACGGGATTCCTCCACTTCCATAAAGCGTGCACCTTTACCTGTAGTAAGCCAGGTAAGTGATGCTCCCGTTTCTACGTGGCAGATGATCACCCAGTCAGCTGGGAAGGTATCGCGGGCTGAACGGTTGGCTAACGTGCTTTGCGAAACGCCCAAATGGGTGCATAACGCCTGACGGCTGCTGAATCCGTACGCTTCAACTAAACGAAGAATCGCGTCTTTACCGCCCCGGTTACTCTCTACCGCTTCACGAACCACTTTTGCATCATGGCGATTTGTGTTTTCTTTCGTTGACATATCCGATTTGTGATCCTATTCTTCGGTCTGTGATGAGATGAATAGCGTTTAATAGTGAGATCTAATACCTAAACCGAGGAATACTGCATCATGACCCGTAAACTTTCAATGCGCCCATCAATCAATCTGGTGATTTCGGAACCGTACATTACTGTCGAAGAGTTCTGCCGTCGCACTGGTTACAAGGAAGGTACAGTTCGCCAGATGTATCGCGAGAACCGTTTGCCCATCAGGAAGAAAGAGGGCTTAAACGGACTTATCGAAATCAACATGGTTGCTCTCACTATCGAAGCCGCTGCTGGCTGCGAAATCACAATGCAGGCTTGATGCATCCATATTGGGATAACGTGAGGTATTAAGCATGTTTGATTTCAGTGTCTCCACACAAAGCCATTTTGATGAAGCGTGCCGCGCGTTTTCCGCAAAGCACAACATCATCCAGCTGGCTAAAAAGGCGGGGCTTAATCCGCAAACCATCCGAAACAAGCTAAACCCGGATCAGGTTCATCAGCTTACCGTTCGTGAAATGCTAATCCTGACCGACCTAACGGAAGACTCAACGCTGGTTGATGGCGCATTGGCTCAACTGCAATGCCTGCCATGCGTGCCGGTAAACGAAATCGCTCAGGAGAACTTACCGGCTTATGTCCTCAAAGCTACCGCCGAAGTCGGGCAGTTGGCTGCTGGCGTTGTGAGTCAGAAGAAATTTACCTCGGCCTGTAGGCGTGGATTTGTGCAGAACGTTAATGCCGGCATTCGTTGCCTGACGTTAGCTGCGATAGCCGTTCAAACGCGCGTGCATTCAAATCCTGCAATGGCTGGCACTGCCGATGTGTTAAGCGGGATCGGCGCATCGATAGGGGTTGTATAGTCATGGCGTTTTCAGTGGCGCCGCTTCTAAAACGGCAAAGCCCTTCACACGCATTCGGTCATGGCTGGATTGCAGCTGAAAATGGCAGGCGCTGGCACCCGGCAAACTCTCAAGCCGAATTGCTGGCAGGTTTAACTGGCAACAGGAAAAAAGCGACATGGCTTACAAAGCTGAAAGCATCACTGTTCAAATGAGCGCCGGGCAGCGAGTTAGCGCGCTTAATCATATTGCCGCACTTCGCACCATGATGTACGGCGATTGCGGTAATGAGTTAAAGCGGTTCATCAGTGAAATGCGTAATACTCGTGATCCACAGTACGAACAAAATAACCGGGCGATGAGTGCCATTTTCTTTCTGGCAAACATCAATAAAGAACGTCACAACGTTGAATACAGTGAATTGACGAGTGACGAAATTACCGCGCTGATAGGTGCAATGAATCACTTTCGCGCAGTCGTGAGTTTATTTCCTAAGAAGCTAACGCTTCCAAATTAATTAAACCAAAAAATAAATGGCGTAAACCCGCCGGGCATTTTTTTGCCCAAATTCTGGAGAAAGTTAAATGCGAAATATTGAAACCCGAAATTTTGAAGCCGATGCAGAAGTGCTAAACGCGATGCTGAGTAAGGCCAAAAGTGAGCAGCGATTAGATGATGCGCTGGCTGTATCCGTTCGCCTGGCAGCATTAGCTATTCACGCAAGAAACAAAGAAATGTCAGCCGCTGAAATTATCGAACTGCTGGATAAAGAATCCGCACGCTTCGAGAACCAATCACGGGAGCTGCACTAATGGCCGACTCAATGGATCTGGTTCAGCAGCGCGTCCAGGAAGAACTGGCGCGCAACTTGGCAACCGCTATTCACCGTCCTGCAGGAGCGAGCGAGTTTTTCTGCCTGTCATGCGATGCAGCTATTCCAGAAGGGCGTCGCCGAGCATTGCCGGGTGTCGAGCTATGCGTTACCTGCAAAGAGATTAGCGAACTGAAAAGCGTGCATTACAAAGGGGCCGCGCTTTGAGAGTCCAGGTTGATGATCGCTATGCAGTGCGTGCGCTGAGATCCAGTGAGCCGGGCAAGCCGCAACAGTTGGTGCTGGAGAAATTCAGCTGGCTTGAGATTGATGGCGTTCGCCAACGCGTGCCGCAAACCATGGCCGTATATGAGTCGGCAGTGCTCCTCATGCGCGATTTGGCTGCTGATGTCATTGGTCGCCATGTTTTGCACGGCCAGGTGAAAACAACTGCGGCCTTTATGGCGGAAACTCGCCGCATTGCTGAGTTGGTCGAGGCTGCAGTGCAAGAGTTGGCTGAACTTCAGGCCGCTCATGTCTGAAAGCCTTCCTGATCTCCTTACTGGTGAATATCACGCCGTAAATCAGCAGCGGCGTGAAGTCTTTGGCATGTCCGCTCCGGCGGATATGTCCCTTTCTGAGCGCCGTCTCTGGAATGTGAATCCAGAGGACCACAACTGGCGCAGCCAATATCTGCAAAATATGCCGGATTATCTGGCCGGTTACTTTGCCGATCGCTACAGCAAAATCCTCTCAGCAAATAATGGCCGCCGTCGGGCCAATGCGTTTCTGCGCCAGACTATCGGTCAGAACGTATTGCCACGCCTGCAGCTGGTTCGCCGTCGCTATCGTCTTGATGAAGCCGCTCAACATGAACTGCCGTTCATAAAGCAGCTTGATCGTCTGCCCACGCTTGACCGGCAGGACGTGCGCGATCTGGCTTATAAAGTTGCATCCTATCTTTCGCTCAGCCTGGCTGAGTTTGTCGATAAAACCTCAATGCCGCAGGAAGCGGATGAGCAAACCATAACCTGCATTGCCTATCGCTACGTTGCTGAGCTGGCCGCATTGACCGGCACACAGCCGCCATATTGGGCGGAGTTTAAAGCCTGCAAAGGTGAGCTGAGTCTGCGCAAGGCGCAATCCGGTTTGTTACGCATGATGGCGCCTGAATGGTGGCGTGGCCGTCTTAAGCAGATGCGGGATCTCCAGCGCGAGCACATGGCAATCGCTGTTGGGCAGGTGCAAAAATCTGCTTCACCTTACGTTTCACGCGGCACGCTGGCCGAATGGGTCGAGCAGAAGAAACGCAATCGCGAGTTCTTCAAAAGATACGACCTGATGAACAAAGAAACCGGTGATCGTGTCGCGATGGATGAAATGGTCAACCGCAGCACCGCGAACCCGGCCATGCGCCGCCGCGAGCTGATGACCAGAATGCGTGGCTTTGAAGACATCGCCAACGAAACCGGCTGCGTAGGGGACTTTTATACGATCACCGCGCCGTCGCGTTATCACTCCGTTTATAGCCAGGGCGGTTTCATTACCAAATGGAATGGCTCAAGCCCGCGCGATACGCAGCGCTATCTCTGCCGAGTTTGGGCGCGCATCCGCGCCGCACTGTCACGCGAAGAAATCCATGTTTTCGGTTTTCGCGTCGTGGAGCCGCATCACGACGGCACGCCACACTGGCACATGCTGCTGTTTATGCTGCCTGAACATCGCGAGCGTGTGCAGCAGATCTTGCGTGAGCACGCCAGCAAAGAAGACGCCGACGAACTGACCACGCCGCAGGCGCGTAAAGCGCGTTTTCACGCTGAGCCTATCGATCCCACCAAAGGCAGCGCTACGGGTTACATCGCCAAATACATCTCCAAAAATATCGATGGCTTCGCAATGGACGGCGAAAAGGATGATGAAACCGGCTCAAACATGCGTGATATGGCTAAAGCCGTTTGCGCGTGGGCGTCTCGCTGGCGCATACGCCAGTTTCAGCAGATTGGCGGCGCGCCGGTCACTGTTTGGCGCGAGTTGCGCCGTCTCGGCGATACCCGCCTACCGAACGAGAAGATGGACGCTGTGCTGGCGTCTGCTTCCGTTGCCAGCTGCTGGGCGTCTTACACCATGGCGCAGGGTGGCCCGCTGGTCGCGCGTGATGACTTGGTGATCCGCCTTTGCTACGAGATTACCGAAATGGGCAACGAATACGCGGAGGACGTGCAGCGCGTTCAAGGCATCTACTCGCCTCACTATCAAGATTCTGAAGTATTCACGCGTCTGGTGAAGTGGGAAGCCGTTGCCAAATTAGCCGACGCGTCAGCGGAGGCTGGGCCTTCTGGCGGCATCGCCGCCCCTTGGAGTTCTGTCAATAACTGTACGGGGCCGGAGCGCCGACGGTTAGAGCTGGAACTAAAAGCCCGTGGTTTTGAGGGGCATGAAGAGGAAATTAGCCTCCTTTCCCGAGGGTGCAGCATAAATTCCGGCGCGCGTATGCGGCTTTTTTACCGAAACGGCAGACTCCAGGAACAAAAGATAACCATCTGATTAATCCAGAGGATTTCTCACGGAAGGTAAAAAAACATTTCACATTTCGAAACTCATAATATACTGTACGTATAACCAGTTGTTCATTGTGCGGAGGGAATATGCAGGATTATTTTTTGGAGTCGATGAAGCTCCAGCGTATTGATTTATTTATGAAACTTGTTGCTGCTAGTGATTGCACGGATGACGAGAAGCAGCTTGCCATTCAGTGGGTCTCTGAACTGACCGATGAGCTGATGAGGAAAGTCAGAAGCCACGAATATTCGCGCATGATGCACGCTTCAGATTAGTTTTTTCAGATGTCACGCGTAGCAAGATGTGATCGGATGGAAGCTACATATCACGCCGGGATGCTTACGGAATGTGAGTCCGAACATAACGAGAGTTGCGAGGCATTAAGCCATGGCTAAAAATCCCGAAAAATTTCAGATCGTTTACCGAGGTGAGGTACTCACTTACTACAAGCCAGGTGAATGGGTGTTTTTCCAACGGCCGAAAGAATGCGGCGGGGGTTACTGGCTAGGTAAAACCTACGACTTCGTTTTCATGCTTGAGATTCCGTATCCGGTTTCTTTGCGGCAGGGCATGGATTTTATGGATGAGGCAGAAGGATTTGGCGCCCATAAACCCGCTTCTGTGGACGACTTCAAACTGGAGTGATGAGTGCATGACTATGCCGCATGAATTCGCATGATCCGAAAAGGATCGCTTTACCCTCGGCCCGCCAGTACTGGCGGGCTTTCGTTTATGTCATGCAGGTGCATGAAAACCGCATCGTAAAGCGGGCAGGCGTGGCGGGGGTACGAGCGCGCGCTGCAAGTAAGTATGTAGACGTAATTTAAGATTTGACATATAAATTAACTATCAATGGAAAAATCAAGGGATGATACTAAAAGAATTTTTCAAATAAATTTTTTGAGGTTTAATTTTAATTAGTTTTACGATAATTAATAAGGATGATTGCATGTTAGAAAGACTTTTATTTAATGCTGGTAGTAATCCAGCCTCAAGTGTTCCTTTATCTGTCGATTTAACGCCGCTTACAATCTTTGTAGGACCTAATAATAGCGGAAAATCTCGTGCGCTAATTGAAATTGAAACTCAGCTAAAAGCTCATCATTTCACCAAGGGGCATGTTATTAATCAGGTTTTCATAAAGAAAACTCCACGTGATGTGGCCATTCGTGAATTAAAGGAATTGGAGATTAAGCCCCAAGCCGACGAGAGGGTTTATGATGGGCATATAATAATTTCTAGACTAAACATACAGAATGGAGGGCTATCAAGGCTAAATATTCCTTTAAGTAATATACTGAGTGAATTCGAAAATCCTAATGCGAATAATAAAAACTATTTGAATCAGTATTATGCAATGTTTACGTTGAGACTTGATGGGCGGAGCCGATTATCTTTAACTAGCGATCAAGGTGCAGGAGACCTTCAGAGTGCGCCATCTAATAATCTTATGTATTTATTTAAAAATGATGACCTCAGAGCTGAGCTTAGAAATATAATTTATAGTGCTTTTGATAAGTATTTTGTAATCGATCCTACAAATATTGGTATGTTAAGAATTAGACTTTCACAAGAACCTCCCGAAAATGATAAGGTAGAACGGGGTTGGGATGAAGAATCGGTTGATTTCCATTCTAAAGCGCGTTTGATTTCTGAATTCAGTGATGGTGTAAATGCTTTTACTGGAATGATGATTTCTCTTATTGCTGGATCTCCCAAAGTAACTCTAATTGACGAGCCAGAAGCTTTTCTACATCCATCTTTATGTTCAAAGTTAGGTAAAGAAATATCAAGGGTATGTGCTCATAGCAATAAAAACGTGTTTATTTCAACGCATAGTGCAAACTTTTTGATGGGGTGCGTTCAAAGTAAAGTTCCAATGAATATTGTCAGACTAACCTATGATGGAACACAGGGAACATCTCGACTACTTACTAAAGAGCAGTTAACTCCTCTCATGAGAAATCCTTTATTGAGGTCGATAGGAGTTTTAAACGCACTTTTTTATAATTTTGTTATCGTTACCGAAGCTGATGCAGATAGGGCTTTTTATCAGGAAATAAATGAAAGACTTTTAGCTGCTGGAGATCCAAGGGGTATTGAAGGGTGTTTATTTTTGAATGCACAAAATAAGCAAACTGTGTGGGATATAATTAAACCCTTACGGGAGTTGGGAATACCAAGTGTTGGGATTGTTGATATAGATGTTTTAAAAGAAGGTGGTGCAGTTTGGAAAAAACCAATGGATGGGGCATATATTCCAGTAATCAGACACGAACCAATGAATAATCAAAGGGCCGCTCTTCTTAAAGCTTTCAATGAAACTGGGCTAAATATGAAAACTCAAGGTGGCATAAATATTCTTTCAAAAGAACAAAAAGAAGCCTGTGGCGACTTTTTCAACTCTCTTTCTGATTATGGTGTTTTTATAGTTCCGTGTGGTGAGATAGAATCATGGCTAACTAAATTGGATATTTGTCGAAATAAAGGTTCTTGGTTGACTAATATTTTTGAACGGATGGGGGATGATCCTTCTGAAGCCTCATATGTGTCACCTACTGATGATGATGTATGGGATTTTATAGGAGCTATAAAAGAGTGGCTTTCTAATCCAAGCAGAAAGGGAATCCCACTTTAAATAAAAGCAGAGCCGCATTTCGGCTCTGCTTTTTAAGTGATAAGATTATATTCACTGAATTTTATGACTTCATCATCCATCCACATATTTAGTTCTTGTAAACGTTTTTGAAGGGGAGTTAGTTCATTTCTTACAAATACCCGGCTCGCCTTCTCCACATCCCCAAACCCCCCAACATTATTCGGCATAATCCCCATCATCTGCGGTGGCACGCGGTGCGCGGCCATCATGTCGTCACGGCTCACGTTCTTAATGTTGAGAAACTCATCCTTAGCCGCCACCTCTGACAGCGGGATAATCTGGATCCCATCTTTCTTCCCGTTCGGTGAGTACATAAACAGGTTGCGGAAGTTACCCGGCCCCTTGGCGCTTTTCATTGCCTGGCGGATGTTGTTCACGTCTTCCTGATTCTGTGCCGCGTCGGTCATGTACATGATGAAACCGGCGTGGCTGCCGTTCAGGTAGTATTTGCGACGGAACAGCGTTGCCGACTCGTTTAGCAGGGTGGACGGGATCGCCGAAAGGTATTCTGGCAGGCCGTAAACCTCCTGATTTAAATCCGGCTCCATTAGGTGAAATACGCTGCCTTTGGTGAACTCATAGGGCTGCGTGTTCATGCCGTACTGCACGAACCAGTAGGTGTCTAAATCGGTGCCACGTCGCGTAAATTTTGCCAGTGCCGGCTCAAGCGCCAAAACGCCGCCGAGCCTGTTGGTGCGCTTCTCCAGATAGGCGTTGCCGAACACCAGATAGTCCTGCACGAAGCGGCTGAACGCCTGCTGACTCAGCAGCGGGTGGGGAATGAAGGTGCTGGTCAGGATGTTGCGCTTCACGTTGATCGGCGAGCTGTGATGCACGGCGGCGCGGAACGTGCGGGCCAGCCCGTCAAAGCTCACCGGCGGTTCATACCACTTATCCATGACCACGCATTCCACGTAGTCCAGCAGCTCGCGGCGGTCCAGCACCGGCACCGGGTCGCCAAAGGTGAATGCTTCCGCCGCCGGGCCGCCGGTCATCTGTTGCTGCTGCACGGGCTGCGTGCGCGTACGGTTCCTGTGTTTGCTCATTTTAAAAAATCTCCATAATGTTGCCGGTGTGGGCGGCTTCGCCCTGTAGCGGTTCGTTTGCCAGCGCATGCATGGTCGCCCACGCCAGATCGGCGTGGCTTGCCTCTTCGCTGCGGCTGGCTTCGTAGGTCGGGCGGTTACCGCTGGCCGTGGTGGCGCGGCGGATTGCCATGAATGACTGCGCGATGTCGAGATGTCCGGCGTCGAACTCCAGGCGCCCGCTGCTGATGATGTCGAACGCCTTCAGCACCAGGGCGTTTTTCACGTTCGGGTTGTAAACAAACTCCTTCACCGCCGGATAAAACATCTTCACGTTCTCGTATACGCCGAGGCCGACGCCGGT
This sequence comes from Pantoea sp. AG1095, assembly GCF_003208415.1. NCBI lineage: Bacteria > Pseudomonadati > Pseudomonadota > Gammaproteobacteria > Enterobacterales > Erwiniaceae > Pantoea > Pantoea sp. AG1095. The sequence continues at coordinate 162,097 of NZ_QKMJ01000005.1, read as the reverse complement.
GGAGTCGATGCCGATATAGGTCACGTTGTACTGCTGCGTTAGTTTTTTAATGGACTCGGCCTGCGCGCGGAAGTCCATGCCGCGCCACTGGTGGCGCTCCAGAATGCGGAACTTACCGCCCGGCACGGCAGGTGGCGCGATCACCACGCACCCGGCGCTGTCACCGTTCTGCGTGCCTTTCGCCGGGTCGTAACCGATCCACACTTCACGCCAGCCGAACGGACGCAGCGCCAGTGCTTCGAAGTCGCTCCAGATTTCCCAGCTGTCCACCATGCACTTCTGCAGCAGCTGAAGCGGGAACACGGACGCTAGGTCGTCTACGAATTCGCACATCAGCAGGTTCTGATACTCCGGCGGGCTGTATTCGAGTCGCAGCTGGTCGAGGTCAAAGAGGTTACAACCGCCGCGCACGGCGTCCTCAACGGTAACAATCTGGCGGAACTGGCCGTCATCGCAGAAGCGGCCCGGCGACAGGTTCATGTGCGACAGGTCGATGTCTACGCGGTCCGCTTTGGCGCGGCCACGGTTGAATAGGCCGCCGGACCAGAACGGATAGGCGCTATGCGTGAGGCTGGACGGGGTGGAAAAATAGGTCTGGCGCCACTTCTTGTGCAGCGCCATGCCGGACGCCACCTTACGCAGCTCCTGAAATTTCGGGATCCAGAAATATTCATCCAGGTACAGGTTGCCGTGGTAGCTCTGCGCGGTGCGGGCGTTGGTGCCGAGAAAGTACAGGCACGCGCCGTTGCCGAGCGTCATCGGGTCGCCTTTCAGCTCTACGTCCACCTCTTTTGCGAACTCAATGATGTACTGCTTAAAAACGTGCGCCTGCGCCTTGCTGGCTGACAGGAAAATCTGGTTGCGCCCGGTGGTCAGCGCATCCAGCAGCGCCTCGCGGGCGAAGTAATAGGTGGCGCCAATCTGGCGCGACTTCAGCACGTTGCGGATGCGGTGCTTGTTGCCCGCGTCCCACCACTGGCGCTGGTAGCCGAACATCGAGCCGTGGAAAATCTCCTGTAATTTCTCCACCTGTTCGTCGGTAAACACGTTCTTTTCAGGCGGCTTACGCGGCCCGCTGTTGCGGTTCGCTACGTTCGGATTGAGATCCGCCTCGTTGCCACCGTTGCTGAACTTGCCGATACGGGCATGGCGCTCGGACTGACGCGCCAGCAGGTCAATCTCCTTGAAGTCTCTCCCTTCTTTTGTCTCCTTCATGATCAGCTGGCAGTAGCGCGCGGCGGTGGTCAGCTGCATCTGGTCAAGCGGGCCGTAGTTGCCCCACTTGTCGCGCTTTTTCCAGCTGTGAACGGTTGCGGGTTTCTCTCCCAGCATTTCAGCAATGCGGGCGATACGGTATCCCTGAAAGTACAGCAGCATGGCCTGCCTGCGGGGATCGAGGTCTTCGGGGGCGAGTGTCGTTGTCATGGCCCCAAAATACGGCCCCGCCGAACCCTTTTCTGCCGTCTGCCGTTGTGTGGCTGCCCGCACAATGTGCCCGCGTTGTTTCGACCCCCTCTGAACCGCAAACATAAGGCTTCTAAGCGATTTACCCAACGGAGCCTGACCTATGGCAGTTAAAGCAAAGCGTTTTCGTATCGGGGTGGAAGGTGCCACTACGGACGGACGCGAAATTTCCCGCGAATGGCTGGAGCAGATGGCCGCCGCCTACAACCCGGCGGTTTACACCGCGACCATCAATCTAGAGCACATCAAATCGTACTCGCCGGACAGCACCTTTAACCGTTACGGCACGGTAAGCGCGCTGGGAACTGAAGAGATCACCGACGGCCCGCTGGCCGGAAAGCTGGCGCTGTATGCCGACATCCTGCCGACGGATTCCCTCGTGGCGCTGGTAAAACAGGGCCAAAAGCTTTTCACCTCCATGGAAGTCAGCACCAAATTTGCCGACACCGGCAAAGCCTATCTGGTTGGCCTGGCTGCCACCGACGACCCGGCAAGCCTCGGCACCGAAATGCTGGCCTTCAGCGCGAAAGCCGAGCTGAACCCGCTGGCGAACCGCAAGCAGCACCCGGAAAACCTGTTTACCGCCGCCACCGAAACCGTGATCGAGCTGGAAGAGGTGGAAGACAAGCCCGCCCTGTTTGCCCGCATCACCGCGCTGTTCAGCAAAAAGCAGCTGTCCGACGATGCCCGCTTTTCTGACGTGCATCAGGCGGTGGAGTTGGTTGCTACCGAGCAGCAGGAATTCAGCACCCGCACCGATAAGGCGCTGGGCGAGCAGGCGGATCGCCTGAGCCAGCTGGAATCCCTGCTGGAAACGCAGGTGAACGATTTCACCGAACTGAAGCAGCAGCTGGGCCGCGAAGATAGCCGTGCCGATTACCGCCAGCGCGCACCGGGCAGCGGCGCGCCAGCTGCACACCTCACCAACTGCTAAAGGAGCAGTAACCAATATGAAAACTAAAACCCGTTTTGCCTTTAACGCCTACCTGATGCAGTTGGCAACCCTGAACGGCGTGCCGGTTGAGGCGCTGGCGAGCAAGTTCAGCGTAGAACCAACCGTGGCGCAGACGCTTGAAGATACCATTCAGCAGTCGGCGGCATTTTTAACGCTAGTTAACGTTGTTGGTGTGGATGAGCAGTCCGGCCAATTGCTGGGGCTTGGCGTTGGCAGCTCGATTGCGGGCACCACCGACACCACCGCTAAAGAGCGTGAGCCAACAGACCCGATGCAGATGATCGGCATTGAGTACAAGTGCGAGCAGACCAACTTCGATACGGCGATCACCTACGCGAAGCTGGACATGTGGGCGAAGTTCCAGGACTTCCAGACCCGTATCCGTAACGCCATCGTGCAGCGTCAGGCGCTTGACCGAATCACAATCGGCTTTAATGGCCTGGTCCGCGCCAAAACATCTAACCGCGTCGAAAATCCGCTGCTACAGGATGTTAATAAGGGCTGGCTGCAAAAGCTGCGCGAGGATGCGCCGGACAACGTACTGGGCAGCAAAACCGCCAACGGCGAAACCACTTCTGAGCCGGTTAAAGTAGGCAAAGGTGGCGTGTATGCCAACCTTGATGCGCTGGTGATGGATGCGGTTAACGAGTTGATTGATCCCATTTTCCAGGACGACGACGAACTGGTGGTGATCTGCGGCCGCGAGTTGCTTTCCGATAAGTATTTCCCACTGGTGAACAACCAACAGGCCAACTCTGAGAAGCTGGCCGCCGATATCATTATCAGCCAGAAACGCATGGGCGGCCTGCAAGCGGTGCGGGCGCCGTACTTCCCGGCCAACGCCGTACTGATTACCCGCCTGGATAACCTGTCAATTTACTGGCAGGAAGAAACCCGCCGCCGCTCGGTGATCGATAACCCTAAACGTGACCGCATCGAAAACTTCGAATCGGTCAATGAGGCCTACGTGGTTGAGGATTACCGCTGCGCCGCGCTGGTTGAAAACATCACCATTGGTGAGTTCTCCGCAGATGCTGGCGCGGGAGCGTAAGCCATGAGCCTGAGTCCCGCACGGCAGCACCGCCAGCGCGTCCAGGCTGAACAGGCCGCCCGTCAGGGCGGCAGTGTTCGCCATGCCAGCGGCTATGAGCTGATGCTAATGCAGCTCGGCGAAGATCGCCGCCGCCTCAAGGGCATTCAGTCCACCGTGAAGAAGGCCGAAATCAAGGTGGAAGTCCTGCCGAAATACGTGCCGTGGGTGGACGGCGTGCTGGCTGCCGACGGCGCGCAGCAGGACGACGTGCTGATGTACGTAATGCTCTGGCGCGTTGATGCCGGTGATTATGCCGGGGCGCTCACCATTGGCCGCCACGCTATCCGCCACGGCTGGTCGATGCCGCAGGGCTTTAACCGCAACGTGCAGACGCTGCTGGCCGAGGAGATGGCCGACGCCGCCAAAAACGCCCTCATGGCAAAAACCGTTTTTGACCCCGGCCTGCTGATGCAGACGCTCGACGTGATCGGCGATCTGGATATGCCCGATCAGTCGCGCGCCCGCCTGCACAAGTCGCTCGGCTGGGTGCTGCGCGAAAGCCAGCCGGTTTCCGCGCTGAACCATCTGCAGCAGGCCATGCAGCTCGACGAGCGCTGCGGGGTGAAAAAAGACATTGAGCAGCTGGAGCGGAAAATCCGCAACGCCAGCTGATAACCGGACGTGCCCACGCGCGGGGCGGCACGGGGTGGCGACAGGCAGCGCCGCATCAAAACCCCGTCCACCGCCCACCTATTCAGGAGAAATAAGGCATGCAGTTTGTAGCGCCGGAAAAGGCGACGGGAACGCCGGAAATTATCCCCAACAACTCATTCTGGCCGGACATCGATCTGGCGACGTTTCGCAGTGTCATGCGCGTTGACGGTACGGTGACGCCGCAGCGTCTGAAGCAGGTGGTGCTCACCGCGATGGCGGAAGTGAACGCGGAGCTTTATCCGTGGCGCGAACAGCAGGAGCTGCGCGGCTTTAACGGGCTGGCCGATGTACCGGCGGAGCAGCTGGCAGGGCGCAGCGTACGTCTGCATCACTATGAAAATGCGGTGTGGTGCTGGGCGCGCGCGGTGCTGAACGAGCGTTATCAGGACTTTGACGCCACCGCTGCCGCTGCCAAGCGCGGGGAAGAACTTGAAGACGCCACCGGCGATCTGTGGCGCGACGCACGCTGGGCCATCAGCCGCGTACAGAATGCGCCGCACTGCACCGTTGAGCTGATCTGATGAAAGTGCGCGCGCAGCAGTACGACACGGTGGACGAAATCTGCTGGCGTCATTACGGGCGCACGCAGGGCATGACGGAGCAGGTACTGCAGGCCAATCCGGGGCTGGCGGAGCACGGCCCCATTTTACCGCACGGGCTGGAGGTGGAACTGCCGGACGTGACGGCGGCGGCCACCGTGCAGGCCGTCCAGCTTTGGGACTGAATCATGTGGGAAAGAATCCGCGCCGGGATCGTCTGGTTTATTGCTGTCGGTATGGCATGGCTGGGCGACATGTCGCTAAAAGACGTTTCAACCGTGGCCGGGGTATTAATCGGCCTGCTGATGGCAATCATCAGCTGGTACTACAAGCGCAAAACCTATCAGCTGCTGGCCGCCGGGCGCATCACGCGGGAGGAATATGAATCTGCAAACCGTTAAGCGCTGCACTGTTGGCACGGTGCTGGCTATCGCCGCGACGATGCCGGGTTTCCAGCAGCTGCACACCTCCATCGAGGGGCTAAAGCTGATCGCCGATTATGAGGGCTGCCGCCTGAAGCCATACCTGTGCGACGCGGGAAAATGGACCGACGGCATAGGTAACACCGTCGGCGTGGTACCGGGCCGGACCATCACCGAGCGGCAGGCGGCGGGGAATTTCATCACTAACGTGTTACGCGTTGAGGCGGCACTGGCGCGCTGCGCTGCGGTTTCCATGCCGCAGCCGGTCTACGACGCGCTGGTGTCGCTGGCGTTTAACGTCGGCACCGGCAACGCCTGCGGCTCAACCATGGTGGCGCTTATCAAACAGCAGCGCTGGCGCGATGCGTGCTATCAACTGCCGCGCTGGGTGTACGTGAAAGGCGTATTTAATCAGGGGCTGGATAACCGGCGACAGCGTGAGCTGGCATGGTGCTTAAAAGGAGTAACAGCATGATGCGCGCGCTGGCGGCGATAGTGATCGTTCTGATTGCCGCGCTTGGCGTGCAGTCGTGGCGACTCAACGCCGCCCACTACAAAATCGACGCGCAGGTGAAGGACTTAGCCGCGCAGGGTAAAAAGCTGTCACAGAAAAACGGCCAGCTGATTGCCCTCAACATTCTGACGCAGACCAGCAGCCGGGCGCAGACGCAGCTTTTCGCCGCCGCCGAGCAGAACGGCACGCTGCTGCGTGACCGGCAGCGCACCATTGAGGAACTTAAACGTGAAAATGACGAGCTTCGCCGCTGGGCTGATGCCCCTTTGCCTGATCCTGTTATCCGGCTGCGCCAGCGACCAGTCCTCACCGGAGGTCAGTCTTACCGTGAGTGGTTGTCCGCGAATCACCCCGTGCCGCCTGGACGAAGCCGCGCCGCGCCGTAACGGCGATCTGCTGGCGCAACTGGACGACACCGAGGCCGCCTGGGCGGCCTGCGCCGATAAGGTAGACACCATCATCAGTTGTCAGGATAAAGACGATGAACAAGCCGCAGTCCTTGCGAAACGCCCTGAATAAAGCCGTGCCCTACGTGGCTGACAACCCCGACCGCCTGCACCTGTTCGTGGACAACGGCGCGGTAGTTGCCACCTCCGCCACGTCGATTTCGTGGGAGTATCGCTATACGTTGAATGTGGTGATCACTGATTTCACCGGCGACCAGAATCTGCTGATGGCGCCCGTTTTATTCTGGCTCGGCGTCAACCAGTCGGACGCCCTGCAGAACGCCACCGAGCGTGAGCGGCTTTTCACCTTTGAGGCAGACATTCTGGGCAATGACCGCTGCGACATTAGCATGAACCTGAAGCTCACGGAGCGTGTGATCGTGAAGGAAGTGGACGGCGTGATGTCGGTTGAGGCGGTGCCGGAGCCGGGAGCGTCAGGCGATGCAGAGGAAGGCTGGACGGTGCGCCGTGGCTGAGCTGCATGACGTTGAGGCGTGGCTGGGTGCGCTGCTGTCGCAGCTCGAACCGGCGGCCAGAACAAAGATGCTACGTGAAGTGGCGCGCGATGTGCGACGCATTCAGCAGAACAACATCACGCTGCAGCGCAGCCCGGACGGCACAGCATGGGAACCGCGCCGCGTCACCGCCCGCACTAAGCCGGGCCGCATACGACGCAAAATGTTTGCGAAGCTGAAAACGGCGAAGTATCTGAAGGTGAAGGCAAACGCAAATGTGGCTGAAGTTGCGTTTGTTCCCGGCGTGCAGAAGCTGGCCCGCGTCCATCATTACGGCCTGCGCGATAAGGTGAACCGTCGTGGCACTCAAGTTAAGTATGCCGAACGGCAATTACTCGGCATCAATGAGGAAACGGCAAATACATTGAAAGATCGTCTTCTCTTATTAATAGGGCTATGAATTTCCATGCCGTCAAATTGAATACTTAAATTTTAATGCTTTAACGTCATCAATAAATATCTTTGGAGTCCAACCCTTAGTTATATGGCCAATAAGATACTTATCTGCTGCATCAAAAATAGTATCAGTTACTGGTCCTGATAAAGCTGGTGCTATGAGTGGTCCAATCAATGATCCTATTTCAGGTTGCAAGTATTTTCCTGCATAGTAGCCAGCTGTAGCCATTGATACATACTTTGTAGCTTTTCCCCAGCGAGTTTGAAAAAATCCTGTTGGGTTGTTAGCACTCTCGGAATATAGCCTATGGACTTCTATCTGGCTTGTTGAGCTGTTAATAGTTTTTAGCCAATTGCGAAACTTTTTAGTGTTTTTGTTATTTCTCAATTTTAACAACTCGTCCATTGGTTGTCCAATGGACTCGAATACTGCCTTCAAGTCAGGGAAGTCTTCAAAGTGTAAGATTGATGTGAAAATTTCTTCCTTGGACATGCCTTCAATCTTTTTCATTGAATCCTCGAATAAAATTTGGATATTACTTGTTAAGCTGGAAGTTGCGTGCTTATTTATGACGTATTTATATCCTAAAAGATCTGATGCGCAACGAACTAAGATTTTTCGCTCATTTGTACTAAGTTCATCTTTGTCTCTTCCATTGAGAACTAAACCTAGTTTTTCCAATTTACCACTATCAAGCGCTGAGTGAGCAAAACTGACACAATCATGCTCCATTCCAGCAGGCACTGAAAAATAACAATCTCTAATTTTCCGTGTTAGTGACCTTGCGTCCCTCCTTTTTAGAGGTGACTTCATAAATCCTAAACCTTTTATTATCGACTCCTCAGGATCAACATATGGTCCTGAGTCGTGGCGACCAGAACATAACGGATATACTCCTTTCACACTCTGTTCAATATACATAACTAACGGTGTCCACAAAGTGAAGCTAAGTGCTTTGGTTTCTATAAGCTCTTCTATTCCCCGCAGTCCTATTTCGTTGAGCAAAAGACATAATGGTATGTTTTCACCTTCAACTTTGAAATTAACTTCTTCATTGAGTACAAAACTTTCAAAAAGTGATGATTTTAATTGGTTGTATCTGTATGGAAACCTATCAACTTCCTCCCGAGTTGGTTCAATTGGCCCTTTAATAAAGTATTTTCGACAGAATTCATTCATTTCATCATTGAAAACTGCGTTTTCTAAAGTGCGTTCTGCGAGCATATATTCCCTTATTGTTTTTGTGTGGTGACTGTAACAAATGAATTTATTAACTACTCTTGTAAAAGTAAATCATTATGTTTTTATGAATGCAAAACTCACCGAAATCATGCGCCTTATCACCAATCTGATCCGCACCGGCATCGTGTCCGAAGTGGACGCGGATAAATGGCAGTGCCGGGTGAAAACGGGCGATCTTGAAACCAACTGGATTAACTGGCTCACCTTCCGCGCCGGGAATACCCGCACATGGTGGCAACCCTCCATCGGCGAGCAGGTTGTGCTGCTGAGCCTCGGCGGCAATCTCGAAACTGCCTTCGCGCTGCCGGCCATTTATTCCGATGCCTTCCCGCCGCCCGATTATTCAGAGAACGGCAGCACCACCGTGTTCAACGACGGCGGCTGGTTCCAGTACGAACCGGACACCGGCCAGCTGCTGATTAAGAACATCAAAAGCGTTCGCATTGAAGCCGCCAATGGCATTCAGCTGATCACCGACCAGCTGGGCGTTGATGCAAGTCAGATGCTCATCAATAGCGAAACCGTGATGAACGGCGCGGTGACTCAGGGCGGCGGGGCAATGAGTTCCAACGGCGTAGTGGCTGATGCTCACCTACATGACAGTGTGAAATCGGGCGGCGATATGTCAGGAGGTCCGCATTGATGTATCTCGGCATGAACCGCGACACCGGCGCAGCCATCACCGACACAGAGCACATTCGCCAGAGCGTGCGCGACATCCTGATCACGCCGGAAGGCAGCCGCATCGGGCGGCGTGAATATGGCTCGCTTCTATCAGTGCTGATTGACCAGCCGCAGAACGACGTGGTGCGCCTTCAGGTGATGGCGGCGGCGTACACGGCACTGAGCCGCTGGGAGCCGCGCATCCGCCTCAGCTCTTTGAACATAACCAGCGCCTTTGATGGCTCCATGGTGGTTGAGCTGACCGGCCAGCGTGCCGACGGCTCACCGCTCGCAATGTCAGTGCCTACGGGGGTGAACAGTGGCAGTAATTGACCTTTCGCAGTTGCCCGCACCGGAAGTGATCGAAGTGCCGGACTTTGAAACGCTGCTGGCCGAACGTAAGGAAGCGCTGATTGCGCTTTATCCAACGGACGAACAAGCCGCCATGCGCCGCGTGCTGGCGCTGGAATCCGATCCGATAGTGAAGTGCCTGCAGGAAAGCGTTTACCGGGAAATCCTGCTGCGCCAGCGCATCAACGAGGCGGCGCAGGCGGTGATGGTGGCTTATGCGCTCGGCAGCGACCTCGATCAGCTGGCCGCGCGCAGTAACGTGCAGCGCCTGACCATCACCCCGGCCAACCCGGATGCCGTGCCGCCGGTGGACGCGGTGATGGAATCGGACGACGCGCTGCGCGTGCGCGTGCCGGAGGCGTTTGAGGGCTTATCGGTTGCCGGTCCGACGGCGGCCTACGAGTTTCACGCCCGTAGCGCGGACGGGCGGGTGCAGGACGTTTCCGCCATCAGCCCGTCACCGGCGACGGTGCTTGTCACCGTGCTGAGCCGCGAGGGCAACGGCACGGCAGCCGCAGATTTACTGAGTACAGTGGACGCTGCGCTGAACAGCGAGAGCGTGCGCCCGGTGGCGGACCGCGTGTCCGTGCAGCCTGCAACCATCAACGACTACCGCGTGCAGGCAAAGCTGCACCTGTTCGACGGCGTGGCCGCCGCGCCCTGTCTGGAGGCGGCAAATGAGCAGCTGGCTGCTTATCTCATTGAGCAGAAAAAGCTGGGCCGCAGCGTGCGCCGCGAGTCCTACGGGGCGGTGCTGCGCGTGGCCGGTGTGGACTGGGTGGAAATCACCGAACCGGCCGCCGACATCATCATGGACCGCACGCAGGCGGGCAACTGCACCGGCACCGACGTGACGGTGGCGGACGACGAGGGGGCGTCATGAGTAGCAGCCTGCTGCCGCCCGGCTCATCCGCGCTGGAACGCCGTCTGGCGCAGGCGTGCAGTCGGATTTCCGGCCTGAACGTGCCACTGCGCGACCTGTGGAACCCGGACACCTGCCCGGTGAACTTTCTGCCCTATCTTGCCTGGGCGTTTTCGGTGGACCGCTGGGACGAAAGCTGGGCGGAAAGCGTGAAGCGCAAGGTGGTGAAGGACGCGTTTTACATCCATCAGCACAAGGGCACCATCAGCGCGATCAGGCGCGTGGTCGAGCCGCTGGGCTATCTTATCCGCGTGATTGAGTGGTGGAAAACCAACGATGAGCCGGGCACGTTCCGGCTGGACGTGGGCGTGCTGGATACCGGCATCAACGAGGAAATGTATCACGAACTGGAGCGCGTGATTGCCGACGCCAAACCGTGTAGCCGCCATCTTATCGGGCTTTCGATCACCCTGGACGCAAACGGCACGGTGCCGGTGGCCGTCGCCAGCTACAGCGGTGACGAGCTGACCGTTTATCCCTATACCCCTGAACTAATCAGCGTCGGCGGGCCGGTGTATTCCGGTGCGGCGGTGCATCTTATCGACCTGACGGAAGTGAGCGCATGACGACAAAATATTTTGCCCTGCTGACCAATCAGGGCGCGGCTAAGCTTGCCAACGCTGCTGCGCTCGGCACGAAAGTGAACATCACGCAACTGGCCGTCGGCGACGGTGGCGGCACGCTGCCCACGCCTGACCCGGCGCAGACGAAACTCATCGGCGAGAAGCGCCGCGCGTCGCTAAACTCACTGACGATTGACGCCGCCAACGGTAGCCAGATTATTGCCGAGCAGATTATCCCGGAGGGTGAGGGCGGTTTCTGGATCCGTGAAATTGGCCTGTTCGATGGCGATGGCGTGATGATTGCCGTGGCTAACTGCGCCGAAACTTACAAGCCGCAGCTCGCCGAGGGCAGCGGGCGCACGCAGACGGTGCGCATGATTATTATCGTGAACAGCACCAGCGCGGTGACGCTGAAAATCGACCCGTCGGTGGTGCTGGCCACGCGTAAATACGTGGACGACGGCGTGATCGTGGCGAAGCAGTACGCCGATAACCTTCAGACACAAACGAAAAAGTACGCCGACACGCTGCAAAAGGAGGCAAAGGATTATGCCGATAAGCAGATGCAGGAGGCGAAGACGTTCAGCACGGATGCGCTTAAAAAGCACGTTGATGATGCCAATCCGCATCAGCAATATTTGCAGACCTCGCAGGCGCTGGCGGACATCAAAGCAGCCGGTAAGGTGGCTGAAGCACTGAAAAATCTCGGTGTTGGCGAAGGCGCACCGCTGATCGGTTCACCGTTCCCGTGGCCGCACGCGCAGCTACCCAATGAGCTGTTTGATTCTATGGCAGGCATGGTATTTCTGAAGTACAACGGCGCGAGTTTCAGCGAAACGCTTTATCCGAAGCTGGCGATTGTTTACCCCGGGCTGAAATTACCCGACATGCGCGGCGAGTTTATGCGCGGCTGGGATGACGGACGCGGGGCTGATGCCGGGCGTGCGCTTCTGAGCAGTCAGGGGCATGCTTTCCAGCAACATACGCATACTTACACGGGACTGCAGCGCGCAACCGACAGCGACCGTGGAAGTAATGACTCCCTATGGAGTATTGACGGTACGCAGGGCTATACCACAAGCGGGGCATCGGGTAATGCCGCAACTGAAACCCGTCCGCGTAACGTCGCATTTAACTTCTTAGTGAGGGCTGCATAATGGCCGCAGTAAAAAAAACAGCGCTGGATAAGGCCGGGCTGGCAAAAGCGTCTGGCGTGATGACGGTGTACAACTACAACCCGGAAAACGGTCTTTTTGTAGGTTCCTCTGATGAGTATCTGACCGAGGGCGTCGGCATTCCGGCCAACTCAACGTGCGATGCGCCACCTGTAAGCGTTGCGGGCACGGTCAACGTATATTCAGAATCGGGCTGGCAGCAAATCGCCGATCATCGCGGTGAAGTGGTTTATCTCACGGCGACTGGAGAACCCATTGAGATTAGTCAGCCTGGCGATTATCCGGCGGATACCACGGCTCTTGCGCCCGCCACGGTTTTTGACTTCTGGAACGGCGAAGCGTGGGAAACAAACGCGCAGGCTCAGCAGGCGGCGGCAGTCAGTGCTGCGCAGGCTGAGAAGTCGGCCCGAATCAGCGAGGCCAACAGCGTGACGCAGGCGTGGCAGACGCAGCTCATGCTCGGCATCATCACAGACGGCGATAAGGCATCGCTGACAAAATGGATGCAGTACATTCAGGCCGTGCAGTCGGTTGACGTTTCCGCCGCGCCGGACATCAGCTGGCCGGTTAAGCCAGAGTAACGATCAGGCCCGTTTCGGGCCTGTTTCTTTTGTGTCATCCGCCGCACAACGTCCACAGGATGCGCCTGCGTCCGGCACCTTTCACCATAGCGGAACCCCTTCACAGGAGAACCGCCATATGGCACAGGATTATCACCACGGCGTGCGCGTTGAGGAAATCAACGAGGGCACCCGAACCATTACCACCATCAGCACGGCGATTGTCGGCATGGTCTGCACCAGCGATGACGCCGACGCGGCCACGTTCCCGCTTAATCGTCCGGTACTGCTGACCGACGTACTCACCGCGAGCGGTAAGGCGGGCGAGTCCGGCACGCTGGCGCGCTCGCTGGACGCCATCGCCGACCAGGCGAAACCCGTCACCGTCGTGGTGCGCGTGCCGCAGGGCGAAACTGAGGCTGAAACCACCGCCAACATCATCGGCGGCGTGACCGACGGCCAGCGCACCGGCATGAAGGCGCTGCTGGCCGCGCAGGCGGTATGCGGCGTTAAGCCCCGCATTCTCGGCGTGCCCGGCCACGACACGCAGGCCGTAGCAACCGAGCTGCTGAGCGTGGCGCAGAGCCTGCGCGGTTTTGCCTACCTGTCGGCGTACGGCTGTCAGAGCGTTGAAGAGGCGATTGCCTACCGTGCGAACTTTAGCCAGCGTGAAGGCATGCTTATCTGGCCGGACTTCATCAACTTCGACACCGTGCTGAAGGCGGACGCGACGGCCTTCGCCACCGCCCGCGCGTTGGGCCTGCGCGCCAAAATTGACGAGCAGACCGGCTGGCACAAATCCCTGTCGAACGTCGGCGTGAACGGCGTTACCGGCATTTCCAAAGACGTGTTCTGGGACCTGCAGGATCCGGCCACCGACTCCGGCCTGCTGAATCAGAACGATATCACCACGCTGATTCGTAAAGACGGCTTCCGCTTCTGGGGTTCGCGCTGCCTGAGCGATGACCCGCTGTTTGCGTTTGAGTGCTACACCCGCACCGCGCAGGTGCTGGCGGACACCATGGCCGAGGCGCAGATGTGGGCGGTGGACGGCGCGCTGAATCCGTCGCTGGCCCGCGACATTATCGAGGGCATCCGCGCCAAGCTGCGCAGCCTCGTGAGTCAGGGCTATCTGATCGGCGCGGACTGCTGGCTGGACGAGAGCGTGAACGACAAGGACACGCTCAAGGCGGGCAAGCTGCTGATCGATTACGACTACACGCCGGTGCCGCCGCTGGAAAACCTGCTGCTGCGCCAGCGCATCACCGATCAGTACCTGGTCGATTTCGCCAGCCGCGTCAGCGCATAAGGAGACTGAATCATGGCATTACCCCGCAAGCTCAAACACCTCAACCTGTTCAACGCAGGCGACAACTGGCAGGGGCTGATTGAGTCCGTGACGCTGCCGAAAGTCACCCGCAAGTTCGAGAAGTATCGCGGCGGCGGCATGGCCGGTGCGGTGGACATCGACATGGGCCTGGACGACGGCGCGCTGGATACGGAATTCACCTGCGGCGGCGTTGAGGCGAAGCTGTTCAAGCAGATGGGCACCCTTACCGTGGACGGCGTGCAGCTGCGCTTTACCGGCTCCATTCAGCGCGACGACACCGGGGAAGTGCAGGCGGTGGAGCTGGTCGTACGTGGCCGCCACAAGGAGCTGGATTCCGGCGAGTGGAAGACCGGCGAATCCAGCACCACCAAGGTGTCCGGCACCAACAGCTACGCCAAGCTGACCATCAACGGCGAAGTGCTTTACGAGATTGACCTGGTGAACATGGTTCACATCGTGGACGGCACGGACCTGATGGAAGCGCACCGTAACGCGCTCGGCCTGTAATCAACCCGGCAGGGGAGACCCTGCCGCCTTTTACCCTTTTAGCGAGACATCATCATGACCGATAAAAACACTGAAAAAACCGTTGAGCTGGACACCCCGATCCTGCGCGGCAAGACCGAAATTAAAAGCATCGTCGTTCGCAAGCCGCAGTCCGGCGCGCTGCGCGGTACCCGCCTGCAGGCGCTGATGGACATGGACGTAAACGCCATGATCACCGTGCTGCCGCGCGTCACCACTCCGGCGCTGACCACGCAGGAAATCACCGAGATGGACCCCGCCGATCTGGTGAGTCTGTCGGTGGAGATGGTCACTTTTTTACTGAAGAAGTCGGTGCTGTCGGATTTAGCGACGGCCTGACGGTAGACGATCTGGTGGCGGACATCGCCACCGTCTTTCACTGGCCGCCGTCCGTTACCGAGTTCATGACGCTGACCGAGGTACTGGAGTGGCGGCATAAGGCGATAATGCGACACGGGACCAGCGATGAGTGATAAAGACTTGCGCCTGCAGGTTGTTCTTAACGCGGTAGACAAACTGACCCGCCCCTTCCGTTCTGCCAAGGCCAGCACCCGCGAGCTGGCCGATTCCCTGCGCACCGCGCGCGCCAGCCTGAAGGACTTAGACGCGCAGGCCGCGCGCATCGACGGATTCCGTAAAGCCCGCTCGCAGCTCGCCATTACCGCGAATAACCTCAAGGGCGCGCGCGAAGAGGCGGCAAAGCTGGCGACGCAGTTCAGCGCCACTAACCGGCCCACCGCCGCGCAGGCGAGGGTGCTGGAGCAGGCGAAGAACCGCGTGCGCGAGCTGCAGCAGAGCTACAACGGCCTGATTGGTTCGGTTCAGCGGCAGCGCGCCGCGCTCACTGAATCCGGCATTGATACCAAAAAACTCAGCCAGGCACAGCGCGACCTAAAAGGACGCGCGGACGAGGCGCGCGCGGCGATTGACCGCCAGCAGAAGTCGCTGAAGCGGCTCGGCGAACAGCAGGCCAAAATCAACGCGCTGCGCGAGCGCCACGCCCGATCGCTTGAGGTGCGCGATAAAATTGCCGGTGCCGGTGCGGCGACCACCGTGGCCGGGCTGGCGATGGGCGCGCCGGTGCTGGCCGCCGTAAAATCCTCGGCGGGTATGGAAGACGCCATGAAGGGCGTGGCGAAGCAGGTTAACGGATTGCGCGACAACGACGGCAACCGCACGGCGCAGTTCTACGACATGGAGGCCGCCATCAAGGCCGCCAGTGAGCAGTTGCCGATGGACAACGGCGCGATTGACTACGCCGCGCTGGTTGAGGGCGGCGCGCGCATGGGCGTGACCAACCAGAACGAATCCTACGAGGACCAGAAGCGCGACCTGCTGGCGTTTGCCACCACGGCGGCTAAGGCGTCCACCGCGTTTGAGCTGCCCGCCGGTGAGCTGGCCGAGGGGCTGGGCAAGATTGCGCAGCTGTACAAAATCCCCACGCGCAACATCGAGCAGCTGGGCGACGCGCTGAACTACCTGGACGACAACGCGATGTCCAAGGGATCGGACATTATCGACGTCTTGCAGCGCATGGGCGGCGTGGCCGACAGGCTGGACTACCGCAAGGCGGCGGCGCTCGGCTCCACGTTCCTCAGCCTCGGCGCAACGTCGGAAACCGCCGCCAGCGCGGCAAACGCCATGGTGCGCGAACTCTCCGTTGCCACCATGCAGGGCAAGACCTTTATGGGCGGCATGGAGCTGCTGAAGCTCGATCCGAAAGCCATCGAAAAGCAGATGACCACGGACGCCATGGGCACCATCCAGCGCGTGCTGGAGAAGGTGAACAACCTGCCCGCCGACAAGCGCCTCACCGCAATGACCATGGTGTTCGGCAAGGAGTTCGGCAAGGATGCGGCGAAGCTCGCCAACAACATGCCGGAGCTGCGTCGCCAGCTGCAGCTGACGCAGGGCAACGCGGCCAGCGGCTCCATGCAGAAAGAATCCGACATCAACAAGGATTCGCTGTCCGCGCAGTGGCTGCTGGTGAAAACCGGCGCGGCCAACACGCTGAGCAGCCTCGGCGATACGCTGCGCACGCCGCTGATGGAAATCATGGACGCGGTGAAGCGCGTCACCGGCACCATGCGCCGCTGGGTGGAGTCCAACCCCGAGCTGGTCGGCAGGCTGATGAAAATAGCCGCCGTGGTGGCAACGGTAACGCTGGCGCTCGGCACGCTCGCCGTGGGCATGGCCGCCGTGCTGGGGCCGATCCTGATGCTGCGCTTCGGATTAAACATGCTCGGCCTGAAAGGGCTGGCAAAGCTCTCGCCGCTGCTGGGCGGGCTAGGCAAGGCGTTTGCAAAACTTGCGCCCGGTCTGGCGTCGTCCGGCGACGGCATCAAAAAGCTGTTCTCACTATTCAGCGGCGGCGAGGCCGGAGAATCGGTGAACTGGCTGGAGAAAATCCGCGACGCGCTGGCGTCCCTGCGCGGCGGTGACGATGAGGACGAGGGCGGCGGCATCCTGAACGCTTTCCGCGAGGGCGCTCTGGAGAAAATCAAGGAGAAGGCGCAGGACGCGGGGCAGACGCTGGTTGCGTCCTTCCGTAACCCGATGGCCGGGGTGCGGGCGCTGGGCGCGCAGGTGCGCGGACTGGCCGGTGCCGCCCTTGCGCCGCTGGCTGCGTCGGTGCGCGGTGCCGGTGGCGCGCTGATGTGGCTGGTGAAGTCGCCGCTGGCCCTGCTGCGCACGGTGCTGACGGGCGTGGTGTGGGCGCTCGGCGCGCTGCTGAGCCCCGTCGGGCTCGCCGTGGCGGCGCTGGCCGGTGTGGCGCTGGTTATCTGGAAATACTGGGCGCCGATTAAAGCGTATTTAGGCGGCGTGGTGGACGGCTTCCGGGCTGCAGCTGGGCCCATCAGCGAGGCGTTTTCACCGCTCCAGCCGGTATTCCTGTGGATTGGTGACAAAGTGCAGGCGCTGTTCGGCTGGTTTAAAGACCTGCTTACGCCGGTACATTCCACCGCCGACGAGCTGAAGAACGCCGCCGAGATGGGCAGGCAGTTCGGGCAGTGGCTGGCCGACGGCCTGAACATGGTGATGCATCCGCTGGACAGCCTGAAAGCCGGGATCGGCGAACTGCTGGATAAGTTCGGCCTTGTTAATAAGGCTGCTGCTGGTACGAAGCTGCCGGTGCCACCGCAGGCGGCCAGCGTCAGTCCAGGCGGAAAAGTCACGCTGCCTGCGGGCGGCTTCCCGGCGTTTGCGGGCATGTACGACATCGGCGGCAACATCCCGGCGGGCCAGTTTGGCGTTGTGGGTGAGAACGGGCCGGAAATCGTCGGCGGACCGGTGAGCGTGACCAGCCGCAGGCGCACCGCGCAGCTGGCGGCCATGGCGGCAATGACGCTTGGCATGACAGCCGGAACGGCGGAGGCGAAGCCGCTGCACCCGCTGAGCCTGTCCGCGCAGAGCTACCGGCAGGATGCGCCGCGCCAGCAGTCCGCAGTAACTACCGCGCCCGTGAGCATTCACGCGCCGATCACCATCGTGCAGCAGCCAGGACAGAGCGCGCAGGACGTGGTGGACGAAGTGATGCGCAGGCTTGAGGCGAAAGAGCGGCAGGCGCAGTCCCGCGCCCGCAGCAGCTACCGAGACCGTGGAGGATTTGACTCATGATGATGACGCTGGGCCTGTTTGTTTTCATGCTTAAAACGGTGCCGTATCAGGAGCTGCAGCTCCAGCGCAGCTGGCGCTTCCCGTCGAACAGCCGCGTGGGCGTGCGTCCCTCGCTGCAGTTCCTCGGCCCGGATAATGACACAATCACGCTGTCGGGCGTGCTGCTGCCGGAAATTACCGGCGGCAGGCTGTCGCTGTTCGCGCTGGAGCAGATTGCCGAGCTGGGGCGCGCGTGGCCGCTGATTGAGGGCAGCGGCACCATTTACGGTATGTTCGTGATCGAGAGCCTGAGCCAGACCAAAGCGGAGTTCTTCAGCAACGGCGTGTGCCGTCGAATTGAGTTCACGCTGACACTGAAGCGCACCGACGAATCGCTGGGTGAGATGTTCGGCAGCCTCAGCGATCAGCTGTCGGCCATGCAGGGCGCAGCCACCGACGCCGCCGGTAAAGTCGGCGCGGCAGTGGGCGGGCTGTTCTCATGATGGCGAGCAGCTGGATTAACGGCCAGGCGAACGCGCCCGCTTTTCGCCTGACGCTTGCCGGGGCGGACGTTACGCAAAAGATAGAGCAACGGCTCATCAGCCTGACGCTTACCGATAACCGGGGCTTTGAGGCGGACCAGCTGGACATCGAGCTGGAGGACGCGGACGGGCAGCTGCTGATGCCGCGCCGGGGCGTTGAGCTGTCGCTGGCGCTGGGCTGGAAAGGTGAGGCGCTTTTCCCGAAAGGAACCTACACCGTGGACGAAATCGAACACAGCGGCACGCCGGACCGGTTGACCCTGCGCGCGCGCAGCGCGGACTTTCGGCAGACGCTGAACACGAAGCGCGAAAAGTCGTGGCACCAGACCAGCGTGGGCGAGGTGGTGAAAGAGATTGCCGGGCGGCACAGGCTCAAAACGGCGATGGGCGACGACGTGGCAAAGATGGCCGTGGACCATATCGATCAGACCAACGAGTCAGACGCCAGCTTTCTGATGCGGCTGGCAAAGCAGTGCGGCGCGGTGGCCTGCATCAAAAATGGCAACCTGCTGTTTATCCGGCAAGGGCAGGGCAAAACGGCGAGCGGCAAAGTGCTGCCCGCCATCACCCTCGTGCGCAAGGACGGCGACGGCCATCGCTTTACGCTGGCTGACCGCGACGCTTACACCGGCGTGATTGCAAGCTGGCTGCACACCCGCGAGCCAGCGACGAAGCCGGAAACCACGGTAAAGCGTAAGCGCCGCAAGCCTGCTGCGCAGAAGAAGGAGCCGGAGGCGAAGCAGAGCGACTATCTGATCGGCACGGATGAGAACGTCCTGGTGCTGAGCCGCACTTATGCGAGCCGGGCTAACGCAGAACGCGCCGCAAAAATGCAGTGGGAGCGGCTGCAACGCGGGGTGGCGACGTTCTCTATTCAGCTGGCGCGTGGCCGCGCAGATCTCTACACGGAAATGCCGGTGAAGGTAAGCGGGTTTAAACAGCCGATCGATGCGGGGGAGTGGATTATCACGACGCTGAGGCACAGCCTGAGCGCTGACAACGGTTATACGACCAGCATTGAGCTTGAAGTGAAAATAGATTCACTTGAAATGGAATAGTGCTATCTCAAAATGGTTAAATTGAGATAACATTTATCTCAATTGGGTTTTGGAGACGACATCATGATGAATTGCCCTTTGTGCGGGAACGCCGCACATACCCGCAGCAGTTTTCAGGTATCAGCAACAACTAAAGAGCGCTATAACCAGTGCCAGAACATTAATTGCAGCTGTACTTTTAAATCACATGAGACAGTTTCAGAGATCATTATGAAGCCGGGAACGGTTAAGCCAGTGCCACCGCATCCGGGAAGAAATCAGCAGCAACCGTTGTGGTTATGATCATCGATATAAATGCATCAACTTTGATAGGAAAACTGCCCCTTTTTAATACACAGGGGCAGGAAAATTTTACTTTTCAATAATTTGCTTTTGTACTTTTTCAACTTGATCAGTTGAAAGACTATCTATTTGAGCTGCTAAAGTTTTAGTTATAAGCTCTCTTTTTTCTTGATTTGATAAAGTCGTGTTTTTTTCAATAGACTTAAGTGTGTTACTAAATGCTTCGTCAATTGAGCTACCTTCAAAGGCTTCATATATTGATTTTAGGTTCATTAGTAAAACTCCAATAAGCTCACAAGCTAAGTAATGAAGCCAATCAATACTAATGCCCTTCGCTTCGATATTACTTTTGAATGTGTGAATTAACACTAACGGAAAAAATCCGATCAACAAGCCGAAGGATGTCCGTTTAGGATAGCTAAAGAGGACAATATTCAGAGCAGCATTAATTCTCTTTGTTACAAGGTCCATATCAACCATGTTGAACCTCGCCAGGTAAAGAAGCTGACTCAGGTTGAGGTTTTATTTCATCATTGAGAATTTTCCTCTTCCCTCCATCGCTATTATTACCAATATCGTCAATGTTTTCGTGTATAAATTTTATGAGTGCCAATGCCTCTGTTGCATTGGCACCAAAATAACCGTTAACAACTCGATATGTAAGTATTCTTTCTTTGAATTCTAATAAGCAGTATAGAATCCCTCCCGGTAGCAAACAAGTTGGTCCGAGATCTCGCCAAACCACAGCTAAAACTCCAAGGATAAGCAATATAATTGCTATGAACTTAGAAACCAAAAGAGATTTTTTTTCACTCAAGAGGAAAAGATTAACAACAGTTTGGTTTTTGTTTTCTGCTATCTTTTTTTCAATTTTCTTGCTAATGGATAAGCTAATTGTTACCGCTGCACTTCCTGCGTTAATTATTTTAAGGGAGGATTTATTTTGTAATTCATTTTTCTCTTTGAGTAGGTTTGTGTTTTTTTCGCGAAGGTTTTTAATCTGTATACCCTCTAAATCCTGTATGTGTTTTACCGATTTTTTAAAAAGCTCGCGACATACCACACCAATTAAAACCCCAAAGAATGATGTGATGAATGTATTTTTTATACCTGACATGCCAATTATTTTTGCAACCAGCAATGCACCACACCCTGCTAAGAGTAAGCCAAGAATGCTGATCATATATTTTCTTTCTATTTTCATTGTCTTTGACCCAAATAAGAAAGCATTAGATATTAATTCATTCAATTAACTTCTATTTTCTTCATCATAGTGATTTAACAATCACAAAGTTATAAGTGACAAATTTCGCACAAATCGGTGGACAGAACCATCATAACATTGGCTACGGTCTAAATGTCCATACCATAGTAAAAATCACTTCGCATGATTGATTTCCTCAGGGAGTTAAAGAAATCAGGGTGCCGGGGCAGTTTGACACCGACAGGATGGTGAATGGAAAAACCTGCTGCCATTTTGCTGCCAATGGCGAATATAGCAAACAAAAAAGCCACCTCAAAAGGTGGCTTAACTGCATGATTTATATCACTAAATTTGGTGGCCCCTGCTGGGTTTGAACCAGCGACCAAGCGATTATGAGTCGCCTGCTCTAACCACTGAGCTAAGGGGCCAGCGGAGCGGGGATTATAGAGTATCTTGTTAGGGTGATCCAGAGTTCGCCATTTGGATGGTGAAAATTACAGCAATAGCTGACTCATTGATCTCAAAAGAAAATTCTATCGTCCCACGCTCTATCGCTTATTAAGCGCCCAATCATCATTGGTTTTTGAGACCAGGCTCATTCGAAAGTTTGCTGATACTACAAATAGCGTGATGCAGGCTTGTTAAGCGAGATAAAGGGCAATATGGCGATGCGTGCCTCTTCATAACTCTGCCAAAGTTGCACATCTTCAACGGATGGGATGGTCACCAACTCGCCGGCATCAAGTCCACGTAGCGCAGCCGAGACTAAATCATCCACTTCCATCAGCATCTCAGCGGGAAGTTCGTTAATGGATTTTCCTGCGCGCTCGAAGATCTCAGTGCGCGTTAAGCCTGGCAACACCGCCTGCATACGCACACCGCTTTCGGCTAATTCACGATGCAAATTACGGGTCAGGGAAAGCACATACGCTTTGCTGGCGTTGTACGCGCCATTCGCCGATTCGCTCACTAGCGCTAGCACTGAAGCAATATTCACTATCGTACCATTGCGACGTGCACGAAACGCCTGCGCAGCAGTGTGGGCCAGCTGTGTCAGCGCCACGATATTTAACGTCAGCATTGTTTGAATTTTCGCGATGTCACCGTCGATGAATTCACCTTCAACCGTCATGCCCGCATTGTTTACCAGCAGAGTAATCGCTTTATTTTGCTGGATTTCGTGATCGACTCTTTGCAAATCATCATGGTTGGTGAGATCGGCCGCTAACACGCTGACTTCAACGCCATGTGATTCACGCAAAGATTGCGCCAACAGATTGAGCCTGGCTTCATCGCGCGCCACCAGAATCAAGTTTGTGCCGCGTGCTGCCAGCTGTTTTGCATAGGTCGCGCCAATTCCGCTTGATGCGCCGGTGATCAAAGCCAAGTGTTGTGGCATGGTGTATTCCTTTAAATGATGGTTATCATATTTACGAGGTTTAATATGACGATCATAATATTTGTCGTCAAGCTAGAATATGATGGTTGTAATAATTACACTGATTGCTATCAACGATTTCGGAGTCAATGAAGATGGAAAAGCTGAGCCATAAAGCGCGTACGCGACAGCGCATTCTGGATGAAGCCTCTGTGGTAATGCGCGAGAACGGCACTGAAAGCATCGGTGTCGCGGCGCTGATGAAGCGCGTGGGCTTAACGCACGGCGGCTTTTATGCCCACTTCGCCTCGCGCGAAGATTTAGTGCAAGCGGTGATCGCTGAGATGTTTGCCGATTCGGCGCGCCGCTTTGCGGATATCACCTCAATTAACGATCCCGCTGAACGACTGAGTCAGTTAATCGATAGCTATTTATCCGAGCATCATTGCAACACGCCGGGTGAAGGCTGTCCGCTGCCTGCGCTGGTGAGTGAAATGGCACATTTACCGGTTGAGGCGCGCACACTATTTTCCCAGCGGCGAGAAGCCATGCGGCAGCGCCTGGCGTTGACGCTACATGAACTTAACCATCCGCATGCGGATGACGCCGCGACCACCATGTTGGCTGAAATGGTTGGCGCGGTGGCAATGGCACGTGCTTGTCCGGACGACGAGGAAGCACGTACGATGCTGGCGAGCAGTCGTCGGTCGGTAAAACAACGCGCCGGACTGGAGATGGCATGAGCGAGCACGATATCCGCGACATTATTGCGCCTGATTTACAGGTGCTGTTTTGTGGCATCAATCCGGGCAAATCGTCGGCGCACACCGGATTTCACTTTGCGCATCCCGGTAATCGCTTTTGGAAGGTGATTTATCAGGCCGGCTTTACGCGCGAGTTACTTAAGCCCGAGCAGGAGCAGCGGCTGCTGGAAACTGGCTGTGGCATCACCATGCTGGTGGAGCGTCCAACGGTGCAGGCTAACGAGTTGGACGGCGATGAATTACGCGACGGTGGTTCACGCCTGCAGCAAAAAATTCTGCACTATCAGCCGCGTGCGTTGGCGGTGTTGGGCAAGGATGCTTTTCAGAAAGCGTTTCGTCAGCGCAAAGTTGAGTGGGGCGAGCAGCCGCAAACGCTGGGTGAAACGCGTTTGTGGGTGCTGCCTAATCCAAGCGGGTTAAATCGTGCGACGCTGGAAGAGATGGCCGCATCCTATCGCCAACTGCATGATTGGCTGCAGAGCAACGCGTGAAAGAGCTATTCTTCAGGCAATAAAAAACCCCGGCAAACCGGGGTTTTTTCGTCTCGACAACGATTAATCGTCGAGGAAGCTACGCAGTACTTCTGAGCGGCTTGGGTGACGCAGTTTACGCAGCGCCTTGGCTTCGATCTGACGAATACGCTCACGCGTTACATCAAACTGTTTGCCAACCTCTTCCAGCGTGTGGTCGGTGTTCATATCGATACCGAAACGCATACGCAGAACTTTCGCTTCGCGCGCGGTCAGGCCGGCCAACACGTCGTGGGTCGCTGAGCGCAGGCTTTCCGAGGTTGCGGAATCCAGCGGCAGCTCCAGCGTGGTGTCTTCGATAAAATCGCCCAGATGCGAATCTTCATCATCACCAATCGGCGTCTCCATAGAGATCGGCTCTTTAGCGATTTTCAGCACTTTGCGGATCTTATCTTCAGGCATCAGCATACGTTCAGCCAGCTCTTCCGGCGTCGGTTCGCGACCCATCTCCTGCAGCATCTGACGCGAAATACGGTTGAGTTTGTTGATGGTCTCAATCATATGCACCGGAATACGGATGGTGCGCGCCTGGTCAGCGATAGAGCGGGTGATAGCCTGACGGATCCACCATGTAGCGTAAGTTGAGAACTTATAACCACGACGATATTCAAACTTATCAACGGCTTTCATCAGACCGATGTTGCCTTCCTGAATCAAATCGAGGAACTGCAGACCACGGTTGGTGTATTTCTTGGCGATAGAGATAACCAGACGTAAGTTTGCTTCAACCATCTCTTTCTTCGCACGGCGCGCTTTCGCTTCGCCGATAGACATGCGACGGTTAATGTCCTTCACCTGCTCGATGGTCAAGCCGGTTTCTTCTTCGATCTGCTGCAGTTTGTACAGCGAACGATTCACATCATCTTCAACTTCCAGCAGCTTCTCAGACCAAGGCTTGTTCATCGCCAGCGCGGCTTTGAACCAGCTTGGGTTGGTTTCGTTGCCGGTGAACAGCGTGATGAAATTTTTCTTCGGCATTTTGCACAGTTCAATACACAGCTTCATGATCAGGCGCTCTTGCGTACGCACGCGCTCCATCATTTCACGCATATTGTTTACCAGGTAATCGAACTGCTTCGGTACCAGGCGGAACTGCTTGAACACTTCAGAGAGATTCTGGATTTCGGCTACGGCGTCAGCATGGCTGCGACCTTTCGCTTTGATGACGGTACGCGTGGTTTCATACTGCGTACGCAGGTCGCCAAACTTCTCGCGAGCCAGTTCTGGATCGATAGAATTATCGTCGTCAGAGCTGTCGTCATCCTCTTCATCTTCTTCTTCATCGTCGTTACGATCTTCCTGAGATAACTCAGAACCCACGTGCGTGGCGGTCGGCGCGATATCTTCTTCCGCGTTAGGATCGATGAAGCCGATGATCAAGTCAGACAGGCGATAGTCGCCCGCTTCAACGCGATCATACTGATCGAGTAGATAGGTGATCGCTTCCGGATATTCGGCTACAGAGCATTGGACCTGGTTGATACCGTCTTCGATGCGCTTAGCGATGTCAATTTCGCCTTCGCGCGTCAGCAGTTCAACGGTACCCATTTCGCGCATGTACATGCGCACCGGGTCGGTGGTACGGCCAATTTCAGATTCAACACTGGATAAAACCTGAGCGGCGGCTTCTGCGGCATCTTCGTCAGTATCGGAGCTGTTTTCATTCAGTATCAGATCATCAGCATCAGGCGCTTCTTCAACAACCTGAATACCCATGTCATTAATCATCTGGATGATGTCTTCGATCTGATCGGAGTCGACGATATCTTCCGGCAGATGGTCATTGACCTCAGCATAGGTCAAATAGCCTTGCTCCTTACCACGGGTGACAAGTAGCTTAAGCTGTGACTGCGGGTTTTGCTCCATAAGACGGTATCCACACTTCTGTTAATTAGATTGGTGTCGGTCGGCGCGAGCCAACTATAACAGTGAAGGCGTTGTGTTTTTGCCGCTGCCTACATCGCGGCCAGGGCTGAAGCCCATCTATAATCGGCACTTAAGCCGCTTGTGTTCTTTCCGAGGCTAACTTACTTGCCATTTTCAGTGCTGGCAGTGCTCGCAATCCTCACGTACTTCAGTACGCTCCGGTTGCTGTGCGCTGGCAGCACTGAAACTGGCTGCGACGTTGACGCCTCTAAATTTGTGCTGTGTGTTTCCGGCTTCGCTTATCGCGTCTATCATTCCGGAAATCACTGAACCAGAATGCTGTTTTTAACGTACTTGCAGTTCTGATCCCGTTAAAATCTTATTTTTTCGCTAATGCCTGGCTTAAAGCCCAGAATTCACGGCGTTCGACGGCGCTTAGGCCTTCAGTTCGCTCGCGTGCGATCAGCGCTTCAAGGCGCTGTTCGAGTGCGGAATCGTAAATGCTCGCCAGTGAATCCTGGAACACTTCTTCCGCCTCTTCATCCACTATCATGTGGTTCCAGGTGGCCAGTGTTTCAAGGGGCTGGCTAAAATTTGTTCCGCGATATAACTCTAGTAGCTGTCCGGTGGTCAGGCCAGGATTCTCTGTACAACGGCTGACTAACTCCACAAATAGCGGTAAACCCGCCATTTTTGACTGCTCAAGTCCATCCAGTGTAGGCACGATGGAGGCAAATTGCGGATTCTGCACTAATAACGCGATCAAAACGCGCATGGTGGTGCGCTTCAACGGTGGGGCAGTTGGCAGCACTCCGCTTTCTGCCAGCTTCGGCATCAGCTTGTCTAACTGGTTATCGTCAAGAATCCCGAGTTTATTACCCAAGGTTTGACGCATATAAATGCGCAGCGTTTCACCGGGAATTTGACTAATCAGCGGTAACGCCAAGGTCGCCAGCTTGGTCTTGCCATCGCGTGTACTCAAATCCACTTGCGGCATCAGGCTGTCGAACAAAAATGTGGAGAGCGGTGTAGCCTGCTCCATCCGCGCTTCAAAGGCTGCTTTGCCCTCTTTGCGTACCAGCGTGTCCGGATCCTCGCCATCGGGCAAAAACATAAAGCGTAGCTGACGACCATCATTCATGTAAGGCAATGCGGTTTCGAGCGTACGCCATGCCGCTTCACGTCCGGCGCGATCGCCGTCGTAACAGCAAATCACGGTATCCGTTGAGCGGTAAAGCAGCTGAACGTGTTCAGCGGTGGTCGAAGTGCCCAACGAAGCTACGGCATAATCGATGCCAAACTGCGCCAGCGCCACCACGTCCATATAACCTTCGACAACCAGCAAACGCGTGGGTTGCGGATGATTTTTCTGCGCTTCATAAAGTCCGTATAACTGGCGGCCTTTATGGAAAATCGGTGTTTCCGGTGAGTTCAGATACTTTGGCGTATCGTTGCCCAGCACGCGGCCACCAAAACCAATCACGCGGCCACGCTTATCGCGAATAGGGAACATCACACGATCGCGGAAGCGATCGTAGGTGCGGCCTGAGTCATTACTGACCAACATGCCCGCTTCCATCAGTGATTCGCGATCGTCTTTCTGCTGCCCAAAGCGCTTCAGAGCATTATCCCAACCCGCAGGCGCATAGCCGATAGCGAAGTGATCGATCACTTCCTGACTAAGACCGCGCGTGGCGAGATAGTTCTGTGCAGATTGCGCTTGTGGATTACGCAGGCTCTGTTGATAGAAGCCGTTCAGGCCATCCAGCAACTGATAAAGACTTTGACGTTGATGGCGCTCCATCTGGCTAGGACCGTTGCCCGCTTCATACGGCACTTCTAAGCCATGAAGCGTGGCGAGCTCCTCAACGCTCTCAACAAATTCCAGACGATCGTGATTCATCAGGAAGTCGATGGCGTTGCCTTTGGCGCCACAGCCGAAGCAGTAATAGAACTGCTTCTCACCGCTTACGGTGAAAGAGGGGGTTTTCTCGTTATGAAAAGGACAGCACGCGTGATAGTTCTTACCCTGCTTTTTCAGCTTAACGCGGGCATCGATAATATCCACGATGTCCGTGCGGGCAAGTAAGTCGTTGATAAATATGCGTGGAATTCGTCCAGCCATAAGCCCCGATTTTTCAGCTCATAAACGACAACAAGCCGCGCTTCCTTTCGGAAAGCACGGCCTTTTACTTGACTCTGTCTGCGTTTATCACGCGGCGGAAGCAAGCTTCCGCAAGAAATTAGTACAGACGAGTGCGGCGTGCGTTTTCGCGAGCCAGTTTCTTGGCATGACGCTTAACTGCAGATGCTTTAGCGCGCTTACGCTCAGTGGTAGGCTTCTCGTAGAACTCACGGCTACGAACTTCTGCCAAAACACCTGCTTTCTCGCATGAACGCTTAAAGCGACGCAGTGCTACGTCGAACGGCTCGTTTTCACGTACTTTAATTACCGGCATGTAACTCTTACCTCGATAAAATTCGGTTTTTGCTGCTGACTGCGGCGCCAGCACATTTCAAAATGGTGCAGCATTTTACTCCAGCCGCGGCCGACTTGTAAAGCACCATGTATAATTTAGAACCAACAGGGGCATATGCCATCGCGGCTGCCGGTTTTTTCAGGCCGTGGAGTATAGCGCACTCTTTGTGCGACAGAAAAACACTTTTTCAGGGGCAAAGTCTCTGGCGTGAGAATTGCCTGTGTTACACTGCGCGCCGCACGAAGAGGGTGATAAAAGCTATGCGAGTTCTGGGTATTGAAACGTCCTGCGATGAAACCGGCATCGCGATTTACGACGATGCGTCCGGTCTGCTGGCAAATCAACTATATAGCCAGGTGAAACTGCATGCCGATTACGGCGGCGTGGTGCCGGAACTGGCATCGCGTGACCACGTCCGTAAAACCGTGCCGCTGATTCAGGCGGCACTGAAAGAAGCGGGCCTTGAGCCACAACAGATTAACGGCGTCGCCTACACCGCCGGGCCCGGATTGGTGGGGGCGCTGCTGGTTGGCGCCACCATTGGCCGAGCGTTGGCATTCGCCTGGAATGTGCCGGCGGTGCCGGTGCATCATATGGAAGGGCATCTTCTGGCGCCGATGCTGGAAGAGAATCCGCCGGAATTCCCGTTTGTCGCGCTGCTGGTTTCCGGCGGGCATACGCAATTGATCAGCGTGACCGGCATTGGTGAATACACCTTATTGGGCGAATCGATTGACGATGCGGCTGGCGAAGCGTTCGATAAAACCGCCAAGCTGCTGGGGCTGGATTATCCCGGCGGACCGATGCTGTCGCGTATGGCGCAGCAAGGCACGCCAAACCGTTTCCGCTTCCCGCGGCCAATGACCGATCGTCCGGGGCTGGATTTCAGCTTCTCCGGCCTGAAAACCTTTGCGGCGAATACCATTCGCGAGCATCAGGGCGACGAGCAAGCTCGCGCGGATATTGCTCGCGCATTTGAAGATGCGGTGGTTGATACCTTAATGATTAAGTGCAAACGCGCGCTTGAGCAAACTGGCTTTAAACGTTTGGTGATTGCGGGTGGCGTCAGCGCCAACCGCACGTTGCGTGAGCGCATGGTCGAGATGATGCAAAAGCGTGGCGGCGAGGTGTTTTACGCACGCCCTGAGTTTTGCACCGATAACGGCGCGATGATTGCTTACGCGGGCATGGTGCGCCTCAAAGGCGGCACCAGCGGTGGACTCAGCGTCAGCGTGCGGTCGCGCTGGCCGCTAGCAGAATTGCCCGCCATCTAAAATAAAAAACCGGCCTTGCGCCGGTTTTTTTATTTCTTCTTATTCCGTTTCCAGATCTTATTTTCCTGGCCGCGCCATAGGCGCTGGATGTTGTCGTGGTGCCGCAACAGAATCAGACACGAGAGCATCGAAACGGGGAAAGTAAATTGCGGTTTGAACCACCACACGTAAAAGGGTGCGATCAGCGCGCTGACAATCGCGCCAAGTGATGAATAGCCGCTTAGCAGCACCGTCAGCAGCCAGGTGCCGGTCATCAATCCCGTCAAATCCCAGCCAATCGGTGCAATCGCACCAAAGGCCGTCGCCACGCCTTTACCGCCGCGAAAACGAAAGAACACCGGATAGATGTGGCCCAGACAGGCGGCAATCGCCGTGAGGCCAAGATAGAGCGGGGCAACGTGCAGCAGATAAGCGATCCACACCGGCAGCATGCCTTTTGCCACGTCGAAAATCAGCACCGCCGCAGCGGCGGCTTTACCACCAATGCGCAAAACGTTGGTCGCGCCAGGATTGCCTGAGCCTTGCGAGCGCGGATCGGGTAAACCAGCCAGTTTACAGACCAATATCGCACTGGAAATCGAGCCGCAAAGATACGCGAAAATAATCATACCAAGCGCGATAGCACTCATAGCGTCGTACCGTTCCTTTTGGGTCGTTTTGTTCTCGATAAGCGTGGATAATACGCATAATCCGCCGGAAGTGGTATCCGGCTTAGCCAAAAACAGAGACTGACATCATGGATATCGTATTTATCGAGCAGCTTACCGTGTTCACAACTATTGGCGTTTACGACTGGGAACAGGGCATGCAGCAGAAGCTGGTGCTCGATGTCGAAATGGCGTGGGACAACCGTCACGCCGCCGCCAGCGACGATGTGAATGATTGTCTGAGCTACGCCGATGTCACGGAAGTGATCCTCAATCATCTGCAAGGCCAGCGTTTTGCCCTGGTCGAAAGGGTAGCAGAAGAAATCGCCGATCTGTTGATGAATCGTTTCACAACCCCTGGAGTACGCATAAAGGTAGGCAAACCGGGCGCTGTAGCGCAGGCGGCCAGCGTTGGCGTACGTATTGAGCGCGGGACTATTCCGAAATAAATCTTCCGTGATTGCCATCACAATGAAACCAAACCAAATTATGGTGTGTCTCACTTGAGACCGTTGCGCTAACCAGCAGGAAGTGACCGAATTTCTTAAGGTTTCCTTCAGCGTGACGCAGGCATAATTTCAGGCGGTAGCCCTTTGCGACCGCCTTTTTACTGTTTAAAACGGATAGAGGAAATATTTTGATGGCAGACATTCACCAGCTTTGGGTAGCTGCAATCCTGGGGGTTGTAGAAGGCCTCACGGAATTCCTGCCGGTCTCTTCCACGGGCCACATGATTATTGTTGGCCATCTGTTGGGTTTTGAAGGCCAGACCGCTGAAACCTTCGAAGTGGTGATTCAGCTCGGTTCAATTCTGGCTGTGGTCGTGATGTTCTGGCGCCGCTTGTTTGGTTTGATCGGCATTCACTTCGGTGAGGTCAAACATGAAGGCGTGGGTACGGGCAAATTAACCCTGATTCATATTCTGTTGGGTATGGTGCCTGCGGTGGTGATTGGTTTGCTGCTGCACGACCAAATCAAAACGCTGTTTAACCCGATCAACGTGATGTATGCGCTGGTGGTCGGCGGTGTGCTGCTGCTGGTGGCGGAATACTTCAAGCCGAAGCAGCCGAAAGCGGTTGGCGTTGACGATATCACTTACCGTCAGGCATTTATGATTGGCTGCTTCCAGTGTCTGGCGCTGTGGCCGGGCTTCTCGCGCTCAGGTGCGACGATTTCTGGCGGTATGCTGATGGGCGTGAGCCGTTATGCGGCGTCAGAGTTCTCGTTCATTCTGGCGGTACCGATGATGATTGGCGCCACCGGACTGGATCTCTACAAGAGCCTCGGCTTCCTGACGATGCAGGATTTCCCAATGTTTGCCGTCGGTTTTGTAACGGCTTTCGTCGTGGCGCTGCTGGCGATCAAGGTGTTCCTTGAGCTGATCAAGCGTATCTCGTTCGTCTCTTTCGCTATCTACCGCTTCATTGTTGCGGCCGTGGTTTACGCCATCTTTATGTAAATTGCCCCGCGCGGCTGGTTACACTGGCCGCGCGTTAATCAATTGCGCCTGCAGCACCGCCACACGCCGACGCGTCAACTCTTCCCGCACTTCCGCCCCTTTAAAACCTGCTGCCACCACCTCTTTGGTTGGCACCGCTTGCGCCAGCGCAAACGCCTGACGCAAATAGTCGCCTTGCGGATAAGTCATGCTTTCCAGACCCGCACGCCCGCGCGCATCCGCTTCGCTGGTCAGCGCCATCTTCTCCACGCGATCGGGCTTGCGCCAGGCATCAATTCGATCAAAAAGCGCGATTAACGCGTCAGCTGGCTGGCGCTCAATGGTGTGCACCACGTCATGGAATTCGGTCACCACTAACGCCAAATCACGCACCTGATTCGGCACGCGCAGGCGCTGGCACAGCGCTTCAACAATCGGCACGCCCGCGAGGCCATGACCATGATGGCTCGGCCATTTTTCTGCTGGCGTCAGCGCCTTACCGACATCGTGGAACAGCGTAGCGAAACGCACATCAAGCTGATCCGAGAGCGCAGCGGACATAGCCAGCGTCATCAGCGCATGGATGCCGGTATCAATCTCGGGATGCCATTTGATCGGGGCCGGAATGCCATAAAGATTATCGATTTCCGGGAACAGCACCTGCAGCGCGCCGCAATCACGTAATACCTGGAAATAGACCTGTGGATTACGCGTCAACAACGCTTTTTCCGTCTCTTTCCACACCCGTTCTGCGGTGAGATGCGCCAGTTCGCCGCTGACCGCCATTTCGCGCATCAGCGCCTGGGTTTCATCAGCAATACGGAAATTCAGATGGGCAAAGCGGGCGGCGAAACGCGCCACGCGCAGTACACGCAGCGGATCTTCGTTAAAGGCGCTGGAAACATGGCGCAGCTGGCGTTTCGCCAGGTCGCGCTGACCGCCATATGGATCAATCAGCTCGCCGCTGTCGCTTTGAGCGATGGCATTGATGGTGAGATCGCGGCGCTGCAAATCTTGCTCAAGCGTGACATCCGGCGCGAACTGCGTCACAAAGCCGGTGTAACCGTTGCCGCTTTTGCGTTCCGTACGCGCCAGCGCATACTCTTCACGGCTTCGCGGATGCAAAAAAACCGGAAAATCCCGGCCAACCTGCTGATAACCTTCCGCCAGCATCGCATCTGGCGTCGCGCCTACAACAACCCAATCTCTATCTTTTACCGGCAAACGCAGTAAGGCATCGCGCACTGCGCCACCGACCAGAAACGTCTTCACTCAACCACTCCAGAGGCAGATCAAAAATTGCGTGCTGAACACGCTTGTTACTTTATTGTTGCATACTTTGGCTAAATATCGGGCACGCCAAAAAGGGCATCTTACGATCCCCTTAAATAAAAGAACAAATCTGCGTGGCGCGTTAGTTCATCCAGCGATCGTTTTTCTTACGACGCGGTACCATATGCGGCAGCAACAGACCCAACAGCAGACCAACGCCCAGCACGCCGCCGCCATACATAAACCATTGCATGATGATGGTGCGCTGCTTGTCATCCAGTTGCACATTGGCGGCGCTGACTTTCTTCTGCGCGACAATCAGCTCATTTTTCAGCTTCTGATTCTCCGCTTTCAGGCCATCAATGGTGCCGTCGCTGTTGGCGACTTTGTTCTGCATCTCAGAAGTGCGCTGATTCCAGCTGTTGTCAATATTCGCTAGCTTGGCCGTCAGATCTTTAACCTGCTGCTCCAGTTGCGGTACGCGGGTACGCAGGCTAGGACTGGCGCTCAGTTGCGACAGTGGAATCCAGTTAGTTTTGCCTTCTGCATCACGAATCTGACCATATTGAGAGTCGTTATTGGTCTGCAGCAAGGTCACTTCCTCTCCGGCGTTCAGCTTACCGATCAGGCGATATTGATCGCCCGGACCGCTGCGCACCCAAGTGGATAATTCATCGGAGATGTAGCGTTTTTCGTCAGCAGCATGAGCAGGTGTGATGGCGCTGAAAGCCAGCAAAGAAAGGGCAGCAAGTGTGATTTTTTTCATTCGATGTCGTTTTTTCTTAATGGCGTAAAATTACCGGCACAGTCTGGAGACGCTTCTCAAAAATCTGAATGAGAACTATCCTGGTCTCAATCCGGTGCGAAAAGGGTCGTAAAAGCACAAGAAAGCGGAGACAGCGGGCTTCCGGTGCATTACTCTTCGCCAGATTAAACTCGTAAGTGCCAGCAGCGTATTGAATAAAAAATTATGACCATCGAAATCGAATTAAAGTTCATTGCTACACCGCAAGCCGCCGAAAAACTGGCGGAAAAGCTTGCCGCGTGGCCACATCAGCACTTCGCCGCGCGCGAGCTGACCAATATCTATTATGAAACCGACGACAACCAACTGCGTCGCTGGGACATGGGCCTGCGCATTCGTGGCGTTGACCAACGCTATGAAATGACGCTGAAAGCGGCCGGTAAAACCGTTGGCGGTCTGCATCAGCGTCCGGAATACAATGTTGATCTCACGGAGCCGCAGCTGGATATCGCACGCCTGCCAGCCGAGATTTGGCCGCAGGGCACCGATATTGCTGCACTGCAATCGCGCCTGCAGCCGCTGTTCAGCACTCATTTCCAGCGCGAAGCCTGGTTGGTGCAATTTGGCGACAGCGAAATTGAAGTGGCGTTTGACCGCGGCGAAGTCGCTGCCGGTGAATTCAGCGAACCGCTTTATGAAGTCGAGCTGGAGCTTAAAAGTGGTCAACGCGATGACATGCTGAAGTTCGCTGAAGCGCTGGTTACGATGGGCGGCTTACGTCTCGGCAGCCTGAGCAAAGCCGCGCGCGGCTATCAGCTGGCGCAGGGTAACTTACCGCGCCCCATCCGTACGTTGCCATTGCAGAAAATCGCCGCGAAAGCGTCGGTTGAGCAGGGCATGATCAACGCAATGACTGCGGCACTGAATCATTGGCAATATCACGAAGAAGTGTGGCTGCGTGGTAATAAAGATGCCAAAGCAGCGGTAATTGATGCGCTGGAAACGCTGCGTCAGGCGTTCTCACTGTTTGGTGCGTTGGTGCCACGCAAAGCCAGCAGCGATCTGCGCCAGAAATTAACCCGTCAGGAAGAGTTGCTGGCCGATGATGAGAACAATGCTGAAGCTACCTGCTTTTCGTTAACTTCGGTTGAGGCTCAGTTAGCACTTACTCACTGGCTGGTCGAGTCGCAGTGGCAAAAATGGCTCGACGACAAGAGCAAAAGCAAGCTGCAGGGATCGTTCAAGCGCTTCAGCGATATTATGCTAAGTCGTATTGCCGCCGATCTCAGAGAAACATTCGTTGATGTTCAACTGTTTAATGAGTTCCAGGATAAAGCGACGCGCCTGAATCGCCAGCTGTTGGCGGTGAACCTGCTGGCGGGTGCTTATCCGGCCGAAGAGGTGAATGTTTGGCTGGACGGTTGGCTGGAGTTACAGCATGCGATTCGAGAGAAGCAGGAACGTGGCTTAATGCATCTGGTTAACCTGGCCGTGCGCCCCGCACCTTTCTGGCTCAATAGCGGAATCAAACGCTAACGAAAAATCCAATCAGGGAGAGAAGATGTTGTTACCGTTACCGGCGCTCATGCAGGCGCAGTTGGCTAATGTGGCAGAGCGACTTAATTTGCCATCCTCAGCGTTCACGCCAGAACAGGCGGGCGCGCTGACCTTTAGTGACTTTATCCTCGATAACCTGCAGCAGCATCCCGAATGGTGGCAGCATCTGCAACAGCAAGCGCCTGTGCCAGATGAGTGGCAGCACTATGCCCGCTGGCTGAATGACGTGCTGCACTCGGTTGAAAATGAAACCTCCCTGATGCGTGAACTGCGTTTGTTCCGTCGTCATATGCTGGTGCGCATCGCCTGGATGCAGGCGCTGCAACATGCCACTACCGAACAAAGTTTGCAGCAACTCAGCACGCTGGCGGAAATCCTCATCGCTGCCGCGCGCGACTGGGTTTGGCAGGATTGCAGCCGCGACTTTGGTACGCCATGCAATGAAGCGGGTGAAGCCCAGCCGATGCTGATTCTCGGCATGGGTAAACTCGGCGGCTGTGAACTCAACTTCTCTTCTGATATCGATCTGATTTTTGCCTGGCCGGAAAACGGCGTAACCCAAGGTGGACGGCGCGAGCTCGACAATGCGCAATTCTTCACGCGCATGGGGCAGCGGCTGATCAAAGTGCTCGATCAACCAACGGTGGATGGATTTGTCTATCGCGTGGACATGCGCCTGCGTCCGTTTGGTGATAGCGGTCCGCTGGTGCTGAGTTTCGCGGCACTGGAAGATTATTATCAGGAGCAGGGCCGCGACTGGGAACGCTATGCAATGGTCAAAGCCCGGCTGATGGGCGACGATCACGGCCACTGGAGCCAGGAATTGCAGCAAATGCTGCGGCCGTTCGTCTATCGCCGCTATATCGATTTCAGCGTGATTCAATCGCTGCGTAACATGAAGGGCATGATTGCGCGCGAGGTGCGTCGACGCGGCTTGAAAGACAACATTAAGCTCGGCGCCGGCGGCATTCGTGAAACGGAATTCATTGTGCAGGTGTTCCAGCTGATTCGCGGCGGACGTGAGCGCTCACTACAACTGCGCTCCTTGCTCCCTACGCTCAAAGCGATTGGTCAGCTGGCTTTGTTAAGTCAGAAACAGGTCGATCATCTACGTGAAGCCTATTTGTTCCTGCGTCGGCTGGAAAACCTGCTGCAAAGCATTAATGACGAGCAAACGCAAACGCTGCCAGAGAACGAGCTCGACCGCCAGCGTTTAGCCTGGGCGATGGGCGCGGCAGACTGGACCGCGCTGATGGCGCAGCTTGAGCTGCAAATGGCCGGTGTGCGCGCCATCTTTGACGAGCTGATTGGCGACGATGCACCGGATGTCGACGATCAGCCGCAGTTGGCTGAGTTTGCCGGGCTGTGGCAGGACGCGCTGGAAGAGAGCGATCTCATCCCGGTGGTACCGCAATTGGACGATGCGCAGCGTCACGCGCTTTACAACGCGTTGAACAACTTCCGCCAGGATGTGAGCCGCCGTACTATTGGTCCGCGTGGTCGTCTGGCGCTCGACCAGTTGATGCCGCGTCTGCTCTGTGAAGTTTGTCCGCGCGAAGATGCCGATGTGCTGCTGAATCGTCTGACGCCGTTGTTGCTGGGCGTGCTGACGCGCAGCACTTATCTGGAATTACTCACCGAATATCATGGCGCGCTGCGTCATCTGATTCGTCTGTGTGCCGCGTCACCAATGGTTGCCAGCCAGTTGGCGCGCTATCCGCTGCTGCTGGATGAGTTACTCGATCCCGCAACGCTGTATCAACCCACCGCGACCGACGCTTACCGCGACGAACTGCGCCAATATCTGCTGCGTATTCCCACCGATGACGAAGAGCAGCAGTTGGAAGCATTGCGCCAGTTTAAACAGGCGCAGCACCTGCGCATCGCCGCTGCCGATATTGCTGAAACGCTACCCGTAATGAAAGTGAGCGATCACTTAACCTGGCTGGCAGAAGCGATTATTGAATCCGTGGTGCAGCAAGCCTGGCAGATGATGGTGCAGCGATATGGTCGTCCATCGCATTTGACTAGCGACAGTGAGCGCGGTTTTGCGGTTGTCGGTTATGGCAAGCTGGGTGGTTGGGAGCTGGGTTACAGCTCTGACCTTGATTTGGTGTTCCTGCATGATTGTCCGGATGATGCGGAAACCGATGGCGAGCGCGTCATTGATGGTCGCCAGTTCTATCTGCGCCTGGCGCAGCGTGTAATGCATCTGTTTAGCACGCGCACGTCGTCCGGCATTTTATATGAAGTGGATGCGCGTCTGCGTCCTTCTGGCGCGGCGGGTATGCTGGTCAGTACTTTTTCCGCTTTCAACGAATACCAGCGCAGCGAAGCATGGACCTGGGAACATCAGGCGCTGGTGCGCGCGCGCATCGTGTTTGGCGAACCTGCGCTCTGTGAACGCTTTGATGAAATCCGCCGTAACGTTCTTTGCCTGCCGCGAGACGTTGAGACGTTGCAAAAAGAAGTGCGCGAAATGCGCGAAAAAATGCGGGCGCATCTCAGCAACAAACAGAAAGGTCGCTGGGAAATTAAGACCGATGAGGGCGGTATCACCGACATTGAATTCATCGCGCAATACCTTGTCTTAAGCTACGCGGCCGATCAGCCAGCGTTGACGCGTTGGTCGGATAATGTCCGCATTTTCGAATTGATGGCGCGTCATGGCATTATGCCGGATGAAGAGGCGCAGGCTTTGACGCATGCGTACGTCACGCTGCGTGATGCACTGCACCATCTGGCATTGCAGGAATTACCGGGCCATGTGGCGCCTGAAGCCTTTGTCGCTGAACGCGCGGTGGTCAACAACAGTTGGCAGCGTTGGTTAAGCGGTACCCAATCTGACAGCGCGGAACAGTGAGCCTGATGGCTTATGTGGTAATATCCCGCGCATTATTTTGACCGTGTTGGAGTCTCTGAATGAAAGTAACACTGCCCACTTTTGGCAAGGCCACTGTGCTGGTCGTCGGCGATGTGATGTTAGATCGCTATTGGTATGGCCCAACCAGCCGTATTTCCCCGGAAGCGCCGGTGCCGGTGGTGAAAGTGGATACCATTGAAGAGCGTCCAGGCGGCGCGGCAAACGTCGCCATGAACATTGCTGCGCTCGGTGCAGCATCACGGCTGATTGGCTTGACCGGCGCCGATGATGCCGCGCGCGTGTTGAGCGAAACCCTGCAAAAGGTCAACGTCGACTGTGATTTTGTGGCGGTACAAAGCCATCCAACCATCACCAAATTGCGCGTGCTTTCGCGCAATCAGCAGCTGATTCGCCTCGATTTCGAAGAGGGTTTTGAGGAGATTGATCCGCAGCCGATTCACGATCGTATGCGTCAATCGCTGACGCAAGCGGGTGCGCTGGTGCTGTCTGACTACGCCAAAGGCGCGCTGAACAGCGTGCAGACCATGATTCAATTAGCGCGTGAAGCTAAAGTGCCGGTACTGATTGATCCTAAAGGCACTGATTTTGAACGTTATCGCGGTGCAACGCTGCTGACGCCGAATTTGTCTGAATTCGAAGCGGTTGTGGGTAAATGCAAAAGCGTGGAAGAGATTGTCAGTCGTGGCATGCAGTTAATCGCTGATTATGAGCTTTCCGCGCTGCTGGTAACCCGTTCTGAAAACGGTATGACGCTGCTGCAGCCGGGCAAAGCGCCGCTGCATCTGCCTACGCAGGCGCAGGAAGTGTATGACGTGACCGGTGCGGGCGATACGGTGATTGGCGTGCTAGCCGCAGTGCTGGCGGCTGGCGACAGCCTGGAAGAAGCCTGTTTCCTGGCGAATGCTGCGGCTGGCGTCGTCGTCGGGAAGCTCGGTACTTCCACTGTCAGCACTGTTGAGCTGGAAAATGCCATTCACGCCCGTCCGGAAACGGGATTTGGTGTGATGACCGAAGCGGAGCTGAAAGCCGCTGTTGCGCTGGCGCGTCAGCGTGGTGAGAAAGTGGTAATGACCAACGGCGTGTTTGACATCCTGCACGCTGGCCATGTTTCTTATCTGGCGAATGCGCGCAAGCTGGGCGATCGCCTGATTGTGGCCGTTAATAGTGATGCCTCGACGAAGCGTCTGAAAGGCGAAACGCGTCCGGTCAATCCGCAAGAAAACCGTATGATTGTGCTGGGTGCGCTGGAAGCGGTGGATTGGGTGGTGCTGTTTGAAGAGGATACGCCACAGCGTCTGAT
The DNA here is from genome assembly GCF_003208415.1 of Pantoea sp. AG1095. Classification (NCBI taxonomy): domain Bacteria; kingdom Pseudomonadati; phylum Pseudomonadota; class Gammaproteobacteria; order Enterobacterales; family Erwiniaceae; genus Pantoea; species Pantoea sp. AG1095. The sequence goes on along the minus strand of NZ_QKMJ01000005.1, from coordinate 122,949 downwards.
TGCGGGAGTGCTGCCAGATCTGCTGGTAAAAGGCGGCGACTACAAGCCGGAAGATATCGCGGGTAGCAAAGAAGTGTGGGCAAACGGTGGTGACGTGCGCGTATTAAACTTCGAAGATGGCATCTCAACCAGCAACATCATCAAAACGATTCGCAGTCATTAAGTGTGAATGGGCGGGAGGAAAACTCCCGCCCATTAGCTTACTGCGGAGTATCAATTTTCCCAGCGGGATCTGGCGTGACGATCGCCGGCGCGGGTGCCGCTGGACTTTCACTTTCTAACTTCGCCAGGCGCTGTTCCAGCGCAGCTAATTTCTCGCGCGTGCGCAGCAGTACCTGCGTCTGCACATCAAACTCTTCACGATTAACCAGGTCCATGCGCGTCAACTGCGCCTGCAATACCTGACGGATTTTCTTTTCGACATCATCGCCAAAATCGCGAATCCCTTTCGGCATCGCTTCATGTACCTGGCGAGCCAGTTGTTCAATTTTTTTCGTGTCGATCATGATTATTTCCTGGTTACGGTGGCCGATAGCTGCGCGTGTTCGGACTCAATAGCTATTAAGTGTAATGCCTGAAACGAAAAGGTTAAACCTGAAATCCGCAACGCAGGAAATGCAAAAGCATTTGCACTTTTGTCGATTGCCCGACCAGATGATTGGCGTTATAGTTTGTTCGCTTATTCTCAGGGCGGGGCGAAATTCCCCACCGGCGGTAAATCAGCTCTTGCTGAAAGCCCGCGAGCGCTCTCACAGTAATGTGAGAGGTCAGCAGATCCGGTGTAATTCCGGAGCCGACGGTTAGAGTCCGGATGGGAGAGGGTAACGACATCAGCCGGGCTTTGCCCGCGTCACGTTTTTGCCATGTGTTTTGTACGCACTCCTAAGCACGCCCTGGTTCTGGTAACTCATATTTTATAAGGTTTTTTTACCATGAATCAGACGCTTCTTTCTGAATTTGGCACGCCTGAACAGCGTGTAGAGCGCGCCATTGATGCGCTGCGCAACGGCCGCGGTGTAATGGTGCTCGACGATGAAAATCGTGAAAACGAAGGTGACATGATCTTCCCGGCAGAAACCATGACCGTTGAACAGATGGCATTAACCATCCGTCACGGCAGCGGTATTGTGTGCCTCTGCATCACCGAAGAGCGCCGTCAGCAGCTTGAGCTGCCAATGATGGTGGAAACTAACACCAGCGCTTACGGCACCGGTTTCACGGTGACAATTGAAGCTGCAAGCGGTGTGACCACCGGCGTTTCTGCTGCCGATCGCATCACCACGATTCGCGCTGCGGTGGCTGATGGCGCGAAGCCTTCAGACCTTAACCGTCCGGGCCATGTGTTTCCGCTGCGTGCGCGTGAAGGCGGCGTTCTGTCGCGTGGTGGACACACCGAAGCGACTATCGATCTGGTGACGCTGGCGGGATTTAAACCTGCAGGGGTATTGTGCGAATTGACCAATGATGATGGCAGCATGGCGCACGCGCCAGAAGCGATCGTGTTTGCAAAGCAACACGATATGCCGGTCGTCACCATTGAAGATTTGGTGGCATATCGCCGTCAGCGAGAAACGCGTCACGCCAGTTAACTGAATTAATACAGAAGAAAGAGGCCGGATAGATATCTATCTGGCCTCTTTTTTTTGTTTTAACGATTGGCGTAAAACACGTGATTGCCAATTACTACTGTACGCTGAAAGGTATGACGCCAGGCCGGTTTAGCATGATGTGCATGGAAAAAGGTCGCGCCTTTCGTTACGTCCTGTAATTCCCCTTCAACAATCTTCTGTGCCAGCTTTCTGGCGCGTTGCCAGCTTTTATCTTCATGTGGTGGATAACGATAAGGATGCTTTTTGAGAGACGTCCAGGAGAACTGCTTAGGTGCATACACCACAGGACAGATCTCTTTGACATCCCAATTGGCACGGTTCATGGTCACCGTACCAACGGCTATTTGTCCTTTAATCGGTTCGCCACGCGCTTCATGGTAGATATTCATCGCCAGGCACAATATTGCTCCCTGAATTAACATAAATTCCAACTCATCTTTCTAAAACCGAGTGGAGTTTAAGAAGTAGATTGATTGGATGTAACAAGACTGGTCTCGCTCGGTCTTAGGTGCGGGCTATATCACTGATATCTAAAAGGCTCGCGTGCAATATTAAGACCTAACTTGTGTCGAATTTTCCGCCCTATATCATTCAAATTCTCTGACAGAGACCATCATACTTATCAGCGTTAATCCCCCAGCGAAAGCGCGTATCGTAGCGGTTAACAAAGCGACACTTCGTCAAAGGATTAATCATGAGCACTACACGCATGCCTGCGCTGTTCCTTGGTCACGGCAGCCCGATGAACGTACTGGAAGATAATCGTTATACCCAAACCTGGCAGCAATTGGGCGCAACCTTGCCGCGTCCACGTGCGATTCTCGCGGTTTCGGCGCACTGGTACACACGCGGCACGGCGGTGACGGCGATGAATAATCCGCGCACTATCCATGATTTTGGTGGTTTCCCGCAGGCGCTATTTGATGTGCGCTATCCCGCGCCAGGATCGCCAGAACTGGCTCAGCAAGTGATGAATTTACTGGCTCCGATCGCCGTTCATGCCGATCAGGAATGGGGTTTTGATCATGGTTCCTGGGGCGTGCTGGCAAAAATGTATCCCGATGCCGACATCCCAGTGGTGCAACTGAGTATCGACGGCACTAAACCTGCTGAATGGCACTACGCATTGGGGCAAAAGCTGGCGTCATTACGAGATGAGGATGTGATGATCGTGGCCAGCGGTAACGTGGTGCACAATCTGCGTATGCTGCGCTGGCAAGGCGCAGAAACCGCGTATCCTTGGGCGGAGAACTTTAATCAGTTTGTCCGTGAGAATCTGGATTTCCACGGTGAGGCAGCAGATCACCCATTGGTGAACTTTATGCAGCATCCGGATGCACAGCTTTCGAACCCAACGCCTGAACACTATCTACCGCTGCTCTATATTCTTGGCGCGCGTGCCGCTGATGAAGCGATCAGCATTCCTGTGGAAGGGATGGAGTTGGGGGCGATCAGCATGATGTCAGTGCAGATTGGCTAATGCGCAAGGCCGCCCGAAGAGTGCGGGCGGCATAGCCTTTACTCAACAAAGGTATGCGGATAGAAGCGCGACAGATCCTGCGTGATCAAGGCACGATCTTCGCGTAAGCCGATGCCCGCAGGTTGATCGTCAATCAGCCAGCTACCGATCAAGGTATAGCTATCACCGAATTTCGGTAGCTGATAGAACTGCTGGATAATCATGCCTTCTTCGCCATACGGACCATCGGCGCGGGCGATCTCCTGACCGTTTTCAATGATACGAATATTGGCACCTTCGCGTGAAAACAGCGGTTTCACCACGTACTTATCCAGCTGCGGCGCGTTCTTATCATCGGCAAAATAAGCGGGCAGCAAGTTGGGATGATTAGGGAACATTTCCCACAGCAGCGGTAACAGCGCTTTATTGGAAATGATGCTTTTCCAGGCCGGCTCCAGCCAACGCACGCCCGCATCCGCCAGCTTGGTAGAAAACACTTCGCGCAGCATGAATTCCCACGGATAGAGCTTAAACAGATTGCTGATGACCTGATCGTTTACGTCGGTAAACTGGCCTCTTTCACCCAATCCAATCTCGTCAATATAGAGAAATTCGCTCGGCAAGCCGGCTTCAGTGGCGCAGTCCTGCAGATATTGCACCGTGGCGCGATCTTCCTCAGTATCACGGCAGCAGGAGAAGTGTAGCCAGTTGAAACCGAACTGCTGATGCAGCGTGGCGAAGCGCTCAATCAGCTTCTCTTGCAGGCTGTTGAACTGGTCGCTGCCCTGCGGCAGATTGCCCGCTTTGACCTGGTCTTCCAGCCAAATCCACTGAAAGAAGGCGGCTTCATACAGCGAGGTTGGTGTATCAGCGTTGTTTTCCAGCAGCTTAGCGTCACCTTTGCCATCCCATGCCAGATCGAGGCGCGAATAGAGCGAAGGCTGGCGCAACTTCCAGGAATCACGCACAAAGTCCCAGGTGTGCTTAGGAATACAGAAACGGGTGAGCAGCTCGTCACTGTTCACCACTTTTTCCACCGCCTGCAAACACATCTGGTGCAATTCGGCGGTGGTATCCTCAAGCTGTTCAACCTGCGCTAGCGTGAATTGGTAGTACGCATCTTCACACCAGTAAGGTTCGCCATACATGGTGTGAAACTGGAAACCATATTCCGCGGCTTTTTCACGCCAGTCTGGACGTTCGGGGATTGCAATACGTTGCATGCTGCGGCTTAGCCTCCCAGCGAGCGGCTGCCGGTGCCAGAAGCACTGCTGCGCTGCATGGTGTTTTGTTTTGCCACGCTGTCACCAAAGCCGCCACGCGTAATGGTGGAAGTGGTCGCGGGTTTCGGCGCCATTGCTGTTTTCGGCACGTTGATGGTGCGGCCCGATGTGGCATTACCGTAGTTTTTACCCGCAGCATCAACAAATTTACCGTTTGCCGGGCTGTTCGGATTTTTTGGCGAGAACAGGGGCTGCTGGGCAAACCCTGCGCCGCCGCTCATCATACGTCCCATCATGTAACCGGCCATCAACGGCATCCAGAAGCTACCGCTTTGCTGAGCTTCAGCATTGTTTGCGGTGGTGCCCACACCCGCTTGTGCAGGCGTTTGCTGGCATTGGTTTTCACCAAACTCAGCCACACAATCTTCGCGTGTAGCGTATTTTGGCGCGGTACGTTCGGCTTCTTTCTGTGCGTTGTTATACGCAGTGGTACATTGCGCGCTCTGGCCTGGATTGGCTTTGGCGCAATCATCCGCGTTTTGATAGAGCGACACCGTTTCGTCACTCTGCTCGCAGCCTGCCAGCATAAACACTGCGCTAACGGCAAAGGCGACTGGCGTTAAGTGGCGTGCCTGCCAGCTTTTACGAAAAGCGGCATGGCGAATATTTTTCGTCCGTTTCATTATTTTCATCCTGTGCCCAAAGGTGGGGTAAGGATAGGGGATGAGCGGTGGAAAATGAAGCGCGAAGCCAGATGGGGAAAGGATCTTTACGTAGCTATACGATTGAATGCGAAAGGGGCCGCATACGGCCCCCTGGGGAATTAATTACCGAATGGATTTCCGCTGCTGCGTGCGGCAGCTGGACGGGCTTGTGCGGCAGTTGAAGGCGATGAAGCTTTCGGACCGTTATCCACACGCGCGGCCTGCTGGTTATTCTCCGGCGCCACCACTTCAGGAGTCGTGGTGATCTCTTTGCCCAGCGTGCTGTTCAGCTGCTGCAGATCCTGCTCGTTCAGCGTACCCAGCGCATATTTGATATTCAGCTGGTTGATCAGATAGCTATAACGCGCATCAGAAAGCTGCTGTTTAGCATTGAACAGCGTGGTGGTCGCATCCAGCACATCAACGATGGTACGCGTACCGACCTGATACCCGGCTTCCATCGCATCCAGTGAGCTTTGTGCAGAGACAACGGCCTGCTTATAAGCATCAATGCTGCTGATAGAGGCATTCACGTTATTGAATGATGAACGTACCGTCTGAACCGCACTACGATGCGCGCCTTCCAGCTGTTCGCTGGCCGCGACATAGTTGTACTGCGCTTGTTTCACCTGCGAGGTGACCGAGCCGCCGCTGTAAAGTGGCATGGTGAAGCTCAAGCCAACCTGGTTAGAACCTGTGATGGAATCGGTGCTGCCAGCGCTCTGATTGGCGCGACTGCCGCCATATTTGCTATTCGACATACCGGTTGAGGCGGTCAAATCCAGCGTCGGCATGTGGCCGGTTTCGGCTGAACGAATCTGTTCACGCGCCAGATCCTGGCTCAGACGCGCAGACAGCAAGGTCAGGTTGCGGCTTTCCGCTTCTTTCAGCAGGCTGGCAACAGCATCTGGACGCGCGGTTTTGAAACGATCGATATTCAATGAAGCCAGCGACAGATAATCCATGCCGGTAATCTGACGCAGCGATTCCACCGCATTATCGAGGTTGTTACGTGCGGTCACTTCGTTAGCCAGCACGGTGTCATACTGTGCACGGGCGTTTTGCACGTCAGTAATCGCGACCAAACCCACGTTAAAGCGCTGAGTGGTTTGATCCAGTTCGCGGTAGATAGATTGTTTCTGTGCTTCGGTGTAAGAAAGCGTGTCGATTGCCTTTAACACGTTAAAATAGGCAGTCGCCGTGTTAAGAATCAGGTCTTGCTGAGCAACCTGATAGGTAACATCTTGAATACCAGCCTGTTTTTCCTGCAGCGACAGCGCACGCCATTTCGACATATCGAAAATAGTTTGAGTTAATTGCAGAGAGGCGCTGGTCGTGTTGGAATGAAGTCCGCTGCTGTCACGGTAGCCATTGTTATAAGTGTAATCTGCGCCCAAGCCTAACTGCGGCAATAAAGGACTACGCGCTTCATTGATTTTCTCAAATGCAGCGTCGCGGTTAGCGGCTGAAGATCGCAGATCGGGGTTGCTAAGGCGCGCCTGCTGATAGACCTGCAACAGGTTTTCTGCCTGGCTGGCAAGGCTGAATCCGCCCAGAGTCAGCCCAATAAAAAGTGGGAGCAGTTTTTTCATTTGCATTCCTTTTGTTGCAGCAAAATGCACTGGTAGTGCTGCAGGTAAGCCAAAAAAATAATCGCCGATTCTACAGAGGCGGCGTCAGAGATAAGTTGGCTGAACGTGCCTTCTTCCCCTAATTTACGTAAATAATTCAAAAAGAACCACTCGGACGGAGCGGTAGACTTGGCTTTTCTTTGCTCCATCCCAATCTGCATAAGGAATCAGACGATGGCGAGTGAAAAAAAATCCCCTGTGACTTTCACAAAAAACGATGTAGAAATTATTGCACGCGAAACGCGTTACGATGGTTTTTTTTCCATCGTCAGCTACCGTTTCCGCCACCGTCGTTTTAATGGCGAAATGAGTGGTGAAGTGGTGCGCGAAGTTTTTGAGCGCGGACACGCCGCCGTGCTGCTACCCTATGATCCCTTGCGTGATGAAGTGGTACTGATCGAACAGATCCGCATACCCGCTTTCGATTCCAGCCCAACGCCCTGGCTGCTGGAAATGGTGGCTGGCATCATCGAACCTGGCGAAACACCAGAAGATGTCGCACGACGTGAGGCGGTAGAAGAGGCTGGCCTTAAGGTTGGCCGCGTCAAACCGATAGTGAATTACTTAGCCAGCCCCGGCGGAACGTCTGAACGTTTATCGGTGCTGGTGGGTGAAGTGGATGCCAGCCAGGCAGAGGGAAATCACGGGCTGGAGGAAGAGAATGAGGATATTCTTGTCCATGTGGTGAGCCGCGAACAAGCTTATCGCTGGGTGGAAGAGGGGATTATTGATAACGCGGCATCTGTCATCGCCTTGCAATGGCTGGCGTTGCACCATGAAAAACTACGACAAGAGTGGAAGCTAAAATGAAACAGCGCTATACCCCTGACTTTCCCGAAATGATGCGCCTGTGCGAAACCAATTTCGCCCAGCTGCGTCGCCTGCTGCCGCGTAATGACGAGGCAGGCGCATCGGTGATTTATCAGGTGAATGGCGCCAGCTATCAGCTCACCATCGAAGAATCGACGCGTTACACCACGCTGGTGGAAGTGCGTCAGGTGGCGCCCGCCGTGAGTTACTGGAGCCTGCCTTCTATGTCGGTGCGGCTCTACCATGATGCGATGGTCGCTGAAGTGTGTTCCACTAAACAGATCTACCGATTTAAAGCGCGCTATGATTATCCTAATAAAAAACTGCATCAGCGCGATGAAAAACATCAGATTAACCAGTTCCTTGCGGATTGGTTGCGTTACTGCTTAGCGCATGGCGCTGTGGCAGTACCGGTTTGCTGATAGCGTAAAAAACGCAACGATGGCGTGGAGATTAAGGAAACGCTTTGGATAGCCTGCTAACTCTTCCTGCGCAAGATGGGTCTGATATCAGGATTTTACAAATCACGGATACCCATCTTTTTGCCGGAAAACATCAATCGCTGCTTGGGGTAAATACCTGGTCGAGTTTTGATGCGGTACTGGATGCTATTGAAGTACAACAGCGTCAGTATGATCTGATTATCGCCACTGGCGATCTCGCTCAGGATCACACCGTCGAAGCTTACCAACACTTTGTAGCAGGCATTAATCGTCTGCCAAAACCTTGCGTCTGGCTGCCGGGAAATCACGATTTTCAGCCGGCAATGGTGGATACGCTGGCCGACGCGGGCATCAAATCTGACAAGCACGTTCTTTTGGGCGATCACTGGCAACTGGTGCTGCTCGATAGCCAGGTATTTGGTGTGCCACACGGCATGTTGAGTGAATATCAGCTGGAGTGGCTACACTCCGCACTTAGCAAGTACCCAGAACGCCACACTTTGGTACTTCTGCATCATCACCCGCTGGCTTCCGGATGTACCTGGTTAGATCAGCACAGCTTGCGCAATCCGCATCAGCTGGAAGCGGTACTGCAGCACTTCCCACGCGCACGCAATCTGGTGTGCGGCCATATTCATCAGGAGCTCGATCTCGACTGGCATGGTCGCCGCGTGATGGCTTCACCATCAACCTGCGTCCAGTTCAAACCGCATTGCACTAACTTCACCATTGATACGCTGGCGCCGGGCTGGCGTTGGCTTACCTTGCAGCCCGACGGCACGCTGCAGACCGAAGTGAACCGCCTGCAAAGTGACATGTTCCGCCCCGATCTTGATTCTGAGGGCTACTAAGCAATGGCGGCGCTGATTTATCTGCATGGCTTCAACAGTTCCCCGCAATCGGCGAAAGCCACGCAGCTGCAGCAGTGGCTCAACGAACAGCATCCGCATATCAATGTGATGGTGCCACAACTACCGACGTTTCCGTCTGAAGCCGCCAGCATGCTGGAAGATCTGGTGATGCAATATGCCGGTGAACCGCTGGGATTGGTGGGATCGTCGCTGGGCGGCTATTTTGCTACCTGGCTGTCGCAGTGTTTTATGTTGCCAGCGGTGGTGGTTAATCCCGCCGTACGGCCGTTTGAGCTGTTAGTGGATTACCTCGGCGAAAACCGTAATCCCTACACCGGCCAGCAATATGTGTTAGAGTCTCGCCACATTTACGATCTGAAAGTAATGCAGATTGACCCTCTTGAAGCGCCCGATTTACTCTGGCTGCTGCAACAAACCGGCGATGAAATACTCGATTATCGCCAGGCGCTGGAGTATTACAGCGCATGCCGCCAGACGGTTGAAGAGGGCGGCAATCATGCCTATATCGGATTCGAACGCCATTTCGCACAGATCGTTGATTTTCTGGGATTAAACGCCCAGTGACCTTGCGAAGTGGGGCCATTTTCCTATTGCTAATCAGACATTTACGATGAGCCAATCAAGCTATAATGCCGATGCCATTGAGGTCCTGACCGGCCTTGAACCGGTGCGTCGTCGTCCGGGGATGTACACCGATACCACGCGCCCGAACCACCTGGGCCAGGAGGTGATCGATAACAGCGTCGATGAGGCGCTGGCCGGTCACGCTAAACGCGTGGAAGTCATTCTTCATGCCGACCAGTCGCTGGAAGTTATTGATGATGGTCGTGGCATGCCAGTGGATATCCATCCGGAAGAAGGCGTGCCAGCGGTTGAGCTGATTCTTTGTCGCCTGCATGCGGGCGGCAAATTCTCCAACAAAAACTATCAGTTCTCAGGCGGCTTGCACGGCGTCGGGATCTCGGTGGTTAACGCCTTGTCGAAGCGCGTGGAAGTTACCGTGCGACGTAACGGCGAAATCTACCAGATTGCCTTCGAAAATGGCGACAAGGTGCAGGATCTTACGGTTACCGGCACCGTCGGTAAACGCAATACCGGTACCAGCGTGCACTTCTGGCCAGATGAAAGCTTCTTTGATAGCCCGCGTTTCTCGGTTTCTCGTTTATCACATCTGTTAAAAGCCAAAGCCGTGCTGTGTCCGGGCGTTGAAATTGTTTTTAAAGACAAGGTCAACGACACCGAACAAACCTGGATGTATCAGGATGGCCTGACCGATTACCTGTGTGAAGCGGTTGACGGCTTACCCACGCTGCCGGAAAAACCCTTTGTAGGCAGTTTTGCAGGCGATGTGGAAGCAGTGGATTGGGCGCTGCTGTGGCTGCCGGAAGGCGGAGAGCTGCTAACAGAAAGCTACGTTAACCTGATCCCAACCATGCAAGGCGGCACGCACGTCAACGGTTTGCGTCAGGGCTTGCTGGATGCCATGCGCGAGTTTTGCGAATACCGCAATATTCTGCCGCGCGGCGTGAAGCTGTCGGCCGAAGATATCTGGGATCGCTGTGCGTATGTGCTGTCGGTGAAGATGCAGGATCCACAGTTTGCCGGTCAGACTAAAGAGCGCCTGTCGTCGCGTCAGTGTGCGGCATTCGTCTCCGCGGTGGTCAAAGATGCCTTCAGCCTGTGGCTGAATCAAAACGTGCAGGCGGCTGAAATGCTGGCGGAGCTGGCGATCTCCAGCGCGCAGCGCCGCATGCGCGCCGCGAAGAAAGTGGTGCGTAAAAAACTCACCAGCGGCCCGGCGCTGCCGGGCAAACTGGCTGACTGCACCGCACAAGATTTGAACAAAACCGAGCTGTTCCTCGTCGAAGGAGATTCTGCGGGCGGATCTGCCAAGCAAGCGCGCGATCGTGATTATCAGGCGATCATGCCGCTGAAAGGTAAGATCCTCAATACCTGGGAAGTCTCTTCGGACGAAGTGCTGGCCTCACAGGAAGTGCATGATATTTCAGTGGCGATCGGTATCGATCCTGACAGCGAAGATCTGAGCCAACTGCGTTACGGCAAAATCTGTATCCTCGCGGATGCGGACTCCGATGGTCTGCACATTGCCACGCTGCTGTGCGCGCTGTTTGTGAAGCATTTCCGTACGTTGGTGCAACACGGCCACGTGTACGTGGCGATGCCGCCGCTGTATCGCATCGATCTCGGCAAAGAAGTCTATTACGCCCTGGATGAAGATGAGAAAGAGGGCGTGCTGGAGCAGTTGAAGCGCAAGAAAGGTAAGCCGAATGTGCAGCGTTTCAAGGGATTGGGTGAAATGAATCCGCTGCAGCTGCGCGAAACCACGCTTGATCCGAATACGCGTCGTCTGGTGCAATTGACGATCAGTGATGAGGATGTCGATCAAACCCTACGCGTGATGGACATGCTGCTGGCGAAGAAACGCTCGGAAGACCGCCGCAACTGGCTGCAAGAGAAAGGCGATTTAGCCGACCTCGAAGTGTAAAAAAACAGGGACGCCGCGGCGTCCCTGTTTTATTGCTGCTGTAATGCCTGTTTAACCCGCGTAATAACCGTGCTCCACTCTTCATCCTGCCCGCGCCCAAACAATCTCATTTGCGGATACCACGGCGATTCATCGCGATTTTCCAACCAGCGCCAGTCTCGCGCCCAGGCGGGAAGTAATACCCAGCAAGGTATCCCCATCGCCCCCGCTAAGTGAATCACCGACGTATCTACACCAATCACCAAATCCAGTTGTGAAATGACCGCGGCGGTATCCTGATAATCAGTGAATTGGGCACCAAGCGGCTGTATGTGTGGAAAGTCAGCGATTTCCTCTTCACCTGCACCTTTTTGCAAGCTAATCCAGTTGATATCAGGCAGGTCAAATAAAGGTGCAAACTGTGAAAGGTGCGCAAGCGATCGTTGGCTATCATTCTTATGCCCGCGAGAGCCTTTCCATACGATACCAATTTTTTTCCCGTTCCCCTTAATCGGCCACCTCGCCTGTTGTTCTGCAGAGCTAAACAGATAGGGATGATGCGCGCTAAAGGGCTGTGTTGAGTTGAGGAAGTGCTGCGGTAAATCCAGTAGAGAGCACCAGTAATCTGCCGCTGGCAACGTGTGTTGTACATCTTCCCGTGTCAGATAATTATCAAGGTGCGGCAGCGTAACCATCAATGATTTTAAGGACTTGCTACCCAGCATGATCACTTTTACCGCATGCTTTTCAGTTTTAACGCGTGTGAGATAACGACAAAACTGAATTTCGTCCCCCATGCCTTGCTCGGTCCGTACCAACAGCGTTTTGCCGCGCAGATCCTCTCCTTGCCAGTAGCGAATAGGGAGTTTCGGTAAGGTAAAGAAGCGATCGGGATTATCGGGCGCATAACGCGCCTGATAGTTAGACCAGCCAGCAGCGAAGTTGCCTTGTTGTAGCTGAACCATGCCGAGCGAATTTCGGCAACGTTGATCGGCGTCACGCACTTGCAGCACTTGCTGCATCTGACTTTCTGCTTCTTGTAGCTGGCCCATGTGCGCTAGCAACGTACTTATGCCATAGCGGGCTTCGGTATAATCTGGCTGGCTTTGCAGCGCCAATCGATACTGATCTAAAGCAAGGTGATAGCGATGCTGTTTATGCAGCAAAATAGCGTAGTTATTGTGACAGGCGGCATAGCCCATATGTGATTGCAGCGCAGCCTGATAACAGGCTTCCGCCTCGCTCCAGCACCCGGCGTCATAATGGGTTAGGCCAAGACCGTTGAGTAATCCCGCATCTTTTGGCGCAAGTTTTAGCGCCCGCTGATAATAGCGCTGCGCCGTATCCAGATCGCCGTTGCGCCGTGCAAGCCGTGCGGCTTCATGAAGGAACCAGCCATCGTAGGGAGCAAGCGTCAGGTGTGCCCGAATCTTACGCCAGGCTTCTTCCTGTCGCCCTTGCTTCAGCAACTGGGTTACCGCTTGTTGCTGACGTAAATCGTTAGCCACCCGAGGTTTATGGCGCATTGTGATATCCTGCCGCGAATAAAGTGGCGTAATTTAAGCCAAAAGTGTCAGAAACCGCGCTAAGACAGGTCTCGATCTTTAAGGATGGGAATTTGAAAATAACACTGGAAGAGTTACGTGCCTGGGTCGCGGTGGTGGATACCGGATCAATCACATCAGCTGCGGAGCAGTTAGATCAAACCAGCTCTGGCGTGAGCCGTGCGCTTAGCCGGCTGGAAGGTAAGCTGCAAACCACCTTAATGCATCGCACCACGCGTCGCCTGGCATTGACCGAAGAGGGGCTGATTTTTCTCGATCATGCGCGGCAGATTCTGGCGTCGGTTGAACAGGCGGAAGAACTGATCGCGCAGCGCCGGGACATTCCTTCTGGACGCTTACGCGTCAATGCCAATACGCCTTTTACCCTGCACGTCATTGTGCCGCTGGTGGCGGAGTTTCGTCAGCGCTACCCGCTGATTCAGCTGGAATTGAACACCGACGATATTGTGATCGATCTGCTGGAGCAGCAAACGGACATCGCCATTCGCATCGGCGAGCTGCGCGATTCGACGCTGCGTGCGCGTGTGCTCGGAAGCAGCGCCATACGCCTGTTAGCCAGCCCAGATTATCTTGAAAAGTTTGGTGTACCGGAAAACGTTGATGCACTGGCGAACCATCAGCTGTTGGGGTTCAGTCAACTTGATGTACACAACGTCTGGCCGGTTTGGCAGCGCGAAGGCGAGTTCCTGCGTATCAAACCTACGCTGTCCGCCTCCAGTGGTGAAACATTGCGTCAACTGGCTTTAGCTGGGCAAGGTATCGTACGTTTATCCGATTTTGTCAGCCGTGAAGATCGCGAGAGTGGGCGTTTGGTACAGGTTTTGGCAACGGAAACCCGTGAACAGCGTTTACCCATCCACGCGGTCTATTATCGCAATCAATCCCTTACCTCGCGCATTACCTGTTTTCTGAGTTTTTTACGCGAAAAAATTCAGGAAAATCATCTGTTATAGTCTTGTTCCTGCTCGATTATTTACCCTTCATCTTCATATCTTTATTCATAAAAAGGCTTTAATTCATATAGTTAATTAACTAATAACTTTTCTGTCAATGTTGGGAAATTTTTTCTTTCCTAACGGGACGTTTCTTATGTCTCGGAAATCTCTCTTTCCCGATTATGTCGCTCACTTTGAGCCCGCACAGGTGGGTTAAGCCAGGGAGATTGTTGCGCTTGTACGCAATCGCACAATCAAAATCTAATGTACGGAAGGGATTAAACATGAACGTTTCGCCCGTGAGTGTTGCGGTTATTGATAAAAAAACAATAACGAAAGCGGAAGCATTGCGTGTAGGTAAAGACGGTAAAGCTGCAAAAGTTCAGGCTATTACCAACGGCAAATATTTGCTGACCCAGGGTAATGACGGCGTTGCACCAGAAAACATTACCGTTAAGCGTGTCGGGAAAGATTTGCTGGTGATGCTGGAAGGATCCGACGCCAGCGAACCAGATCTGATTATCGAAGACTTTTTTGCTAAATCAGGTGCTTTAGTTGGTAAAGCTGAAGATGGCGCCATGCATGAATACGTCGCTACCGATGGTGATGCCGATCACGATGCTGCCGCATTGGCTGATGGCGAAACCACCGCATTAGCGCTTGGAGAGAGCACGGTTGATACCGATTCTGGTTTCATGCTGGCCTCAGGATTTGAATGGTCCCCGGCGTTGATCGCTTTAGGCGGATTGGCGGCTATCGCTGCGGCCGCCGGCCTGGGCTACGTGGCAGCCAAAGAGCAGTATCAGGATAAAAACGCTCACGAAAACGGCAGCAGCGATCAAAATGGTGGGGACAACGGGAAGGGCGGTGATGGCGGCGGTGATGGCGGCGGTAAAGGTGGCGGCGACAGCGGCGGCGGCAATGTAAACGTCCCGGTAGTTAACGGCCAGTATGACGACGTGGGCAGCATTACCGGATTGATCGCGAAAGGCGGCCGTACCGACGACACCACGCCGACACTGAACGGCACGGGCACCAAAGGGAATGTCATTGAAATTTGGGATGGCAGCACAAAAATTGGTGAAACCACGGTTGGTGAAAACGGCACGTGGTCCTTTACACCTGGTAAAGCATTGGGCGCCGGTAGCCACAGCATCACCACACGTGAACGCAATGAAAGTGGCGTAGTAGGCGATTCAAGCGAGGCCTGGAGCTTCGTTATCGATCTGACCGCCCCTGCCAAGGGCACCATTGGTAGCATGGTGGACGACAGCGTGAATCCGCCGAAAGAGATCGTTAAAGATGGCATCACCAAAGACAACACGCCGACGCTGGCGGGTAAAGCCGAAGCGGGCGCTACCGTTGAAATCTGGAAAGATGGCCAGTTGCTGGGCACTGCCAAAGTAGACAGCGAGGGTAACTGGACCTACACCAGCCCGACGCTGTCAGAGGGTAAACATGATTTCAGCATCGTCGTCGTGGATGAAGTCGGGAATAAATCGCTACCTTCCGAAGCCTGGATTATCGAGGTTGATACCGTAGCACCAGAAAATAAAGGCATTGGTGCCATCGCTGATGATGAAGGTAAGTTGATTGAAAATGGTGGCGAAACGCAAGACAGCACGCCAACCTTCTCTGGCATCGGTGAAAAAGGCGACATCATTAAAATCATTGATAACGGCCAGGTTATCGGCAGCACCGTTGTAGACGACGAAGGAAAGTGGCAATTCACCCCAGAAAAAGCCATTGGTAATGGCGATCACGAATTCCAGATTATTGAAATGGATCCAGCAGGTAATGAATCTGCGCCTTCAGAAAAAGTCATTATCGAAATTAACGATCCGAATAACCCTATTGATCCCGGCAAGGAAGTGATTCCGAATCCCGATGTACCGGTAACTGGCGCGGTTGACGACGTGTATCGTGATGAAATGTTGGATAACGGCGAAAAGTATTTCATCGGTAAACAGCCTATTGCTAACGGCGATGCGGTGAATGATTCAACGATTTTTGTGGGTGGCTCCGGCAACGCGGGCGATATTGTTTATATCTGGCTCAGTGGAAGCAATAACCATTATTACCTCTCCTCTGTCGTAGATGAGAACGGGAAGTGGAGTATCGCCACGCCAGAGTTATCTGATGATGTTTACAAGATTGAAGCGGCATTTAAAAATGCTGAGGGCGTAGTAACAGCCAAAACCGAAGCATTTGAAGTTGAGATCGACACGCTTCCACCAGAACCCATCGATCCGGGCGATCTCTTCCCAGATTTACTTAGCCATGTTGAATTATCTGAGCTGCTCTCGGCAAACGGTGACACGTTATTCAATGAAGCGCAGGAAGAATCTGCATTACTCAATAATATTGATGAAAGCATTTTGAGTAATATGATTTTTGATGCGGATATTAAGAGTTCTGCAGTGGACGGCGTAATGTCTCTCGATATTACAGCTTTGAAGGATTTAGATATTCATTATTTATCTGAATAATTATCACATCATTGCGATTAATAGAATAAAAACAGGCGTCGTCTGGCGCCTGTTTTCTGGAGTTATAATGAAACTTAAAAAATATGCTATTGCCACGGTGCTTGCGTCATTGTCCATCAGCGCAACTATCCAAGCGCAATCTAATTTTGGCAAAGCCTGGCAATCCATGCCTGCAGCGGCCTCAGAGCAAACCCGCATCGTTTATTATCGAGCTACAGACGATAATAATAATAAAGCAGCACACATCTATGTTGATGGCGAATTCCAAACGGCATTATTAACCGGTGGCTACACGGTGTTTTGCCTGAAACCGGGTGTACATTCATTGGGGAGCTATATCGATGATGCGCCGGGTTATCAGGGCAAGCAGCAACAGCCATGGCGCGATAATCTGGCGGCGGGCAAAACCTATTATATTATTGCCAGCCTTGACGGTTCTGGCCGTCCTCTGGTGATGGATAGCGAACAGGCACAGCAGCAATTAGTAGGAACACGTCAGCAAACTCACTTGCTTTCCCGCGCGTCAGCGGTGGTGCCGTGCCAGCCTGGAACTACACAGTCTTATGATAATTATGAGTTTTCATCGGATTTGTTGTTTAATTTTGGTAGTGCGAGCAGCGCCGATATCTCCGCTCAGGGTCACAGCGCCATTCAACAATTTGCGACCTTGTTGAAAAGCAAAAATAAAGCCGAACAGCGCATTATAGTCACCGGCTTTACCGATCCGATTGGGGAGGAGGAAAGCAACATCAAGTTAGGCCAACGCCGCGCGGATGCAATCAAGAAATTATTGGTTAATAACGGGCTCGCGAGCGAGCATATTCATTCGCAAAGTATGGGTGAAAGCCAGGTCACGGCGCAGTGCACCGGCTCCCTGAAGCAGCAAAAAGCATGCTATCAAGGCGAACGTCGTGTAATTATCAGTGTGGAGAATAAATAGTTTTATCACTTTCTTAAAATGAACCAATGGTCTGATTTTTTCAAATTTAGACCATTTTTTTCGGCCGCCGGTTTCTATTAGTGATTTCGTTAAAAGACCATTAATTAAGACATGTCCTGTGTTGGTTATTTCACTAACTGGTCGAGAATACTTGCGTTCCGGGAGGGAACCGGAACACGAATCTAAATATTAAAGGAATATTATCATGGCAAATAACAGCATTAACGCATTAAAAAAAGTGGACATTAAAACTATCACCGATAGTCAGTTTGGTTGGATAGGTCAAACGGTCGATCCTAAAGACGCCGGTGGTTATGTTGAAATTCTTATTGATGGTGTGATTTACAAAGCACCTATTGATGAAAACGCTAATTGGTCTTTCACACCGCCAGCGGGCTGGGACGAAGGCTCACATACCGTGCAGTTGATCACCGTCGATAAAGCAGGTAACCGCGCACCACCATTGTCCTTTATTGTAATTCTGGATACCCAAGCCCCAGAAGCGCCGGAAATCTGGCGTGTGGTGGACAACTCTGGCAGCAATAAAGGCAATTTGAATCCGGGCGAAATCACCGATGAACATAAGCCTGTCATTTCAGGCGTAGCGGAGCCGGGCGCGATTGTTTACCTGTATGACAACGGCGGAAAAGATCCGATTGCGTCAGTCAAAGCCAATAGCATGGGTGCATGGACCATTACTCCAGAATTGGCTGATGGCGAACATAGCCTGACCGTAGTGGCTAAAGATGCGGGTAAACACGAAAGCCCAGCCTCTGCGCCTTTCGTGGTCGTGGTTGAAGCGGGCGCGGTGGTGAAAGCCGAAGGCCCAACTTCAGAGTTACAGCAATCTGAAGAGTCAGTAATTGGCACGCATGATTTCGGCACATTTAAAAATGCCAATGAGGCCTATACAAGTAAAAGTTATATTGAGCAAGCGGGAACAATTAAGGACAAAAACGCCGAAATTCAAATCACGTTAAATAACGAAGTTTATATCATTCGTTCTGATTCAGAGGGTAAATATCATTTCAAATCTGAAGAGCTGCCAGATGGTATTTATTACTATCAGACGCGCGTTCGCGACAACGCTAATAACTGGGGACCAGCTACCACATTTATTATACATATTGAAGCTGAAACACCCGAAGCGCCGCAAATCCTGCGCGTGATTGACGATGTAGGGAATGTTGACCACTTAACTTCGGGTCAATACACCGACGATAAAAACCCAACGCTGTCTGGCGTGGCTAAACCAGGCTCGCTGGTCTTCATTTACGGTGCGGATTCAGCACCGATCGGCAGCGTGACAGCAGGTGGCGATGGTCGTTGGACCTTCACACCGGAACTGACCACGGATGACACCTATATCTTCAACGTGGCGTATCAGGATCGCTACGGTCGTATGAGTCCGAAATCAGACAACTTCATCCTGAAACTGGATGCTACTGCACCTGAAGCGCCTTCACTGGAAGGTGTTTACGATGACGTAGGCCGCGTAACCGGTGAGCTGAAATCAGGCGATACCACTGACGACACCACCCTGTCGCTGTCGGGTAAAGCGGATGCCGGTTCCATTGTACGTATCTGGGATGGTGAAAAAGTAGTTGCAACCGTTATTGCCAACTCACGTGGTGAATGGTCTTACGAACTGGATGTCGCCGAGGGCAAACATGCACTGCGCGTAGATTCCGTCTCCAAAGGTGGTGCTGCTTCTGCTCCATCAGAAGAGTTCATTGTGATTGTTGATACCCAAACGCTGCCTCCGGCACAGATCGAAGAGATCGTTGCCAACAACGGTGCAGAAGAGCGTCCGCTGGTAAGCGGTGATGCTACCAACGATGATACCCCAGTGCTGCGCGGTTCAGGTGAAGAGGGTGAAATTGTTTATGTTTACGATAAAGATAAAGTCATTGGTTCTGCTACCGTAGGCAAAGATGGCAAATGGGAAATCGAGCTTGATCCACTGGAAGAAGGTTCGCATGAGCTGAAGATCAAAATCGAAGATCCAAAAACCGGCAAAAGTTCAGACTTCTCAGATCCGGTCACCATCGTGGTGGATTTGACTGCACCTGAAAAACCGGTTGCTCCGGGCATTGTCGATAACACCGGTGATGAGCAGGGCGTCATCCAGCCAGGCACGCCAACCGACGAAACCCAGCCGGAGTTCACCGGTGGCGGTGCTACACCGGGCGACGTTGTGGAAATCATCATCATTGATAAAGACGGAAAAGAGCAGGTCATTGGTAGCGGCGTGGTCGACGAGAAAGGTGATTGGACCGTCACTCCAACCGATCCAATCGGTGATGGTGAGTACGACGTGGTGGTTGAAATTACCGATCCGGCGGGCAACACCTCCGATCGTTCCGATCCAATTGAACTGATTATCGATACCAAAATTCCGGTCGAAATCAAGGACTTCGAATTGTGGGATGACGTAGGTGCAATTACCGGTCAGATCCTCGATGGCGGCGTTACTGATGATAAATCGCCAACCGTGCGCGGTACCGGTGAAAACGGGTCTAAAGTCATTATCTATGATGGCGATAAGCAGATCGGTTCAGCAACCGTGGTTGATGGGAAATGGAGTTTTGATCTGCCTGCTCTGACGGAAGGTGCGCACAATATCCGCGTTCAACCTGTCAGCGCTTCAGGTGTGAAAGGCCCTATCAATGACGGCATCAACTTTGATGTGGATCTGACCGCGCCTCAGGCTGGTACATACACCGGTGGTACGTTCATTGACGTTGATGGCTATCCTCGTCCAATTGTTCCTGATATCAACGGTCAGGTCATGAAGCTGAACGGTACCGGTAAAGAAGATGGCACCGTGGTAGTGGTCTATGGCGATGCAGCGCGTACCGAAATTATTGGCAGCGCGGTGGTGACCAACGGCAAATGGACACTGGATACCAAAGAACTGGCTGAAGGTAGCTACCATATCTCCTTCGGTTACCGTGACGCGGCGGGTAATGAAGTGGCCGGTGAAGAATCGTTCGATGTGAACGTCGACGTTACACCACCAGAGCCTATCGATCCAGGCGACCTGTTCCCAGACTCATTCAACGAAGCGCTGATGAGCATGTCACTGACGGATATTCTGTCCATGAGCGATGACTCGTTATTCATCGACAACGGTAAAACGCAGTTGATGATTTCGGATTCTGCGCAGGAAGTGACCTTGCAAGACATCCTGCCGGAAGGTGAAGACGTGAATAACTGGAGCCAGGCAAATGGCACCGTAACCGTGGCAGGCGTTGAATATAACGTTTACCAGAACAACGGTGGCGATGCTGAAGTGATGGTTCCACAGCACCTGCTGCAGGAACAACAGCACTAATTTCTGATTAGCTGTTAAACAAAAGCCCCGATCGTAAGACCGGGGCTTTTTTATGCACGATATGTAACAACACAGTAAATTGACTTACTTAGCCGCTTCCAGCACCAGGATCTTCACATCAACCACTTCATCTTTAATCAACGCGCGATGTGCATCCATGTGTGGCATCTGCTGATGCTGCTCCAGATGACGCAGTGATTCCCACAGCTCCAGCATGAAAATGGAATCGGGTGAATTCTGTTTCCAAGGCACTTGCGCCTGATGATCAACTAATGCGTCATATTGATGACAGCCATCTTCTTCCAGCACGGTAGGAATCAGCTGGTTAATCGCATCCAAAACCACCTGGCGACGGCCCGGTTTGACACAAATCTCTGCAACGACGGTTAACATAGTGCTTCCTCTTTTCCCTGGGTGCTTACAGTTAAGCAAAGATCTGGCTGAGATGAGTCCGATAACGTTCAATATCGCGCGGCACGTCCGGCATTTTAATCACATCGTTACAGATAAAGGTCGGCAAACCTTCCATACCGAGGAACTGGTTGGCCTTGTGGAAGTGCAGATACAAACCGTCCACGCCCACGCCTTCAAAGAATTGCTCAGGATCGTTAAAGGCTTCCAGCGGCGCGTTCCAGGTCAATGACAGCATGTATTTCTTACCTTGAATCAGACCGCCGGAGCCGTATTTTTTACCGGCACCGCTGCGTGTGCGGCCATCGCTGGCATACAGTGAACCGTGACCTTCGGTGAAGACATCATCGATATACTTTTTTACTGTCCACGGCTCGCCCATCCACCAGCCGGGCATTTGATAGATCACCACATCGCTGTCGAGGTATTTCTGCACTTCTTCTGCCACGTTGTAGTCGCTGTCAGCAATCGTTACCTGCACCTGATGACCAAGATCGCGCAACTGGCTGGCTGCGACGTCAGTTAAGGTATGGTTCAGTTCGCCTTTCGAATGGGCGAAGGTTTTGCCACCATCGATAATTAAAAAGTTCATGTCATCCGCTCCGTTTCTCGTTAATGCCGCACACTCTACGCGCGCGCAGCAGCGAGAAAAATGCGTGATTGATCACAACACTTTTGCTAATAAAGCAATAATACGCAGGGTTATGAAACAATCCGTGAGCAAACCAACATCAACTCCCATAAAAGAAGAAAACATGAAAACCGCGATACTGAGTGCATTACTTATGGTGACGGGCGCTGCTCAGGCGCAATCCCACCTCGATGACATCCGCGCAAGCAAAACCTTAAAAGTCTGTACCACCGGTGATTACAAGCCATATAGCTATTTGCGCAGCGATGGCCAATACGAAGGATTGGATATCAGCATGGCGCAATCGCTGGCGGCAAGCCTGGGCGCAAAAGTGCAGTGGGTGCCAACCACATGGAAAACCCTGAGCGATGATTTTGTGGCCAAGCAGTGTGATATCGCATTGGGCGGCGTATCAGTCACCCTCAAGCGTCAGCAGATCGCCTGGTTTGCTCAGCCGCTCGGTGTTGATGGAAAAATTCCACTGGTGCGCTGTGCTGATAAAGCGAAATACCAGACGGTTGAACAGATTAACAAGGCGAGCGTGCGCGTGATCGAACCGGCGGGCGGCACCAACGAAGCCTTCGTGCACAGCCATCTGCCGCAGGCAACGCTGCAGCTGGCTGACAATGTGGGGATTTTCCAGCAGTTGGTGGATAACAAAGCGGACGTAATGATCACCGATGCGTCTGAAGCGCTGTTCCAGCAGCAGCATTATCCCACGCTGTGCGCCATCAATCCGGACAAACCGATGCAGTACGGCGAGAAGGCCTACATGATCCCGCGCGATGATATGAGCTGGAAGTTGTATGTCGATCAGTGGCTGCATCTCAGCACCGCCACCGGCGAATACGCGCAGATTGCTAAACAATGGTTGGGTGCGACTAAATAACAAAAGAGCGCGATAAATCGCGCCGCTACAAATATGTGCGCGTGGCTGATTACCATACTTAATATCTGCACATATCGTAGCGGCGCAATTTATTGCGCATTGCCGAGCACGTTGAAGATGCCAGGCTTACTACTTAACTCAGCGATACAAACTCGCCTTACCCAACCCGCCAAACAGATTCATTTTGTAGCGAATGACTTCCTTCGCCGCCGCAATGGCATCGGGATAAATCACATTCGGATCCCACCAGGTTTCGCGTGCCAGAATCTCGCGCAGCTTAGCGAAATAGGCGAACTTCATGTCGCTGGAAATATTGATTTTGCCCACGCCCAGCGTCACCGCTTCCGCGATCTCAGCATCCGGATTTGCTGAACCGCCGTGCAGCACCAGCGGAATAGTGGTGCGCTGCGCAATGTCTCTGAGGATATGCATCTGCAGCTCAGGCTTCATATCTTTCGGGTAGATGCCGTGCGCGGTGCCAATCGCTACCGCCAACGTATCCACACCGGTGCGCTGCACGAAATCCTCTGCCTGCGCCGGTTCGGTGTAGATCACTTTACTCACGCCGCCTTCCACTGAAGTGCCGGTATCGCCGATGGTGCCGAGTTCACCTTCCACCGAAACGCCCACCGCATGTGCCAGTTTCACCACTTCTCTGGTCAGCGCCACGTTCTCTTCATAAGGCAGCAATGAACCATCGATCATCACTGAGGTAAAGCCGCATTGAATAGCGCGCAGCACCTGAGCAATGGACGCACCGTGATCGAGGTGGATGGTGAACGGCACTTTGCTTTTCAGCGTGCGTTCGCGCACATAGCCAAAGAACTCATCAGTGACAAACTCCAGCTCGCTTGGATGGATGGAAATGATCGCCGGCGTATGGGTAGCTTCAGCTTCTTCAACTACCGCGCGGATAAAGCAGCTGTCGGCCACGTTAAAAGCGCCAATCGCGTAACGGTGTTCACGAGTCGGTGCCAACATCTCTTTCATTGAAATCAACATGTTAATATTTCCTCAGCGTGATGTTTACCGGAGCCGACGCATGCGCCGACCCGATAGTGGATATGAATGTGAAATTGATAATGCGACCTTGTGTCGCCATTCATGGCGAACACCAACCAACCTGATGGCTAAACCTTGCCCGCCGATCCCGACCAGCTTAGGTACTCCGCCACCACTTCGCGGCAGGCGGACTCCATCAGCCCAAGCACATCGGCTAACTCAGCGTGAGGATGCTGCTTCAAGGCCTGTTCCACCGCCATTTTTCCGGCATCAAACACCGCCGCGCCGACGTTGATCTTGGCAACGCCAAACTCACTAACGCGGCGAATATCCTCAGCGGGCGTGCCCGATCCGCCGTGCAGCGCCAGCGGTCGCGAAGAAACCGCCTGCAACTCCTGCAAGCGCTGAAAGTCGATCTTTGGCTTCACACCCGCCGGATAAAGCCCGTGCGCGGTGCCAACCGAGATCGCCAGCAGGTCGATATCGGTCTGTTCGATAAACGGCAGCACATCGGCCACCTGCGTCATCTTCACTGAGGCATCAGCCAGTTCGTAGGTTGGCGCATCGGCGATGTGTCCTAGCTCGCCCTCGACGCACACGCCGGCGGTATGCGCCATCTTCACCACGGCGGCGGTCTGGCGAATGTTCTCGGCCAGCGGCTCCGAGGAGGCGTCAATCATTAAGCCGGTAAAACCGGCGCGAAACGCCTGACCAATCAGCGGAAAGGCTTTGCCGTGATCGAGTGCCAGCGCCACCGGCACGCTGGCGGTCTCGGCCAGCGCACGCACTAACGGCACCGCGACAGCAGGCGGGAAGTGCGCGCTGTGTCCCTGATAAACATTGAGGATCAGCGGAGCGCGCTGCTGCTCGGCGGCCTGAATGGCGGCGCGCGCGGTTTCAAGGTTGAAACAGTTGATCGCTAACACCGCATAGCGCTGTTGGGCGGCGGCCTGAATCAGGTCGTTCATCATGGCAAACATGGTGGCTCCTTATTCCAGAGTGAATTTGATCTCTTCATCGCGGACGCCGGGGGCTTCCACGTCATCGAACTCTTCATCCGCCTGCGTCACCGGCTTTTTCAGTACCGACAGCATCACGCCGCACACCGTGGTGCCGATACCGAGTGCCAAACAGAACAGCCAGGGTTTGGTGAACAACGGCACCACAAACATGCCACCGTGCGGCACCGGTGCGCCGACGCCCCACACCATAATCAGCCCACCGGCGATGGCGGAGGCCACCACGCAGCTGCCGACCACGCGGAACAGGTCGCGCGCTGCAATCGGAATCACGCCTTCGGTAATCATGCAGATGCCCATCGGGAAGGCGGCTTTTAGCGCCTCTTTTTCCGCTTTGGTATATTTGTTGCGGCTCAGCAGATAAGAGAGCGTGATGCCGAACGGCGGAATCATTGAGCCGACAAACTTCACCGCTTCCGGTCCGTAAATGCCATCAACCAGCATGCCGTCGGCGAACAGCGACATGGTTTTATTCACCGGACCGCCGAAGTCGAAGGTGGCCATCGCGCCGAGGATCGCGCCCATTACAAATTTCGAACCGCCTTGCATCGACTCCAGTAGGGCAATCAGCGCCTTCTGCAGCCAGACAATCGGCTGGCCGATAAAGGTCATCATCAGCAGCCCGGCGATGATGGTGCTCAGCACCGGCAGCACCATAATCGGCATCAAGCCCTGCATCGATTTCGGCAACTTAATGGTGCGGCGCAGCAGCAGCACGGTGTAACCGACCAGGAAGCCACCGAAGATGCCGCCGATAAAGCCGGTGCCGATCTGCCCGCAGATAAAACCGACGATCAGGCCAGGCGCGAAGCCGGGACGATCGGCAATCGAGTAAGCAATCGCCGCGCTGATCAGCGGCACAATTAGCCCCATGCCCCAACCGCCGATCTGATTCAACATCCACGCGAGGGTGCCGGTCTGTTTGCCGACATCCGGCCCGCCGATCACCTGGCCGAGCGCGATGCAGATCCCGGCGGCGACGATCAGCGGGATCATCCACGAGATCCCGGTAAGCAAATGCCCTTTGATCTCCTGGCCGTACTGACGTTTGTTGTCACTCATGATGGATCTCCTCAGGCGCGCGCCAGTGAATCCGCCACTTTTTCGAGGAATTTTACCGGTGATTTGATCACTACTTCGGTTTTCACTCGCACAATGGGTTTGCCCTGAAAGCGCTCCTCGCCTTTGATCTTCACGTCAACGGCGAGGATCACCACGTCCGCAGCGGCGATATCTTGCTGCGTCAGCGCCGTTTCGGTGCCGATGGTGCCCTGAGTTTCAACGTGGATGGTGTGGCCCAGCGCGTGGGCCCCTTTAATCAGTTTTTCGCGCGCAATGTAGGTATGCGCGATGCCTGCCGTGCAGGCCGCTACACAGACGATATTCATGTGTCACCTCAGAGAGTTAGGGTGTTAACAGAGGTCGGTTTCGGCGTACTGACTAAACAGCCGGATGATATTGCTGGCATCGTTTTCCACCAGCAGTTGGGCTATCACCTCATCATCGGCCAGCGCACTGGCCACCTGCGACAACAGGCGAATATGGGTGGTGTTCTGATCTTCCAGTCGCACCGCGAACAGGATGATGCAGCGCACCTGGCTGCCATCGAGCGTTTCCCACGAAATGTCGTGTTGGGTGCGGCCGATGGCGAGCGTGGTTTGTTTCACCGCGGCGGATTTACCGTGCGGGATGGCGATATGATTTTCGAAGCCGGTGGAACCTTCAGCTTCCCGCAGCCAGACGTCTTCAATAAAGGCAGCGCGGTCGCTGATGGCGCCGTCGTGGTAGAGCAAATCGGTGAGCTCATGAATCGCTTGCTCTTTGGTGGTGGCGGTCAGCGCCAGGTTAACGCGGCGTGGCGTCAGAATGCGCGAAATATCCATGTTCAATCCTCATTCAATTAATGTTCAGCCAAAGCGCAGGAGGCGCCGTCGGGCAGCTGGCTGCCAATCATGGCGTCAGTCACCCGCCGAATATCGTCATCGTTAAAAAAGGCGCTGACATACACCGCCGGAACCGCTCCGGCGTTGAGGTGAATAGTAGTAATCACCAAATCCACCGTTTCTCGCTGGCAAAACTCCGCGTGATTACTGGCGGAAACCACGCCGACAATCTCCCAATCCGGGAAGGCGCGCAGAATGCGACTCTTCAAAAGGTGCGAGGTTCCCACGCCGCTGGAGCACACCACCAGAATGCGTTTGTGGGCGATTTGTCGCTCCAGCGCTGCCTGGAAATGCACGCACAGATAACCTATTTCGTCATCCGCCACCGATGAAAGTCCCTGGCTACGCGCGGTTAATTGCATCGCCTGTTGCGTTAATGAAAATATTTCCTTCATCTCCTGCTGAATATCCTCCAGCAGCGGATTACGAATGTGAATATGATATTTGAGTCGATTTAATAATGGCTTTATATGAACTAATAACCCTTCAAATAATAATCGGTCCTGCGCTAAGTCCTGCTGAATAAATGACGCGAAGCGATCGATTAATTCACAGGTTATTTTCACTGATTCAGCGGTGGAAAATTGATTATGCAGCGGGGCATTATCGCCACGCTCTTCCACCACAATGCCGGACGAGACAATATATTGATAAATAAAACCCACTTCATCGGCTGGCAATGCGCAGCACATGCGCTGTTCAATCTGCACCACCATGTTTTGGGCAATCTTCAGAATGCGCTGATCGAGATCCTGCGCGCTGGTCAGGGTTTCCAGCGCCAGCGCGTTACCTTGCGCCATGCGATGCATCATGATCAGAATATGGGTGCAGAGATTGAGGTACCACGCGTCGCCCAACGGATAACTCAGTTGCTGCTCCATCTGCTGCAGCAGCGCCTGCACAAAAGCCACATCCTCGTCGCCAAAATAGTGCACCAGCGCTTGCTGGCTGCCGGGATCGAGGCGTGGTAGCAGCGGCGTGCCGGCGACGTTCTGCTGCATCACATCATTGATCAGCGAAACCATCGCCTGGCGCAACGTCTGCTCATTGCCTTCGATGTGGGTGCCGCCGGGGCCGCGCTGCAGCACCAAACCCAGCGGCTGCAGCCACTCTTCGATCACCTTCAGGTCATTCACGATCGACGCATGACTGATAAAGTAGCGTTCCGACAATTTACTGATTGAAGTTGCGCGTGGCGCATCGCTCAGCAGCTGCGAGGCAATCTTCACCCGTCGGCTGTTGTGGCTCAGCGCATCCGAACTGCTTTCGTCGCCGTTAAGCTGCTGCTCCAGTTGCAGACGCTGCTGCAGATCGTCTACCCGCAGACGTATGCCGCGTCCCGGCATTTTTTCCAGCTGCAGCGACCAGTCGCGAAGCCAACTCTCCAGCCATTGCAAATCACGCTGGATGGTTTTCTCCGACACGCCAAGCTGTAAAGCTAATTCTTTTGTCGGCTGCGGTGCGGCATGATGCAGCAGCAATTTTACTAATCGGTGTTGTCGCGAAGTCAGTATTTGCATTCGTTCACCCTTATTTTGGCAAAACGTTTATGGCTAATTGGTGGTTATATTTATTCCATGCCAGAAATCAGACGCGCAAAAATGTGGGGCTTGTGGAGTATGAATTTAGGAGAGTAATCACTAAGCAACAATACTAAATGTTGTCCCGGCTTGCGGACACCATTAATACGCTAAATGCCTCGCGATATTAATTGCGAAGTTGCTCACAGATTATTGCCGATATTCACTGTGACATGGCTCCCATTCCGTTTTAATTTTCCAACCAATATCACGCTATTTAATGCAAGACGATTCTGTTTGCTGAACGGGCTTCTCTGTGACTAAACCGCACGAATAAGGTAATATCCTCGCCAAATGACCGCCGGATGTCCCGCCGTTGCGGGCCACGAAGTGAGGATGCGAGCTGAATGAGCGAATTGACGCAGGATGGTGCAGAGCGTCTTGCCCTGCACACGTTTACCGAAAACGCGTACCTGAACTACTCCATGTACGTGATCATGGACCGCGCGCTGCCGTACATCGGCGATGGCCTCAAGCCAGTGCAGCGCCGTATTGTGTATGCCATGTCGGAATTGGGTCTCAATTCCAATGCTAAATTCAAAAAATCGGCGCGTACCGTTGGTGACGTGCTGGGTAAATACCATCCGCACGGCGACAGCGCCTGTTATGAAGCGATGGTGTTGATGGCGCAGCCGTTCTCCTACCGTTATCCGCTGGTGGATGGCCAGGGAAACTGGGGTGCGCCGGACGATCCGAAATCCTTCGCCGCGATGCGTTACACCGAATCGCGCCTGTCTAAATACGCTGAAATCCTGCTGGGTGAACTCGGTCAGGGCACGTCCGATTACATCCCGAACTTCGACGGCACCATGCAGGAGCCGAAGATGTTGCCGGCGCGTCTGCCCAACATTCTGCTCAACGGCACCACCGGCATCGCCGTGGGGATGGCGACCGACATTCCGCCGCATAACCTGCGCGAAGTAGCGGAAGCGGCGGTCAAGCTGATCGACAACCCGAAAACCACGCTGAATGAGCTGCTGGATATTGTGCAAGGTCCGGATTACCCGACCGAAGCGGAGATCATCACGCCACGCAGCGAAATCCGTAAGATTTATCAGAGCGGTCGCGGTTCGATTCGTCAGCGTGCGGTGTGGAAAAAAGAAGATGGTGATGTGGTGATCACCGCGTTGCCGCATCAGGTGTCGGGCGCACGCGTGCTGGAGCAGATCGCTAACCAGATGCGCAATAAAAAGCTGCCGATGGTGGAAGATCTGCGTGATGAGTCCAACCACGAAAACCCGACGCGTTTAGTGATTGTGCCGCGCTCCAATCGCGTGGATCTCGAGCAGGTGATGAATCACCTGTTTGCCACCACCGATCTGGAAAAAAGCTACCGCGTTAACCTGAATATGATCGGACTGGATAACCGTCCGGCGGTGAAAAACCTGCTGGAAATCCTCTCTGAATGGCTGGTGTATCGCCGTGATACCGTGACGCGCCGCCTCAACTATCGTTTAGATCGCGTGCTGCGTCGCCTGCATATTCTTGAAGGTATGCTGGTGGCGTTCCTCAATATTGATGAAGTGATCCACATCATCCGTACCGAGGATGAGCCGAAGCCGGTGCTGATGTCGCGTTTTGACATCAGCGAAACCCAGGCCGAAGCGATTCTCGAACTGAAACTGCGCCATCTCGCCAAACTGGAAGAGATGAAGATTCGCGGCGAGCAGGCGGATTTGGAAAAAGAACGCGATCAGCTGCAGGCGATTCTGGCGTCCGAGCGCAAGATGAGCAATCTGCTGAAGAAAGAGCTGCTGGCCGATAGCCAAACCTACGGCGACGATCGCCGTTCACCGCTGCACGAGCGCGAAGAAGCCAAAGCGCTGAGCGAAACCGAGCTGGTAAGCGCTGAGCCGGTGACCATCGTGCTGTCGCAGATGGGCTGGGTGCGCAGCGCCAAAGGTCACGATATCGATCCGGCGGGCTTAAGCTACAAAGCGGGCGACAGCTATCTGGCCGCCGCACGCGGCAAGAGCAATCAGCCGGTGGCCTTTATCGACTCCACCGGACGCAGCTACACGCTGGAACCGACCTCATTGCCGTCCGCGCGCGGACAGGGCGAGCCGCTCACCGGCAAACTGACGCCACCGCCGGGCGCGGTGATTGAGCAGGTGCTGATGGAGCCCGACGATCAGAAGCTGTTGATGGCCTCTGACGCCGGTTACGGTTTCATCTGTACCTTTGCCGATCTGGTGTCGCGCAACCGTGCCGGTAAAGCGCTGCTGACGCTGCCGGAAAACGCCAAAGTGATGACGCCAATGGCGGTACATTCGGGCGATGATATGCTGCTGGCAATTACCCAGGCCGGACGCATGTTGATGTTCCCGGTTGGCGATCTGCCGCAGATGTCGAAAGGCAAAGGCAACAAGATCATTTCGATTCCTGCAGCGGAAGCCGCGGCGGGCACCGACAAACTACAATGGTTGCTGATTCTGCCGCCGGGCGCATCAATCACCGTATATGTCGGTAAACGTAAGCTGATCATGCGTGATGAAGATCTGCAGAAAGTGCGTGCCGAGCGCGGTCGTCGCGGCAGCGTGGCGCGTGGCCTGCAACGCATCGATAGCGTAGAAGTGAATGCACCAGCGCGTCCGAAAGCCGACGCGAGTGAAGAGTAACGCTGTAATTCAGGCGATGGAATGCCCCATTTGAGGAATCTATGTTACTAATTTTACGAGCAATTATTGTTATTGTTTATTCGATTCTGGTCAGTATTGTTGGCTGTATCTGGTGTCTGTTTTCACCGCGTAATCCGCGTCACGTCGCGACGTTCGGCCATCTGCTCGGTCGGCTGTCGACGGTGTTTGGTCTCAAAGTGGAACTGCGTAAACCGGCGGAAGCCGCGCATTACGGTAACGCGATCTATATCGCTAACCACCAGAACAACTACGACATGATCACGGCGGCTAAAATCGTGCAGCCGACCACTGTGACCGTGGGCAAGAAAAGCCTGCTGTGGATTCCGTTCTTTGGCCAGCTCTACTGGCTGACCGGTAACCTGCTGATTGACCGTGATAACCGCTCCAAAGCGCACGGCACCATCGGTGAGTTGGTGGAACAGTTCAACAAAAAGCGCATTTCGTTCTGGATGTTCCCGGAAGGGACGCGCAGCCGCGGTCGTGGTTTGCTGCCGTTCAAAACCGGTGCGTTTCATGCAGCGGTAGCAGCCGGTGTGCCAATCATCCCGATTGTGGTTTCCAACACCCACGACAAGATCAAGCTGAACCGCTGGAACAACGGTTTGGTAATTGTGGAGATGTTGCCGCCGGTCGATACCTCGCAGTTTGCCACCACCTCGGTGCGTAAGCTCGCCACGCACTGCCGTGAATTAATGTCGACTAAACTGGAAGAATTGAACGCCGAAGTCGCCGAACGCGAAAAAAACGGTAAACTCTGAGCAGCCAAAATGGGGCAGGTGATCATCTGCCCCGTTCTCAAGCCACACAGCAACTCATCATTAATTAGAACAACATGGACACGGCGTCCTCACGCCACGCTCAAAAGGTCTGAAGTTTTATGTCTTGCAGCAGACGTCAGTTTATTCAGCTTTCTGCCGGTGTCGCACTGGCTTCCGGTGCTATGCCTTTCGCCGCCCGCGCCGCCGCGCCATTGGGCGATACGCCACTTCCTATTCCACCGCTGATTGAATCCCGTCGCGGTCAGCCGCTGTTTCTCACCTTGCAGCGCAGCCATTGGTCGTTCAGCGGCAACAGCAACAAAGTGCCGGTGTGGGGCTTTAACGGCATGTATCTCGGCCCAACGGTGCGCGTGTATAGCGGCGACGATGTGAAGCTGATTTACAGCAACCGCCTCAACGAACCGGTATCGATGACCGTCAGCGGTTTGCAGGTGCCGGGCGCGTTAATGGGCGGTGCGCCGCGCATGATGTCGGCCGGAGCTGATTGGGCGCCGGTGCTGCCGATTCGTCAGGGCGCGGGCACATTGTGGTATCACGCCAATACGCCAAATCGCATGGCGCCGCACGTCTACAACGGACTCGCCGGCATGTGGCTGGTGGAAGATGACGTCAGTAAATCGCTGCCGCTACCGAAGCATTATGGCGTCGATGATTTCCCGCTGATTATTCAGGACAAGCGCCTCGATAACTTTGCCACGCCGGTTTATAACCCGCCCTCCAGCGGCGGTTTTATGGGCGACGTGCTGCTGGTGAACGGCGTGCAAAATCCCTATGTCGAAGTCTCACGCGGCTGGGTGCGTTTGCGTTTGCTGAACGGCTCGAACGCGCGCCGCTTCGATCTCACCTTCTCCGATAATCGTCCCTTTACGGTGATCGCCAGCGATCAGGGCTTCCTGCCTGCGCCGGTGGCGGTGCAGCTGCTGACGTTGGCTCCCGGCGAACGTCGCGAAGTGCTGGTGGATATGTCACAGGGCGATGAAGTCTCGATCATGGCCGGAACGGCGGCGGGTTTGATGGATCGCCTGCGCGGATTGTTTGAGCCGTCATCGATTCTGACCAATACGCTGGTGCTGAGCTTACGCCCAACCGGTTTATTGCCGCTGGTGACTGACAATCTGCCGATGCGTTTGCTGGCGGATCAGATTCTTGATGGCGTGGCGGTGCGCACGCGCGAATTCCGTATTGGTGACAGCGAGCCGGGCATTAATGGCGTGTTGTGGGACATGAACCGCATTGATACCACCGTGCAGCAGGGCACCTTTGAGCGCTGGATTATCCACGCGGATCGTCCGCAATCGCTGCATATTCAGGGCGTGATGTTCCTGATTAAGAACGTCAATGGCGCGCAGCCGATGGGCGAAGATCGCGGCTGGAAAGATACCGTTTGGGTGGATGGCAGCGTGGAGTTGCTGGTGAGCTTCCCGCAGAGTTCGTCGGATCACTTCCCGTTTGTCTATTACAGCCAGACGTTAGAGATGGCGGATCGCGGGACGGCGGGGCAGTTGCTGGTGAATTCAGCGTCTTAATGCCCTCACCCCAGCCCTCTCCCGCAAGCGGGCGAGGGAGCAGATCGAGCAAATCCCACCTTACGATTCCCTCTCCCGCCTGCGGGAGAGGGTTAGGGTGAGGGGAAACGCGCGCCATCCTACCCGTTAAACGCCTCTGGATCCGGACCCAAACGGTTACCGCTATCCAGCTTACTGATCTCACTCACTTCAGTTTTATCCAACCTAAAATCAAACACCTGGAAATTCTCACGAATACGTTCCGGGGTAATCGACTTCGGAATCACCACCAGGCCGCTATCCAGATGCCAGCGAATCACGATTTGTGCCGGTGTCTTGCTATATTTTTTCGCCAGCTCGCGGATAATCTCCTGATCAAACACGCCTTTACCGCCTTGCGCCAGCGGGCTCCAGGATTCGGTTTGAATCTGGTGCAGCGCATTCCACGCATGCAGCGTGCGCTGTTGCAGCATCGGATGCAGCTCAATCTGGTTCACCACCGGCGACACGCCGGTTTCATCGATCAAACGCTTCAGGTGCGCCTCGTGGAAGTTACATACGCCGATGCTCTTGGTTAAGCCCTGTTGCTGCAGCTCAATCAAGCCTTTCCAGGCTTCAACGTAGTGATCTTTTTCCGGGCACGGCCAGTGCATGAGATACAAATCCACCTGCTCTAACTGCAACTTCTTCAGGCTGGTTTCCATTGCCTGTTGCCAGTTGGTCTGGTCGTCGTTCCACAGCTTGGTGGTGATAAAAATGTCATCGCGCGCCACGTCGGTCTCTTGCAGCGCTTGCCCAACCGCTTCCTCATTTTTGTAGATAGCGGCGGTATCGATGGAGCGATAGCCAACTTTCAGGGCTTCCAGGATGGCGTTGCGCGCATCCTCAATGCTCGCTTGCCACACGCCGAGGCCAAGCTGCGGCATCATGTTGCCGTCGCGCAATTTAATAATGGGTTGATCTGCCATAATTGCTCCTTATCTGTTGCAGGGACTTACCGTAGAAAAGATGTGCTTAAGTCTAGTCAACAAACCTCACCTCAGGATCATTGTGGCAAGCGGGCGGCACTTTTGCCTGATGGATATCTGCAAGAATCTTGCCTGATTCTCCAGAATAGTGGAGCTTTGCACAGCCTTACGGCAAACTGACTTTTTAGCTGCCCAAGAGAGATGCATGCCAAACGACGCCCTTTGCCGCCAGCTAGCGCAGCGCGTGGTTGCGCTGATGAGTGACCTGCATAAGCCGCTGTGCGCGGTAGAAAATGTCAAATTGATCTATGCCTGCGAAACCTTGCCGCGTACGCCGATGATGTATCAACCCGGCATTGTGATTCTGTTTCAGGGGCGTAAAACCGGCTATCTCGGCAGCACCGTTTTCCACTACGACGCCACCAAATATCTGATGCTCACCGTACCGCTGCCGGTGGAGTGCGAAACCGAAGCCACGCTGGCGGAGCCGCTGGCCGGCATGTGTTTGAGCGTGGATGTCGCCAGCCTGCAGGATTTGCTGATGGATATCGGCGATGACGAGCAGTTCCAGCCGCAGGCGCAAACCTCCGGCATCCATTCGGCGTTCATGAGCGAGGAGATGCTGTGTGCGGCCGAACGCTTGCTGGATGTGATGAATAACCCGCGCGACGCCCGCGTGCTGGGGCCGCAGCTGGTGCGCGAGATCATCTATTACGTGTTAACCGGACCGATTGGCGGCGCGCTGCTGTCGCTGGTCAATCGGCAGACGCAGTTCAGTCAGATTGCGCGTGCGCTGCGTCGCATCGAAAACCACTTCGCGGAGAGTTTGAGCGTCGACATGTTGGCCGCTGAAGTGAACATGAGCGTTTCGGCGTTTCATCATAACTTCAAAGCGGTGACGCAAACCTCGCCGCTGCAATACCTTAAGCGCTATCGCCTGCATCAGGCGCGCCTGATGATGCTGCAGGATGGCATGAAAGCCAGCGCGGCGGCGGTGCGCGTCGGTTATGAAAGCCCATCGCAGTTTTCGCGTGAGTTTAAGCGCTATTTCGGCGTGACGCCGGGAGAAGAGGCGAGCCGCGTGCGTCAAACTTTACCGTTTGACGCCGCGTCGTAATCAGGAGAGTTTCTGGCGGCGTTTTTTCCAGATCACCACAATGCTGCCGGCCAAGCCGATAAACAGCAGCGCGATCGGCAGAATCATCAGGATCGCCATCACCTGATCTTCATGGCGCTTGATAAAGGGCACATGGCTGATGCCGTAGCCCAGCGTCACCACAATCCCAACCCACAACAAGCCGCTCAGCCAGTTAAACAGCTGGAAGCGGCCATTGTTTAAGCCGGAAATCCCGGCCATGGTCGGCAGTAAGGTGCGCACAAAGGCCAGGAAGCGGCCAACCAGCAGCGCCATCAAACCGTGGCGGTTAAACATATTCCACGCGCGCTGATGATATTGCGCGGGCAGATGCAGCAACCAGCTTTTCACCAGTTTGGTGTTGCCGAGCCAGCGTCCTTGCAGATAGCTGAGCCAGCAGCCGAGACTGGCCGCCGTGGTCAGAATCACAATGGTCGGCACGAAGTCCATCACACCTTTGGCGACCATCGCGCCCGCCAGTAACAGCAGGCTATCGCCCGGCAGGAATGACGCGGGCAGCAAACCGTTTTCCAGAAACAGCGTTAAAAACATCACGCCGTAGACAATCCAAACCACATCCGGATTGCCGAGCGCGGCAAAATCCTGATGCCAAAGCGCCTGGACAATCTCATGTAAAACACCCATCAGCTATTCCATCGAGTCACAAGGAGTCTAATTTTAACCTTCTGTGGCATTGCATACGTTGATCTCTCATCGCCGCCACAGCGTGGTTTATCTTCTGTTTAACTTCTTAAACGTGCAAAACCGGCTTTAAGATCATCCAGCAAGTCATCGACATGTTCGAGGCCGATATGCAGACGCACCAGCGTGCCGTCAAAATCCACGCCGCCCGCCGGACGAATCGCCGCCAGCTCTTCAGGCTGGTTCGCCAGAATCAGGGATTCATAGCCGCCCCACGAATACGCCATGCTGAAATGGTGGAAGTGATCGAGGTAATTTGCCAGCTGCTCACGGCTCAGTTTTTCATGCAGGATAAACGAGAACAAACCGCTGCTGCCGCTGAAATCGCGCTGCCAGAATGCGTGGCCTTTACACTGCGCCAGGGCGGGATGATTAACGCGCGCCACTTCCGGCTGCGTGGCCAGCCATTCCGCCACCTGCAATCCGCTCTCTTCGTGCTGACGCAGACGTGTGCCCAGCGTACGAATGCCGCGGCTCGCCATATAAGCGGTATCGGCATCGACCATTTGGCCCATCAGATAGGAGTTCTCGCGCAGCTGCGGCCAGCAACGCTCATTTGCTACCGCCGTGCCAATCATCGCGTCGCTGTGACCAATAATGTATTTGGTACCGGCCTGAATCGAAATATCGATGCCATGCTCCAGCGCGTTAAACAACACGCCCGCCGCCCAGGTGTTATCGATCATGATGATCGCCTCCGGCGCTTTGGCGCGCACGGCGGCAACAATCGCGGGAATATCTTGCACTTCCATGGTGATCGACGCCGGTGATTCCAGGAACACCACGCGCGTATTCGGCTGCACCAGTTCGCCAATTTCGCTGCCGATGCAGTGATCGAAATAGGTGGTGGTGACGTTCAGCTTACTGAGAATTTTCGAGCAGAAATCCTGCGTCGGTTCGTAGACCGCGCCGCTCACCAGAATATGGTCGCCGGCTGCGACAAAGGACAAAATGGCATTAGAGACCGCCGCCGCGCCGCACGGATAGAGCGCGCAACCTGCGCCGCCTTCCAGCTCGGTCATGGCGTCTTGCAGCGAGAAATGGGTGAGGGTGCCGCGACGACCATAAAACAGCTCGCCTGACGCGCGGCCAGCGGTAGCACGTTTCTTGTCGGCGACCGTGTCAAAAACCAGGGATGAAGCGCGCTGAATTACGCTGTTAACTGAGCCTTGCGTGTAACGTTTACTGCGTCCCGCGCTGACAAGCGTGGTGTCTATTTTTTTCGTTGCCATCACTGCCTTTCCTGACATTTCCCACAAAACATTCACGTTACCACGAATCAGTGTAGCGGGTTGAGCCTGATTGCGGATTATCAGAGTGAGGCCAGTATTGCGCATAACATCCGCTAACTTGTGGAAATCGCGGGCATCTTTGCTTTGTAAATAGTAATGAGAACCACTATCACTTCGGTGGTGTTTTTTGCTATGATCCGCGCTTCAATCGTGAACTGTGCAACAGAAGTTGGAGATGCAGCGTGGTAGCCAGTGATTTGATGCAAACGGATCTTTCCGTTTGGGGCATGTATCAGCATGCCGATATCGTGGTAAAGATTGTGATGATTGGCCTGTTACTGGCTTCGGTTGTCACCTGGGCAATTTTCTTCGGTAAGTTTGCTGAGCTGAGCGGGGCGAAACGTCGCCTGAAACGCGAGCAGCAAGCGCTGGGCGAAGCCCGCTCATTAAACGATGCTTACCGTGCTGCTGAAAACTTCAAAAGCAACAGCCACAGCGCTGTGCTGCTAAACGACGCGCAGAATGAGCTGGAGCTCTCCGCTGGTACTGAAGATCTGGATGGCATCAAAGAGCGCACCAGCTTCCGTCTCGAACGCCGCGTGGCTGCATTTAGCCGTCATGCCGGTCGCGGTAATGGATTCCTCGCCACCATCGGTTCCGTTGCGCCGTTTATCGGTCTGTTCGGTACCGTTTGGGGCATCATGAACAGCTTCATCGGCATCGCGAAAACGCAAACCACTAACCTCGCAGTCGTCGCGCCGGGCATCGCCGAAGCGCTGCTGGCTACCGCGATTGGTCTGGTGGCGGCAATCCCCGCCGTGGTTATCTACAACGTCTTCGCGCGTATGATTGCCAGCTACAAAGCGTCGCTGGGCGATGTCGCCGCGCAGGTGATGTTGCTGCAGAGCCGCGATCTGGATCTCGGCAACGTTGATACCGCGAAAGAAGCCAACCGTCCAGCGGCGGCACAGAAACTGCGCGTAGGATAAGTATTATGGCGATGCGTTTAAACGATGACTCGGTCGGCGATGGCGAAATGCACGAAATCAACGTGACGCCGTTTATCGACGTCATGTTAGTTCTGCTGATCATCTTTATGGTCGCCGCGCCATTAGCTACCGTCGATGTGCGCGTTAACCTGCCAGCATCGACCAGCGCGCCGCAGCCGCGTCCGGAAAAACCGGTTTATCTCTCCATCAAGGAAGATAAGCAGATCTTCATCGGAAACGATGCGGTCACCAAAGAGACGCTGGTGAATGCGCTGACGGCACAAACCGAAGGCAAGAAAGACACCACCATCTTCTTCCAGGCGGATAAATCGGTGGATTACGCCACCCTAATGGAAGTGATGGATCAGCTGCGTGAAGCCGGTTATCTGAAGATTGGTTTGATGGGCATGGAAACGGTGAAGAAGTAACGTCACTCCACTTAGCCTTGCCGTAAAGGTCGCACCCGCAGCGGCCTTTTTTAATGCCTGCACGCAATTTGTTAATTTATTGTTACTATTGGTCGTATTTTTGTAAACTGCAATGGTGAAGAAGATCACGTTTATTCCTGGCCCGGCACGCTACAACGGAAGAAAAACCAGGAAGGACAATATGAGCGCGAGTCACTCTTTACAAAAGTCGCCGCAAAGCGGTGCCAAAACCATCTTTAGCGTTACCAGCGGTAACTTCCTTGAGATGTACGATTTCATGGTGTTTGGCTATTACGCCACGGCGATCGCCAAAACCTTTTTCCCCGGCGATGATCCCTTTGCCTCTCTAATGCTCACGCTGATGACCTTCGGCGCAGGCTTCCTGATGCGCCCGCTCGGCGCGATTATTCTTGGTGCTTACATCGACCATCATGGCCGTCGTAAAGGCTTGCTGTTAACGCTCGGCTTAATGGCGATTGGGACCTTAACCATCGCGCTGGTGCCCGGATACGCCACGCTCGGTGCCGCCGCACCGATCCTGATTCTGCTCGGTCGTTTATTGCAGGGCTTCTCGGCGGGCGTTGAGCTGGGCGGCGTCTCGGTGTATCTGGCGGAAGTGGCGCCGAAAGGGCGCAAAGGCTTCTATGTCAGCTGGCAATCGGGCAGCCAGCAGGTTGCGGTGATCTTCGCCGCGCTGCTCGGTTTGGGCCTGAACCATCTGCTGGCGAAAGACGCCGTCACCGAATGGGGCTGGCGTATTCCGTTTGTGGTGGGATGTATGATCGTGCCGTTCCTGTTCTATATCCGCCGCATGCTGGAAGAGACCGAAGCTTTCAGCCAGCGTAAACATCATCCCTCAATGCGTCAGATTATGCGTTCGGTCGGGCAGAACTGGGCGCTGGTGCTGGCAGGGATGTTGATGGTGGTGACCACCACCGTAATGTTCTACATGATCACCGCCTTTACCCCGACGTTCGGCAAAACCGTGCTGATGATGAGTGACAAACAGAGCTTCCTGGTGACGCTGTTTGTCGGCATCTCCAACCTGTTTTGGCTGCCGGTGATGGGTTCGCTGTCGGATCGCATCGGTCGTCGTCCGCTGCTGATTGTCTGCACCCTCTTGATGATTTTAACTACCTGGCCGGTGCTGCATTGGCTGGTGGGAGCGCCGACCTTCTCCCATCTGGTTGAGGCCGAGCTGTGGCTGTCGTTCCTGTATGCCAGTTATAACGGCGCGATGGTGGTGTATCTGGCTGAGATCATGCCGGCAGAAGTGCGCGCTTCGGGTTTCTCACTGGCCTACAGCCTGGCAACCGCGCTGTTTGGCGGCTTTACGCCAGCGGTGTCGAGCTATCTGATTCATGCGACAGGCGATAAAGCGATGCCGGGCGTGTGGCTCTCTTTTGCGGCGGTGTGCGGATTGGTCGGCACGCTGCTGATTGGCCGCATGGTGAAGCAGTATCAAGCGCAACATCGTTCCCCTCACCCTAACCCTCTCCCGCAAGCGGGAGAGGGAATGTTTAGGTAAAAACTTAACTCACAAACCTCTCGATCAGCCCCTTCTCCCGCCTGCGGGAGAAGGCTGGGATGAGGGACTGCGCGCACCCCGCTAAAACGACACATCCACCACCACGCTATCGGTATAATTCCCCGCCGCGGGCGTATTCTGCGTGGTCAAAATCTGCGCCGTATAGGTAAAGTTGCGCGTCACGGTATCCGCATTCAACGATGTCGAGGTGGTGCTGCTCCAGCGATCGGTGCCGGTCGGTCCCCAGCGCGATGTGGTGGTGGTGCCTTTGTAGATGTCATACGCCAGCCGGTTAGTTCCGCTCGCCATCTGCCGCGTGGTGCCGCTGTAGTAACTGCCGTTGCTCAAGCCCACGGTATAAGTGCTGCCCTTCGAACACACCACGTTAATCGTCTGCTGCACCGTTGAGAAACTGCCCACCAAAGGCGCGCTGCCAAAACTGACGTTGGGCGCAGTGATGGTGGTGCAATCGTTGGTCACCACCAGATTCACGGTAATCGGCATCGCCGTACCCGTGCTGCTCTGTACCGTTCCCACACACAATCCTCCCACGTTTAACCCGGCGCACACCGTATAACTCACGGTAATGGTAATGGTGGTGGTATAGGTGCCGGCGGCGATCACCTGGCCGGGTACGGTGCGGAAGTAGAGCGGAATATTGAAGTTAAGGGTGTTTCCCAACGCCAGCAGCGAGGCGGAACTCCAGCGATAGCTGCCGCCCTGCTGTAATTCGGTGGCGCAGGCGCTGTCGATACACAGCTGAATCGGAATGTTATCGGTGCCGCCGCTGGCGGTTTTCAACACGGCACGCGTGCCGCTGAGGTTTGAGGCGGTGGTAAAGGCATAGGTGATGTTATCGGAGCCCAGCAGCGAAAGCGTCCCCGAACCGCAGTTCACGTTGGTGGTGCTCGACGTGTTATTCACTGTCGAACCCACCGAAAACGTGGTAACCGATCCGAACGTGGCGGCGGGGGCCGATAAGCTACACAACGCATAGCTGGTGCCCGGCAGTAAAAACAGCGCCAGCAGGAGCAGAAGCTTTCTCATGGTGAATTCCCTGACGGTGAATTATCCGCGCTGCTCACCGCAGAGCCTTGCGGTGGCGGTGGCAGCGGGCAGGTAAGCGGTCCGTAAGTTTCCAGCGCTTTTGGCTGCCCGTCGGCGATAGACAGTTGCGTATCGCAGCTGCGTCCATCCGGCGTCACCACATGAATCGGGTTATTAGCACCGAGATCTTCCATCCACACAATGCCGTCCCAGCCGACATATTCGGTGGCCTGATTCGGACGTAACACCTGGCTGGAAATAGGCAGCGGCTGATGATTGCTGTCATGCAGTACCACGCTGGCGGCGCGCAGACGCTCCACCGGGAAATTGAGCAGGTAGCCACTTTTGCGCTTCACCGCAAAGCGTTGTTCAACCTTCGGCGCAGTGCGATCGGCGGGCAGATCCAGCGTATCGATATCGTACTTCGCACCGTAATAGCTGCTGATCGATGGCACCAGCAGATAGCCTTGTTTATCGGTGCGGCCCATGGTCTGGTTCTCATAACGCACCGTTACGTCGGGATAATCGGTTTTCACCACCACAAAGGCATCGTTAATGTCGTTGGCAGCGAACACGCGGTTATCCATCAATACCACCGAGCCGGTAAAATCGGCCCATTGCGTGGTGTTGTCGTTATCGCCGTAGAAACCGGCTGAGGTATCAATTTTGTTATTGCGATAACGCAGACTGGCCTGACGATAATCGCCGCTGTCGCTGGCCTGATTAGCCCAGGCAGCATCCCAGGAGAAGCCACCGTCGGTTGGCATCGCGCGCGACACATACAGACGCTGGCTGTTATTGCCCTCCTGATCGCGTTCCGTACTTACCGAGGCGCTGCTCTGTTCGCCGAAAGGGATAATCAGCGAAATGGCGCCGCTCCAGTTGCCCTGATCCTGATCGCGGCTGGCGGAGATATACAGGCTGCTGTTGCCCCACAGATTTTTACTCCACGACAGATTCAGTAAACGCGTACGGTCACCGTTGCCGCCGGAGATATCAAAATAAGCCAGGCCAAGACTGCCGTAGTCACTCAGCGACACGCTGGCGGTGTATTGCGCGCTGCGTCGTGCCAGCGAGTAACTGGTGTTCGCGCTGTCGCCACGGCTGCCGACCAGCGCGAGATTCCCGAAATCGACGCTACGAATGATGTGCTGGGTTCCCAGGCTGAACCAATTATTGTTGTACTGATAGCCCCAGCTGTATTGCGTGCCGGGATTACCGTCCATCTGGCTCTGCGCCAGCGCGCCATTCACCACGCCAAAACTGCCCAGTTTCAGCAATCCACCCGCGCCGCCCATCGCCACGCTGTCGCTGCCTTCCGCATGGCTCTCCAGCGTCAGCCAGTCGTTCAGCCCGTAGCGATAGGAGCCGCTGGCCGCCGCCGCACCGTAATCAAAATTGTTGATGCCGTAGTTTTCGCGAATGGCACCGGCGGAGAATGAATAATCGGATAACCCGGTTTTCAGCAAGCTGCTGGAGACGTAAAACGGCAGCGTGGTGGTGACTTGTCGGCCCACCGCATCGGTGGTGGTGATTACTGCATCGCCGGCGCCGTTAACGAAAGGGACATTGGTGAGCGACCACGGGCCCGGTTGCACGTCGGCCTGTGTGCTGCGATAGCCATTGATAAACAGATCGACCGAAGAGGGCACCGCCGCTTGGCCGGAAAAGGCGGGCAGCGGATAGGTCACCAGATCCGGCCGTACGCTGAAGTCGCGGCCAATCTGCACGCCACCCAGCCGCACGCTGTTGCTCCAGCTCAGCGCATCAGTAACCAAATCCCCGGCGCGCCAACTGATCGCTGCGTTCTCGTTTTCATTACTGAACCAGCTATCGTAGCGGATATAGCCTTCCTGCTGACCGGCAACGCCACCTTCCAGTTGCTGCACGTAAACGCCGTTGGTAGAAAACTGACCAGCCGGGCCAAACAAGCGCAGTTCGTTCCAGCTGGAGAGGCGCGAACCGGCGTTATCGGTACGGGTGGCGTAAAAGTCATAGTTGAGCAGCGCGCCATTGCTGGCACGACCGGGAAAGCGCGGTGCATTCTGTAACTGGCCAATGGTTTGACCCGGCAGCCAGGCGGGTGGCACCGTCAATAACAGGCGCTGGCGTCGTTCGTCATACTCCACTTTCGCTCCGCTGAGTTGATTGACATCGATCTGCTGACCTTGCAGTTTCTCGGCCGGAATACCGGCGCGTTGCAGATCGCCGCGTCGCAGCCAGAAATCGCCATTCTTAAGTTCAACCGGCACGATGTCGCCACGTTCGCCCTGATTCACCACCAGTTCCAGCATGTATTGCTGACCGCTGGCGTTATTCTCCAGCGCAGGCGGCGGTGGCAGTTCGGAGAAGGTTTCCGCGCTGCTACTCATCGGACTGATACAAAGCACGCTGGCGACGGCCAGCGTGCAGGGATGCGGCGTAAACTTCATCAACGCGCGGCCGCGCTGCTCCAGTGACCTTTATTCATTTCGGCCGACAGCTCACCGCTCACGCTGCGGGTTAACGGCCAGCGATGGCTGCTGTTGGCCAGCACATAGCCAAACAAGCCGTTGCCCATTTTGCGTCCGCCAATGGTGACGTTACTTAAGCGCGCGTGGCCATTACCGCGATTAGTCAGCTCCAGCCAGCGTTTGCCGCCGCTGTTCACTTCCTGCCAGCTCAGCTGCGGTTTTGCCGTGTCGCGCGTCACGCCGCTGCCGTAGATGAACAGCGGC
Source organism: Pantoea sp. AG1095 (assembly GCF_003208415.1). Taxonomy (NCBI): domain Bacteria; kingdom Pseudomonadati; phylum Pseudomonadota; class Gammaproteobacteria; order Enterobacterales; family Erwiniaceae; genus Pantoea; species Pantoea sp. AG1095. The sequence goes on along the minus strand of NZ_QKMJ01000005.1, from coordinate 79,302 downwards.
ACCGAATAGCGCATCTGGAAAGTGAGTCCGGCCTGATTTTCGCCTGGCGTACGCGGCGTAGGGATCTCATCCAGCACCACGCGAAAGGCCACTTCACGTCCGGCTTCAGGTGGCGTTTGCTTAATTAAACGCACCAGCTGCTTCTGTCCTGGCTCGAGGCGCACCATCGGCGGGCTCGCCACTACTTGCTGCTGGGTTTGATACTGCTCCTGGCCGTTAACCTGCTGCCAGCTGAAGATGCGCACCTGCATCATGGTGGTGGCATTGCCGCGATTCTCCAGCCACAGCTCGCTGGCTTTATCTTCCGGATCAATCGCCGGATCGATCGGCCACACCATCAGCGAATTGGCGGCATTCACCGCAGGCGTTAGGGCCACAAATAACAACAGGATCAGGGCGCGCAGGTTCATCATCATTCCTCCTTTTAAGTGACGCCATCACCAACTCAGCGTGACGGTTAAAGTGTCGGTATAGGTCCCGGCGCGTGTGGGGCCGGGCAGCGTTAATAAGCCGTAAATCGGCAACGTGATGTTGTTGGCATTGCTGTAGCTCAGCGCCATCGGGCTATTCACCGGAATAGCCGTGGTGTGTGCCGCATTGGTATACAGGCTGTACGCCACGGTATTGGTGTTACTGGTGTGTTTGAGATTGCGCGTGGAGGTGTAATTACTGCCGCCGTTGATGCTCATACTCACGGCGGTGCCTGGCGTGCAGGCGAGCGTGATGGTGGTGCTTTGCACATAGCTGGCGCTGACGCTGCTTGCGGCCACGCCAGATTGGGTACCAAAATTAAGCGTGCCAAATACCCCGGTATTGGTTCCGGAGACAACACAGCCTGCCACTACTGATGCTGAAACCTGAAACGTTGCGGTCGGCAACCCCCAGGCGGAGACGCTCCCTATCAGCAGGGCAAGGCCGCCTGCATTGTGCACCCACCGCTGCACCACGGCCTCCCTGATTATCCTTTCCCTCAGTAATTCACCGCCACGTTGATGGTGTCGGTGTAGGTCCCTGCCGGAATCAAGGGGTTAAAGCCGCCACCCACTACCTGACCATAAATGGCGTAGTTGGTCCCGAGTGTGGGATCGGTGGTACCACTGGCAGCGATATTGGTGTTGTTGGCGATGGCGGTAGTGAATGCGGCGTCGCTATACAGCGTATAGGCAATGCCTTGCGTATTATTGGAGCCGAGGATCAGGTAGCGTGGCTGGCCACTCACCGTACCGTAAACGGTCGCCGGTGCAGCGTTGCTGCTGGTGACCTGCACGTTGAAAGTTTGTCCGGTGGTGCAGCGAACAAAGATGCCGTTACCTGCTGCGCCAACCAGGGTGGCATTGAGCGTATCAAAAGTGGCTGCGCTGCTACCAAAGTTCAGGGTACCGAAGTTCACTCCCGCCGTGGCCGATTGACCGTTCACCAAACAACCGGTGGTCAGCGTCAACGTCGCATTGATGGTTCCCGTTGTGGTGGCGGCAAAAACAGCATGAGGTGCCAGTGCGGCGCTTAGGCTAGACGCCACAAGAAAAAGCTTGAGTTTCATAATCATTCCTTACTGATTATCCAAGGTCAGTGCTTTTTCACCTGGTCATACATTTATGGAAATACATCCGAAATCAAACAAGAGCCGCAATGGACTCGACAGCGTAAGCGCCTGCCGCCTAAGAAAATTCCTGGATGGCGGATTAATGATTTATATCAGTTTTCTTTACTATAGATCAGCAAATTGGCCCCTGTATGCAGATGGTTCAATTTTTCCCTAATCAATTCACACTTTTCGCCGATAACTCAGTAATCACAAGGGGTAGCGAGCGGTTAAAAAAACTAAATAGACGATGATTTCACCCTCTACCGCGCGCTTCGGTTCAATGTTATGTTCGTGCATTAATCAGATATTATTAATTTTTCGCTTAACGACTGACGATGAAAATAAAAAAAATCCGCACGACAACTCCAGATTTTTCTGGACCAGTTCTGTATTGAACTGCGCCGCAGGGGGACATTAATCGCCCTTGATCGGCGCTTTATCATCCTTGTTCTAATTTGACGACACCGCACCCGCTCCGCAGCGGGTGGAGTTTAGGAGCGCACATGCTGCTGGTTACCTGGGATAGCGTTCTGGTTACCGTTTCACTGATCGTGGCCTTCATTGCCGCGTTCACCGCCTTAGATACCGCCGGGCGCGTGGCCGTTTCACGCGGTTATCTGGCAACACTGTGGTTGATCGGCGGGGGCACCGCGATGGGCATCGGCGTGTGGGCAATGCACTTTATTGGCATGCTGGCGATGATGATGCCAATGACCATGCGCTACAACGTTGAGCTGACCGCCATCTCATTGCTGGTGGCGATTATCAGCGCCATCTTCGCCTTTGCGCAGGGCGTGCAGGGCAGTCATCTCACCCGACGCCGCTTAATTCGCGGCACCCTTATCATGGGAAGCGGCATCATTGTCATGCACTACCTCGGCATGAACGCGCTGATGATTGCCACCCCGATTTACTGGAATCTGCCGCTGGTGACGCTCTCGGTGCTGATTGCCTACGCAGCATCAGGTGCGGCGTTGTGGCTGGCGTTTCATCTGCGCCAGGGCGAAAGCCTGCTGCTGCTGCGTGCCTGCGCGGCACTGGTGATGGGCATTGCGATTGCCGGCATGCATTACACCGGCATGGCGGCAGCAGAATTCGTTATGCCGGTGAGCATGCAACATCACGGCGCCAGCGAAGAGGGAATGGCGGTGTGGGTCACGATTATCACGCTGAGCATTCTGGGGCTGATGTTGCTGATCTCGATGCTGGATGCGCAACTGCGTGCCGCGCGTCTCGCTGCCAAACTCAAGCGCGCCAACAGCGAGCTACGTCAGCTGGCGATGCATGACAACCTCACCGCGCTGCCAAATCGCGTGATGCTGGAGCAGCAACTCACCACGGCGATCAAGCAGGCGACGCTGCAGGATGAAAACTTCGCGCTGATGTTCATGGATCTGGATGGTTTCAAAGCCATTAACGACACATGGGGCCATCACGTTGGCGACCGCTTGCTGATCGCGGTAGCCGATCGTTTGCGCGATGAACTGAGTGAGGAGATTCTTTTGGCGCGTCTGGGCGGCGATGAATTCGTCATACTGTGCCCGCAATTTCATCTGCATCAGGCCAGCAAACTGGCGCAGCGTTTGGTTCAAATCATTGATGCGCCTTTCGAACTCGATCGCTATTCGCTGCGCGTCTCGCTCAGCGTCGGTATCGTTATCTTCCCGCTGCATGGTCGCAGCCAGCAGGAGCTGATGTTCAACGCCGACTCCGCCATGTATCACACCAAACACAGCGGGCGTAACGGCTGGTGCCTGTTTGAACCGGCGATGAGCGCGGTGGCGCAGCATCAGTTGGCGCTGGCTAACGATCTGTGGAACGCGCTGGAGTATCAGGAGATGCGCCTGTTCTATCAGCCAAAATTCCGCGCGGGCGGCACCGTATTGATGGGCTTCGAGGCGCTGCTGCGCTGGCAGCATCCGCGTCGCGGCCTGCTGATGCCCGATATGTTTCTGGCGCGCGCCGAGAAAACCGGGCAAATTGTCGCGCTGGGTAACTGGGTGATCAATGAAGCCTGCCGCCAGCTGAAGCAGTGGCACGATGAAGGTAACGGCGACTGGACGGTATCGGTCAATCTCTCGGCTCTGCAGTTTCAGCAGCGTGATTTGATTGAGAGCGTGCGCCAGGCATTGCAGCGCCATCAAATCCCTGACGGGGCGTTGATGCTGGAAATTACCGAGAACATCGCGATGCGCGATCCGCAGTTCAGCCAGCAGCGCATTGCCGAACTGCATCGTCTTGGGGTGAAAGTGGCGATTGATAACTTCGGCATCGGCTACGCCAACTTGCTGCACTTGAAACACCTTGAAGCTAGCGAGTTGAAAATCGACCGCGCCTTTATCAACAGTTTGCGCGCCGGCAGCGAAGACGCCACGGTGGTCACTGCGATGTTGACGCTGGCACAAACGCTTAACCTGCGCATGGTGGCGGAAGGGGTCGAAACTGAGGAGCAGCAGCGTTTGCTCACCGGGTTAGGCTTCGACACGCTGCAAGGTTATCTGCTCGGCAAGCCCACGCCAGCCGATCGCATCGGTGAATTTACCGCTGCGCTTGCGGTGCCGCTGGCCTTTAGCGATAACGTGGTGCCGCTGGCGGGCGCGCAATAAACAATTTTTAGTTTCTTCCCCATCGGAAGGTTTCATCGTTCAAAAACTCATATCGGCAGTTACGCTGCCGATAATTCCTACAATAAAACCAATAGACCGCACTTTTTTAACAACAACACCACAGCTGACTTACACCGGCTTTTACTTGGGAAATCACTATGTTAGTGACTTCGTACGATTCGTTTACCGTCATCGTCTCGATTCTGGTAGCGATGCTGGCCTCGTTTACTGCGCTTGATATGGCAGGGCGCGTGGCTTCCTCAACTGGCAAGGTGGCGCTGGTTTGGTTATTCGGCGGTGGATTCGCTATGGGCGTGGGCATCTGGGCGATGCACTTCATTGGCATGCTGTCGATGAGCCTCGATATGGTCATGAGCTATGATCCTACGCTCACTGTCACCTCCATGGTGGTGGCGGTATTAGCCTCGGTTTTTGCGCTGTGGCTGGTGTGCTCAACGCCCACTTTGCCGTGGCTGCGACTGTGTGGAGGCGCTGTGGTGCTGGGTTCCGGCGTTGTAGCAATGCACTACACCGGCATGGCGGCGCTGATGTTTACGCCCGGCATCACCTGGAATTGGGGTTGGGTGGCGGCATCGGTGGCGATTGCGCTGGTGGCCTCAGGCGCCGCGCTCTGGCTGGCGTTTAACCTGCGCGAAGGTCACGGCCGCGTCACCGCGCTGCGTTTAGGCGCATCGGTGGTGATGGGCTGTGCGATTGCCGGCATGCACTACACCGGCATGGCGGCGGCCAATTTCCCGATGCACAGCCATGCGACGCACATGGGCGTAAACAGCAACTGGCTGGCGGTGGTGGTGACGGTGGTGACGCTAGCGATCCTCGGCATTACTTTGCTGGTCTCAATGCTCGATGCACGTCTGCAAGCGCGCACCTCGATCCTTGCCCACTCGCTGGCGGAAGCCAACCGTGAGCTGGCACAGCTGGCGCTACACGATAATCTGACGCGTCTGCCCAACCGTATTTTGTTGGAAGATCGTCTGGAGCAAGCCCTCAATAAAGCCAACCGTGAGAAAACGCAGTTTGCGCTGATGTTTATGGATCTGGATGGATTCAAAGCGGTAAATGACGCTTTTGGCCATCACGTGGGCGACAACCTGCTGATTGGCGTGACCGAGCGCATGACCGAACAGATGAAAGGGCACTACACGCTGGCGCGCATGGGCGGCGACGAGTTTGTGCTGCTGCTGGAAATTGATGAACCCAATGATGCCGCAGCGGTTGCTGATACGCTGGTGAAAGCGGTGGATCGCCCATTCGATATCTCGCGCTATGAGCTGGTGGTGTCGCTGAGTATTGGAATTGCGGTTTACCCCGGTGACGGCAAAGATGATCGCGAGCTGATGTTCAACGCCGATGCCGCCATGTATCACACCAAGAACAACGGCCGCAACGGTTACACCTTCTTCCAGCCGTCAATGAACACGCTGGCGCAGTCGCAATTGCAGCTGAACAACGATCTGTGGCAAGCGCTGGATAACGAAGAGTTACGCCTGTTCTATCAGCCCAAATACTGCGCGCCGAGCGGCCCGATCCTTGGCTTTGAAGCGCTGCTGCGCTGGCAGCATCCTTCACGCGGTCTGCTGGCGCCGGACGCCTTTCTGCCGATGGCGGAAAAGACCGGCATGATCATTAACATCGGCAACTGGGTGATCAACGAAGCCTGTCGCCAGCTGCGTGCCTGGCATCTGCAGGGTCATCCGCACTGGTCGGTGGCGGTCAATTTGTCGGCTGTACAATTTGAGCAAAGCAATCTGGTGGAAACCGTCACCGAGGCGCTGGCGCAGCACCTTATTCCGGCTGAACTTTTGACGCTGGAAGTGACCGAAACCACGGCGATGCGCGATCCGGAAGAGAGCGTGCGTATCCTCACCGAACTCACCAACATGGGCGTAAAAGCCTCGATTGATGATTTCGGCACCGGCTACTCCAGCTTGTTGTATCTCAAGCGGTTACCGGCCAGCGAGCTGAAAATCGATCGCGCTTTTGTTAATGAACTGCAGGCGCATTCGGAAGATGCCACCATCGTCTCCGCCATTGTCGCGCTGGCGCAGTCGTTGCATCTGAAAGTGGTCGCCGAAGGGGTAGAAACCCAGGATCAACAGGCGTTCCTCACTGGTTTAGGCTGCGATACGTTGCAGGGCTATTTGCTGGGTAAACCGGTGCCACCGGAACGCATTGGCGAGCTGCCGAATTTTTATCAAGAAGAGTTAGCGCTGGAGCAGGTGCCTTAACGCCTTCATTCCCTCTCCCGCTTGCGGGAGAGGGTTAGGGTGAGGGAAACTAGCCGCCAAATCCTCTACATCGGAGTTCGGGTGGCGAAATATCAGCAGTTGGTCGAGCAGCTTCGTACGCAAATCGAGGCGCGCATCTGGCCGCCGGGCGAAAAACTGCCGTCGCTACGCCAGCAGGCGGAGCAGAGCGGGTTGAGCCTGATGACGGTGATGCACGCCTATGAAGTGCTGGAGAGTCAGGGCTGGATCGTCTCAAAGCCGCAATCCGGCTATTACGTGGCGCCGCGCGCCGCCGAAAGCCGTCCGCGACTGCCCACGCAAGAGATCGGCAAAACCGATCAGGCGGATACCAACAGCTTCGTGTTCGACGTGCTGCAAGCCACGCGCAATCCCGCCATCATGCCGTTTGGCTCAGCCTTTCCCGATCCCGAACTCTTCCCGCAGCGCCAGCTGATGCGCTCGCTGGTAAAAGTCTCACACAACTTAAAGCCCACCGATGCGCTCAACAACCTGCCGCCAGGCAATGAAGCGCTGCGCAAAATTCTCGCCCAGCGCTATGCACAGCAGGGCATCACGCTGTCGCCGGATGACATCGTCATTACCAATGGCGCAATGGAGGCGCTCAACCTCAGCCTGCAAGCCGTCACCGAACCCGGTGATTGGGTGATCCTCGAAAACCCATCGTTTTATGGTGCGCTCCAGGCGATTGAACGCCTGAAGCTGAACGCGATTGCCATCGCCAGCGATGTCGAACACGGCATGGATCTGGATGAGCTGGAGCAGGCCTTGCAGCGCTGGCCGGTGAAAGCCTGCTGGCTGATGACCAACCGGCAAAATCCGCTCGGCTTTACCCTGAGCGCCGAGCGCAAGCAGCAATTGGTAGAACTGCTGGCGCGCTACAACGTGGCGATGATTGAAGACGATGTGTACGGCGATCTGTATGAAGGCCATGACAAACCGCTGCCGGCTAAAGCTTTTGATCTTGATGGCAACGTGCTGCACTGCGGAAGTTTCTCGAAGAATCTGGTGGCGGGATTTCGTGTCGGTTGGGTGGCTGCCGGACGTCATGCGCAGCGCGTGCAGCGTATTCAGTTGATGAGCACGCTCTCGACCAGCGCGCCGATGCAGCTGGCCCTCGCCGATTTCCTCAGCACGCGCAGCTACGATACGCATTTAAAGAAGCTAAGGCAGACGCTGGCTAAACGTAAGCAGCTGGCGCAACAGGCGCTGCGCCGGGTATTACCTGCTGAGGCCAACATCAGCGATACGCCGGGCGGTTATTTTCTCTGGGTTGCGCTGCCGGCGCAGATCAATACCACTGAGCTGTATCATTTGGCCTTGCAGCAGGGCATCAGCATCGCGCCCGGCCAGCTGTTTTCCAGCAGCGAAGGCTTCAGCCACTGTTTCCGCTTCAACACCGCCTGGCCGTGGGATGCACGCGCCGAGGCGGCGGTAGAGACGTTGGGAAAACTGATTGGCACGCTAAACGGTTAAACCTGGGCCGCCTGCTGGTGGCCCCAGGTGAGATAGTAAACGTCGTAGAAATCCACTTCACCTTTCTGCTTCATCAGGCGATCAATGCCGCTGCGTACGCGCTCCGGCGTGTGGGGGTTATCGAGGATCTTATCCAGCGCTTGTTGAGAAACCGGCTGCACGTAATACCATTCGCCGTTGTAACAAACGCGCAAATCCAGCGTGTCGATATCTTCGAAGCGATATTTCGGGTTGATATCCATCAGCATCAGCACGCTCATCACCACCACAAACACTGTGGCAAACCAGAACGCTGGCCAGCCGAGCATGTCGGTTGAAAAGATCAGCGCCACGCAAAGCGCGTAGCACAGATACATGATGGCCCAGAGCCCCGGATGGGTTTTGAGGAAGGAAAAGCTAAAGCGCGGCAAATTATCACGCTGTCCTTCGCGGTTCAGCGTGGCGATTTCGTCGAGCAGGATTTGTTTGATCGCGTCCATTGTTCACCTCTAATTATCACTGCCTGCCAGTAAAGCACATAACAGTGAAGCGAATTAGAGACAGATTCGCTGTGTTTTTTTATAACAGTTGCGATGTGTTGCTCAAGATTGCACTGCATGCGTTGAGATTGAGCCATTGCGGAAACAAGATGCGCTTTTTCAGGATGAATAACATGCGACATCATGTGCTGCGCGCGAAGGAACTGAGAAATAACATGACCCCGGCAGAGCGAAAGCTATGGTCTGTGCTGCGTGCCAGACAATGTGGCGGTATGCGATTTCGCCGACAGTACCCTTTCGGCCCGTATATTTTGGATTTCGCCTGCCTGGAGAAGCGGCTAACGATTGAACTCGATGGATCGCAACATGGTGAAACTATCAGATATGACGATGAACGTACGCAACGGTTAAATAGACATGGCTGGCGGGTGCTGAGATTTTGGAATCATGAGGTGATGCTGCAGCCGGACGCGGTTTTTGCGGTGATTATGGCGGCGCGGGAGGGTTAGTGCTAGTGGTGCCTGGATCGTGCTCGCTGTTAGATTTCGCTCGTGCTTGCTGTCCCCCTCCTCGGTCCTCCCCCATTAATGGGGGAGGAAGATGCTGCCACATGCAGCTTCAGCACTGGCATGTGGCAGCATCTCCTTCCCCCGCTTGCGGGGGAAGGCCGGGATGGGGGACAGCCAGCACAATCTGGGGACAGCCAGCACGATCTAACTCACCTGACCCACAATCTGCAAATTCGCATCATCGGGCACTTCGTTGTACGACAACACATTCAACCCATTGGCAAACAGACGGGCGTAGCGCGCAATCAGCGGGCGCAGTTGCGGCGTTACCAGCAGCACCTGCGTCAGGTTCTGCGCTTTCAACTGCTCCACCATCACCGGCAGCGTGCTCTGCAGCTGCGTCAGGATATTCGGATCAACCGGGAAGCTATCCAGCGCCACTTTGCCGGCTTGCTGTGCCTGATTCAGCGCCGCCAGCAGCAGATTCTCCAGGCTGTTTTCCAGCGTATAAGCCGACAGCGGTTTGTTGTCCGGCGCAATCGCCGCCACCATGGCGCGACGCAGGGCATAGCGCACATCGGAAGTCAGCAGGATCGGATCTTTGGTGATCGCCGCGCTCTCCAGCAACGTCGTCGCGATGGTGGTGATGTCTTTCAGCGACACCTGATCGTTCAGCAGCAGACGATACACTTTCAGCTGCAAGCTGTAGTTCACCGCTGCGTTCACATCTTCCGACAGCTTAGGCGCCACATTCGCCAGACGCTGATGCAGCTGAGTGATGTCATCGTAGTTAAACAGCTCCGGCAGATTCTCGCGCACCACTTTATTCACATGGGTGGCCACCACGCTGGCGCAATCCACCACCTGATAACCCAGGTTCAGCGCTTTGGCTTTCTGCTCGGGCAGAATCCACGTCACCGCCATGCCGTAGGCCGGATCGGTATCCAACACGCCATCGATTTCGCCGTACTGTTCCGGCGTCGGGATCGCCATCAGACGATCGGCATGCACTTCGCCGACGGCGGTGCGCACACCATTGATCTTGATCGCGTACTGCGCCGGCTTGAGGTGGAAATCTTCGCGCAACGCAATTTCCGGCAGCAGCACGCCGCTGGTTTCCGACACCACTTGCCGCACGCCACGCATACGCAGCGTCAGCGGCGCACCTTTGCCTTTATCCACCAGCGTCACCAGCTTGTAGCCGAGATTCAGCCCGATTGGCTCAACCATCGGGATAGTGTCCCACCCGATGGCGGGCTGATCGTCCGGCTGCGTCAGCGCCTGGTTGATCGCTTCCATAGCGTGATGATCTTGCGTCGGCGCTTTGATTTTCTGGCTTTGACGCCACGCAGCGAACAGCAGCAGGCCGGTAAATACCAGGAACACCAGATGCGGCATGCCCGGCACCACCGCCAGCACAAACATCACGGCCGCAGCGGTATACAGCGTACCTGGCTTAGCCAGCAGCTGAGACTTGATGTCATCTCCCATGTCCGCACCATCGCTGATGCGCGTCACGATAATCGCCGCCGCCGTTGAGAGCAGCAGTGAAGGAATTTGTCCGACTAAGCCATCACCGATGGTCAGCAGGACATATTGTTCAAACGCTTGTCCTGCCGGTAAACCGTATTTGAATACGCCAATCAAAATACCGCCAACCACGTTAATCAGCAGGATCATGATGCCGGCGATGGCGTCGCCGCGTACGAATTTGGACGCGCCATCCATTGCACCGTAGAAGTCGGCTTCGTTTGCCACATCCTGGCGACGCGTGCGCGCCTGTTCCTGATTGATCAACCCGGCATTGAGATCGGCATCGATCGCCATCTGTTTGCCTGGCAACGCATCAAGCGTAAAGCGCGCCGAGACTTCAGATATACGTTCGGCACCTTTGGTGACCACCACAAAGTTGATCATCAAACGCGGCGGCAAAAAGGCACACCATGCGCATCATGGCGGCGCGTGGAAAGTGGCCTTTGCGGACTTCACGTTGGCGATGATGGCGCTGTTTATGGTGCTGTGGATCATGGGCGCGGTGAGTGAAGAGGAGCGTAAAGAGATCGTCGCGCAATTGAACGGCACGTCGGTTTTTGATGGCACCAATTTCAATCCTTTTGACGTTGAGAACTCTGGCGGATCGGCGATTATCGGCGAAACCATGGCAATTTCCCCGCCGACGCAACCAGCGACTGTCAGCCCAGATAAGGCTGACATCAGTTTGAACGCCGGCAGCAAGCCACAGGAAGATTTAGACAGCGTGCTGTCACGCTCTGATGCGGAGTTGGTGCTGCTACATAACCAGCTGCAACGGATGATCAACAGCTATAACGCGCAAAATTACCTGATGCTGGAAACCTTGCCACAAGGGCTGCGCATCCTGATTCAGGACGATCAGGATCGCATGATGTTCCCACGCGGTAGCGCGGTGCTAACGCCGTTCTTCCAGAAACTGCTGACCGAGCTCGGCCCGGTGTTTAACCGCATCGACAACAAAATCATGATCAGCGGCCACACCGATGCCGCGCAGTACAGCGGCAACGCCGCCTACAACAACTGGAATCTGTCGGGCGATCGTGCGCTGGCGGCACGCCGCGCGCTGGAGCGTGGCGGGCTGGAGAGTGCGCGCGTATTGCAGGTTAATGCCATGGCGTCACGCATGCCGCGCGATCATGACGATCCCATGAGTGCGCGTAATCGCCGCATTGAAATTCTGGTGTTAACCGATGCCGCTGCAGAAACCCTGTTCCAGTTTTATGGCCGCGAAGGTGAGAACGTTGTGAAACCTATCGCTGAGCGCCTGCGATAACCTGTCAGTGCCTTTGAATCGCTTTTTTTGATTCGGCCGGTGGCGAAATCCACCGGTTTTTTTTTGCATTAAATTCATGCCGCTTTGCGGCCTGGTGCGCATAAATGCGCGCCAGTTATGGCGATCCTCATTCACCCGCACGAGATGTTAATTATGTTGCTAATAAATTTGGCTTTAGTTAGCTAAATCATTCTTTTTTGTGAATTTTGTTGGTGGGCGCACATTGCAATGCCACTTTGGTAAGCCACAATCAAGCATCGTGATTAACCGGAGAAAGAGTATGACTGCCAACCACTCCAGCCTGCTGTTACTGATGTCTTTCGCCGCCGGCACCTTTTCCGCTGGATCCTCCAGCAATCCGCAACATCTGATGTTGTCGCTGCCGTCGGGCGGCGTGCCCAATAGCCCGCTGCCGCTGATCATCTGGCCCGGCATTGTGCCGTATGACGATGAAAACCCTACGGAAGACAGCGCCGCCTGGTTTGAAAAAACCTTTACCCGCAACGGCTGGCCCGCCGCATGGCGTGCGCCGATCTTTCCTTATACGCATTACCATCCGAACACCCATGAAGTGCTGGGTGTTGCGGCTGGCTGGGCGGAAGTGCTGTTCGGCGGCGACAGCGGTCGCATGGTGACGCTGCGCGAAGGCGATGCGGTACTGATCCCGGCGGGCGTCGGCCACAAACAGGTGTTTGCCTCAGAGGATTTTTTCACCGTTGGCGCCTATCCTGAAGGCATGTCCCCGGAAACCGTGCGTGATGAGCCGTCGCGTTTACGTACGTCGAAGGAGAAGATCCAGCAGGTGCCGCTGCCATCCCGCGATCCTTTTACCGGTGGCGAAGGCGCGATGACGGAGATCTGGCTGCCAATCGCGCAGCAGCTAATGCACCAGTAAAGTGCAAAACAGCCATTTCCGTTGACGCGGCGCGTGTGCCTTACCGGGGCAAGCCTCTGGCACAGTTTGTGCAGGAGAGAGTGAGGTCCTCTGACAAGCGCCGGGTAAATCATGAAAGAAAGCTACCAGATAGCATCACAATTCTATGATGAGATGTGGCTGAGCGATGGCCAACACCGCGCTCACTACCAGCAATACTGGGAATGGTTACAACAGGCGGACAAAGAGGCCGTGGCGCGCAAACGTGAAGAAGCGGAACTGCTGTTTCATCGCGTCGGCATCACCTTTAACGTCTACGGTGATGACGGCGGCGCGGAACGTTTAATTCCTTTCGACAGCGTGCCGCGCATCATTCCTGCCAGCGAGTGGGCGATGCTCGATCGCGGCATTCGCCAACGGGTACAAGCCCTTAACGCCTTCCTGCACGACATCTACCATCAGCAACTGATCCTCAAAGCCGGCATCGTGCCCGCTGAACAGGTGCTGGTGAACGATCAATATCAGCCCTGTATGCAAGGCGTCGATCTGCATCGCCACATCTACGCACACATTGTTGGGGTAGACATGGTGCGCAATAACGACGGCGAATATTACGTTCTCGAGGACAATCTGCGCACGCCGTCTGGCGTCTCCTATATGCTGGAGAACCGCAAGATGATGATGCGCCTCTATCCGGAACTGTTCGCCGGGCAGCACATCGCGCCGGTAGAGCGTTATCCTTCGCATCTGCTGCAAACCCTGCGGGAAAGCTCGCCGGTCAACGATCCGGTGGTGGTGGTGCTGACGCCGGGCCGCTTTAACAGCGCCTACTTCGAGCACAGCTTCCTCGCGCAGCAGATGGGCGTTGAGCTGGTGGAGAGCGCCGATCTGTTCGTCAAAGATGGCGCGGTGATGATGCGTACCACCGCCGGGCCGTGCAAAGTCGATGTGATCTATCGTCGCGTTGATGATGCCTTCCTCGATCCTCTGGCGTTCCGCCCGGATTCGATGCTCGGCGTGCCGGGCTTGTTGTCGGTGTATCGATCCGGCAACGTGGTGCTGGCGAACGCGATCGGCACCGGCGTCGCCGATGATAAATCGATCTATCCCTACGTCCCGGACATGATCCGTTTCTATCTCGATGAGGATCCGATCCTCAATAACGTACCCACCTGGCAATGCCGCAAACCGCAGGATCTCACCTACGTGCTGGCCAACCTGGCGAAAATGGTGGTGAAAGAGGTGCACGGCGCAGGCGGTTACGGCATGTTGATTGGCCCGGTGGCGAGCCAGCAGGAGCTGAGTGATTTCCGCGATCGCCTCAAAGCGCGCCCGGAAAACTACATCGCGCAGGACACGCTATCGCTCTCCACGTGTCCAACCTTTATCGATAACGGCCTCGCGCCGCGCCACATTGATCTGCGCCCGTTTGCGCTGTGCGGCGCGGATATTCGTCTGGTGCCCGGCGGCTTAACCCGCGTGGCGCTGAACGAAGGTTCGCTGGTGGTGAACTCGTCGCAGGGCGGTGGCACCAAGGACACGTGGGTTCTGGAGGATGACGCATCATGCTAAGCCGCACGGCCAGTGGCCTCTATTGGATGGCGCGCTATCTTGAGCGCGCAGAACAACTTGCTCGCGTGTTAGACGTGACCAACCGTTTGTCGTTAATGCCGGTGCGCGGTGACCAGGGCGACGATCTGCTGCTGCCGCTTAATCTCACCGGCACGCGTGAACTGTTTGAAACCCTCAACGGCCGCTTCACCATGCCGCAGCTGTTCAACTTTTTCGCCCTCGACGATCGCAATCCGTGCAGCATTTTCAGCTGCTGGCAGGAGGCGTGGAACAATGCGCATGCGGTGCGCGGCAGTTTGTCGTCGGAAGTGTGGGAGAGCATCAACTCGACGTGGATTGAGATGCGCAATACGCGGCGGCGCGGTATTACCAGCGCCAACGCCGATAGCTTTTTCGATTGGGTGAAAGAGCGCTCGCACCTGTTTCGTGGCGCGATGTTCGGCACCTTGCTGCGCGGTGATGCCATGAGTTTTATCCGCATCGGCACGCTAATGGAGCGCAGCGACGGCACCGCGCGTTTGCTGAGCGTCAATCAGCAACTGCTGGAACAACAGTCCGATTCGGTGCGCGAATATTATCGCCTCGATACCTTGCTGCGCGCGGTGTCGGCGCGTGAAGCCTACAACGCCATCTTTAAGCAGCAGCTGTTGCCGGATCTGGTGAATGAGATGCTGATCCTGCGCAGTGAAAGTCCGCGATCGCTGCACTCCTGTATTGATGAGATCGCTACCCAGCTCGAGCAGATCGGCAGCAGCGGCGAAGATCGTCCGCGTTATCTGATCACCGTGCTGCTGGCGGAAATCAGGTTTAGTACCTGGGAAAGCCTGACCCAGGAAGGGTTAACGCACTGGCTCAATGCATTCCTGACGCGCCTGAACGCGCTGGCAGACAGCATCAATCACACCTATCTGGAGGCGAAATGAGACTGAACATCGAGCACAAAACCCGTTACGCCTACGAGCAGCAGGTGACACTCAGCACCCAGTATCTGCGTTTGACGCCGCAAAATTCGGTGCATCAGCAAATTATCTCGTGGGATTTGGAGCTGCCCTGCGCAGCCACCTGCACGCAGGATGCTTACGGCAACGTGATGCATGTGCTAACGCTGGATACGCCGCATCAGCAACTCGATATCGCCGCGCGCGGTGTGGTGGAGATCCTTGATGCCGGCGAGTGGGCACCCGATCCGGAGTGCGCGTTGTCGCCGCTGGTGTTTCTGCGCGCCACGCCGCTGACGATGCCCAATCCCGAGATCCGCGAGTTTGCCCAGCGCTACTGGCGGCCGGAAAAGCCGCTCGCCAGCCTGGAAAAGTTGATGGATGAATTGCTGCTGAAGATGCCGTATCGTCCCGGCAGCACCCAGGTAACTGATACCGCCGCGAAAGTATTTGCCGCCGGCAGCGGCGTTTGCCAGGATCACAGCCACGTGTTTCTCGCCTGCTGTCGCACTCTGGGAATTCCGGCGCGCTATGTAAGCGGCTATCTCTATACTGAAAACGTTGAGCACGTCGCCACTCACGCCTGGGTTGAAGCCTGGCTGGATGGCAGTTGGCACAGCTTTGATATCACCAATAATACCCGCAGCACGCGCCAGCATTTACGTCTGGCAGTTGGTGTGGATTATCTCGATGCCTGTCCGGTGCGCGGTATGCGGCTGGGCGGCGGCGGTGAAGATATGCTGGCGGTGGCTGCGGTGCTTCAGGTGCATGCGCAGCAGTAATCAGAACAGGCGTAACTATGACTTATTGTGTGGCAATGCGTTTATCGTCAGGGATGATTTTTGTCTCTGATTCGCGGACCAATGCGGGCGTCGATCATATTTCCTCGTTCCGTAAACTGCATGTGTTTCAGGTCGATGATGAACGCACGCTGGTGCTGCAAAGCGCTGGCAATCTGGCTACCACGCAGAGCGTGCTGAGCCTGCTGCGACGTCATAACGGCGATAACGATCAACCTAATTTGCTGAATGGACGATCGCTGTATGACATTGCGTTGATGGTAGGTGAAACGCTGCGCGAGGTGATCAAGCGCGATGGCGAGGAGTTTGGCGGCACGCTGCTGCTGGGGGGACAGATTCGTGGCGAGGAGCCGCGTCTGTTCCAGATCTATCCGCAGGGCAACTTCATCGAAGCCAGCGTTGATACGCCTTATTTCCAGATTGGTGAGAGTAAGTACGGCAAACCGATTATTGATCGCGTGCTGCTCTATGAAACGCCGCTCAGTCAGGCGATGCAGTGTGCGTTGATTTCAATGGATTCCACGTTAGCGAGTAATATTTCGGTGGGATTACCGCTCGATGTGATGGTCTATCGCACCGACAGTTTCAGCGATAGCGAGCAATATCACATCACCGAACAGCATCCCTATTTTTCACAAATTCGTCAGCTGTGGAGCAAAGGATTGTTGAGCGTGTTTTCGCAGCTGCCACCGTTAAAACTCTAATTGAGTGGGGTCGCCATGAATGGCGACCCGATCTTTCACACCAACTCATTCAATTTTGCTGTCATATTAATGCCACTAATCCCTTTTAAACCTAATTTACGCAGGATTTTTATTTTATAGGTACTCACCGTTTTACTACTGAGTTGTAATTGTGAGGCGATCTCTTTATTTGTCATTCCCGACGCCAGTTTCACCAATACCATCAGTTCCCGGCGCGTCAGGCTCATCAATTTTTCACTCTCAATTAACTCGTTTACCTCGGCCGCTTCCTCCGTTACCGGATAAAAACGCTTACCACACTCCACCTCTTTTATTGCGGTAAGGAGAGTGTCTAAATTGCCGCGTTTACACACATAGCCTTCCACGCCTAATTGCAAGCAACATCGTTGATAAAAAAGGCTTTCTGAAGCGGTATAAACAATGATTTTGAGGTCTGGCAGCGCGCGCTTAATGTCCGTAATCAACGGAATGCCAGCGCGTCCAGGCATGGTGAGATCGAGCAGTAAAACGTCCGGACGTGTCCTATGCAGCTCGGTTATTAACAGATCGCTTTTATTAGCAGTGCCAGCAATGGCGTAGTGATATGACTGCAGTAATGCCTGAATGCCCGTACAGATTAACGGATGGTCATCAACAATAAATACCGAATGAATCATATGTGTAGCCCAGAGGAAAAAATAAAAAATAAACGCAAAGTTAAAACACCCTTTAACAAACAATTTAACTGGTGTGACCAGATTAATTCACGCTGCTTAACAATAAGCTTTAAGTCATGTCTTGAATTTGGGGTTTTAAGGTCAGTTTTTGTTTTTTATGCGCAAGAACAATGCAAGTGGCTGCTTTTTAGGCTCTCACGACGCTGCAGTCATAAATCTGAAAACAAGCCGTTTTAACGTCGAAGCGATAAACCGCTGCGTGTAAAAGGTGAATGATGTTTTCCGTTGATCAGCTTCTCGATACCTACTGGCCAGGTCATCAACCGGCAAACTGGCAGAAAAGCGCCCTGAAATGGGCCGTTCGCGAACATGAATTCCAGGCGTTTGCCGCCCGCTATCGTCATCTGAAAGGCGTGGATATGGTGGAGCAGGTACTGGAGCATCTTGATGTGCGCTGTGAACTGAGCGAGCGCGATTTGGAGCAGATACCCACGCGTGGCCCGGTGGTGATAGTTGCCAACCATCCACTCGGTGCGCTGGATGGGTTAGCATTGCTGGCGGCGGTTTCGCAGGTGCGACGCGATGTGAAAATTGTCGCCAACCGCATGTTGATGATGCTGGAGCCGATCAACAACATGATGTTGCCGGTGGATAACATGGGCAACCGTACCAGCCGCGAACAGCTAACGCGCATGCAGCAGCATCTCGATAATCAGGGCGTGCTGATTATCTTCCCGGCGGGTGAAGTGTCGCGCCTTTCCAGCCGAGGCGTGCGCGATCGTCACTGGCATCACAGCTTCTTACGCCTCGCGGCCCGCGCTCGCGCGCCAATCGTGCCGGTGCACGTGGTGGGGCGCAACAGCCTGGCATTTTACGCCGCCGCAAAAATTGCCTCGCCGCTCGCGTTACTGATGCTGGTACGCGAAATGTTTCGTCAGCGCGGTTCGCGCATTAAGTTGCACATCGGCGAACAGATCCCGTTTGCCAACTGGCATGATGGCCACACGCCGGGCAAAGAGCTGGCGAAGCGGCTGCGCAAACATCTGTATCGCATTGGTCAGGGACGACGCGGCTTGTTTCAGACCGAAGCGGCGATTGCGCGGCCGGAAGATCGCGCCGAACTGAAAAAAGCGCTGATGGAGAGCGAGCGACTCGGCACGCTGCCGGATGGCAAGCAGATCTACCTGTGGCGACGCAACGGTGCCAGCTGGGTGCCGCTGCTGCGTGAGCTCGGGCGCTTACGGGAAGTGGCATTCCGCGCGGTGGGTGAGGGCAGCGGGCGGCGTCGCGACCTCGATAAATACGATGACGATTACTATCACCTGATTCTGTGGGACGACGATGCGCTGGAGATCGTCGGCGCCTATCGCTTTATTCCGGGCGCCGAGCAGCTGGAGCGTCGTGGGCTGGAAGGCATCTACAGCGACAGCCTGTTCCACTACGACGAGCGCATGTTGCCGATCATCAACCAAGGTCTGGAGCTGGGCCGCAGTTTTATTCAGCCTGCCTATTGGGGCAAACGCGGCCTCGATTATCTGTGGATGGGCATTGGTGCCTACATCGCTAAATATCCCGAAACCCGCTACTTATTTGGTCCGGTCTCGATCTCGGGCGGCATGCCGCTGGCGGCGCGCGATCTGCTGGTGGCGTTCTATCGTCTCTATTTCCCTACCGAACTGCCGCTGGCGACTTCACGCCGCCCTTATCCAGCCTCGTTACCGGAAGTGCTGGCGCAGTTCACCGGCGATAACTACAGCGAAGATTTACGCCGGTTGAAACATCTGCTGGCGAATCTCGGCACCGCCATTCCCACGCTCTACAAGCAATATTCCGAGGTGTGCGAGCCGGGCGGCGTGCAGTTTATCGATTTCGGCAGCGATCCCGATTTCAATAACTGTATTGATGGCTTAGTGCTGGTGGATCTCACGCGGGTGAAGCCCGCGCGCTATGAGCGCTATATCGGCATGCATCTGTGAATCGCGTCATGCCGCTTAGTTAAGCACGGAGCGGCTTTCGTTCGCCTTGAACCTGGGCAGTTGCAGCACTTCGGTGCGGCGACCGAGCAGAGGACGCCTGGCCGCGCCCTCTGCACTCCCGGGCCTTGCGCCAGCCCAACCCGCCGCTTCGCGGTGCCTTCACTCATTCACGATTCCTGACGGACCGGCGGCGATTCGCTCCTGCTCAGCGCCACCTCTCGCCGCATCCCTGCGGCTCGCCCTGGAATCCCTCATTCGTTCAGCGGGTTAGGATGTCGCCCCCACACCCTCGCTGCAGCAGTGGTGCGTATCCTTAACTCAAAATCGCTATGAATCCCTTGGGATTGCCATTCATGGCAACCAGATGCGCATAAATGCAGACTCTCGAAAAACCAAGCCAGGCATTCTGATACTGCTGGATGCTTAGCGGGCGATACCCCTGCGATGTCAGCGCGCTGCTTATCAGACAAGCATTACGCCATTTAGGGCGACCAGCTTCAATGTCATGGAATCGTCATCACAGTGTCGTAGGGTCTTAGCCGGACTGTTAGCGAAAGGCCAGAAACATGGCATCAATCACACTGCGCTGGCTGCGCAAATCCTTTGCGGCGCAGCCGGTATTGCAAGACATCTCACTGCAGATTGCGCAGGGAGAATTTATCGCCGTATTGGGCCCGTCGGGCTGCGGCAAAACCACCTTGCTGCGCCTGCTGGCCGGTTTTGAAACCGCCGATGCCGGAGAGATCCACGTGGGCGAACGCTGCTTCGCTGCACCGGGCGTGCATCTGCCGCCGGAAGATCGTCAGCTTGGCGTGGTGTTCCAGAGCTACGCACTGTGGCCGCATATGACGGTGGCGGAAAATGTTTCCTACAGCCTGAAAGTGAACGGCGTCGCGCGTGCCGAGCGCGAGCGCCGCACGCAGCAGGCGCTGGAGCTGGTGGGATTGGAAGCGTTCGCCGCCCGTCGTCCCGCCGATCTCTCCGGCGGTCAGCGTCAGCGCGTGGCGCTGGCGCGCTGTTTAGTGGCGCAACCGACCTTAGTTCTGCTCGATGAGCCGCTCGCCAACCTCGATGTCCACCTGCGCGCTACCATGGAAGAGGAGTTCCGCCGCTTCCATCATCACAGTCACGCCACCTTGCTCTACATTACCCACGATCAGCATGAAGCGATGGCGCTGGCCGATCGCATCGTGGTGATGGATGCCGGCCGTGTGATGCAGTTCGCCACGCCGCAAACGCTGTGGCGCGAACCGGCGAACGCCATGGTCGCGCGCTTTATTGACGACGGCAAAGTGCTGCCGATCAGCGATATCGAACCGCTCGGCGAGGGCCGCGCTTATGCCACCCTGTGCGGCCTGCGCGTGTCGTTACGCTGCGCGCCGCATCAGCGTCCGCAGCCGCAGGCGCAAGCCAGTTTTCACGCAGTCGATTTCCACTTAGCCGCGCCGGGCGAACCACAGTTTGCCGCGCGCGTGCAGCGGGTGATCTATCGCGGCGGCCACTATCAGCTCAACGTGACGCCGCTGGCCGCGCCCGAATGCAGCATCACGCTGCTGCTGGCCGATCAGCCTTTACCCGTTGTCGACGCCACTGTGGGTGTGACGCTGCGTGACGGCTGGATTCTTCCTTCTTAATCTTCTAAACCTTCAGGGAAATGCTATGCGTACGATGTTCAACGTGTTGATGTTAGCCAGTGGATTCGTGATCTCTGCCGCCAGCTTTGCCGACGAGGCGCCAGCAGGGAAATTGGTGGTTTATACCTCACAGGCACCCGAAATTGCCCAGCAAACCATGGATGCGTTTAAAGCCGCCTATCCCAATGTGCAGGTCGAGTGGACGCGCAACGGCACCACGCAGTTAATGAACGTGCTGCGCACCGAAATGATGAGCGGCGAAGCCAAGCCGGATGTGCTGCTGATTGCCGACGCCATCAACCTCGGCGCGCTGAAAAACGAAAACCATCTCTACAGCTACAGCGATGCGCCGCTTAGCCACATCAATCCATCGTTTTACGACAAAGACAAAACCTTCTTCGGCACCAAAATCATCGCCACGGTAATTGCCTACAACACCCAGCATGCGCAGCCGATTGATAGCTGGAACGCGCTGGCGGTGGAAGCCAACAAAGGGCAGATTGCGGTACCAAGCCCGCTTTACTCCGGCGCGGCGCTCTACAAGCTGCACACCGATATCAACACGCCATCGATTGGCTGGAGCTTCTACAAAAAGCTGGCGGCCATCGGCATCGCGCCGCAGGGCGGCAACGGCCCGGCGCTGAAGGCGGTCGCCAGCGGGCTGGATAAGTACGGCATCATCACCGACGCCGACGTGATTCTGGCGAAGAAAAAGGGTTCACCGGTGGATCTGGTCTATCCCAAAGAGGGCGTGTCGTATGTCACCGAACCGGTTGCCATCATGAAAACCGCGCACAACCTGCCGGCCGCCAAAGCCTTCGTTAACTTTATGCTTTCCGAGCCAGGCCAGAAGCTGGTGGTCGAGCAGGGCAACCGTCCGGTGGATGATCGCGTCTCAGCACCGGCAGGTTTCACGCCGATCAATAAAATCAAGCTGCTGTCGCCGGACGTGGCGAAAGCGATCAAAGAAGATGCGGCAGTGCGCGATCGGTTCAGCGCGCTGTTTGGTGGCTAAGCATGAGCGTGTTGAGCAACGAATGGCGCAATGTGACGCGCAAAGCGCCGCGCGTTAACAGCGAACGGCTGATTCTGGCGCTGCTGGTGTTGCTGATTGGTTTGCTGTCGGTGGCGCCGCTGATGCGGCTGGTGTGGACCGCCATTGCGCCCAGCGGCGTGCCGGATATCGCACGCTTAACGCGCCTGCTGGCGAGCGATCGCGTGTTGATCGCCAGCGCCAATACGTTGCTCATCGCGCTCAGTTCTACTTTGATTTCCGTGGTGCTCGGCACCGCCGCTGCGTGGCTGGTGGCGCTTAGCGATCTGCGCGCCAAAACCGCGTGGGTGTTTGCGTTTATCCTGCCGCTGATGATTCCGCCGCAGGTGACGGCGCTGGCCTGGCTGCAGGCGCTGGCTCCGAGCAGTCCGCTGGCGCTGCTGTTCGCCACGCTGGAGTTGCCGTGGTTTGCGCCCGGCGAGCAGCCGCTCTACTCCTTAACCGGCATTGTGCTGCTGCTCGGCACGCACAATGCGCCGTTGGTGTTCCTCACCGTGCGCGCCGGTTTGCGCCGCTTGCCCGCCGACTTGGTGGAAGCGGCCCAGGCCAGCGGTGCGTCACGCGCGCGCATCCTGTTCACCATTGTGCTGCCGCTGGCGCGCCCGGCAATTTTTGCCGGTGCCGCGCTGACCTTCGTTGCGGCGGCGGGCAACTTCGGTATTCAGGCGATGCTGGGGATTCCGGCGCGCGTGCCAACGCTGATCACGCTGGTGTATCAGCAGTTGAATGGCATTGGTCCGAGCGCGCTGCCAAACACCGCGGTGTATGCGTTATTGATTGCGGTAATTACGCTGGCGGGCATGGCGGCCAGCGCCTGGTTGGGCGGACGCCATGATGTGCGCGTCAACGGTGCACCGCGCCTGTGGCAGCAATCGCTGGGGCGCTGGCGTATGGCGGTTGAGGGCGTCGCCTGGCTGTGGATGGCGCTGACCTTGCTGTTGCCGCTCAGCGCGCTGTTGATCACCGCGCTCACCAGCGGTTTTGGCCAGGCGCTGAGCTGGCAAACGCTGACGCTGGAGAACTTCTGCGCCGCGTTGTGGGGTTATCCGGCGGTGCGACAGGCGTTTCTCACCAGCCTCGGATTGACCACGCTGGCGGCGCTGATTTTAACGGTTTGCGCGCTGTTTCTCGCCTATTTCCTCAGCTGGCGGCGAACCAAATTAGTGCGCGGTTTGTGGCTGGCGAGTGAACTGACTTACGCGCTGCCGGGCATTGTCACCGGCGTAGCGGCGATGCTGTTCTTCCTGCGTCCGCTGCCGATCGTTAATGTCTCGCTGTATGGCACGGTGTGGATCATCCTTGCCGCCTATCTGGCGAACTTCCTCGCGCTGGTGCTGCGCCCAACGCTGGCCGGATTCGCCCAGTTGGAACCGGCATTAGATGAAGCGGCACGTTTGTGCGGCGCCGGTTTTCTGCGCCGCATGCGCGACATCTTATTGCCACTGGCGGCACCGTCGGCGCTGGCGGGCAGCGTGCTGGTGTTTCTCACCGCGCTGAATGAAATCCAGGTTTCGGTGCTGCTGGTCACCTCGCAAACGCAAACCATCGGACCGACCATCGTATTCCTTGATGAAGGCGGATCCGCGTCGCTGGCGGCGGCGGTGGGCTGCCTGATGATTGTGGTGGTTTGCTTATTAATGGCGGTTGCCACACGCCTGACGCGACGCTTGCCGCACGGCATTTTACCGTGGCAAGCGTAACGCCAGCCTGCCGTCAACGTATGATGATTTGTGAAGTATCCTACTGAACATTTTCTCGCCACTGCCGATAACTTACCTACCAACATTTGTCTGCGGATGAATAGCGCTTGTCAGCGCTGCGTATTTGCGCTTAAGTCTGCTTGATAATTAAGAATTTTCTTAAGTTTCGACGATACCAGCCCAGCAATAGGCGAATAACAATGAATAATAACTCTGACGTCATGTACCGACTTTTGGTACAGAGCGTGGTGGATTACGCCATTTACATGCTCAAACCCGATGGCACGGTGGCGAACTGGAATAGCGGCGCGCAGCGCGCCAAAGGTTACACGCCCGATGAAATCGTAGGGAAGAATTTTGCGCTGTTCTACAGCGAAGACGATCGTAAAAACGGCGCGCCACAGCGCGGACTGGCGACCGCGACAGCAACCGGGCGCTTTGAAACCGAAGGCTGGCGTTACCGTAAAGATGGCAGCGCGTTTTGGGCGCATGTGGTGATCGACGCTGTCCGCGATGAGTTTGGTGAGCTGCTGGGTTTTGCCAAAATCACCCGTGACTGCACCGAGCAGCAAGAGCAGCAGCGCAAACAGCGCGAGCAGGAACAGCGCTTTCGCATGCTGGTGGAAGGCGTCAGTGATTACGCCATCTATATGCTCGATTTGGACGGCAACGTGGAAAACTGGAACGTAGGCGCACAGCGCGCGAAAGGCTACGTTGCCGAAGAGATTGTTGGACAGCACTTCTCGCGCTTCTACAGCGCCCAGGATCGTAAAAACCATATCCCGGAAAAAAACCTCACCACCGCCTTCAAAACCGGTCGTTTCGAAGACGAAGGCTACCGGTACCGCAAAGATGGCAGCGCGTTTTGGGCACATGTCATCATTGACGCAATCCGTGATGATGCTGGCAAGCTGATTGGCTACGCCAAAATCACCCGCGACTGCACCGAACAACAGGCGCTGCTGCGTAAACAACACGAGCAGGAGAAGAACTTCCGTCTGCTGGTGGAAGGCGTGCGCGATTACGCCATCTATATGCTGGATGTGCAGGGCCGCGTGGTGAACTGGAACAACGGTGCACAGCGCGCTAAAGGTTATCTGGCTGACGAGATTGTCGGTCAGCACTTCTCGGTGTTTTACAGTTCAGCGGAACGTCATGCCAATGCGCCCGAAGCTAACCTCGGCATTGCGTTGAAAACCGGGCGTTTTGAAGATGAAGGCTGGCGCTACCGCAAAGATGGCTCGGCATTTTGGGCCCACGTTGTTATCGAAGCGATTTATGATGAAAACGGCAAACTGATCGGCTTCGCCAAAATTACCCGCGATATCACCGAACGGCGTGAGAACGAGCAGCAACTGCTGCGCGCACGGGATCTGGCGCAGTCGCAGAGCGCGAAAATGTCGGAGCTGTCGGGTTTTCTCGACACCATCATCAGCAATATTCCCTCATGCGTGATCGTTGAAGATGCCATCAGCCGTGAAATCCTGATGGTGAATGACAAAGCTGAGCAGCTGTTTGGCATTAACAAAGCGCTGATCATGCACAAGCGCCTGCACGAATGTATGTCGGCGGAGCTGGGTGATTACTTCAACAGCCTGGCAGATGTGGCGCTGCGCAGCGAAGGCATCCACTCGCGCGAACAGCTGCTGCTGACGGCGGGCGGCGAGCGCATTCTGCATACGCGTGCCACCACCATCAGCGGCAAAGATATGCGTCAGAACTACGTGATGCTGATTGTCGAGGACGTGACCGATCAGCGCGAAGCCGATGCGCGTATTCGTCATATGGCGCATCACGACAATCTCACCAGCCTGCCGAACCGCGTGCTGTTCCGCCAGAAGCTGAGTGAAGCGCTGCGCGTCGATAGTCAGAACCACCAGGTCAGCGCCACGCTGTGTCTCGATCTCGATAACTTCAAAAACGTCAACGATGCGCTCGGCCACCAGATTGGTGATGACCTGCTGCGCGTGGTGGCGAAACGCCTGCGCAGCGCGCTGCGCGATCACGATACGCTGGCGCGCATTGGCGGCGATGAGTTTGCCATCGTGTTACCCAATGTTCGTGCTGCCGATGAAGCAGCGGTGGTGGCGCAGCGGCTGATCGAGGCGATTCGTCCGCCGATCAACGTTGAAGGGCATAATCTGTCGGTGGGCTTGAGCGTTGGTATCGCGCTCACCTCGCAGGCCACCAACACGCCGGAGCATATGCTGCGCTGCGCCGATATGGCGCTGTACGAAGCCAAACGTAATGGCCGTAATCGCTTCGAACACTTCACCATTGAGATGGACAATCAGGCGCGCAGCCGTCGCGTGATTGAGAACGATCTGCGTGATGCGATTTCTGGTCGTCAGCTCAAGCTTTACTATCAGCCGATTACCAACGAGCAGGGCATCATCGGCTATGAAGCGCTGATGCGCTGGCATCACCCGATCAAAGGGCTGATCATGCCGAACGACTTCATCCCGATCGCTGAAGAGACCGGTTTGATTCACATGCTCGGCGCCTATGCGCTGTATGAAGCCTGCCGCGAAGCGCAGAGCTGGAACACCGAACAATCGGTGTCGGTGAACCTGTCGCCGCTGCAGTTTAAAAACAGCTCGCTGGTGTCGGTGGTGGAAGGTGCGCTGCGGGAATCCGGGCTGGCGCCGCATCGGCTGGAAGTGGAGATCACCGAATCAGTGCTGCTGGACGACACGCTCGGTAATATCCGCACCTTGCAGAGTTTGAAAACGCTTGGCGTGCAGATTGCGCTGGATGATTTCGGCACCGGCTACTCATCGCTCAGCTATTTGCGCTCGTTCCCGTTCGATAAAATCAAAATCGATAAGTCGTTTATCAACGATATGGGCGACAGCCGCGAGGCGCTGGCGATTATCCGCGCCATTACCGGCATGAGCCGCAGCCTCGATATTCAGATCACCGCTGAAGGCGTGGAGAACGGCGAGCAGTTTGCGAAGCTGCGCGAAGAGGGGTGTACGCTATTCCAGGGCTATTTCTTTGGCCGTCCGCAGCCGTCGGAGTTGCGGTTGAAAGAGTTGGAATAGGCATAAAAAAACGCCCGACATGTCGGGCGTTCTCTATTTTGCTGTGTGTAATCTTTATTATTATGCGCCGTGGCCGTCGACGGACATGTGGCCGAGATCTTTGTCCACCAGGAACAGGCCTTCGCCTTTGTTGCCGACCATCGCCAGTTTATCCAGCACGGTTTTGAACAGCTTCTCTTCTTCATGCTGCTCGGCAACGTACCACTGCAGGAAGTTGAACGTTGAGTAATCCTGGGTGGTTAAGGCGGTGTGCACCAGCTCGTTGATTTTTTTGGTGATCAGCTGCTCATGCTTCAGTGCTTCTTCCAGCACGTCGTTCAGTGAAGTCCAGCTAATCGCCGGCGCCGCAATGCTGCCCAGCACCGGCAAAGCGCCGGCATCGCTGACGTAATCGAACAGCTTCTGCATGTGCTGCATCTCTTCGCGAGAATGCATTTTCAGGAATGAAGCGGCACCTTCATAGCCTTTATCGCTGCACCAGGCGCTCATCTGCAGATAGAGGTTGGCAGAGAAGAATTCGAGGTTCAGTTGGTCGTTTAAACGTGAGGTCATTTCAGCAGTTAACATGGCTGAGTCCTTTTTAATTTGTCAGGTGAAGTACGGCGAATTATGCATCAATCTATACTTTTTTGTGAAGGTTTTTTCGCAAAAAGGTTGAATTTATCTTATTGATTGTAAATGGAATTATTCCACATGTTGAATGCGAGGAGTTCTCATTTTTGACTAATTTTCATTCACGCTGGATTGATTATAGCTGCGCATCGGGCGATGCTGAGGCTTGCCTTTACTTGTCAGGAGCTTAGCGGTGTCGAACGTCTTAGAGCATTACCATTTTCTGCATGAAATTCCCGAACTGGGTTTTCAGGAATTCAAAACCTCTGCTTATATTGCCGAACAGCTGGAAAGCGCCGGAATTAAGGTGACGCGCGGCATCAATAACACCACTGGCATGGTGGCGGAAATCGACAGCGGCGTGCCCGGTCCGGTGCTGGCGCTGCGTGCGGATATGGATGCGCTCGGCCATATCATTGATGGCGTAGCCTGTGCGCGTCACACCTGCGGCCACGATGGCCATTCGTCGGTGGTGCTGACGGCAGCGCAAGAGCTGATGAAAGAGGGCGCGATCAAGAAAGGGCGGCTAAAGCTGCTGTTCCAGCCGGCGGAAGAGCTCGGTGCGGGTGCGCTGGCGATGATTGAGGGCGGCGCGCTGGAGGATGTGGAGATGATTCTCGGCTTCCATGTGCGTCCGCTGGAAGAGTGTCATGTGGGACAGGCGACGCCAGCGGTGATTTACTCTGCCTGCAGCACGCTGGAAGCCACCATCAAAGGTGCACCGGCGCATGCGGCGCGTCCGCATTTGGGCGTCAACGCGCTGGATGCGGCGGTGCAAGCGGTACAGGCCGTCAACGCCATCCATCTGCCGCCGGGTTTGACCTGGAGCGTGAAAGCTACACGCTTTCTGTGCGATGCGGGCGTGACCAACTCGGTGCCGGATGAGGCGCGCGTGGTGTGGGATCTGCGTTCGCAGGAAAACGCGCCAATGGCGGTGCTGAAAGAGAAAGTCACGCTGGCGATTCAGCACAGCGTGGCGGCGCTGGGTGCCACGGCCGACGTGGTGGTGCTAAAAGAGATGCCGGCGGCAGAAATTCATGAAGAAGCCACGGCGGTGATTCGCGCGGCGATTGTCGACGTGCTGGGCGACGCCGGTTTGCTGGATACCAAAACCACGCCGGGCAGCGAAGATTTCTTCTATTACCCGGTGAAAAACCCGCAGGTGAAAGCCGGTTTCTGGGGATTGGGAACCAATCTGGTGCCGGGTTTACATCATCCTGAGATGCGCTTTGAGCTGAGCTCGCTGGAGATTGGGGTGAAGATCTTCAAGGCGGCAGTGGTGCGGGTGTTGGGGTGATTAGAGGGTTAGGGTGAGGGCTAATAGGGCACCGATTCCCCCTTTCTGCGAAATATTGTATGCTATGCCGCCTCAATGCTGACGGGATTCAGGACTGCCGCCAATGTAGATCGCACACCTCTTGCTGTGAACCGACGCCACTGCGTCGCCATTGGCCGCGTTATCCTGCGGAATGACCTCGAAACGATTTATTCGCAGCGCGCTGTCCGCGTGTTGCCCTTGAAGAAGAATTCACTCAATGTCTAATGCCTCCTTTTTAGAAGAAGTGGCGCGCCGCCGTACCTTTGCGATCATCTCGCATCCGGACGCCGGTAAAACCACAATCACCGAAAAAGTGCTGCTGTTCGGACAGGCGATTCAAACCGCCGGTACCGTCAAAGGCCGCGGCTCCAACCAGCACGCGAAATCGGACTGGATGGAGATGGAGAAACAACGTGGTATCTCCATCACCACCTCGGTGATGCAGTTCCCGTATCGCGACAGCCTCGTGAACCTGCTGGATACGCCAGGACACGAAGACTTCTCTGAAGATACTTACCGTACGCTGACGGCGGTTGACTGCTGTTTGATGGTGATCGACGCCGCGAAAGGTGTTGAAGATCGCACCCGCAAGCTGATGGAAGTGACGCGCCTGCGCGATACGCCAATCATCACCTTTATGAACAAACTCGACCGTGACATCCGCGATCCCATGGAGCTGCTGGATGAAGTGGAGAGTGAGCTGAAAATCGCCTGCGCACCTATTACCTGGCCGATTGGCTGCGGCAAGTTGTTCAAAGGGGTTTATCACCTCTACAACGACGAAACTTACCTGTATCAAACCGGTAAAGGCCACACCATTCAGGAAGTGCGCATTGTTAAGGGGCTGGCGAATCCAGAACTGGATGCCGCAGTAGGCGAAGATCTGGCACAGCAGCTGCGCGATGAGCTGGAGCTGGTGCAGGGCGCTTCGCACGAGTTCGATCAGGAGCTGTTCCTGAGTGGCGAAATCACGCCGGTGTTCTTCGGCACCGCGCTGGGTAACTTCGGCGTTGATCATATGCTGGATGGCCTGGTTAGCTGGGCGCCGCGTCCAATGCCGCGCAACACCGACGCGCGTTTGGTGGAAGCAAAGGAAGAGAAATTTAGCGGCTTCGTGTTTAAGATCCAGGCAAACATGGACCCGAAGCACCGCGACCGCGTCGCCTTTATGCGTGTGGTATCCGGCAAGTACGAAAAAGGCATGAAGCTGCGTCAGGTGCGTACCGGTAAAGATGTGGTGATTTCCGATGCACTGACCTTTATGGCTGGCGACCGTTCGCACGTAGAAGAAGCCTATCCGGGCGACATCATTGGTCTGCACAACCACGGCACCATTCAGATTGGCGACACCTTTACGCAGGGTGAAAACATGAAGTTCACCGGCATTCCGAACTTCGCGCCAGAGCTGTTCCGCCGTATCCGTCTGCGCGATCCGCTGAAGCAGAAACAGCTGCTGAAAGGGCTGGTTCAGCTGTCGGAAGAGGGCGCGGTGCAGGTGTTCCGCCCGGTACACAACAACGATCTGATTGTGGGCGCGGTCGGTGTGCTGCAGTTCGAAGTGGTGGTCGCGCGCCTGAAAAGCGAATACAACGTTGAAGCGATCTACGAAGCCATCAACGTCTCAACCGCTCGCTGGGTTGAGTGTGATGATGCGAAGAAATTCGACGATTTCCAGCGTAAAAACGAAGTAAACCTGGCGCTCGATGGCGGTGATAACCTCACGTATATCGCGCCAACCATGGTGAACCTCAACATCACTCAGGAACGCTATCCTGACGTGAGATTCCGCAAAACGCGCGAGCACTAATCGCCGTTACCAGCAGGGCCTGTGATTTTCACTGGCCCTGTTTTGTTTGTTACAGACTCCTCCTAATTCCGCTGTTTTTTTCTCTTTTTGGCGATATATCAACCACAAGAGCCAGCAAAAGCTGTAATCCCTACTACTATTATCCTGTCGGACGAGAAAAGAGACCTTGCGGGTTTCATTACGTCCAGTAACTCAGCAACGCCGTTCGTTGCTGGCGCATCCGCGATAACGGATGAGTTAACTGATAGAAGGATGATATCGATGAATAAGACTAAGATTGCTAAAACCCTGATTGCTGCCCTGGCCGGTTCTGCTCTGCTGAGCGGTGCGGCGTTTGCAGATGAATCACTGTCGCAGAAAGCACAGCAAACCTCCGACAGCGCGGGTGCGAAGATCGATAGCTCTATGAAAAAAGTCGATGGTTATATGGATGACAGCGGCATCACGGCTAAAGCCAAAGCGGCGCTGGTGGACGATGACGCAATTAAAAGCACGGATATCTCCGTCAAAACGCACGATGGCGTGGTGACACTGAGCGGCTTCGTGGCTTCTCAGGATCAGGCTGAAAAAGCCGTCGCGCTGGTGCAGAAAGTCGAAGGTGTGAAATCCGTCAGCGACAAACTACACGTTAAAGACAGCAAAAATGCTTCTCTGAAAGGTTATGCGGGCGATACCGCAACCACCAGCGAAATTAAAGCTAAGCTTTTAGCAGATGATATCGTGCCATCACGCAACGTTAAGGTTGAAACCACCGACGGCGTGGTGCAGTTATCAGGGGAAGTGGCGAATCAGGCACAGTCCGATCGTGCTGAGAAGATCGCCAAAGCCATTGAAGGCGTGAAAAGCGTGAAGAATGACCTGAAGGTGAAATCTTAACGCGAGCGACTCGGCACCAGCAGGTGCCGTTTCGTAATAAAAACAAAGGTGTAAATAAGCAGTTCGATTTTCACAATGGTAAAGGAGAGGCTTATGTTTCGTTGGGGTATTATCTTTCTGGTCATCGCTCTGATTGCTGCGGCATTAGGTTTCGGCGGTCTGGCGGGTACGGCAGCATGGGCAGCTAAAATTGTCTTCATTGTCGGTATTATTCTGTTCCTCGTGAGCCTGTTTACCGGGCGCAAACGACCCTGACTACTTGCGTCTCAATAGACGCTAACCCGCGAGTCACCTAAAGCGGAGACCGGTCTTGTGCGGCATACTACGAAGCCGCAACGATTGCAGAAGCAATTGGTCAGGGAACGACAATGACTGGTTCTCCGGGATGCTGCTTCGGCGACTCCCTCAGAGCAAGCAACACTGAGGGACATCCATTGGGCACACGTATTCCGTTGACATTAGGTTCATTCGAACCGCTGGCTTTAACTCCTTTCAAATCAAATAAAATCGCCTTGGTGTGCGAAGGCGGCGGTCAGCGCGGCATCTTTACCGCAGGCGTGCTGGACGAATTTCAACGCGCAGGCTTCAATCCTTTTCAACTGTTACTCGGCACCTCGGCCGGGGCGCAAAACCTGTCGGCTTTTGTCTGTGGCCAGCCTGGCTACGCGCGACGCGTGATCTCCCGTTACACCACCAGCAAACTGTTCTTTGATCCGCTACGATTCGTGCGCGGCGGGCATCTTATCGATCTCGATTGGCTGATCGATATCACTAAACAGGAATTCCCGCTGGCGCTCAACACCGCCGAAGGGCTGTTTGCCAAAGGCAGCGAATTCTATATGTGCGCCTGCCGCAGCGACGATTACCGCGCCGAGTACTTCAACCCGATCAGCACCAACTGGCACGACATCCTAAAAGCCTCCAGCGCGATCCCCGGTTTTTACCGCAGCGGCGTGCAGATGGACGGCGTGAGCTATCTTGACGGCGGCATCAGCGATGCGATTCCGGTACGCGAAGCTGCGCGCCGTGGCGCGGATACCATTGTGGTGATCCGCACCGTGCCGTCGCAGGTGTCCTACACACCGAAGTGGTTTAAACGCATGGAACGCTTTTTGTCCGACAGCGCATTGCAGCCGATGATCAACATCCTGCATCAGCATGAAGAGAGCTATCGCGAGATTCAGCAGTTCATCGAGCAGCCGCCGGATAATCTGCGCATCATCGAAATCTGTCCGCCGAAACCGCTGGCGAGCATGGCGCTTGGCAGCCGCTTGTCATCGCTGAATCAGGATTACCATTTAGGCCGCCGCAGCGGGCGCTATTTCCTCGCCACGCTTGGTCAATGGTTGAGTGATGCTGAGCCGCTGGTGCGTTCAACCACGGTTACGCCGCCGGCCGCCGTGGCGAATGCGCCTGACAATCGCCCGCTGATTACGCCCGCGTTGGCGGAAAACGATGCCGATTTTGATAAAGGCTCGCTGGCATGAAGTTTATCGACACGCATTGCCACTTCGATTTCCCGCCGCTCGTTGATGATGCGCACGCCAGCATTGCACGCGCTGCGCAGGCCGGCGTGGAACGCATCATTGTACCGAGCGTGGATGCCAGCCGTTTCGCGCTTGTGACGCAACTGGCGCAGCAGCATCCGGCGCTATATGCCGCGCTGGGTCTGCATCCAATCAATATTGCTGAGCATCAGGAAGATGCGCACCTTGATGAATTAGCGCGCTGGCTGAAAAAGCCGGATAGCAAGCGTGTGGCGATCGGCGAGATCGGCCTCGATCTCTATATGGACGATGCGCAATTTGCCAAACAGACGCGGCTGCTCGATAAGCAGCTCAAGCTGGCGAAGCAGCACGATCTGCCAGTGATTTTGCACTCGCGCCGCACCCACGATCAATTAGCGCTGCATTTACGTCGTCACGATCTGCCACGTCGCGGCGTGGTACACGGTTTTGCGGGTAGCCAGCAGCAGGCGGAGCGCTTTATTCAGCTTGGCTATGCCATTGGCGTTGGCGGCACCATCACCTATGAACGCGCCAGTAAAACCCGCAACACCATCGCCAACCTGCCGCTCAAGGCGTTATTACTGGAAACCGACGCGCCCGATATGCCGCTGCACGGTTTTCAGGGCCAGCCCAATCGTCCGGAGCGGGCGCGCAATGTGTTTGACGTGCTGTGTCAGTTACGCAGCGAATCCCCTGAAGAGATCGCCGATGCGCTTTGGCATAACAGCCAGCAGCTGTTCGCCTTGCCTGCCTGATTCTCACCCGACAGATTCTGCATTTACGCTGCCTTACGCCTGATTAGCTACATTGATAAAGCTGAGAGTACACTTTTGCGTCCATTTTTGTGATAATAATAACAATGGCCATCACGGCGCATTCCCGCCTGGTTAGCAATTATTTGTGATAATCATCACTAAATAATTGTATTTAAATGACAGGTTTTCTTTTTCATGTGACGTGAGGCGCAATTTAACGTCGCGGTAGTTGTTAGAATTATCACATTCCCCGGTGGGTTGTGCCCGCCGATCTGAATTTTGGAGAGCATCATGACCGACTTGAAAGCAGCAGCACAGCGCGCATTGCAACTGATGGATTTAACCACCCTGAACGAAGACGACACCGACGAGAAGGTGATCGCGCTGTGCCGTCAGGCGAAATCCCCAGCCGGTAACACCGCTGCCATCTGCATCTATCCGCGTTTCATCCCGGCAGCACGTAAAGCGCTGCGCGAGCAGGGCACGCCGGAAATCCACATCGCCACCGTCACCAACTTCCCGCACGGCAACGATGACGTTGAGATCGCGCTGGCTGAAACCCGCGCGGCCATCGCCTACGGCGCTGACGAAGTGGATGTGGTGTTTCCGTATCGTGCGCTGATTGCCGGCAACCGCGATATCGGTTTCGAGCTGGTAAAAGCCTGTAAAGAAGCCTGCGCGGCGGCGAACGTGCTGCTGAAAGTGATTATCGAAAGCGGCGAGCTGAAAGATGAAGCGCTGATTCGTGCCGCTTCGGAAATCGCTATTGATGCGGGTGCCGATTTCATCAAAACCTCCACCGGTAAAGTGCCGGTCAACGCGACGCCAGAAGTGGCGGCGATCATGATGCAAGTGATCCGCGATAAAGGCGTGAAGCAGCAGGTTGGTTTCAAACCGGCGGGCGGCGTGCGCACTGCAGAAGACGCGGCGCTTTATCTGCAGCTGGCGGACGACATTCTGGGTGAAGGCTGGGCGGATGCGCGTCATTTCCGCTTCGGTGCCTCCAGCCTGCTGGCAAGCCTGCTGAATACGCTGGGCCACGAAACCGCGACCAGCAAAGCCGGTTATTAATCTCTTTCGCTGATGGTTTCGCGATTCGTAGCGACGCGATTTATCGCGCTGGTTTTTACGCTTCAGCCCCGACTTAACATCGCGCGATAAATCGCGCCGCTACGGCAGGTGCAAGCTGCCGTAACATTTCAATTTCTATCCCTTCAGGGAGGCAACCGTGTTCCTGCCACAAGAAATTATTCGTAAAAAACGCGACGGCCAGGCGCTGAGTGAAGCGGAGATTCGCTTCTTCATCAACGGCGTGCGCGACAACAGCGTTTCCGAAGGTCAAATTGCCGCATTGGCGATGACCATCTATTTCCATGATATGACGCTCGACGAGCGCGTGGCACTGACTATGGCGATGCGCGACTCCGGCACGGTGCTGAACTGGAAATCGCTGAATCTCAACGGCCCGATTGTTGATAAACACTCCACCGGCGGCGTTGGCGATGTCACTTCGCTGATGCTCGGCCCAATGGTAGCGGCGTGCGGCGGTTATGTGCCGATGATATCCGGGCGCGGCCTCGGCCACACCGGCGGCACGCTGGATAAACTGGAAGCGATTCCGGGCTTTGATATCTTCCCGAGCGACGACCGTTTCCGCCAGATTATCAAAGACGTCGGCATCGCGATTATTGGCCAGACCAACTCGCTGGCGCCGGCCGACAAACGTTTTTACGCCACGCGCGATATCACCGCCACCGTGGACTCCATTCCGCTGATCACCGCGTCGATCCTCGCCAAAAAACTGGCGGAAGGATTGGATGCGCTGGTGATGGACGTGAAAGTGGGCTCCGGCGCCTTTATGCCGACCTTCGAAGCCTCAGAAAATCTGGCACAGGCGATTGTTGGCGTCGCCAATGGCGCAGGTTGTAAAACCACCGCGCTGCTCACCGACATGAATCAGGTGCTGGCTTCTACCGCCGGTAATGCGCTGGAAGTGCGTGAAGCGGTGCAGTTCCTGACCGGCGAGGCGCGCAATCCGCGCCTGCTGGAAGTGACGATGGCGCTGTGCGCGGAAATGCTGATCTCCGGCAAACTGGCTGAGAATGACGCCGATGCGCGCCAAAAGCTGCAGCAGGTGCTGGATAACGGCAAAGCCGCTGAAGTATTTGCCCGCATGGTGGCGGCGCAAAAGGGTCCGGTAGATTTCATCGAGCGCATGGACAGCTATCTGCCCGCGCCAACGCTGAGCAAAGCGGTATACGCCGATGGCGCCGGTATCGTCAGCGCAATGGATACGCGTGCGCTCGGCATGGCGGTGGTTGCGCTCGGCGGGGGGCGCCAGCGCGCCAGCGACAGCATTGATTACAGCGTGGGCTTGAGCGACGTGACCACGCTCGGCACGCAGATTGACGCGCAGCGTCCGCTGGCAATTATCCACGCCGCGTCGGAAGCGCAGTGGCAGCAGGCCGCCGCCGCCGTTAAAGCAGCCATCACGCTGAGCGATACTGCGCCAGCGATCACGCCGGTAGTTTATCGTCGCATTAGCGAATAACTGGCGCTTCTTCGTGCCAGGCAGCGGCCGTTCGGGTATACTGATCTGATCGCTTTTTTTTGACTTGTCATCGCGCATTGCGCAGGAGACTTGCATGAAACGTGCTTTTATTATGGTTCTCGACTCCTTCGGGATCGGCTCCAGCAAAGACGCCGATAAATTCGGTGATGAAGGATCGGACACGCTCGGCCATATCGCCGAAGCCTGTTTCGAAGGCCGCGCCAATGAAGGTCGCGAAGGCCCGCTGCACTTACCGAACCTGACCAAACTGGGCCTCGGCAAAGCGGCTGAGCTCTCTACCGGTCGTTTCCCGCCAGGCCTCGATCCCAACGCGGAAATCATCGGTGCGTATGCTTACGCCAGCGAATTGTCGTCCGGTAAAGATACGCCGTCGGGCCACTGGGAAATCGCCGGCGTGCCGGTGCTGTTTGATTGGGGCTACTTCAGCGATAAAGAGAACAGCTTCCCGCAGGCGCTGCTGGATACTCTGGTGAAACGTGCCGATCTGCCGGGATATCTCGGTAATTGTCACTCATCGGGCACGGTGATCCTCGACCAGCTCGGCGAAGAGCACATGAAAACCGGTAAGCCGATTTTCTACACCTCGGCGGATTCGGTTTTCCAGATTGCCTGCCATGAAGAGACCTTTGGCCTTGATCGTCTGTACGAACTGTGTGAAATCGCCCGTGAGGAGCTGACCAATGGTGGCTACAACATCGGTCGCGTGATTGCGCGTCCGTTCGTGGGCGACAAAGCGGGTAACTTCGAGCGTACCGGCAACCGTCACGATCTGGCGGTGGAGCCGCCTTCAGCGACCATGCTGAAAAAACTGGTCGATGAGAAGGGCGGTGAAGTGATTTCGGTGGGTAAAATTGCCGATATCTACGCCGAGCAGGGCATCACGCAGAAAGTCAAAGCCACCGGCTTAGACGCGCTGTTCAACGCTACCATCGAGCAGATGAAGAAAGCGCCAGATACTTCGATTGTGTTCACTAACTTCGTTGATTTTGACTCAACGTGGGGACATCGTCGCGATATCGCCGGTTATGCGGGCGGACTGGAGTTGTTCGATCGTCGTTTGCCAGAGCTGATGGAGTTGGTGAAAGAGGGCGACATTCTGATCCTCACCGCCGATCACGGCTGCGATCCAAGCTGGAAAGGCACCGAGCACACGCGTGAGCACATTCCGATTCTGATCTATGGCCCGAATGTGAAGCCAGGATCGCTGGGATACCGCGATACCTTCGCGGATATCGGTCAGACCATCGCAAAATATTTTGGCCTGTCCAGCATGGACTACGGCAAGAGCATGCTGTAAAACAGCGCCCCAAATTTAATAAGGAAAATAACCATGGCAACGCCTCATATTAATGCAGAAATGGGTGATTTCGCGGACGTCGTGCTGATGCCAGGCGATCCGCTGCGCGCAAAGCACATTGCGGAAACCTTCCTCGAAGATGTGGTGGAAGTGAACAACGTGCGCGGCATGCTGGGTTACACCGGGACTTATAAAGGCCGCAAGATTTCGGTGATGGGTCACGGCATGGGCATTCCATCCTGCTCGATCTACACCAAAGAGCTGATCACCGACTTCGGCGTGAAGAAGATTATCCGTGTCGGTTCTTGCGGCGCAGTGCGCGCAGACGTGAAACTGCGCGACGTGGTGATTGGTATGGGTGCCTGCACCGATTCCAAAGTGAACCGCATGCGCTTCAAGGATCACGACTTCGCGGCGATTGCTGACTTCGACATGGTGCGTAACGCCGTGGATGCCGCGAAAGCGCTGGGCGTTGATGCGCGCGTGGGTAACATCTTCTCCGCCGATCTGTTCTATACGCCAGATCCGCAGATGTTCGACGTGATGGAGAAGTACGGCATTCTGGGTGTGGAGATGGAA
Organism: Pantoea sp. AG1095; assembly: GCF_003208415.1. Taxonomy (NCBI): domain Bacteria; kingdom Pseudomonadati; phylum Pseudomonadota; class Gammaproteobacteria; order Enterobacterales; family Erwiniaceae; genus Pantoea; species Pantoea sp. AG1095. Next base: position 41,298 of record NZ_QKMJ01000005.1, on the reverse strand, counting down.
GCGGCGGGTATTTACGGCGTGGCAGCAGAGTTTGGTGCGAAAGCGCTGACCATCTGTACCGTGTCGGACCACATCCGCACCCACGAGCAGACCACGGCGGCTGAGCGTCAGACCACCTTCAACGATATGATTAAGATCGCGCTGGAGTCAGTGCTGCTGGGCGATTGATTTTTTCCCTCACCCTAACCCTCTCCCGCACGCGGGAGAGGGGACCAGTCGGCGCTTTTTTTCTCCCTCTCCCGGTGGGAGAGGGCCGGGGTGAGGGCACCAGACCGCACCATCCCGTAAACATCTGACACACTTTTACCCAGGCTTGTGCATCTTCGTGCTGGCTCTGAAACAATCTCTGCTTATCATTAGCGTGATAACAAAGAGATTAAGCCCACCTGATGAATTTCCGTAATTTCGAAGCAGAAGAAAAGCTGTTTGCCCGCCGTGCGATTGTCGCTTTTGCCCTGGTTGTCATCTGCTTTACCATTTTAGGCATCAACCTGTATCGCCTGCAGGTCGATCAGCACAGCTATTACCAGACGCGTTCCAACGAAAACGACATCAAAATGATCCCCATCGCGCCCACGCGTGGATTGATCTTCGATCGCAACGGCATTCCGCTGGTGCGCAACGTCAGCTGGTATGACATTCACATCACGCCGTACAAAATCGACAACATGCAGGAAACGCTGAAAGAGCTGACGCCGATTGTCGATCTCACGCCGGAAGAGATTGAAACCTTCGAGCACGAGCTCAAACAGAACAGCCGCTACAAGCCGGTTGAACTGAAAGCGGAACTGACTGACGAAGAAGTCGCGCGCTTCGCCGTCAATCAATTCCGCTTTAGCGGCGTCACCGTCGATACCTATCAGGACCGTGAATATCCTTACGGTGCCGACCTGGCGCACGTGCTTGGCTATGTTTCGAAAATCAACGATAACGACTACAAACGCCTGAACGCAGAAGGCGTTGGCGAGAACTACGCGGCTGACCACAACATCGGTAAGCAGGGCATTGAAGGCTATTATGAATCGCTGCTGCACGGCAAAACCGGCTATCAGGAAGTGGAAGTGGATAACCACGGCCGCATCGTGCGCGTGCTGAAAGAGGTGCCGCCGGTGGCCGGTCAGAACATCACGCTGACGCTCGATCTGCATCTGCAGCAGTACGTCGAGAGTCAGCTCGCCGGGCAACGTGCGGCGGCGCTGATTGAAGATCCGCACGACGGCAGCGTGCTGGCGATGGTTTCCGCGCCGAGCTACGATCCCAATCCGTTCGTCAAAGGCATCAGCTACAAAGCCTATAAAGCCCTGCTGCAGGATAAAGATCTGCCGCTGATCAACCGCGTTACGCAAGGCTTGTATCCACCGGCGTCCACCGTGAAGCCTTATATGGCGATGTCGGCGCTGCTGACCAAAGTCATCACGCCGAGCTTTACCCTATTTGGCGCGCCGACCTGGACGCTGCCGGGCACCGATCGTAAATATCGCGACTGGAAAAAAACCGGTCACGGCATGCTGGACGTCACCAAAGCCATCGAAGAGTCGGCGGACAGCTTCTTCTATCAGGTGGCGTTTATGATGGGCATTGATCGCATCCACACCATGCTGAGCCAGTTTGGCTACGGAAAATCGACCGGCATCGATCTTAACGAAGAGTACGCTGGATTGCTGCCGAGCCGCGAATGGAAGCAGAAGGTGCACAAACACGTGTGGTATCAGGGCGATACCGTTTCGGTGGGCATTGGGCAAGGTTATTGGGTGGCGACGCCGATTCAGATGGTGAAAGCGATGGTGGCGCTCATCAACAACGGGCGTGTGATCAATCCCCATCTGCTGGAGAAATCACAGCGCGGCAAGGAGGTGCAGCTCTACCAGGCAAAACTACCCCAGCCGCAGATTGGCGATGCTAAATCGCCGTATTGGTCGCTGGTGCGCCACGCGATGTTCGGTATGGCGAATGCGCCGAACGGCACCGGCTACAAATACTTTCACACCGCGCCGTACGGCATTGCGGCGAAATCCGGCACCTCGCAGGTATTCAGCCTGAAACAGAATCAGGTGTATAACGCCAAAATGACGCCGATGCGCCTGCGTGACCACATCTTCTACACCGCGTTTGCGCCGTTTAACGATCCCAAAGTGGCGGTGGCGTTGATTCTGGAAAACGGCGGCAACGAAGGCGTCACGGCGGCACCGCTGATGCGCAATATTCTCGACCACATCTTTATGCCGGAAGCCACACCGCCGCCAGTGGCGACGGCGGCGCAGTAAACCATGCGGCCATGGCAGGTTATTGTCATGCCGCATAGTTTGTGGGGTCGCGGTGCATTGCGACCTGCAACGCATCACTCCTCTCGCAATGTCGCGGTAACATGCCCAATCGCGCGTACCACTTCGCTGGAACTGTCACGAATATCCGCCATCATGCCTCCAGCTTCCTTCGCCAACCCCACGCCCTGATCGGCGCGTTTCAGGTTGGAGGCGATACCTTTCAGCGCTTTCTCGGCCAGCGTATGGTTCTGCTGCACCATGTTCTCAATTTCGGTGGTGGCGCGATTGATGTTGGCCGCCAGCGTGCGCACTTCATTGGCCACCACGGCAAAGCTGCGACCATGCTGACCGGCGCGCGCCGCTTCCACCGCGGCGTTCAGCGCCAGCAGGTTGGTTTGATCGGCAATCCGGCGAATACTCTCAACAATGGCGCCAATGCGATCCGACGACTGACTCAGATCGTTGATATCACCAGAAATGCCGTGCAGCTCGCCCGCCAAATCATTCATGGTCTGCACGCTGTTCTCAATCACCGTGGCGCCAAGGCGCGTGCTTTCGCTGGTTTGCAGTGCGGTTTGATACGCCTGCTGCGCCGCGTCGCGCTCTTGCTGATTCTTCTCCACCTGCGCGGTGACATCGGTAGCGAACTTCACCACTTTGTACAGCTCGCCGGTTTCGTTAAACACCGGGTTGTAAGTGGCGCGCAGCCACACCGTTTGGCCGCGTTTATTCACGCGCTGGAACTGGCCGGAGATAAATTCGCCCTGATTCAGCTTGTGCCAGAAGCGGCGATATTCGTCGCTGTTGCGCATCTCCGGCGGGCAGAACTGGCTGTGATGCACGCCGATCACTTCTGACGCGTTATAGCCCATGGTTTTCAGGAAGTTGTCGTTGGTCATCAACACTTCGCCTTTGAGATTGAAGGCGATCACCGCCATCGAACGCTCAATCGCAGTGGTCATGGCGCGCTGCTCTTGCGCGTCCATGATGCGCGCGGTGATATCGCTCGCCAGCTTGACGATTTTAATCACGCGACCGCTGCGATCCTGCACCGGCACGTAATTCGCCTCCAGCCAGATAGGACGGCTGTGTTTCGCCACGCGCAGGAATTTATCGCTGAAGCCTTCGCCGCGATTCAGGCGTCGCCAGAAGTCGCGGTATTGCGGTGAGTTAAGCATATCGGCGGTGCAGAACATGCTGTGATGCTGACCAACAATCTCTTTGAGCGTGTAACCCATACGCTCGAGAAACAGCTCGTTGGCGGTAAGGATCTTCCCTTCTGGGGTGAATTCGACCATGGCGATGGCATCTTGTAATGAACTGAGCGTTGCCTTGCTGTGACCGCGTTTTTGCCACGCAAGGCGTGACAATATTCCTGATGTAATAGTGCTGAACATGGTGGACCTTATTATTGGTATCGGATGTCAGCAAGGTTATCGGCACAAGCGACTAAAAATTCACCTATACCAGCGATAGGCGAATGAATTTTTACCGGTTGGTCTGGAGGTTGCTGTAAAAGGCATCAGTCAGCTGATTTTTGCCGAAAAGCGTTTGACGGTGCCGCGCGAGTAGGGTTTAATGCGCCCCGTTGCCCGGATAGCTCAGTCGGTAGAGCAGGGGATTGAAAATCCCCGTGTCCGTGGTTCGATTCCGCGTCCGGGCACCAACATTCTGAGAACCCAGCTTATGGCTGGGTTTTTGCTTTTCTGGGTTTCAACTCTCTTCATACAAGCATCAATTCCTTGCGCCTGACCCAAGTCTGCGTCATAAAATTCGTCGCCATTCCGATACCTGCACCCAAAGCAATAATCACCAGCAAGCCAAGGTAATTGATGCCGCTGGCGATGCGAATAAAGAATCGCTTGTCGCCCACAACAATCCTTCATAAATTCTCTTACACCCCAACCAAATTAACGTAGGCCGCAGAGATGAGTGAGTTCGTTACAGAGGAGTGGAACAAAGAGGGTTATTTGATCAGCACGGACGAAAATAAACTGGACCTCGCCGCCATACACCGTTATCTCACCACCTCGACATGGGCAGCAGGCATTGATGAAGAGACGGTCAATGCTTCGATACAAAACAGTCTTAACTTTGGTCTTTACCATCAGGGCGAACAGATTGGCTTTGCGCGGTTAATCACGGATTACGCCACCTTCGCTTATCTGTGCGATGTTTACGTGCTCGACGCGTATCAGGGAAACGGCCTGGCACGCTGGTTGATGGCGTGCATTCATGCGCATCCGGTTTTTGCGCGGCTGCGCAGAATTACGCTGTTCACCAGCACGGCGCCGTGGCTGTATGAAAAGTTTGGCTATCAACCGGTTAACCAGCCGAATTACGCGTGGACGATTACCCGGCCTGAGATCTACAAAAACAAAGCGTGATAAATCTCACAGCGCCAGCTGAATCGCCTGCACCTCATCCTCCTGCTGCGCCGGCCGCGCGCAGCAGATCAGCACTTCATCATCCGCCACTTGCGCGCTCGGTGGCGTTGGGTAAGTCACCGCGCCTTGCAGCAGTTTGGTTTTACAGCTGCCGCAATGTCCGGCGCGACAGCTGTACGCTGGGCTCAGGCCACGCGCTTCAGCCAGCTCAAGCAGCGAACCGGTATCCGGCGTCCAACGCGCCTCTTTCAGTGAATCCATGAACTTCACCGGCACCGATTGGGTTGCTATCGGCAACAGCGGTTTTGCTTCTTTAACAATATCGTTGGTGCGCTGCAGCGACGACGGCCCAAAGGCTTCGGCGTGAATGCGATCGTCGGCGATATTCAAGGCGCGCAGCCCGTCGTACAGCGCCTGGGTAAATTGCGGCGGACCGCACAGATAGAAGTCGTAATCGTTAAACGGCAGCACCCGCGAGAGCAGCGCCATATCGATGCGGCCGGCAAAATCGTAATCAACATCCGGTTGTGCATCCGCCGTCTGGCTCAGCACGCGCACTAGCTTCACCGCGCCGTGCGCTGCCGCCAGCAACTGGTCGAGTTCGCGCGCAAAAGGGCGCTCGGCTTTGCTGCGCGCCGACTGGAACAGAAACGTAGGGCGCAGGCGCTGTTTGCGCACTCCTTCGTATATCAGATGTCGCAGCATCGCCAGCATCGGCGTGATGCCCACGCCAGCGGCAAGCAGCACCGCCGGACGCGGTTCGCTGGCGTCGAGAGTAAAATCACCCGCCGGCGCACGCGCTTCCAGCGTATCTCCGGTGTGGAGATGATCGTGCAGGTAGCACGAAACCACGCCATCGCGCTTGACGCTGATGCGGTAAAAATTCTCCGATGGCGCGACCGAAAGCGTGTAGGCGCGCATCAGCGGCTTATCCGTACCGGGCAACTGCAGGCGAATCGGCAGATGTTGACCGGCCAGATGCGGCAACAGACCCGCGCCATCATCCGGCACTAAATGAAACGAGCGGATCGTGGCGCTCTCATCCACCACCTTAATCACCTTGAACGGACGCCAGCGCGATGCCAGATCTGCTGCACGCAGGCGTTCGGCGGCGGCTTGCCAGTCGCCGGTCATCAGCGAACTGGGTGCGACGCCATCCGGCGGCGTTAACCAGCGTAAGGCGAGGGCGGCACGACGACGCACGATACGGCGCGGGCGAAACGTCCACAGCCGCTCGGCACCCTGAAAAGCGGCGATCTCGGGCGAGTCGAGAATCACTTCGGCATCGCCGCTCAGTTGCAGCGTGTCGCCGCTGGCGTAATCAACAAACAGCAATCCCGCTTTGCCATTATGGTGAATGTTGCCCAGCGTGGAGAAAAACAGATTGCCGTTGAAGTCGGGAATGGTCAGCAGACCACTTTCGCTCACGCGCACGAAACCCGGTTTGCCGCCGCGATGCGAGGCATCAACCTGTCGTTCGGCATAGGTGGCGACGTAGAAGGTATCCGCCGCGCCGATGCTGGCGCGCGCGGCATCATCCAGCGCGCTCAGGGTTTCCACCTCACCGCGATAAGGTTCAGCGGGAGGATGTGCAAAGTGAAAGTCACGCAGCTGGATATAGCGCGGGCAGTTGCCAAAACTCTGCTCCACCTGCACGCGAAAACCAGCGCCAATCGCTTGCAGCACGCCGTTCATGCGGTTACGTCGCCGCGTGTGCAGTTCGATGCCGAGCAGCCCAATCGGCGCGCCATCCTGCATGCCCGCCGCCGCGGGATCGCCTTGATGCGGACGCGCCTCGATATCCAGCGTGGTGGCATTGGGCGAGAAGATAAAACCGGGTTGGCCTTCCAGCAGCGTGGCCCACGCATCGCCGTGCGCATCCACGCTGCCCGCCACAATAAACGGCAGCTGCGCGTAGAAGTCGCGGTGTTGATCGGGCATGTGATCGCGGATCACGCGCTGGCCGACGTCCGCCATGCGCTCCGCCACACCCGCCTGTTGCTGAAGCGCAATTTCACCCTGATGCCAAACCGGTAGTTTCTTGCTCATGATGGTGGACTCAGGCGATGCTGCGCAGGCCAGCCGCAGTTTGAGGGAAGGGCACAAAGCCCGGCAGCGCTTCGATGCGACGCAACAGCGCGTTCACCGCCGGATAGCCGGAGAGATCGACATTGCCTTCTGGCGCACCCACGATATAGCTGTACTGCGCGACGTCGGCGATAGTCGGACGATCGCCGACCAGCCATTCACGGCCTTCGAGATGCTGCTCAATGCGTGACAGCACCAGATGCGCGCGGGCAATCACCTCTTCTGGATTGAACGGGCGGCCAAATACGGTAATCAAACGCGCCGCGGCTGGACCAAAGGCGATATCACCGGCTGCCACGGTGAGCCAGCGCTGTACCGCCGCCGCGCCCAGCGCATCTTCCGGCAGCCATTCGCTGCGACCGCTTTTCTTCGCCAGATAGACCAGAATGGCGTTGGAATCGGCAATAAACACGCCGTCATCCTCCAGCACCGGCACCTGACCAAACGGATTCATGGCGAGGAATTCCGGCGTTTTGTTTTCGCCAGATTTGAGATCAACATCGATGACTTCATGCGGTAAATCCAGCAGCGACAGGAACAGACGTGCGCGGTGAGCATGACCAGAAAGCGGGAAGTGATAGAGTTTCATGTTGCGGTTCCTTAGGTGTTGCTCGGGATAATCCCGAGCCTTGCCATAAGGTTCGCACAGACAATTTAGCGGCAGAATAGCCGGGTTAGCGAAGTCATTGTTGCGAAAAATGGAAGAATCGTGCCGGAGCTACTTCTTAGCTTCCACGCCTGGCGTAGCGGAGCGAATCAAATACTGTTCGGTCACGTCCGGCAAATGCGTCAAGGTCCAGTCGGCCATGGCGATTTCCTGCTCGCGGATGCGCGAGAAGATATCGGCACTTTCGTGATCGTTGAGATGCTGCGCCGCCGCAATCAGTGAGGTGTAACTGGCAATCTCAAGGTGCTCAAACACGTGGCCGCTGATCGCGCCTTTCACCACTTCATCTTCCACCATCACGCCGCCAATCGACTGACCGAAAGCGGAGATTTTGCCGGCGAGATCTTTCAATACCGATTGAGAAGTGGAGTAGCGATCGATCACGCTCTGCACCAGCGTCTGATGTTCACGGGTCTCAACAATATGCTGTTCGATACGCAGTTTAAGGTCGAGATAGTGTTCAAGGCGCGAGGCCATTTTTTCCAGCATGCTTTCAGCCTGTTTTTCCATGGCATGGGCATCTTTTACCCAATCGAGAAAGTGCTCTTCGCTGTTGTGGCTCATAATATTTTCCTGACAAATAAATAAAAGGAGATTGCGGCTGTTGCCGAATTACCGGCCAGCCGCAATAACGTTATGCGGGAGATTTATCGACGACTCGACGGCTTTTTTTACCGCCTTTTCGTCCCGCTTCAATCGCACGCTCTGGATTATTACGAAAATTGCCGCCGCTTAATTGGCCGCCTTTTTTACCCGCTTCGCGGGCTCTTTCCGGGTCCATGGCAAAATTGCCAGAACCGCCACGTGGTGTTGTCATAATGAATACCTCAGATAAAGGGGATAACGCATATTTCATTTGCTACTTAAGGTTAGCTCTAAAAGCCAAACGTACAACCAATTGCAATTAGGAATTATCCTAAGAGGATTGAAATCGTTAAGTTATTTTACATGCCTAAAATAATTTGATTTGGCAAAAAAGATAATTAAAGCTTCGCGATTAATGGGTGAGAGAAAATAATTGACCGCTGCGCTTATAACTTTTTTCTCTTCCAACGTGATGAAATAAATTAACATTCCTGATGCTTTTATTTATTTCTCAGACAGAGAGTGGCGACCAGACCATTAGCCATAATCTTAAAAGGGGTTTAATAAATATAAATGCTAATAAAAAAGGGATTATTTTAAGCGAAGCGCACTATTTCTGTTTTTTAACCATAAATAGTGCGTTGGGATTATTTTACCAGCACCTGCGCACCGGCGTTTTTCTCCAGTCGCATTACGTCAAATAGCGACAGCAGCACCAACAGCGCCACACCGGCGAAGGCGATATGAATATCGCTTTGCGCAATCTCGCTATGCTCCTGCCATAGCATGGATGCGCGCAGGAACAGCGCCGCCAGCGCAATACCCGCGCTCATGCTGAACTGGAAGAAGATGCTGAACACCACCGAGGCATCGCTCATCTTGTTTTGCGGCACATCGGCGAAGCCCAAGCTGTTGTAGCAGCTGAACTGCAGCGAGCGCGACAGCCCGCCAACAAACAGAATCGCGGCAATCGCGAAGTAGCCCAGCGACGGATTGAGCAGCAAGCAGCCGAGCATCGCCGCAAGGCTGATCATGCCATTGAACATCAGCACGCGACGAAAGCCCCAGCGCTTCATTAACCAGGTTGTCGCTGGCTTCATCGCCAGGTTTCCGGCAAATACCCACAGCACCATCGCACCGGCCTGCGCCGCGCTCCAGCCAAAGCCAAGCTGAAACAGCAACGGCAGCAAATAGGGCACCGCGTTGATCGAGGCGCGGAAGAACGAGCCGCCAATCACCGCATTGCGGAAGGTGGCAATTTTCATCGCGCTAAACGGCAGCAGCGGCTGCGCATGGCGGAAGCTGTGACGATACGCCAGCCAGCTGCACAGCATGCCCAGCAGCAGCAACGGAATGCCAAAACTGAGATGCATCTGTCCCAGCGCTTCCAGCGCGATAATTAATGAGGTGCAGGCGGTGGCGGTAAGCACAAAGCCGCGCACATCAAACGGCCGCCGCTGTTCGCTTTTAAACTGCGGCACCAGATAAGCGGTGGCGATAATGGCGAGGATGCCGAGCGGAATATTGAGCCAGAAAATCCACGGCCAATGGCCGTAAGTGACAATCAAACCGCCCAGCGGCGGGCCGAGCACCGGCGCAATCAAACCCGGCCAGGTAATAAAGGCGATGGTTTTCACCATCTCCTTTTTCTCCGTGACGCGCAGCACTACCATGCGACCGACCGGCACCATCATCGCGCCGCCAATCCCTTGCAGAATGCGGCTCAACGTGAACATCGCGAGCGTGTCGCTCAATCCACACAGAATCGACGCGAGGGTGAAAATCAGGATCGCGCTGGCAAACACCGTACGCGCGCCAAAGCGCTCTGCCAGCCAGCCGCTCATCGGAATAAATACTGCCACCGCCAATAAATAGGCGCTGACGCCAATGTTCAGCGCCACCGGGCTGGAAGCGAAGTCGCGCGCCATCTGCGGAATCGCGGTGGTGATCACCGTGGCATCGAGGTTTTCCATAAAGAAGGTCACGGCGACCAGCAACGCTAACAGCAGGGTGCGATGGGAATTCGGTCTGGCTTCTCTGCCTGAGTCGATCATGCGAGGTCCTGCGAAAACAGAAGGATGCAAAGACTTTTAATGAAAAGCGCAGCAGGTGCAAATCAAAATCACAGAATGTATAAGTCTTAGCGGCGCAATTCATTGCTCGATGAATCGCGCCGCTAAGCAATGTGCGATGACAGGATGCGCACTGGATAAAATCAGATGGTTTCTGCCACGGTAGCTTTTGCCTCAATAAACGCTATCACCGCTTTCGTCACCTCTGCGGTATTCGCTGTGCCGCCAACATCCGGTGTCAAAATGCCCTTAGCGCAGACATATTCAATACCTTGCATAATCAGCGCCGCAGCATCCCGCTCGCCGAGATGCTCCAGCATCTGCACCGCCGTCCAGAACGTGGCGATTGGGTTGGCGATGCCTTTGCCGGTGATATCAAACGCCGAGCCGTGAATCGGTTCGAACATCGACGGGAAGCGACGTTCAGGATCGATGTTGGCGGTGGGCGCCACGCCTAAACTGCCCGCCAGCGCGCCGGCCAGATCCGACAGAATATCGGCGTGCAGATTGGTGGCGACAATGGTATCGAGGCTCTGCGGATGCAGCGTCATGCGATGCGTCATCGCATCCACCAGCATTTTGTCCCACTGCACGTCCGGGAACTCCTGCGCCACTTCGGCGGCAATCTCATCCCACATCACCATGCCGTGACGCTGGGCGTTGGATTTGGTCACCACCGTCAGCAGCTTGCGTGGACGCGACTGCGCCAGTTTGAAGGCATAACGCATAATGCGCGTCACGCCAACGCGGGTGAAGATCGCCACTTCGGTGCCGACTTCTTCCGGCAAACCACGATGCGCGCGCCCACCATTACCGGAATATTCGCCTTCTGAGTTTTCCCGCACAATCACCCAGTCGAGATCGCCGGGGCCGCGCTTGCGCAGCGGCGAGGTGACGCCCGGCAGAATTTTGGTCGGACGCACGTTGGCGTACTGGTCAAAGCCCTGACAAATTGGCAAACGCAAACCCCACAGCGTGATGTGATCCGGCACGTCGGGCGCGCCGACCGCACCAAAGTAAATCGCATCAAAGGTCTTCAGCGTTTGCAGGCCATCTTCCGGCATCATTACGCCGTGTTGCTTGTAGTAATCCGAGCCCCAGTCAAAGGTTTGCACCGCAAACGTCAGCTGCGGATCGTGACGCGTCAACGCGTGCAGCACGGCTACGCCAGCAGAGATCACTTCCGGGCCAATACCATCCGCAGGAATCGCGGCAATTGAGTAGTTACGCATGATGTTTCTCCAGTTAGGTCAATGTGTATGAGGATGAGCAAGCTCTGCGGGATGCGGTGTTTTGCCGCGGGCAGAGAGAATCAGAACCACAATCGCCGATAGCACCAGCAGCCCGGCAACAAAATAGAGGCCCCACGTATAGCTGCCCGTTTGCTGACGGATCACGCCAATCATCATCGGGCCGACAAAACCTCCGAGATTACCGATGGAGTTAATGGTGGCGATGCCCGCCGCAGCGGCCGGTCCGCTCAGGAACAGCGTCGGCATGCTCCACAGCGGCGGTTTGGAGGCGCTGATGCCGACGGTGACCAGCGTCAGGGCGATAATCACCGTAAACAGCGTGCTGACGTTCCCGGCATAAATCAGTCCGGCAGCCGCCAGCAAACAGGCACCGATAACATGCCAGCTGCGCTCTTTGGTGCGGTCCGAATGGCGCGCCCACAGAATCATGCCGATCACGCCCAGTACCGCCGGGAAGGCGTTGAGGAAACCAATTTCTATTGAGGACGCGCCGAAGCTGCGGATGATTTGCGGTGACCAAATGCCCAACGTGTACAAGCCTGCGGATGTGCCGAAATAGACCAGCGCCAGCGCTAACACACGCTTATCCATCAGTCCGCGCCAGGCGCTGCTGTGGCTTTGATTGGCCGCGCGCGCCTGTTCTTCGGCCTGCATGGTCTTTTCCAGCCACGCCCGTTCTTCATCGGTGAGCCACTTGGCTTTCGCCGGGCGATCGGTGAGGTAAAACAGCACCACGATGCCGAATATCAGTGCCGGTATCGCTTCCAGCACAAACATCCATTGCCAACCGGCGTAGCCAAGCAGGCCATGCATCTCCAGTAATGCGGCGGAAATGGGCGAACCTAACGCAGTGGAAAGTGGGGCCGCAGCCATAAAGATGGCGGTAACCTGCGCACGTTTCGCCGCCGGGAACCAGTAACTGAGATAAAGGATGATGCCGGGGAAGAAACCGGCTTCCGCTACGCCAAGCAGAAAGCGCAGCAGGTAGAAGCTGGTGGTGCCCTGCACAAATGCCATGCAGCCGGAAACCAATCCCCATGTGATCATGACGCGCGCAATCCAGATGCGGGCGCCGACTTTATGCAGAATTAAATTCGACGGCACTTCAAACAGAAAATAACCGAGGAAAAAGATTCCAGCGCCAAAGCCAAATACCGTGGGCGAGAAACCTAAATCCTGATTCATAGTTAATGCAGCAAAACCAATATTGACGCGATCGAGAAAAGCGATGAAGTAGAGCAGCATGATGAAGGGCACAATGCGTAACGTCACTTTACGCATCACCCTTTTTTCGAGGTGAGAGTTCATATTAAAGTGCTCCAGATTGTGTAGGGTGGTGTTATTTTTTGTAATCGAGTTCAGTATGCAGTTTTGCTTTGGCTTATCATCAGATGTGGATTATATAAACTATTTGCATAATCAACGGGTGAGGGGAATGTGGATATAAATCAATTGCGTTGCTTTGTTGCGGTCGGTAAAGAACTGCATTTTGGCCGTGCCGCACAAAAGATGGAAATGATGCCTGCGTCACTTTCTCGCTTCATTCGTTTACTGGAAGAGGACCTCGGCGTGCGTCTGTTAAATCGATCGACGCGTAATGTTTCATTAACTGCCGAAGGCGCGCTCTTTTTTGACGACGCCAGCAAATTAATCGATCAATTTGATGCGCTGGCGAAACGTTTTAAAGTGGGATTAAAAGATGAACGCCGCACATTACGTATTGGTGCGATTGATAGTGCCGCGCGTGGATTAGTTCCGGCGTTACTTAATTTATTTGTTCCGCTGCATCCGCACAGCGATATTCATATTATTGAAGACAAAACCATTAATTTAATTCCGAAATTAAAGTCGGGTTGGCTGGATATGATTTTTATTCGCGAGCCGCAAAGTATTGATGCGTCATTAGCGGTGCGCTTTATCACGCGCGAAAGCTGCGTGCTGGCGGTGCCGATTCAGCATGCGCTGGCGGATCGTGAACGGGTGGCGGTGGCTGATTTTCAACACGAAGCGATGATCATTCCAGACCGGCGCACACGCCCGCACAGTCACGATCTCACCATGAGCCTGTTTAAACTGGCGGGATTCACGCCGCACATCGCGCAGTTTGCCGAAGAGAAACAAACCATCCTGAGCCTGGTTGCTGCGGGGCTGGGATTGGCGGTGGTGCCCGCCTCGTATCGCACCATGAACAGCGACAGCGTTAGCTATATTGCGCTGGATCTGCCGGAGCAGATTAAAGGATTGCCATTGAGCATTGCCTGGCAGAAGGGCAACGAAGATCGGTTTCTGCGCGAGATGCTGCGCCTGTTGCATGAGCATCAGCGTGAGCTGACGGAGAAGTTGTGATTTCCCTCACCCTAACCCTCTCCCGGAGGGAGAGGGAACTGGCCGCTGCGGAGTCTAACAATTCCCTCTCCCGCCTGCGGCAGAGGGCCAGGGTGAGGGGCAATGCGCACTTTCCACCCTGTGGCTAATTCCCACCACTCTCTCTATGATGAAAACTTTCCCGCGCCAATGTCGGGAACGATCAATGAGTTAGGGAAAAATTGCGCGATGACCATTTTAAACGACCTGGATTTGCGGCAGCTGGAAGCCTTCTCGGCGGTGATCTCTGCCGGTAGCGTCACGGCGGCGGCGAAGGCGCTCAATCGCTCGCAGCCGGCGGTGTCGCGTTTGATTCAGGAACTGGAACAATCGCTGGGTTATCCGCTGTTTATCCGCAACGGGCCGCGCATTCATCCTTCGGAAGAGGCGTTACAGCTGCATCAATACGTGCAGAAAGCGCTGCTCTCGCTGCAGCAGATTCGCCTGCGCGCGCAGGAGATCGCCCATCAGCAGCATCGTCCGCTGAGCATCGCCGCCACGCCGGCATTGGCGGCGGGTTTGCTGCCGCAGGCGCTGGCCGCGCTGAATCTGCAGAACAAAGTGCAGATCATCAGCGAATCCGCCGTGCAGACGGCACATGCGGTGATCACTGCCGAAGCCGATCTCGGTTTATGCAGTTTGCCGCTGGAGCATCACGCGGTGGAGCTGCACTGGATTGGCCAGTCGCAATGCGTGGTGGCGCTGCCAGAGCATGACGAGCTGGCGGCGCAATCTCAGCTGTCGTTGAGCAGCCTGGCGGGACGCCGTTTGATTGCACCGTGGAGCCCGCAGCGGTTGCGCGGGCGCTACGAAAAGGCGCTGAAAATGGTCAAAACGCCGCTGCACGAAACCATCGAAACCAACTCCTCCGCCAATATTCTTGGCTGCGTGCGCGCCGGGCTGGGCGTGGCGATTCTCGAACCGGTCACCGGTTGGGGCATGCCGCTGGCCGGTGTGGCGATCCGTCCGATTGAGGAGGATATTCCCTACTACTTTGGCGTGATCACGCCGCAGGGAAGACAGATTTCAGCTGCCGCGCAGGCGCTGGTTGAGGCGTTAGCCAGCGTGGCCGCCGATTTGCTGCCGGGTTTTGAGCGTCTGCCCGCCAGCGAGCATCCGCGTATTATGCGGTTGATTAATCAGGATTAAATATCTCACCCCAATCGTATTTTGTAGCGGCGCAATGTTTTGCGCGATAAATCGCGCCGCTACGGAATGTACGTGATTTCAGTCATCAGCCTGCGTAGGAAAATCTTCTTTTAAAAGCCTTATAACATTTCCGGCATAAGATATAAGAAATCCATTGGTCAAAAGCTGAGCGCGATTATTGACTCTGTTTTAGGGCAAGAGGATTATGCGAAACCTTAGCTCTTACTATGTGATTTAGTGATTAATGACCATTAACTATGTGTTATCAGGATAATGGAAATGCACAATCACTTACGCGATTTGGTGGTTTCGTCCGCACCCTGGCCGCCGCTTATTTCTGGGAAAACATGTATGACTTATGCCGCCGATGGCCTTGCCGCGCTGGAAGCTCAGCTTCAGCAGGATCTGGAATATCTTGAACTGCCCGCTAAATCCTGGGTGCCCGAGCGCACGCAGGATGGCGCACCCGTGCGTGACGTGGTGGTGATCGGCGCGGGCATGTGCGGGCTGGCGGCGGTGGCGAAATTGCAGTTCAGCGGCATCAGCAATGTGGTGGCGTATGACGCCGCACCCGCCGGGCTGGAAGGTCCGTGGGTGACCTTTGCGCGCATGGAAACGCTGCGTTCACCTAAATCTCTACAAGGCCCGGCGCTCGGCATGGCGCAACTGACGTTCCGCGCGTGGTTCACCGCGCAGTGGGGCAAAGAAGCCTGGCAAGCGCTGGATAAAATTCCCAAAGCGCAGTGGATGGATTATCTGATTTGGTATCGCAAGGTGCTGAATCTGCCGGTGCGCAACAATGTGCGCGTCACCCATATTGGCTTTGCTGGCGATCTGATTGCGCTCGATGTAAGCGGTGCCGAAACCGGCCGCATATACACTCGCCGCTTGGTGCTGGCCACCGGACGTTCTGGTCTTGGCGGCTTCGCCGTGCCGGATTTCCTGCAAGGTATTAGCCGCCAGTTCTGGGCGCACTCCGCTGACGACATTGATTTCTCAGCCCTAAAAGGCAAACGCATCGCGGTGATTGGCGCAGGTGCATCGTCAATGGATAACGCCGCCACCGCGCTGGAAAACGGCGCGGGCGCGGTGGATCTGCTGATTCGTCGCAAGCAGATGCCGCGCATAAACAAAATGACCGGCATCGGCAGTCAGGGCGTGGTGCACGGCATGCATCAGCTGCCGGACGCGTGGAAGTGGAAGTTTGTCGATTACACCGCCACCACGCAAACGCCGCCGCCGCGCTCCTCGACGCTGCGCGTATCGCGTCATGCCAATGCTCGCTTCTTGCTTAATTGCGGCATCAAAGCGGTTAAGCAAGAGGCCGATGGGCTGCTGATCGAAACCACGCAAGGCGCGCTGCGCTACGACTACCTCATTGCGGCTACCGGCTTTAGTAACGATTTCCACGACCGCCCGGAGTTTGCCGCGCTCGCGCCACATATCCGCAGCTGGCGCGACGGACGTTATCAGCCCGAAATGGGCGCGCCGCGAGCTAATCTGCTGGAAGCGCCGGATCTCGGCCCCGCCTTTGAATTCCGCGAACTGACACCAGGCGCATGCCCGCTGTTGGCGCACATTCACTGCTTCAACGATGCCGCGATGCTGACGCACGGCAAAGTCTCCGGCGATATCCCGGCGGTGAGCGCCGGTGCCGATCGTCTGGTGCGCGGCATTACCGCTTCGCTGTTTGCCGAAGACGTCGAGCAGCATTACGCCAACTTACAGGCTTTTGACACCCCTGAATTGCAGGGCGATGAATGGGTGGATTCTACGCCCTTACTCAACCAGGAGAACGCGCAGTGAGTGACGCAATTGATCGCGCAGTCGGTTTAAACGCTGAAGATGCGCTGTACGGCACGCGCCGCCTGCGCCCGGAATTTGTTGACGGCGCGGAGCAGTGCCGCATCTCGGTGCTGGCACCCAACGACGATCAGGGCTTAGCGCCGGATGTGCGTTTAGCGCTGGCGCAGCGCATGGCGCAGCTGAATAACGATGCCGCGCTGCAACAGGATTATCAGACGCAGCTGGCGGCGTTGCAGCCGTCAGAGGCGCTGCTGGCGCTGGCGGCAGGCGCCACCGATCTGCCAGAACCGCTGGCGACCATCGCGCGCCACGCCGATCTCATTACCCAGCAGCCAATGCACGCCACCGAGCAGCACATTCGCCTGCTGGAGCAAGCCGGATTGAGCAATTCACAGATTGTGGCGCTCTCCGAGCTGATCGCTTTTATTAACTTCCAGACGCGCGTCGCGGCCGGATTACGTTTGCTGAGGTCTGCATGATTCCGTCGGTTAATCTCAAGCCGCTGCACTGGCATCCGTATATTGCGCCGGTTGAGGTAGAAGAGGCCACGCCCGCGCAGCTCGATGCGATGAAAGTGACGCCATCCAACAAGAAAATCTCCGAATATGTGCGCACGTTAGCGCACGATCCCGACAGCTACGTGGCGCGTACCGTGCTCTTCAACGCCATTATGTATGTCGATGGCGGGCTGGATCGCGCGGATCGTGAACTCGGCGCGCTGGGCGCGTCGATCGTTAACGGCTGCAAATATTGCGCGGTGGTGCACGCGCGTCGCCATGCGCAGCTGGCCGAAAGTGATGCAGTGGTGAGCGCCATCTACTTTGATCGTGCGGATGTGCTCGGCGAGCGTGATGCGGCGATCTACCGTTTTGCCCGTCGCCTGTCGGTGACGCCGTCAGAAGCCAGCGCCGAAGATATGGCGGCACTGCACGCGGTCGGCATGAACGATCAGGAGATTATCGATCTGATCCACGCCATCGCCATTTTTGGCTGGGCTAACCGTCTAATGCATGTGCTTGGCCATGCTGACCTGAACAAATAAGGGCTGCTGCATGTTAGAACTCAACGATATTAAGCTCTCTTACGGCAGCACGCCGATCCTGAAAGGTGTCGATTTGTCGGTGAAACGCGGCGATGTGGTGTCGATCATCGGGCCAAGCGGCACCGGTAAAACCACGCTGTTGCGCTGCATTAACTATCTGGCGAAACCGGCGGCGGGCACCATTCAGCTCGATCAGATCCGCATGGATTATCAGGCACCGGATAAAGCGGCGATCCAGGCGATCCGCCTGCGCACCGCGATGGTGTTTCAGCAGTTCAACGTGTTCAAAAACATGACGGTGCTGGAAAACGTGATGGATCCGCTGATCGTCATTCAACGCAAAAGCAAACAGCAAGCGCGCGATATCGCCGTGCAGGAGCTGGAGCGCGTCGGATTGGGCGCCAAACTCGATCACTATCCGTCGCAGCTTTCCGGCGGTCAGCTGCAGCGTACCGGCATCGCCCGCGCGCTGGCGGTGCGTCCTGATGTGATGTTGTTTGATGAACCGACCTCATCGCTCGATCCGGAGCTGGTGGGCGAGGTGCTGAAAGTGATTAAAGATGTGGCGTCCTCCGGCATTACCTCGCTGCTGGTGACACACGAAATGCAGTTCGCCAAAAGTATCTCGAACCGCATCGTCTTTATGGATCAGGGCGTGGTGGCCGCGCAGGGCAGCCCGACTGAGATGTTTGATAATCCAACCCTGCCGCGACTTGCTCAGTTCCTCAATTCAGAACGCGTATTCTAATAATTAAAGGAATCAACGACATGCCTGCAATCAAAACCACTTTACGTCGCCTGGCCGCGCCTGGCATCATCGCGCTGGCACTCATCAGCGGTAACAGCTTCGCCGACGCGGTGCGCACTATCAAAATCGCCACTGCGGCGGAGTCTAAACCGCTGTCGTGGGGCGCGATTGGTCACGAGCCGCAGGGCTACGAGCCGGACGTGCTGAAAGCCATCAACGCTAAACTGCCGCAGTACAAATTTGTGATGGAAGGTGCGGCGGATATCGCCCAGGAAACGGGCCTCGCCACCGGCAAATATGACATGGCGACCGGCGGTTATTACAAAGCGCCAACGCGCAGCAAACAGTTCCTGATCCCGGATGCGCCGATCGGTGCCAGCCTGATGAAGATCTACAGCCGCAGCGATAGCACCATCAACAGCATGAAAGATCTGGTCGGCAAGAAGATTGTGCCGGTTACCGCAGGCGGCGGCGTTTACAAATTTGTGACGCTGTGGCAGCAGGACAACCCGAACGACAAAGTTGAGATCAAAGCTTCGAGCGCAGGCGTGCCTTATCCGGATCGTCTGAAAGAGGTGCAGCGTGGCAAATATGATGCGCTGATCCTGCCTTCGAACCTTGGCGAGCAAACGGTGATCGACAACCAGAAACTGGCGATCAAAGCCAGCGAGCCGGTTGCCATTAACAACACTTACGTGCTGATTCACCGTTCAGCCGAGAACCAGGCGCTGAACGATGACATCAACAAAACGCTGCAACAGCTGAAAGCGGACGGCACGCTGGATAAGCTGGCGCAGAAGTGGTTTGGCGAAGACGTCACGAAGTACATGAAGTAAGGATTCACTAAAGCTGCGCCCGGTGCTGAGCCGGGCGTTGCTTCATTGTTAGCAGGAGTGTTTCACCGTGAATCTGACTTCGATGATTCCCGAGCTGCTCTCGGCGCTGCCGTTGACGCTTGGCATAATGTTTGTCGCGATGATCGTCGGGTTCTTCCTGGCGCTGATCGCCACCGTATTCCGCGTGCGCCGCATCCCGGTTATCAGCCAGTTTGTGGATTTGTACGTCTCATACGCGCGCAGCGTGCCGGTGGTGCTGCAGCTGTTTGTCGCGTTTTATGGCTTGCCGCTGGTGGCCGAGCAGTTTGGCTTCAGCGATTTTGTCACCGCCAACATCGCGGCGATGATTGGCCTGAGTCTGTATCACGGCGGTTATCTGTCGGAAGTGATGCGCCCGGCGTTTCTCGCCGTGGAGAGCGGCCAGCATGACGCCGCCGACAGCATGGGCTACAGCTTCCGCCAGAAAATGCTGCGTATTGTCGGTCCGCAAGCGGTGCACTATGCGCTGCCGGGTTACGGCAATGCGATTATCTATCTGATTCATAACGTGGCGCTGGTGATGTACATCGGTGCGGCGGATGTGATGGCGACCGCGCATCTGATCATGGAACGCGACTACAACCAATATCAGTTCGGCACTTATCTGGTGCTGGCGGTGCTCTATTCGCTGCTGTGCGGCGTGGCCTGGTTGATTATCCGTTTCTTCGAACAACGTCACGCGAAGTACAGCTCGAAAACTGCTGCACGCGTCAAATTCACCAGCGTCTGATAAGGGAGAGAAACCATGTTTGATCTTGAGGTTTTACTGCCGGACTTCTGGAGCATTCTCGATGCGGTGCCGGTGACGCTGCTGATGGCGGTGACGGTGTTTATCTGTTCAACGCTGCTCGGCGGGCTGTTTGCCTTTGTTGAACATCGCCGCCTTCCGGTGCTGCGTCAGTTGGTGATCGCCTACAAAATTGCCTTTAAAGGCGTGCCGATGGTGGTGGTGATTTTCCTCGCCTATTACGGTTTGCCGCCGGCGCTGGATTTCGTCGCCACGCTGTTTGGCGTGAAAGTGAATGCGCACTCGCTGCCGAACTGGGTGATCATCATCGTCGCCCTGAGCGCCTGCGTCGCGGCGTTTCAGGCGGAAGTGTGGAAGGGCGCGCTCAACTCATTTGATAGCGGACAATCGGATGCAGCGCTGTCGCTCGGTTACAGCGGCGGCCAGCTGTTCCGCCGCGTAATGTTCCCGCAGATTATCGTGGCGGCGATTCCTGATCTGGCGAACGCCTTTATGGTGATCATGAAAGCGCTGTCGCTGGCGTTTGCCATCGAAGTGGTGGATATCTTCGCCCAGGCGCAACTGACCGCGGCGCTGAATTTCTACTACCTCGAAGCCTTCCTGGTGGCGGTGGTGTTTTACATGGTGATTGCCTATGTGGTGACCAAGATCGCCGATAAGATTGAGGCGAGATTGCGGGTACGGACCTGACCAAATCCGCGCGATAAATCGCGCCGCTACGATCAAGTGCGCCCAACCGTAGCGGCGCACTTTATTGTGCAAAGAAGCCATCGCCAAATCACTTTCACTCTGCAAGTTACTTGCAAAATGAAAGTCACTCTGCAACAGTATCCGCCATCAAACCGATGCGGGATAGCCAACCTTGAAAAACCAAACGCTCCACAACATGCCTTGTCCCATCGCGCGCAGCCTTGGGCGCATTGGCGATGGCTGGAGCATACTGATTATGCGCGATGCGCTGGCCGGTTTTACGCGCTTCGATGAGTTCCAGAAAAGCAGCGGTGTAGCGCCCAACATATTGTCGCGGCGGCTGAAAGAGCTGGTGGACGATGGCTTGCTGGAGAAGGTGTGTTACAGCACCAGCCCGGCGCGCTTCGAATATCACCTGACGGCCGTCGGTCGCGATTTTCGCGGCGTAATTCTGGCGCTCACCGAGTGGGGCAGCACGCATTTCTCGCCGGAAGGTCGCCAGATGCAGCTGGTGGAAAGCGCTACGCAGCGTCCGGTGAAGATGCAGCTGGTCGATAGCGAAAACGGCCAGCCGCTGACGCTGGATAACTATCAGATGGTGCCCGGCCCGGCAGCGGAGCCGGTGATGCACTATCGCCATGATTATCTGCAGAAAAAACGCGCTGGAGATAACACCCAGAAATTTGCGCCGCCGCCGCTGCACCAGCCGCAGTCATAACGGCAACGCGCAAGTATCCGCAGATTAAGGAATGAAAAATGAAACGAATTGTCATTACCGGCATGGGGCTGGTATCGCCGCTGGGCTGCGGCACGGAAGCGGTTTGGCAGTCGCTGCTAGCGGGGAAATCGGGCATCAGCGCCTTGCCGCCAGAGATGGTGCAGGATATCGCCTGCAAAGTGGCGGGACAGGTGCCGACGCTGGAGCAGGATCCCCAGCACGGTTTTAATCCCGACGGGATTATCGCCGCCAAAGATCGCAAGAAAATGGATCGCTTTATCGAGTTCGCGCTGGTGGCGGCGCATGAAGCGCTGACGCAAGCCAACTGGTTCCCGCAGGACAGTGCGCAACAGCAGCGCACCGCCACGGTGATCGCCACCGGCATCGGCGGCTTTAACGAAATCGCCAACGCGGTTGAAACCACCGCCGAGCGTGGGCCGCGTCGCTTGTCGCCGTTTACCATTCCTTCGTTTCTCGCCAATCTGGCCGCCGGACACGTTTCGATTGCACACGGTTTTCGTGGGCCGATTGGCGCGCCGGTGACGGCGTGCGCGGCGGGTGCGCAGGCGATTGGCGATGCAGCACGGCTAATTCGCAGCGGCGAAGCGGATATTGCGCTGTGCGGCGGCACCGAAGCGGCGATCCATCGCGTGAGCCTGGCCGGATTTGCCGCAGCGAAAGCGATGTCGGGCGGCTTTAACGATCGTCCAGAGCAGGCTTCGCGTCCGTTTGATCGCGACCGCGACGGTTTTGTGATGGGTGAGGGCGCGGGATTGCTGGTGATTGAATCGCTGGAACATGCGCAGGCGCGCGGCGCGACACCGCTGGCGGAGCTGGTGGGTTACGGTACCAGCGCGGACGCTTACCACCTCACCGCCGGCCCGGAAAATGGTGAAGGGGCACGCCGGGCAATGGAAACCGCGCTGGCGCAGGCGGGCATTACGGCGAGCGAGGTGCAGCATATCAATGCGCATGCCACGTCGACGCCGGTCGGCGACAAGGGCGAATTGGCAGCAATTAGCTCGCTGTTTGCTGGCAGCAAGGTGGCAATCACTTCCACCAAATCGGCCACCGGACATCTGCTCGGTGCGGCGGGTGGCGTGGAAGCGATCTTCTCGATTCTGGCGCTGCGCGATCAGGTTGCTCCGCCGACGCTCAATCTGCAGCATCCGGATGAAGCGGCTGTTGGGCTGAATCTGGTGGCACTCAAGCCACAGCCGACGGCAATGACCTATGCGCTTTCCAACGGTTTTGGCTTTGGCGGCGTGAATGCCAGTTTGTTGTTTAAAGCCTGGCAATAGGTTTCCTAATGCTCGTTAGTTAAGACATGAAAACCCTTAATCACTGAGAGCACACATTGTAGCGGCGCAATTCATTGCGCGATAAATCGCGCCGCTACGAAATGTGCGGTGATTTGATAGGGTGCTTAACTGAGGCATTAGGCAATAGGTTTCCTATAATGGACCGACGATAGCGCGCAGGAATCGCCCCTTTGAGCACTGAAAATGAAACCCAGCAGCTGGCGGAAGAGCTCCGTAAGATGGTCAGTCATTTGGTACGTAACGTCCGCGTCAGCACCGCGACCGTGCGCACCTCGCAATATGAAACCTTAGATCTGCTCGACAGCCATGACGAGCTTTCTATCGCCGATCTCGCGCGGCTGCGCGGCGTGAAGCATCAAAGCATGCGATTAGTGATTAACGAACTCGAGGCGCAAGATTTGGTGCTGCGACAAAAAAGCGCGCAGGACGCGCGGGCGCAGGTGATTGTGCTGAGCGATCAGGCGCGCGTTGCGTTGGCGGCCGCACGTCAACAGCGTGCCGACTGGCTTGCGGCGCGCATCAATGAAACACTCGACCAGCAGGATCGCGACGATCTGCAAAAAGGGCTGGCTGCGTTACGCAAACTGCTTTAACTGCGTCATCACCGCCGCCAGCGTGTTCATGCCCCAATGTTCCGCGTATTTTCCCTCTTCAATACGCACCATATCGATCACCGCGATCGTTACAGGTAAACCGGTGGGCGCGATGCCCATCAGCGATCCGCTGTGAACGCCGGTTATTGTTTTGCGCGTGGTGACCCAATCGCGCTCGGCGATTTGATCTTCAATGTGCACCTGAAGATGGGAGAAAGCGGGGCGCAGGATCTGATCGAAGGTGTGCCAAAGACTTTCGCGATCGCTGGGCGCGCCGGCTGGCGCTGAGCGGTTAATGAAGTTTTCGCCAACGAGCTGATCGAAAGCCTGGCGATCGCCTTCGGCAATCACCTGCTGATTGAATCGACGCACAACGGCTTTGTTATGTTCTGACACGGTGATTCCCCGCTGAATATGTACAGTTTGACTGTATATATTTAACGGCAAGTGGGGAAGGCGAGTTTGTCAGGTTGTGCGGTGATTATGGTGCGCGCTGATGCCCTCACCCCGGCCCTCTCCCACGGGGAGAGGGAGCAAAAAGTTCCTCTCCCGCTTGCGGGAGAGGGTTAGGGTGAGGGACAAAGCGCATCCAACTCAGCGCTTACTCAGCGCTTCCCACAATCCCAGCAGATAGGTGGTGCCTAGCGCGCGGTCGTACAAACCGTAGCCCGGACGGCCGGTTTCGCCCCAGATAAAGCGGCCGTGATCCGAACGGATGTAGCCATCAAAGCCGTTGTCATACATCGATTGCAGCACTTTATACATATCCAGCGAACCGTATTCGGTTGGGTGCGCGCATTCGTAGAAATCTTTATCCCGAATAATCTTGATGTTACGCACATGGGCGAACGGAATACGTTTGCGGCGCGAGAACTCCGCCAGAATGGCGTACACATCATTACTCGGATCTTCGGCAATCGATCCGGTACATAGCGTGATGCCGTTAGCCTCGGAATCGACCACGTTACAGATCCAGTCGAGATCGTCGCGGTTCTTCACCACGCGCGGCAGGCCGAAGATCGAATACGGTGGATCGTCCGGGTGGATCGCCATCTTCACGCCCACTTCTTCACATACCGGGATCACCGCTTTCAGAAAGTAAGCGAGGTTTTCACGCAGCTTAGCGTCATCAACATCTTTGTATTGGGCAAACAGATCCTGCACTTTTGCCAGACGCTCCGGTTCCCAGCCCGGCAGGGCGAAACCATTGGCGTTGCCCAGTACTTCCTGCACCACTTCGTCGAGGCTCTTATCAATGCCTTTCTTCTCGAACGCCATGGTGAGCGAGCCGTCTGGCAGCACGTAGTTCATGTCGGTCTTCATCCAGTCAAACACTGGCATGAAGTTGTAGCAAATCACTTTCACACCCGCTTCGGCCAGGTTACGGATGCTCTGCTGATAATTTTCGATGTAACGATCGCGGCTTGGCAGACCGATTTTGATGTCGTCGTGAATGTTGACGCTTTCGATCACTTCCACGGTCAGCCCGGCGGCATGCACCTGCTTAACCAGCGCGTTAATATTCTCTTTCGGCCAGGTTTCACCTACCGGCACGTCATACAGCGCGCCCACGACGCCGCGCACGCCCGGCACCTGACGAATATATTCCAGCGAAACTTTATCTTCTTTCGGACCAAACCAACGCATTGTCAGTTGCATAATGTCATCCACCGTTATCGTGTCTGTGATAACTGATAAACTACCATTCTAGTAAACATCATGACAGCGCAGCGCGGCCAATAAGCCTTGATCCGCGTCACAGAACACAATTTATGCATCAGTGATGCAGCACAATTTCACCGAAATGCTCTTTATATTTGAATAATTCCAAATCAGATCGCAGACCCAATTTACGCAGTGCAGTCTGTTTTTGCCCGCTGATGGTTTTACGGCTGCGCGCATATTTTCCGGCGATTTGCGTAATGCTTAATCCATCCAGATAGCAACGGATCACCTCGATCTCACGTGGGCTGAGATTGCGCAGCAGCAGCGTGATATCTTCGCCAGTTTGACGCGGCAATAAATAGTCATGCATTTCCCTATCGCTTTCCTGAAACTTATCCATCTCCAGCAGCATATCGGCGGTGAGAAAACGCTTGTTACGGCATACCTGATGCAGGGCGGAAATCAGCACTTCCTGATCTTCACTTTTACCCACAAAACCATGCACACCCGCTTTTAACAGCAGTTGCACTATTGCCGGTTTTTCAACTGCCGAGGAGATCAGGATTTTTAAATCGGGATATCGCGCGCGCAGCTGTTTCACCATCTGCAGGCCGTCGAGTTCGTCCTCGCCAAGCATGTAGTCCAGCACCAGCACGTCCACTGAATGACGCTGTAGAAATGCCATCAGCTGCTGGCGTTGTGAAAAAGCGCCAGCCAGGTCCAGCAGCGCTTCCTGCGCCAGACGATACTGAATTGCTTTGCCGATCAGGGGATGATCGTCTAATACGACAACCTGCCAGATTGCATCTTGTTTCATGGTTTCACCTCATTATCAGGATTATTTTTTAGTGCGTGGAGGAAGATCGCTTCCAGTTCGGCCACTGCTGTAGCGACTGCGGGAATCAGCTGCTGCAGGAACGCACTCTCTCGTTGTTCGGCTGCCTGCTCGGCGGCGAGGCAACTCTGTTGTAGGCTTTCAGCGCGCAGTAATTTGGCGCTGCCAAGTAATTGATGTGCAGCGTGGTGTGCACCAGGGAAGTCCTCCGCCATGGCAGCTTGCTCCAGTTGTGCAAGATCGCGCGCATTTTGCTGCTGAGCGGTGGTGACCAGATCGCGCCAGGCTTGCGGATCATTGGCTGCGAGGTTTTCCAGGGTAAGCAGGGTTTCATTGCGCACACTGCTGGCAGCGCTGCCAGTGACCACTCGCAGCAGCTGGGTGCGCTCCAGCGGTTTAAACAGGCAACCATCCATGCCAGCCTGCGTCGCGAGTTGTGCAACACGCTCTTCTGCCATCGCCGTCAGGCCATAAATCGGGACTGCGCGGCGATTCATTAGCTTCTCCTCAATACGTAACTGGCGGGTAAATTCAAAGCCATCCATGCCTGGCATATTGCAATCGGTAATCACACGATCAACGTCATGTTCGCGCCACAGTGCCAGCGCCGTTTCACCGTCTTCTGCCACCAACACATGATGCCCGGCGTAACGCAACTGTTGTGCCAGCAGCAGGCGATTGGTGGCGTTGTCATCCACAACCAGCATTCTTAAGGATGCGTGCACAACGTCATCAACTGGCTCAGCTTCTGCTTCAGTCAGCGTGGCGGGCTGGGCGATGAAGCGCAGCATAAACACGCTGCCCTCATCGGGCTCGCTCTCTACATGCAGCTCGGTTCCCAGCATCACCGCCAGACGGCGACAGATGTTGAGACCCAGTCCGGTGCCACTGACGCGATTAGTGCCCTGATCCACCTGAACAAAGGGCTCGAAAATCGCCTTTTGCTGTTCTGGCGTGAGACCCACCCCACTGTCGCAGACTTCCAGTACGTATTCGGGTTTAGTGATATCTGCCTGGTAAAGCGCCACTTCAACTTCACCCCGCGCGGTAAACTTAATGGCATTGCTGACCAGGTTCGCCAGGATCTGCTTCAACGCCACGGGATCGAACAGCACGCTGTCCTGATCGATATCCAGCATGACATTGAGCGCCAGCCCTTTATTTAGCGCCACCTGACGGAATAGCGCTTCAGTGTCGTAAACCACATCGCTCAGTGACATCGGCATGTGGCGAATGCTGAAATGACCGGATTCGATTTTCGCCAGGTCGAGAATATCGCCGACCAGCGAGAGCAGTGAACGAGAAGATTCCCACGCCAAATCGATATTCTTTTGCCGCTGCGCTTCGTCGCTCTGACCTAAATGTTCAATCTCCAACAGGCCAATCAGTGCCGCCAACGGCGTGCGGATTTCATGGCTCATATGTGAAAGGAAAGTACTTTTCGCCTCGCTGGAGCGCAGTGCCGCACGCTTCGCTTTACGCACGTCCTCTAACAAGGTTTCGATCGTGTGCAGTTGGTCACTGATTTCACGCTCGTGCTGGCGCTGCCTCGCCAGCGACGATTTCAGCAGATGGTTGCGCCACAGGAAAAAAAGCAGGCAAATGCCGGCCACCGCAGCAATACGCAGCACGTAACTGCGATAGCTCTGCCAGGACGTGCTGGTGGCGGGCGGCGTGTACTTGATCCAGCGCTCCATCAGTGACTGCATGGTTGGCTGCGGAATATCGGACAGCGCTTTATTCAGGATGGAATTCAGATGCTCATCCGCCACATTGGTGGCCATCGCCATGCGAAACATCGGCAACGGTGCGACAAACGCCACTTTGAAGCGATCGTTGAAGTGGTTATTCAGCAAATATTGCGCCGATTCGTAGGGCACGATAAAGCCGTCAACCTCTTTGTCCTGCAGCTGCCCGAGGGAGTCGAGCGAAACCGCATTTTCACTAAAATCGATGGTTGGCCAGCGGCGACGCAGATCAAAGCGATAATAAGAACGCTCGTAGATGCCGATGCGTTTCCCTGTCATCTCATCGAAACTGTGCCAGTTACTGTCGCTGCGGGTCATCACCACCCAAGGCGAATAGACATAAGATCGCGTGTATTGAATCTGCGGGCTCTGCTTTGACGCGCCGTCACTCACCACAATCAGGGAATCGCGTTGATTAACCAACGCATCGCGCATGTTGCTCAAGCCCCGCATTGGGTTGTAATGAAAACGAATACCGGTGCGTTGCGAGATGAGATTTAACAAATCAACGCTGAGTCCGGCGACACGCTGTTTGCTGTCGAGAAAGGTGAAAGGCAGATGTGTAGGGTCGTAATTCACCGTGATATCGCGGTGCTCCGCCAGCCATTTTGCTTCGGCTTCGCTAAGGTCCAAAGGATGATTCTTCACCACCGACTGGTAATCAAGCCCCCAGGCTTCGGCAATTTGTACGGCATTACGTAGCGGGATATTTTTAAGAATTTCATTAATGGCGTCGATCAGCTCAGCATTGTCCGCGCGGGCGGCAAAGCGCGCATCCACATCATTCATGTAAGGCGTGCTATGGCCTTCAATGATGTTCTGCAAGCCGCGCTGCGACAAATAACGCTGCGTGGCGGAGTTGCTCCAGAAAACCATGTCCTCATTGAAAGCGGTATCGGTATAGGCCCAGAGCGGCGGTGAGGCGGGCGCTAATGTGGCTTCGGGATAGCGTTTATGCAGCAGCGCTTTCAGTTCGTCGTCACCGTAGTACATCAGGCGATAGCGGCTGTCATTCAGCTGACGATCAAATTTTGCCTGGCGGCGGCTAATCAACACGCTTTGCGCCAGCGAATAGGGAATACTCAGCGCCAGTTTGGTTTCATGATTAGCAGCCTGCGGGTAGTAAGGAATTAAATCGACTTGCTTGTTATTGAGCGCGTTAACCAGATCGAGACGGGTGTTATAGCGCTTAACTTCGACCGGGCGATTCAGCGTTTTCGCGATGATGGCCAGATAATCGGCGGACAGTCCTTCAAAGGTGTCCTCTTCGAATTCAACCGAATAGGGCGGTAACGTATGGCTCCATACGCCGATGCGCAGCACCGGATGACGTTTTAGCCACTGCTGTCCCTCTGCATTCAGCGTCACTTCAGGGGAAACCAGACCGTAACGCGGCGTGAATTTTAAGGTGGTGGCGCTCCAGGCCGACAGGCAAAAGCCCAACAAAAAAATCATGCTAAAAATGCGTTTGCCCACGAATTGATTCTCAGTTTTCTTTGCTGCTTTAGGCACTGCCGTGCGGCGGTGCGGCCCTCTGGCTGCGCTTTAATGCGCCAGTGCCCCTTCACAGCGGCACGAAGCTCAACGGTTATTAAATGCTTTTTAAGAAATTTCTTACGTATGTAGGCGGGGCTTACTACAGGCTGGTACTTAAGTAAGTTAAGTCAGCTGTTTTGACAGGAAACTTTCGACGTAACTCCTGAAGTTTCTCCAATTTGCCGCTGCTAATCGGCTTTTCATTTGTTTTATTTACAGAAACTTCCTGGCAGGCAAAATAGCGCTTATTTCCTCTCCTTCAGCCAACCATGTCAGAAGAAGCGCTGCGTCAGCAGATTCAGAACCTGAAAAAGCATAATGCGCGGTTAAAGCGTATAGCGCATGACGCGCGTAATAAGCTGAGTGCAGCGCTGGATGGAACCGGTTTATGTTTGTGGCAGCTGGATATTCCCAGCGGCAAGCTGGTGATTTTTAATCGTCGCTGGGGTGCGATGCTGGGTTTTCAGCCGAAAGAGACCAAAGCGCAGTTCGATGTGTGGCGCGAACGCCTGCATCCGGATGACGCCGACGAAGTGCTCAAAGCCTTTTACGATCACATTGAAGGGCGCGCGCCTTATTACGAAGCGCTGCACCGCATGCTGGGCAAAAACGACAACATTAAATGGGTGCTGGATCGCGGACGCGTTACAGAATGGGACGCAGCGGGCAATCCGCTCAAAGTCACCGGTACGCACATCGATATGACCAAAGAGAAGCAGTACGAAGCGCAGCTCTCATCGCTGGCGCATCACGATCCGCTAACCGGACTGACTAATCGCCATGCGCTCAATACGCAGTTCAGCAGGATGAAAGCGCAGGGCCCGCTGTGCGTGGCGTTTATCGATCTTGATAACTTCAAACACGTCAACGATACCTTGGGACATCGCAGTGGTGATGAGGTGTTGATTCAGCTGAGCCAGCGCATCATCGACGTGGTGCCGCCAAACGTGGTGATTGGCCGACTCGGCGGCGACGAGTTTGTGCTGCTGATGCCGTTCCTGATCGACTATCCGAAAGTGCGCATTATGATGCAGGCGGTGCTGGATGCCGCGCTGACGCCGTTTGATATTGATAATGGACATGCGCAGATTGGCGCGTCAATTGGCATTGCGCAGGTGCAGGAACGCGACAGCTTCGATGAAGCGCTGACGCGGGCCGATGAGGCGATGTATCAGATTAAGAAGAATGGTAAGCAGGGTTTTGGGTTGGCGGGGTAGCTTTTACCCTCGCCCTAACCCCCTCCCGCAGGCGGGAGAGGGGACTGAACGAGCTTACATATGGCAGCGTTTCCCTCTCCCTGTGGGAGAGGGTCAGGGTGAGGGCATCAGGCCGCACCGATCTCAATCCGCCAACAAATGCCCATACATGGTCATCAATCTGCGGGTGACGCCATTAGTCCAGCCGAAGCCGTCCTGCAGCGGATATTCGCCGCCGCCACCCGGACGGGCGCGATCGCCGCTGATGTCATACTTCTCCACCAGCTTATGATGCAGTGAATAGAAATTATTTACCGTATTCAGCCAGTTAACGGCAATTTCTGTCGCCAGCGTCTCTTCACCGTAGTGATTCAAACCGACCACCGCCATCCACTGCAACGGCGCCCAGGCATTGGGTTTATCCCATTGTTCGCCGCTCTCCACCATTGAGGTTAACAAGCCGCCTTGCGTCAGTAACAGATGACGCAGCGCAACGGCCTGCAGGTGCGCCTGCTCGGGCGAGGCGAGGCCGAGGAACAGCGGCACCACCGCAGCAGCGGTGAAGGCGCCAAAGCGTTCGCGACGCCAGTCGTAATCGCGGTACACCCCGGCGGTGTTATCCCATAGATAGCGATGAATCGCCTGCTTACGCGCATCGGCTTTTTTTTGCCACGCCAGCGCCGTGAGCTCTTCACCTTTGGCATGTGACAGCGTCGAAATCATCAGCTCCAGCTTGTAGAGGAACGCGTTGAGATCGATCGGAATAAATTGCGTGGTGCGGATACTCGCCAGACGCTGCGGATCGCGCAGCCAGCGTGAAGAGTAATCCCAGCCCGATGCGGCACCGGCACGCAGATCGCGATAAACCTCGTTGGCCGGACGACCTGATTTCTTCGCGGTTTCAATATCTTCCAGCCACGACTCATCGCGCGGCGTGTCGCGATCGTCCCAGTAACGGTTGAGCAGCGAACCATCTGGCATGCGCACCACGTGGCGATAGGCCTGATGCGGCATCAGCTCACCCGCGCCGTCCATCCAGAACTGGTACTCTTTCATCAGCTGATCGAGATAGCGTTTCGCGCCGCGAATGCCATCTTCTTCAAACAGTTCCACCATCAGCGCAAACACCGGCGGCTGCGAACGGCTGAGGTAGTAAGTACGGTTGCCGTTCGGCACGTGACCGTAGTTATCAATCAGCCAGGCGAAGTTATCCGCCATATGACGCAGCAGATCGTCGCGTCCAGCATCGGCGAGGCCGAGCATGCTGAAGTAGGAGTCCCAGTAATAGGTTTCTCCAAATCGGCCGCCGGGCACCACGTAAGGTTTCGGCAACGGCAGCAGTGAAGAATGCGCTAAATGTTGCTGTGGCATTTTGGTTAACACCGGCCACAGATCGTCAATATGTTCGGTTAAGGTTTTATCTGGATTGGAAACATAAAAACTCTCATTCACCTGAGGTGAATAAAAATGTTCGTGCACGAATGCTTCCAGATCAAAATCCGCTGCGCGTTTACGGCGACGAAAACGGATTAAAATATCCAGCGGATCGAATTTTGGTGCGCAGTCCGGAAACGTTTTGCTGTCAGCAAATATGTGCGATGTCTGTACCTGCTCAAACAGTTCCATGTAGCGATCGGCAGGCGTCAGCGCATCCGGCGCGGGCAAACCTTCAATCAGCTCGGGTTCCGGCTCCGAATCCTGCATACCTTCGCGAACGAACTCGTGAGGATTATATTGATACTCCAGTTCAGCATCAGCGCGTCGATCCTCGAAAGCGTTATATTGCTGTTGGTTAGTATTAATAGCAGCCTCCTGGTAAATTCTTGAATGCGTAAAGAACAAATTATAGAGCTCTGAACGGGCGAAACAACAATGCGATTTATCTATGAACGTAATAAATCATGTCGATGGATCCGGAGTTTTTATGATTTTTCAGTGATTACAACGGACTATATTTCAGGAAATGAAAGCGGCTTTTAGGATGGATGTTTAAATAGCTGCACAGAAATATCTGTATTTAAGAAAATCGCTAAAATTTGCGCAGAAAAGCGTGGGGGGGCTTGATCAATTTATGGCAAACGCAGCGGAAATAGAGCTGTATTTCCCTCACCCTAACCCTCTCCCGCAGGCGGGAGAGGGAACCGATCGAGTTAACATGTGGCAGCGCCTCACTCTCCCACAGGGAGAGGGAATCGATAGAGCTAACATGTGGCAGCGTCTCCCTCTCCCACAGGGAGAGGGCCGGGGTGAGGGCATCAGGCCGCACCTTACTTCTGCAAAGCCGCCTTTATCACGTCCGCATACGGTGTAGTGGGGCGGCCAATCAGTTTGCTTAGCGTATGGCTATCGTCAAACAAACCGCCTTTTTCGGCGCCGGCATCTGAATCTGCCAGCATCTCTGACAAGCCCTCTGGCAAACCGGCACCTTTCAGCGCGGCGGCAAATTCGGCTTGTGGCAGATTGATGTAATCCACTTGCTCGCCAGACTGTTTAGCAATCTCGGCGCTGAACTGCGCCAGCGTGTAGCTGTCGTCGCCAGCCAGTTCATACACCTTGCCCGCCTGATCGTCACGGCTGATCACTTCGGCCGCTGCCGCCGCATAGTCAGCGCGCGCCGCGGAAGCGATGCGACCTTCGCCGACCGCACCAATAAAGGCATGATGCGCCAGCGCGGGTGCAATACTCGCGGCATAGTTTTCGGTGTACCAGCCGTTACGCAGCAGCGCGAAAGGAATGCCCGAGGCTTTCAACTGGGCTTCAGTCGCACGATGCTCAACGCCTAATCCCAACGGCGAGGTATCGGCATGCAGTAAGCTGGTGTAGGCGATAAAGCCAACGCCAGCGGCTTTTGCCGCATCGATCACCGCCTTGTGCTGCACTTCACGCTGGCCGACTTCACTGGAAGAGATCAGCAGCAGTTTATCGACACCGGCAAAGGCGCTTTGCAGCGTTTCCGGTTGGCTGTAATCCGCCGCTCGCAGCGTTACGCCCAGCGCCTGCAGATCGGCCGCTTTCTCGGGCGAACGCACCGCCGCAATGATTTCGCTAGCCGGCACTTTTTTCAATAACGCGTTAATCACCAGACGGCCCAGTTGGCCTGTGGCACCTGTAATCGCAATCATGTTGTTCTCCTTTTGAACTGGTATGAAAACAGCCTAAGCGATAAACTAACTTTTAGTAAGTACTTACAGATTTGTTAGTTTGGAGAAGCTGAGTTAAATGTCTGAAAAGTTGAGTGTAAAATTTACGCGCGGTGAGTTGCTTAACGTGAATTGCCCGTCACGCGACGTTTTGAAGCGCATTACCAGCCGCTGGAGCGTACTGATTTTGCTGGCGCTGCGCGAAGAAACCCTGCGTTTTAGCGAGCTGCGCCGCAAGATTGGCGGCGTCAGCGAACGTATGCTGGCGCAGACGCTGCGCCATATGGAAGAGGATGGTTTTGTGGAACGCATTGCCTATGACGTGGTGCCACCGCACGTTGAGTATCGTTTGACGTCGTTAGGCCGCGAAGTGGAAGGGCAGGTGACTGGACTGGCGGATTGGCTGGAGAGCAATGTGCATCGGATTTTGAAGGCGCATTGAGAAGGGCCGCCATTTATGGCGACCGCCGCACCCTCAAGCGCGTAAATACTTCTCAAACCAACCCAGCGTGCGGCTCCACGCTAATTCGGCGGCGGCTTTGTCATAACGCGGCGTCGAATCATTGTGGAAGCCATGATTCACACCGGGATAAACATAGCCTTCATAGATTTTGTGATTGGCTTTCAACGCCTCTTCATAGGCTGGCCAACCTTCGTTGATGCCTTTATCCAGCGCGGCGTAGTGCAGCAACAGCGGCGCTTTGATGCGCGGCACATCTTCCGCTTTAGGCTGACGGCCGTAGAACGGTACCGCGCAGGCCAAATCAGGGAACGCGACGGCCGCCGCATTGGCTACGCCGCCGCCGTAGCAGAAGCCGGTGATACCCACTTTGCCGGTGCCCTCTTCGTGGTGCATCATGAAATCAATCGCGGCGAAGAAGTCATTCATCAACTTGGTGGGGTCGACTTTGGCCTGCATCACTTTGCCTTCATCATCATTCCCCGGATAACCGCCCAGCGAGCTCAAACCATCGGGTGCCAGCGCGATGTAACCGGCTTTCGCTACCCGTCGCGCCACGTCTTCGATGTAGGGATTGAGGCCACGATTCTCGTGCACCACTACCACCGCAGGCACTTTGCCGGATGCATTGGCCGGTCGCACCAGATAGCCGCGCACCTCGCCGTGACCTTGCGGTGACGGATAGTGAATGTATTCCGGTTTGATCGCCGGATCGGTAAATTCCACCTGCTGCGCCAGCGCATAATTGGGGCTCATGGCGCTGAGCAGCGTGGCGCCGGTCATGCCGGCGATGGTGAATTTCGCCGCCATCGCGATAAATTCGCGTTTGCTGATTTTGCCGTGCGCGTAGTAATCGTAAAGCTCGAGCAGTTCCTGAGGGAAATCCTGTGCAGTAAGACGGGCCATAACCTCTCCTTCGCTGTTTAACTGGTTGATTACTGCTCTAAAAAAGCACAGCTTGTCGCCGCTGGCAAATACCATGCCGCAGTAGGTTAACGTCACTGCGTTTACATCACCTGTTTAATAAACAGCAGAAATATATCTTTTTGTTCTAAAAATATTAGCTTTTAATTAACAATTCTGATCATTCTGCGCTGTCCGGAAATATTTACATGCTCAACGTATTTACCGTAAATAACGCCATTTTTTCTTCGCACTAAAAAATAAATAAATGAAGTGCTTACCTGATAAGCACAGCGGGAATAGGCGGAAAACAATAACAATATTGTCACAATGAATGAGGGTGTTTAACCTTAACATCGTGATTTTTAAAGTATTAGTTTCTGCTGAAAACAATGATCGAAATCAAAAAACACTGTTATAGTTTTACCGTCTTCCCCTGTATCTTTTTGTTCGCACCACTTCCTTTTACATTGGCGCGACATTTCTTTAAGCACGGCGAAATAACCGCTGCGCTCTGCTTGTTAATTATAAGTAAAAATTCGGTGTAATTTGTGGCAATGAGGTAAGCAATGTTTGGATTAGACGCCTTTCATCTGGCCAGGATTCAGTTCGCATTTACTGTTTCCTTCCATATTATCTTTCCAGCCATCACCATCGGTCTCGCCAGTTTCCTGGCGGTGCTTGAAGGGATGTGGCTGAAAACCCGTAACGAGACCTATCGCGATCTCTACCATTTCTGGTCAAAAGCGTTTGCCGTTAACTTCGGCATGGGCGTGGTATCCGGATTGGTGATGGCGTACCAGTTCGGTACTAACTGGAGCGGTTTCTCACAGTTTGCTGGCAGTATCACCGGCCCGCTGCTCACCTATGAAGTGTTAACCGCCTTCTTCCTTGAAGCGGGCTTCCTTGGCGTGATGCTGTTTGGCTGGAACCGCGTCGGTCCAGGCTTGCACTTCTTTGCAACCTGCATGGTCGCGCTCGGCACCATCTTCTCCACCTTCTGGATTCTGGCGTCAAACAGCTGGATGCATACGCCGCAGGGCTACATCATCCAGAACGGCATCGTGGTACCGGAAGATTGGCTGAAAATTATCTTCAACCCCTCGTTCCCTTATCGCTTGTTCCACATGTCGGTCGGTGCCTTCCTGGCCAGCGCCTTCTTTGTCGGCGCGTCGGGCGCATGGCATTTACTGCGCGGTAACGACAATCCAGCGATTCGTAAGATGTTCTCGATGGCGCTGTGGATGGCGCTGATCGTGGCACCGATTCAGGCGATGATCGGTGATGCGCACGGCCTGAACACCCTTGAGCATCAGCCTGCGAAAATCGCGGCAATTGAAGGACACTGGGAAAACAAGCCGGGTGAAGCCACGCCGCTGATTCTGTTCGGTGTGCCGGATATGGAGCAGGAGCGCACCAAGTACGCACTGGAAATCCCGTACCTCGGCAGCCTGATTCTGACGCACAGCCTGGAGAAGCAAATCCCTGCGCTGAAGAGCTTCCCGAAAGAGGACCGTCCAAACTCCACCATTATCTTCTGGTCATTCCGCGTGATGGTGGCGCTGGGCCTGCTGATGATTACGCTCGGCGTGGTGTCTTTGTGGCTGCGTTTCAAAGGCCGTTTGTATCACTCGCGTCCGTTCCTGTGGTTCACGCTGCTGATGGGGCCATCGGGTTTGATCGCCATTCTGGCCGGTTGGTTTACCACCGAGATTGGGCGTCAGCCGTGGGTAGTATATGGCGTGCAGCGCACCATTGATGCGGTCTCGGCGCATGGCGATATGCACATGAGCATCAGCCTGCTGGCGTTCATTCTGGTCTACTCGTCGGTGTTTGGTGTCGGTTACCTCTACATGATGCGTCTGATCAAAGAGGGTCCGGTGACCGGCGAAGGTAAAGAGGTTGATCACGGTGGCCCGGGTCAGCATCACACGCCAGCGCGTCCGTTGTCGGCGGCCAAAACCCATAGCGAAAAGAGTGGGGAGCACTAAGATGATCGACTTTTCAATTATCTGGTTTGCCATCATCGTGTTTGGCACCTTGATGTACATCGTGATGGATGGTTTCGATCTCGGCATTGGCTTGCTGTTGCCGTTCAATAAAGATCCCATTGAACGCGACATGATGGTTAATACCGTTGCCCCGGTTTGGGATGGCAACGAAACCTGGCTGGTGCTGGGCGGCGCGGCGCTGTATGGCGCGTTCCCGCTGGCCTACTCGGTGCTGCTGGATGCGCTGTCGATTCCTTTGACGGCGATGCTGATTGGCCTGATCTTCCGTGGCGTAGCGTTTGAGTTCCGCTTTAAAGCCACGCTAGAACACCGTGCATTCTGGGATAAGTCATTCATTGCCGGTTCACTGCTGGCCACCTTCAGTCAGGGCGTGGCCGTGGGCGCTATTCTGAATGGTTTCCCGGTGGTGGGCCGTGAATATGCGGGTTCAGCGATGAGCTGGTTAGCGCCGTTCCCGCTGTTCTGCGGCGTCGGTCTGGTCATCGCCTATGCACTGCTGGGTTGTACCTGGCTGATCATGAAAACCGAACACGATCTGCACCGTAAAATGTCTGCGCTGGCGACGCCGCTGACGCTGACGTTGCTGCTGGTGGTGGGCATTATCAGTATCTGGACGCCGCTGACGCACGCGGATATCGCGCAGCGCTGGTTCTCGCGTCCGAACCTGTTCTGGTTCCTGCCGGTTCCGGTACTGGTGGTGCTGTGTTCGTGGGGGATTGTGCGCGCCATCAAACGTGAAGCGCATTACTCGCCGTTCATCCTGACATTGGCGCTGATTTTCCTTGGCTTCTCGGGCCTCGGTATCAGCATCTGGCCGAACATCATTCCACCGTCAATCACCATCTGGCAGGCGGCGTCTCCGGCGAGCAGCCAGGCGTTTATGCTGGTGGGCGGCCTGCTGATTATTCCGGTAATTCTGGGTTACACCTTCTGGAGTTACTACGTGTTCCGCGGAAAAATCAAAGCCGACGAAGGATACCATTGATATGAAAACCGAGGTCAGCAACATGAAAACTCACTCTGAAACGAAGATTCCGTGGTGGAAGCAGGTGATGTGGCTGGTAGTCATTTACGGCGCAAGCGTGCTGGCACTCGGTGTGGTGGCATCACTGTTTCGTATGATGATGACGGCAGCGGGCATGCGTTCGCACTGAGCCCGCGCACCGCTTCAAGCAGTTGATATCACCGTAAGGTCGTCATTCGTGACGACCTTTTTCTTTTCGTGCGCGATAAAAACGTTAGTAACCTAAGCAATTAATGCTTTTCCCGTTGCGCTACCTTTACTCTTCCTTACGTTGGTAATACGTTTTTGTTATATTTATGTGACGAATAACGCAAATTCATGACGTTAACCACCTCATTCGACTATCAAAATCATGCTCAGCCTGAATGTAAAAAAACAGTACATCAACGATCTGGTGGACTGGATAGAAGCGAACCTGACCGACGAGCTCAACATCGATCTGATTACCCTGAAATCCGGTTACTCCAAATGG
The DNA here is from genome assembly GCF_003208415.1 of Pantoea sp. AG1095. Taxonomy (NCBI): domain Bacteria; kingdom Pseudomonadati; phylum Pseudomonadota; class Gammaproteobacteria; order Enterobacterales; family Erwiniaceae; genus Pantoea; species Pantoea sp. AG1095. The sequence goes on along the minus strand of NZ_QKMJ01000005.1, from coordinate 2,936 downwards.
CACATGCAGCGCATGTTCAAAGAGATGACCGGACAAACGCTGGCGTCCTACACGCGCAAACGTCGTCTGACCATGGCGGCGATGGCGCTGCGTCTGACCAGCATGCCGCTGATCGATATTGCGGTGCGCTTTGGTTTTGATAATCAGCAGAATTTTACCCGTGTGTTTAAAAGTCACTTCTCGATGACGCCGGGTGCTTATCGTCGCATTCCGGAAATGCTGATGAAGGATTTCCACAGCCGCATCTCCACGCAGCGTGAGTGGGTCAATGCGCGTCTGGCGCAGAAGCCGGAGATTCAGCTGTGTGGCGAAGTGATTGAGTGGGAATGCCGTTTCGGGGAATACATCGATCATCAAAATCATGTGGTGGCGCAGCATACGCGCGATTTCATCGCTTTTGCCGGTCAGCATGTGAACCGCGGCTGGCTGGGCTTTCAGTTCAGTCCGGGCGTGCATTCTGCCGACCAGCAACACATCAGCCTGTTCCAGGCGCTGGAGAGTCAATACGCCGATGTGCTGCCGCGTAACGTGCAGAACTGGACCGGCGAGAGGGGTTTGTGTGCGGAGATTGACTGGCACGGCGCGCCGGAAGAGATCAACGCATTCACCGCGGAGATTTACTACAACCATTTGCCAGCGCTGGGCGTGGCACGCCGTACGGGCAAAGATTTACTTAAGCTGGATCTGAAATACAGCACGCCCGATCTGCTGCAAGGCACCTTCTATATTCCGGTGACGGATAAGTAATGCATAATTCGTGCGGTAAACCGTGACAAACCGCACGATTTTATAAACTCATTGACGTAATGAGCGTAAAATTCTTCATCGAAACCTGATTGGCCGCGTAAATCACCAGCCGCCATACATCAGGCTGGATAATCACCTGCATTTCTGGTCCATTTCGGGCCGCTATAGTGAACAGACAAAAAAATTATGCGACTTCTCCCGTTGTTCCTCATGACAGCGCTTGTAGCGTTTTCTTCGCTGGCAAGTGCACAAATGGCTGAGCCTTTTTCACCGCCGGGCGGACTGCATCCGCATCAAACGCATTGTGCGCAGCATGAAATTCTGGGCGACAATGTGCTGCCGAAACATAGCCAGGATGATGGCAGTTTCGTGACCTGCGGCAATCACCAAGCGTAATCCGGTTTTAAAATCCGTGACCGCTGCAATCTAAGCGCGGTCTCGGCAGTCAAACGCATCTATGTATTGCGCAATAAATTGCGCCGCTCCACTTCCTGCTTGTCATTTGCACCTTATCACTGACTGCTCTTCATCGTAGCGGCGCGATTTATCGCGCTGTTTAAACATGCCAATTTTCCAATAGCATTTTTCGGCATTGCGTCGAAGATATATCATAACTATTCTCTCCCCATCAGATGAGAATGACTTTCACTATCTTTTAGGGAGACACTACTTGCAAACTCACCCTTCCGAACGCGCGCCACGTCGTGTGCGCAATGAACTGCGTTTCCGCCACATCAGCGTGGTCAGCAAGACGCTGATTGCCGGTGAATTCTGGCGCATTGTTTTCAACGGCAGCGATCTGGCCGGCTTCAACTCGCCATCGTTTGACGATCACATCAAAGTGTTCTTCCCGGAACATGCCGGTGCAGAGCTGGCGCTGCCGCAGATCACCGATGAAGGCATCGTTTGGCCGAATGGCGTGCGTCCTGCCGCGCGTGATTACACGCCGCTGGAATTTAACGGCGTCGATTCTCTGACCATCGATTTCTACATCCACGACGGCGGCGTTGCCAGCAGCTGGGCAAGCCAAGCCAAAGTGGGCGATCGAATCGCGATGGGCGGTCCGCGCGGTTCGTTGGTGATCCCGGCGGATTACGCCTGCCAGATTTACGTCTGTGATGAGACCGGTCTGCCCGCCTTTAAACGTCGTTACCGCGAAATCCAGGCGCAGGAAATTCACCTGCTGGCCTATGCCGATGAAGCCACCGGCCGCGATTATCTCGGTGATCTGCCAAATGTGCAGGTGAGCTGGTTGGGCAGCGGCACCATGCAGGCCGATAACCTGGCATCAATAACGGCGCAGCTGGATAAGATTGCGCTACCCGCCACTGAATACTTCATCTGGCTGACGGGCGAGGGCGAAGCGGTGAAACTGCTGAGCGATTACTTCACCCAGGGACGCGGTGCACATACCGATTTCGTGCGCGCCGTAGCTTATTGGCATCAGAAATAACGCCAACGCCGCGCGCGCTGCCGCCTGTGTTGAATTTTGCCAGGTGGCAGACTACTATCAACCTCCCTTAATTAGCGCTCAGGAAGGCAATGAAACAGCAGCGGGATTTTCCATGGCAGTCCGATCACGCACAGCGCACCGTCTGTGCAGGCGCACGCAAGAAGCGTCGGGAGCGGATGCTGGATGCCAGCGATATCCGCTTGTTAATGCTGCACTTTCTCGCCATCAGCTCTGCGCACGGCTATGAGCTGATCAAATCGGTTGAAGAGCTCTCCAAAGGGGAATATTCACCCAGCCCCGGCATTATCTATCCTAACCTGACGCTGCTCGAAGAGATGGATGCGATTCGCGTGGTCGATGCGCAGGCATCGCGTAAAGCCTATGCGCTGAATGAAGGCGGCGAGGCGCTGCTGGCGGAGAATCGTGACAATGTGAATGCGATTATCGAGCGCTTAACCTCGCTGGCGATTCTGGTGAATAACCGCAGCATTCCGCAGGTTGAACAGGCGATTCATCTGATCAAACACACCTTGAATCATCGTCTGGCGCAGGAAGATATTTCGGATGAGGCGCTGGAGATCGTGATCAGCGCGCTGCAGGAAGCGGCGGAAAAGATCGCTAAAAGTTAGCAGGTCGCCATGAATGAACTGAACCCCATAACCTGGACCGTTTAGTTAAAGCGCTGCGTAATGCTGAGTCCTGTACGCTACCGGACTCAGCCCACCCAACCCCATTT